>CAMTXG010000018.1:0-196142 GCA_947085645.1 uncultured Gammaproteobacteria bacterium
AGCATCTGGCCGGCATGAAGGACTCCAAGGTGATCGTGGCGATCAACAAGGACCCCGAAGCGCCGATCTTCAGCGTGGCCGACTACGGCCTCGAAGCCGACCTGTTCACGGCTGTGCCTGAGCTGGTCAAGGCCCTGTAAGAGCAGCGCATACGGAGCAAAGCATCCGGCACTGCGATTCTTGTGCTATCTAAAACATAGCTGTTTGCGCTTGATGGGCAAGCGCTGCAGCCTGTTTTGACTAAAAAAACCAAGGAGACAAAACCATGAACGCTTCCCTTTCCCGCCGCCGTGTCGTGCAAGCCGCTGGCGCAGCGCTGGCCAGTGCGGCCCTGCCCGCGCTGGCACAAACGCCCTGGCCGAGCAAGCCGATCAAGATCATCGTGCCCTACACGGCGGGCGGCTTTACCGACCAGATGGCGCGGCTGCTGCAGGTGGGCCTGCAAAAGGCGCTGGGCCAGCCCATCGTGATCGAGAACAGGGCGGGTGCCAACAGCATCATCGGCGTGGACGCCGTGGCCAAGGCGGCTCCAGACGGGCACACCTTTGGCGTGGTGATTGCAGCCTATGCCGCCAACACCAGCCTGTACCCCAAGCTGCCCTACGACCCACGCAAGGATCTGGTGGGCGTGTCGCTCATGGGGGTGTCGCCGCTGCTGGCGGCGGTGCCCAACAACGCGCCGTTCAAGAACACGAAGGAGCTGGTCGCCTATGCCAAGGCCAACCCGGGCAAGATCAGCTTCGGCTCATCGGGCACGGGCTCGGCTGCGCACCTCACCAGCGAGTTGATGAAGGCGCTCACGCAGACGTACATGGTGCACATTCCTTACCGCGGCGCGGCACCAGCGTTCACCGACCTGCTGGGCGGCCAGATCCAGCTGTTCTTTGATGCCCCCACCGGCCTGATCCAGGCCGGCAAGTCTGGCCGCGTGCGCCTGATTGGCGTCTCGGGCGAAAAGCGCCTGCCCGCCGTGCCTGATGTGCCCACGTTCATCGAGCAGGGCATCCCCGGCTTGGTCGGCAGCACCTGGGCCAGCATGATTGCACCGGCAGGTACTCCACGTGACATCGTCAAGCGCATGTCCGACGCCGTCAACGCCATCATCCAGAGTGAAGAGACGAAAGCCAAGCTCGACGCCATGGGCACGTTCCCCGAAGGCACGACGCCCGAGGCCTGCGACGCCTTCATCGAGGCCGAGACGGCGAAATGGGGCAAGGTCATCAAGAACGCGGGCGTTACGCTGGACTGACGGATGCGAAGGGCTCTGGCACCCGCGCCTTCTGCCAGCCTTCCATCCCCCAGTCCCCAGCCCCCACCCGTTCGGGCTGAGCCTGTCGAAGCCTTGCGCCGCGCTTCGAAAGGCTCAGCGTGAACGGCTTGTGGTGGACGAATACGCCCCACCGTCCGCGACACTCGGGCTTCGCTCCTTGCGTACGGCCTACGCGTACCGCTTGGCCCGCAGGTTCTCTTTCATCTGCTGCAGGATGGGCTGCAGCGAACTGCCAATGCGCAGCGCCACGCAGGTGGCCAGCACGTCGATGATGAGCAGGTGCATGAGGCGCGACACCATGGGGCTGTAGCGGTCGTAGCCCTCGGGGTGGTCGGCGGCCAGGTGGATGTTGCAGGTGCTGGCCAGGGGCGAGCCGCTGGCCGTGATGACTATTGTTGTGGCGCCGTTGCGCCGGGCGATATCGGCCGCGTCCATCAGGTCGCGCGTGCGGCCCGAGTTCGAGATGATCACGGCGCAGTCGCCGGGGCCCAGCAGCGTGGCGCTCATCACCTGCATATGGCCGTCGCTGGTGGCAATGGACGTGACGCCCAAACGAAAGAACTTGTGCTGCGCGTCCTGCGCGACGATGCCCGAATTGCCCACGCCGTAGAACTCGATGCGTTTGCCGGTTTTCCAGGTGGCGGCAATCGCCTCGGCAGCACGCTCCAGCGCTACGGAGCTGGCGGCATTGCGGTACTGCAAAAAGGCAGCCACCGCGTTGTCCACCACCTTCACCAGCACGTCGCCGGTCTTGTCGTCCGCGTCCACACTGCGGTGGATGAACGGCACGCCCTCGCTCACGCTGCCCGCGAGCTTGAGCTTGAAATCCGCCAGACCGTCATAGCCGATGCTGCGGCAAAAGCGCACCACCGTGGGTTTGCTCACGTGCGCGCGCTCGGCCAGCTCGCGCACGGGCAGGCGCGCAAAGGCGCGGGGGTCGGCCAGCACCAGTTTGGCAACGCGCTGCTCCGCGGGGGCCAGGGACGTGAGCGAGGCGGTGATGCGGTCGAGCATGTCAGTTCCACAGAAAACGAAAACGAGGTAACTCCAATGTAACTCGGTTCCATGTTCTGAGTGCCCGCAGTAACAGGCCGTCTACACTTGCGGGCTGCGTTGGCCGCGCTGTCAGGAAACCTTTTCGGCGTGGCCTGCTTGTCCACTGTTCTCCCATGAGACTTACGCCATGAATCAGCTCGACGCCCTCAAACAGTTCACCACCGTGGTTGCCGACACCGGCGACTTCAAGCAACTGGCGCAGTTCCAGCCCCAGGACGCCACCACCAACCCCTCGCTGATCTTGAAGGCTGTGCAAAAGCCCGAGTACGCGCCGCTGCTGCAGGACACAGTGGCCCGGTTCAAGGGCCGCCCGATGGACGAGATCATCGACCGCCTGCTGGTCCGCTTCGGCCGCGAGATCCTGGCCACGATTCCCGGCCGCGTGTCCACCGAAGTCGATGCGCGCCTGAGTTTTGACACCAGCGCCACGGTGACGCGCGCGGAACGCATCATCGAGCTGTACCAGGCCGAAGGCATCCACATCGACCGCGTGCTGATCAAGATCGCGGCCACGTGGGAAGGCATCAAGGCGGCTGAAAAGCTCGAGCGCAAGGGCATTCACACCAACCTCACGTTGCTGTTCTCGTTCGCCCAGGCCGTGGCCTGCGGAGACGCCAAGGTGCAGCTGATCTCGCCGTTTGTGGGCCGTATTTACGACTGGTACAAGAAGCAGGCCGGTACGCAGTGGGACGAGGCCGCACGGTCTGGCGCCAATGACCCGGGCGTGCTGTCGGTGACGCAGATTTACAACCACTACAAGCGCTTTGGCATTGCCACTGAGGTGATGGGTGCGAGTTTTCGGAATGTGGGGCAGATCACTGCGCTGGCTGGGTGTGACTTGTTGACGATTGCGCCGGAGTTGTTGGCGCAGCTGGCGGCGAGTGATGCGCCGTTGCAGCGGGCGTTGAATGCGGATGCGGCCAAGTCGATGGATTTGCCTGCGGTGAACTATGACGAGGCGGGGTTCCGGTTTGCGCTGAATGAGGATGCGATGGCTACAGAGAAGTTGGCGGAGGGCATTCGGGCGTTTGCGGTGGATGCGGTGAAGTTGGAGAAGCTGATTCTGGTGGCTTGATTTTTGAGCTTTTTTGGCTGCTAGCGCCTATCTGGTAAGCGCTGGTAGCTATTGTTTTTGTAGTTCCAGAGCTTCTTTCCCCGATCGTTCGGGCTGAGCTTGTCGAAGCCTTGGCGCTGGTCATAGTGCGTGCCTTTGTCGAGGGCGGAGGCCGGGACTCGCCCCGGCGGGCGAGGTACTTCTTCTTTGCTTCGCCAAAGAAAAGTACCCAAAAGAAAGGCGACCCCCAGTCTGCGACCCCTTCGCTGCGCTACGGGGCGACCTGCGGCGGGGCGGTTGCGGGGTGCGCCGTGGAACTCGCTTTGCGCTGGCGCGCGCCGCTCGGACAGCCACGGCGAGTCAGTTCACGAAGCATGGGCGCTCCGACGCCCATGCCACCCCGCAACCGCCCCGCCGCAGGCGCAGCCAGCAGGGGTGGGGAGCCGAGCATCCAACACCTGAACACCCACACGGGCCTTTGCTTCGCTCGGCCGCGCTGTCGCGGCGCGAAGCGCCTGCGCGTTCGGGGCCGAGCGCAGCGCAGCGAAGCAAAGGCCCGTGTGGCTGTTCGGCTCCCTCGGGTTCCCTTCAGGATGCGCCGAGGAGCGGAGGTTTTGGCGGATCAGGGCTCGCGTCTGTCTGAGTGACGCGAAGCGGCGCGAGTTTAGCGAGACCCCGCCAAAACCGAGCACCGCAGGTTGCCCGCAGCGAAGCGAAGGGACGCAGCGTGTAGGGTCGCCTTCTCTTTGGTGACTTTCTCTTGGCGACGCAAGAGAAAGTTACTGCGCCGCCGGGCGCACACCCCGGCCTCCGCCCTCAACACGAGCATGCCTCTTAAACCAGCACGCCAAGGCTTCGACAAGCTCAGTCCGAAGGGGCGGGGAAAGAAACTCTGGAACTGCAAAAACAATAGCTACCAGCGCTTGATACACAAGCGCTAGAGGCCAAAAATCCCCAAATTCCTGAGTAAAAACTCAAGCCAACGGCAATCTCAACCCCACCCTCAACCCCGTGGGCACCACAGACTCCGCCACCGTCTGCCCCCCATGCCGCAGCGCGATCTCTTCCACGATCGACAACCCCAGCCCACACCCCCCCGGCTTGTCCGACCCGCGCCAGAACCGCGCAAACATGTCCGTCAGATGGGCGCGCGACACGCCGGGCCCGTCGTCTTCCACCACCAGCAGCGCAAAACGGTTGGGGGCCGTGGTCACACGCACGGTGATGGTGGCGCCTTCACCGGCATAGTGCAGTGCGTTGTCGATCAGGTTGTTCAGCGCCTCGCGCAGCAGCACCGGCTGGCCCTGCAGGGTCAGGCGGTCGTCGCCTTCGTAGCCCAGGTCCATGCCCTGTGCCAATGCGCGCGCAGCCCAGTCGCGGGCGACCTCGCGGGCCAGGGCGGCGAGGTCTATGGTCTGCATCTCCACGCTGGATTCAGACCGCGCCAGCTGCAGCAACTGGTGCACCAGGTGGGCGCTGCGTTGCGCAGCAGACAGCACTTTTTTCAGGCGTTCCTGCACCGCCGTTTCATGGCTTTCGTGAAGGGCCAGTTCGGTCTGGCCGATGAGGCCTGCCAGGGGCGTGCGCAGCTGGTGGGCGGCGTCGTTGAGAAAGCGCTTTTCTTTTTGCTGGCCGCGCGCCACGGCTTCGAGCAGGCGGTTGATGGTGCTGGCCAGAGAGTGCACTTCTTGCGGGGCAGAGGTCAGCTCGATGGGCGTCAGCGGGTCGGTGCCGCCCTGGGGGCGCGCGCCCGCCTGCTCGATCTGTGCCTCCAGGCGTTTCAAGGGCTGCAGGCCGCGCAGCACGCCGGCGTAGACCAGCGCACTCAGCGCTAAGCCCATGAGGCCCATGGGCAGCAGCATCTGCTCCAGCAGCTCCTGGGCAATGCGTTCGCGCACCGTCAGGCTTTGCGCCACCTGCACGCGCAGGGTCTGTCGAGTTTGTGGGGTGCCGTAATCCACATCCAGAAGGGCCACACGCACCGGGCGGTCATCCACGCGGGCGTGGTACAGGTAGGGGTCACCCACGCGCACCTCCACCGGCGGTGGTGGGGGCAGCTGGGCATTGCCCAGCAAAAAGCGGCCGGGCGGCGACGACACCATGTACGTGATGCGGTCGGCCGGGTCTTGCTCTAGGATGTCCTGCGCGGCCTTGGGAAAGTCCACCAGCAAGCCGTCGCCAATCGGTTTGATTTGCCGGGCCAGCGCGCGCACCGACTGGGTCAGCGTTTGGTCGATGCCCTTTTCACCGTTTTGCAGCGCAATGCGCCAAGCCAGAAAACCGCCCGACAGCCACAGCACCAGTTGGGGCAGCAGCAGCCACAGCAGCAGCTTGCGTTGCAGGGAAACGCCGGGGACGTGGCGCATCTCAGTACAGGGCGGAAGGCGCGCTGCGCCCCAGAGGAGTGTTCATGGCTTTTCGAGCATGTAGCCCAGGCCCCGGATGTTGCGGATGGTCAGGTTCGACAGGTCCAGCTTTTTGCGCAGGCGGTGCACGTACACCTCCAGCGCATTGGAGTTGAGCGGCGGCGCGGCGGTTTGCCCCGGCTCGGACGGGCTGGCGCGCCAGGCGGCCAGCACGTCGTCGCGGGTGACGACTTCGCCGCAGCGGTTGACCAGCAGCTCCAGCAGTTCCCACTCGCGCTGTGTCAGGTCCAGCGGCTCGCCGTTCAGGGCCGCGGTCTGGCTGGCGTGGTCCAGCAGCAAGGGCCCCAGCGCGGTGCTGGGCCCGCCCGCTGCGCTGCTGGCCTGGGTGAACGCGGGTTGCCGTGCGCGGCGCAGCATCGCCTGCAGGCGGGCCTGCAGTTCCTGCATGTTGAACGGCTTGGTGATGTAGTCGTCGGCCCCGGCGTTCAGGCCGCGCACACGGTCTTCTACGCCGTCGCGTGCGGTGAGAATCAACACCGGCAGCCCGGCAATGTGCGCGCGCGCCCAGGTCAGCAGGTCCATGCCGTCGGCACCGGGCAAGCCCAGGTCCAAAATGATTCCGTCTACCGCCTGGGTCTGCAAAAGCGCTGTGGCTTCGGCCACGCTGGAGGCCGTGCAGACACCGAACTGCAACTGCTGAAGCTGCCCGGTCAGGGCGTCCAGCAGCAGTGCATCGTCTTCAACTATCAGTATCGTGGCCATGCGATTGAGCATAACAAAGCACTTTGAGTGGCAGCGGTGCGACGCTCAGGGAAAGCACCAATAAGACAATTAATTATTGTAATTAAAGTACCCACTGCGCTGAACGGCAGCGGGTTAACGGTGCACAACCGGATTCATAACATCGAGGAGACAAGGGTATGTGGAAGATGACAAAGATCGCCGCGTTGGCGGTGGGCCTGGCGGCAGCGGTGTCGGCCAGCGCGGGGGAGGTCGAGGTCCTGCACTACTGGACGTCGGGCGGCGAGGCCAAGTCGGCCGCCGAGCTCAAGAAGATCATGCAATCCAAGGGCCACACCTGGCGCGACTTTGCCGTGGCAGGCGGTGGCGGCGACAGCGCCATGACGGTGCTCAAAAGCCGCGTGATCTCGGGCAACCCACCGTCGGCTGCGCAGGTCAAGGGCCCGGCCATTCAGGAATGGGCTGCCGAAGGCGTGTTGGCCAATGTGGACGCGCTGGCCAAATCCGAAAAGTGGGACGACGTGCTGCCCAAGGTGGTCGCCGACGTGATGAAGTACAAGGGCAACTATGTGGCCGCACCGGTCAACGTGCACCGCGTGAACTGGGTCTGGGCCAGCTCGGACGCGCTCAAAAAAGCGGGCGTGGCCGCCATGCCCAAGACCTGGGACGAGTTCTTTGCCGCAGCCGACAAGCTCAAGGCTGCGGGCCTGATTCCTGTAGCGCACGGTGGCCAGAACTGGCAGGACTTCACCACCTTTGAATCGGTGGTGCTGGGCGTGGGTGGCCCCAAGTTTTACCAGGACGCCCTTGTCAAGCTGGACGACAAGGCGCTGACCAGCGACACCATGAAGAAGTCGCTGGAGACCTTCCGCCGCATCAAGACCTACACCGACCCCGGCGCCCCCGGCCGCGACTGGAACCTGGCCACGGCCATGCTCATCCAGGGCAAGGCAGGCTTTCAGCTGATGGGCGACTGGGCCAAGGGCGAGTTCATTGCCGCGGGCAAGGCGCCGGGCAAAGACTTCATGTGCGCCGCAGCGCCGGGTACAGCCAATGCGTTCACCTTCAATGTGGACTCGTTCATTTTGTTCAAGCTCAAGGATGCCGCCGCACAGAAGGCGCAGGGCGACCTGGCCAGCGCCATCATGAGCCCGGGTTTCCAGGAGGTGTTCAACCTCAACAAGGGCTCCATCCCCGTGCGCGCTGGCCAGCCCATGGACAAGTTTGACGACTGCGCCAAGCTGTCCAGCAAAGACTTTGCCGACACTGCCAAGAGCGGTGGCCTGGTGCCCAGCGTGGCCCATGGCATGGCGATCGCGCCTGCTATCGAAGGTGCCATCAAGGATGTCGTCAGCCAGTTCTGGAACGACGACAAGGTCAGCGTTGCTGACGCGATGAAGAAGATCGCGACCGCCGCGAAGACCAAGTAAGCCGTGTAAGACACACGCACGTACACGCACTAAAACCAACCCCAGAGGGATCCCATCATGAAGACAAGAAACCGCCTCACGGCGGTGGCTTTGGCCGCCGCATGCGCGAATGGCGCCTTTGCTATGGAAGTAGCAGGCTTTGAGTTCAACGGTTACTCACGGGGCGGCCCGGTGTTCAACCATTCCGATGGCGTCAAGGGCAACCTGACGCTCGGCGGCGAACTGCAGAAGTTCCGCCTGGGCAACGAGGGCGACAACGGTATCGAAGTCAACTTTGCGCGCAGCTTTGAAGCCGGTGGTGTGAAGTGGAAGGTGAACTACATGCCCGCCAAGTGGGGCAGTGGCGACATTGGCACCGAGCAGGCGTTTGTGGAAATGAGCGGCTTCTCGTTCTCGCCCGAAGCCAAGTTCTGGGTCGGCCAGCGCCGCCTGCGGATTCAGGATGTGCACATCGTCGATTACTTCCTGCTCAACTACGGCGACAACATCGGTGCCGGTGTGACCGATGTGCCGGTCGGCGGCATGAAGCTGGGTGTGGGCGTGTTCACCGGCGACAAGTTTGACGGCGGCCTGCCGAACAACGTGAAGGCGCACCGCATCAACGCCGACCTGTCGGAGATCAACACCAACCCGGGCGGCAAGCTGCGGGTGCTGCTGACGGCTGTGGGTGGCAAGGGCCAGGTCAATGGCGGTTCGGGTTCGGGCATATCGCTGATGCACACGCAAAAGGAGTTCCTGTTGCCCAGCATCACCAACACCGTCTACCTGCAGACATCACGTGGCCATGCGCGCATCGATGGCGAGTTCGAAGCCATCGAAGGCACCCGCGCAGGCAAGCGCGCCACCCGCATTGCCGACTCCATCAACTGGCAAAGCGGGCGCTTTGGTGGTCAGGCCATCGTTGGTTACCAGACCAACAAAGCCGACATCACGGGCGTGGAGACCAAGGACTTCTCGCTGGGCGGCCGCGGCTCGTATGCCTTCACGAAGAACTTCAAGGGCCTGGTGGAGCTGTCCACCACCACCCGCAAGGGCAACACGGGCCCGGACCAGCGCCTGTCCAAGGTGACGCTGGCGGGCGCACTCGCTCTGTCAGAGGACTTCTGGTCGCGTCCTGAATTGCGTCTGTACGTGACCAAGGCCAACTGGAACCAGGCGGCTGCCGTGGCCAACGCCGCAACGTTTGGCGCCAACGGAAAAACCTCGCGCACGCTGGTGGGTGTGCAGTACGAGGTGTGGTGGTAAGCGAGGGAGAGAGTGAGTTAGCGAGTTAGTGATCCAGAGGTTACTTTGTTCTTTGGGGGGCGCTCCGCGCCCCCCGTTTTTTCTCCGATACAGGCATATGCCAAAAATTTTCCGCAACCATGAGCAAAAACACCCTTGAAACATGGTTGCCCAAGCTGGTCGTAGCACCGGCCTTTGTGCTGGGCTTCGCGTTCATCTACGGCCTCATGGTCTGGAACGGCGTGCTCAGCCTCACGGTGTCCCGCATGCTGCCCAACTACGAATGGGCGGGCCTGGCGCAGTACGAACGCCTGTGGGAGATGGACCGCTGGTGGGTGGCCCTTAAAAACCTGGGCATCTTCGGCGTGGGCTACGTGGGCGGATCGCTCGCCATTGGCGTGGTGCTGGCCGTGCTGCTGGACCAGAAGATCCGCGCCGAGGGCGCGCTGCGCACCATTTACCTGTACCCCATGGCCCTGTCGTTTGTGGTTACGGGCACAGCGTGGAAGTGGCTGCTCAACCCCGGAATGGGCATTGAAAAAATGGTGCGCGACTGGGGTTTTGAAAACTTCAGTTTCGACTGGCTGGTGGACACCGAGATGGCGATCTACTGCGTGGTGATCGCAGGCATCTGGCAGAGCGCAGGCTTTGCGATGGCGCTGTTCCTGGCCGGGCTGCGCGGCATTGACGACAGCATCATCAAGGCCGCGCAGGTCGATGGTGCATCGCTGCCGCGCATCTACTGGCGCATCGTTTTGCCAGCCCTGCGGCCGGTGTTCTTCTCCACCGTGATGGTGCTTTCGCACCTGGCCATCAAGAGTTTTGACCTGGTGATGGCGCTCACGGCCGGTGGGCCGGGCTATGCCACCGACGTGCCCGCCACCTTCATGTACACCATGTCGTTCTCGCGCGGCCAGATAGGCCTGGGCGCGGCCAGCGCCACCATGATGCTGGCCACCGTGGCGGCCCTGGTGATCCCCTACCTTTACAGCGAACTGCGGAGCAAACCCCATGACCGCTAAGCCATCGATTTTTCCGTCCGTGGGGCGCTTTCTGCTGTACGGCGTGCTGGCGCTGGCCACGGCGTTTTTTCTGCTGCCGCTGTACGCCATGCTGATCACCTCTTTCAAGGACGCCGAGGAGATCCGCACCACGTCGCTGCTGGCCTTGCCCAGCGGCTTGAACTGGTCGGCCTGGGGCACGGCGTGGTCCAGCGCCTGCACGGGCGTGGACTGCAACGGCCTGCGCCCGTTCTTCTGGAACTCGGTGGCCATGACGGTGCCTGCCGTGTTGCTGTCCACCGTGTGGGGCGCCCTTAACGGCTACGTGCTCAGCCTGTGGAAGTTTCGCGGCAGCGACGTGCTGTTTGGCATGCTGCTGTTTGGTGTGTTCATGCCGTTCCAGGTGGTGCTGCTGCCCATGAGCCAGGTGCTGGGCTGGCTGGGCATGTCCAGCTCCATCACCGGGCTGGTGCTGGTGCACTGCCTGGCCGGGTTGGCGGGCACCACGCTGTTTTTTCGCAACTACTACGCGGCCATCCCCAAGGAACTGGTGAATGCCGCGCGCATGGATGGGGCCAGCTTCTTTCAGATCTTCTGGCGCATCGTGCTGCCGCTGTCCACGCCCATCGTCATGGTCACGCTGATCTGGCAGTTCACCGCGATCTGGAACGACTTTCTGTTTGGCGTGGTGTTCTCGGGCACCGAGTCCAAGCCCATCACGGTGGGCCTGAACAACCTGGCCAACACCAGCAGCAGTGTGAAGGCCTACAACGTGGACATGGCGGCCGCCATCATCGCGGGCTTACCGACCATGGTGATCTATGTGCTGGCGGGCAAATTTTTCGTGCGCGGGCTGACGGCCGGCGCAGTCAAAGGATAAGAAATCATGGCGTCTTCATTGGACATCGCAGGCATCAACAAGCGCTTTGGCAAAGGCGACAAAAGCGTGGAGGTGCTGCGCAAGGTAGACATTCACGTCGCGCCCGGCGAGTTCCTCATCCTGGTGGGCCCCTCGGGCTGCGGCAAGTCCACGCTGCTCAACATCATTGCGGGCCTGGACGAACCCACTGAGGGCGAGATCCGCATCGCCGACAAGAACGTGGTGGGCATGCCCCCGCGCGACCGTGACATTGCCATGGTGTTCCAGAGCTATGCGCTGTACCCCACGCTCAGCGTGGCCGACAACATCGGCTTTGCGCTGGAGATGCGCAAGATGCCCAAGCCCGAGCGGCAAAGGCGCATCGACGAAGTGGCTGCGATGCTGCAGATCACCCACCTGCTGGACCGCCGCCCCAGCCAGCTGTCGGGCGGTCAGCGCCAGCGCGTGGCCATGGGGCGGGCGCTGGCGCGCCAGCCGCAGCTGTTTTTGTTCGACGAGCCGCTGTCCAACCTGGACGCCAAGCTGCGCGTGGAGATGCGCGCCGAGATCAAGCGCCTGCACCAGGCCAGCGGCATCACCAGCGTGTATGTGACGCACGACCAGGTCGAGGCCATGACGCTCGGGTCACGTATTGCGGTGATGAAGGGCGGCGTGGTGCAGCAGCTGGGCACACCCGACGAGATCTACAACCGCCCCGCCAACACCTACGTGGCCACGTTCATCGGCTCGCCCACCATGAACCTGCTGCGCGGCACGCAGACGGCTGGGCACTTTGCGATGCAGGGCGGCGTGTCGCTCGACCTGGCGGCGCCGCTTGCAGCGCCTGAGCTGATGCTGGGCGTGCGCCCCGAGCACCTGGTGATGCAGGACAGCGCACCGTGGCGCGGCACCGTGAGCGTGGTCGAGCCCACCGGCCCCGACACTTACGTGATGGTGGACACCGCCGCGGGTACCGTCACGCTGCGCACCGACGCACAAACCCGCGCGCAACCGGGCGACCAGGTGGGCCTGACGGTGGCACCGGCCCATGCGCACTGGTTCGACGCCAAGTCGGAAGATCGATTGACAGGTTGAGCGGTTTGGAGCCCCGGCCTCTGGGTCGCTGCAAGAAGGGGCTTTGGTCTTTGCCTGAAGAGGTAATTCAGGTAAAAAGAGGCTCCAGCGCTTATCGATCAAGCGCTAAGAGCTATAAAAACGATAGCGTTAGCGATCCACAGGCCGCCGTCTGCCGCAGGGCAACGGGTGCGTGTGACCTTTGGTTTTCATATTTTTCCCATGCACCCTCAGCGCCTCCTTGCCGACATCGGCGGCACCAACATCCGCCTGGCCTGGCAGAACGAACCGGGCGGCCCCTTGCATGACACGCGTGTGCTGCCTTGTGCACAGTTCCCCACCGTGGACGCCGCGCTGTCGGCGTACCTGAAAGAAGTGGGTGTTCCCACCCCGCGCGTGGCAGCGTTCGGCATTGCCAACCCCGTCACGGGCGACGCCATCCGCATGACCAACCACAGCTGGAGCTTCTCGCAGCGCGCGGTGCGCGAGGCGTTTGGGTTTGAGCGGCTGGTCGTCATCAACGACTTCACAGCACTGGCGCTGGCGCTGCCCCTGCTCACGCCCGACCTGCTGCGACCCGTGGGTGGCGGCGAGGCCGTGCCGGGCGCTGCGATTGCGCTGCTGGGCCCGGGCACGGGGCTGGGCGTATCGGGCCTGGTGTTTCCGCCGGGCGCAAGCAACGGTGTGCCCTTGTCGGGCGAGGGCGGGCATGTGTCGCTGCCAGCGCAGACGCAGCGCGAATTCGATGTGCTGGCCATCCTGCAGGAGCGCTACGGCCATGTGTCGGCCGAGCGCGCCGTGTCGGGCGCGGGGCTGGTGGACCTGTACCACGCGCTGCGCAGGTTGGCCCAGCGCGGCGGCAAGGAGATCAGCTCCGCCGCCGAAGTGACCGAGCTGGCCCTGCAGTCCAACGACGCCCTGGCGCTGGAGGCGCTGGACCTGTTCTGCGGCTTTCTGGGCAGCGTGGCGGGCAACCTGGCACTCACCCTGGGCGCGCGCGGCGGTGTATTCATTGGCGGCGGCATGGTGCCGCGCCTGGGCACGTGGTTCGACAAATCCTCGTTCCGCGCACGTTTCGAGTCCAAGGGGCGTTTTCAGCCCTACCTGGCGTCCATCCCGTGCTGGGTCATCGACCCCAGTGCCACGCCCGCGCTGTATGGCGCATCGCGGGCGCTGGACATTGCAGAATAGACGCAACCTGACTGAGAGGCTGAGAGTCTTTTATCCATGCCCGCCTTGCACGCGAAAACGCCCCGGCTCGTCGTTGCAAATGCTCGCCATAGCCCGAGCTATGGCTGTGCTTTGCGCCTAGATCCGAGGCGTTCTCGCGCGTCTTTCGGGCTCGGCTAAAAAACTCTCAGCCTCTGAGCCCGGCGTCACCCGACCCGGCCCAAGAACGCCCGCTCAATTCGCAGCCGTGTAGGTCGGAACGACGCTCACCGTATTGGCGTACACATCCTTGCGCTTGTCGTACAGCGGGATGGTGGTGCCGTTGACACGGTTGGCCACCAGCTTGGCCAGGTCCACGTCGGCGATGACGATCTGTTCCATGTTGGGCACGCCTTCGGCCGCGATGCCATCGCGCGCGAACGGAAAGTCCGACGGCGTGATGATGGCCGCTTGGCCGTAGTGCAGCCCCAGGCCCTCCACCGCCAGGTTGCCCACCGTGCCCGTGACGGCCACGTACACCTGGTTTTCGATGGCGCGCGCGTGGCAGCAGTAGCGAACGCGCCAGAAGCCCTGGCGGTCATCGGTGCATGACGGCACAAAGATGATGTCGGCCCCCTGCTCGCACACCATGCGCGACAGCTCCGGGAACTCGATGTCGTAGCAGATCAGGATGGCGATGCGTCCGTGGGGGGTGTCAAACACGGTCAGCTGGTGGCCCGGGTCGCCCTTCCACTTTTCTTTCTCCCAACGGGTCAGGTGGATCTTGTCCTGCGTGAACACCTTGCCTTGCGGGCTGAACAGGTAGGCCGTGTTGAGCAGTTTGCCGTTGGACAGCGTGGGGTGGCTGCCGCCAATGATGTGTACGCCCCAGCGCTTGGCCAGGTCGGTGAAGAGCTCTATGTAGCGGTCGGTGAACTCGTCCATCCGGCGCACTGAGGTGCGCAGGTCGGAGGTGTCCATGAACGACAGCAACTGGGTGGTGAAGATCTCGGGGAACATCACGAACTGCGGCTTGTAGTCGCCCGCCGCTTTCATGACAAAGCGGACCTGGTTCTCAAACCCCGCCCAGTCGTCGATGGAGCGCAGCAGGTACTGCACCGCCGCAATGCGGACAATGCCCTGGCTGGGGCTGAAAACGGGGTGCATGTCTTGTGCTTGAACTGTCATGAGTGTCCTAGGGGCTGGCAGCGATGGCCGATTGCAGGGCCGTCGGGCGCGACGGGTCGTAGTCCGGGTTGATCCACACGATCAGGGCCGCCTGGCCACACGATTCATGGTCTTGCGGCAGGTAGTCTTTCATGATGCCGCAGTAGCGAAAATCCTCGCGCAGCTGAAAGCTCAGCACCGGGTCCGTGAAGTCACCCCACAGCACCTTCTTGGCATACTGCTCGGCCGTCATGTCTTTGGAATACGGCAGATAGCCCGGCAGCCGCCCACACGCAATGATGCGCCGCAGGTTCAGGGTTTTGCACAGCTGGCGGCGGCCTTCGTACAGGTAGTGGCCAATCTGCAGCCCCCGCATTTCCGGGTCCACAAATACCTCTGCCCCGTACAGTGTCAGCCCCTGGGGGTTGTGGGTGCTGAAGGTGCCTTGGGCCGTGATGTCTTGCCAGGTGTGTTCGTCCGACCATTCATTCCACAGGATCACCAGCGAGCTGGCGCAGCCCACCACCCGCCCGTCGATTTCAGCCATCAACTGGCCCTCGGGGAACATGTTGAGCTGTTCTTCCAGGTGGTCCCGCTGCCAGGGATCGATGGCAGGGTACACGCGCTTCTGCAGTTTCAGGAGTTCATCGATGTCGCTGTGAAGCGTGGTTCTTATGAGCAAATCGTCCATAGGGTGCCAGATGTGTTGGCCGTGGTGTGAAAGGGGTGGGCGCTGCAGTGCGCATCGGACAGTGTGGCGCAAAGCCCCCAGCAGGGCGGTAGGAGGAGGGCTATTTTGCCCCCGCATCAACGCACCAAAGGCCGTAAGGTGCAGGGCTGGCAGTCACGCGCCCGCGGGGCAGATCATCACCGGAATGGGAGACCGTGAGATCAAGCCGGGAATGATGTTACCCGTGAGCAGCCGCACCACGGCATTGCTACCCGGCGCCGCCACCACGACCAGGTCACAGCCATGGGTGGTGGTGGCTTCAACCACATAGTCGGCAGACGCATCGCCCGGGGCCATGGCGCACGCGCTGTCCACCCCGGCGGCCTGGGCCGCGTCTTGGGCTGCTTTCAGCAGGTCTGACGCCGTCGATTGCGTTTGCTGTTCAAACTGCTCGGCCGTGTGTGCGGCAAACGCCGCCATGCCGCCACCCGGCATGTCGACCATGGGGAACGCATAGGCCGGGGGCATATACAGATAGATCACCTGGGCTGCGTGTACCCGGGCCATTGCAATGCCGGTCTGGATGGCGGCCTGGGCGGGCGGGTGCTCATCCACCAGAATCATGATTTTTTGGAACATGTGCTTCCCTTTCTGCTGTGACGTGGGTCGGTGCGGCATGGCGGGGTTGCATGCGCACGCAGGTGGGATACGCCCGCCTGCGCCAAGGTTCAAACAGTGTGAACACCGGCGGTGCTACATCTCCTCGCTCCAGCAATACCCATCCCGCGCAATCATCGCGCTGGCCGAGCTGGGGCCCCAGCTGCCTGCCGTATAGGGACGCGGCCCCACCGGGTCGTTTTTCCAGTGCTGCAAGATGGGCTCCACCCAGCGCCAGGCTTCTTCTTGTTCGTCGCTGCGCACAAACAGGTTCAGCCGGCCCGCAATCACGTCGAGCAGCAGGCGCTCGTAGGCGCCCACGCGCTCGGTGCCAAAGCGCTGGTCGAAGTCCAGGTTCAGATGCACCTGCGACAGCGCGGGCTCCGTCTGGTGCTGGGCGGCGCCCTGGGCCAGCAGGTGCAGCTCCAGCCCGTCCTTGGGCTGCAGGTTGATCACCAAGCGGTTGGCGGCACCGGCAGGGGTCTTGAAGATGGGGTGCGGCACCGGGCGGAAGTTGACGGCGATGTGTGCATCACGCCCCGCCAGTCGCTTGCCGGTGCGGATGTAGAACGGCACGCCCGCCCAGCGCCAGTTGCTGATCTCGGTGCGCAGCGCCACAAAGGTTTCGGTGGTGCTGCCAGGGGCCACGCCTTTTTCTTGCAGGTAGCCGGGCACTTGCGCTCCTTGCACCGTGCCTGCTGCGTACTGCCCGCGAATCACATGCTGGCCAATGGTCTCCATGCTCCAGGGCTTGAGCGACTGCAGCACCTTGAGCTTTTCGTCGCGGATGGCGTTGGCGCTGGAGTTGATGGGCGGCTCCATGCCAATGGCGCACAGCAGTTGCAGTGCATGGTTTTGCACCATGTCGCGCAGGGCGCCGGTCTGGTCATAAAACGCGCCGCGGGTTTCCACACCCAGTTCTTCGGCAATGGTGATCTGGATGTTGGCAATCGTCTCGCGCCGCCACAGCGGTTCGAACAGGGCATTGCCAAAACGCATGGCAAACAGGTTCTGCACCGATGGTTTGCCCAGGTAGTGGTCGATGCGAAAGACCTGCTCTTCCTTCAGCACGCGGCGCAGCGTGTCGTTGATGGCCTGGTTGGATTGGAGGTCGTGGCCCAGCGGCTTCTCCAGCACCACGCGGGTGGTGGGGCCGTTCAGGCCCACGGCCGCGATCTGCTCGCACACGTTGGTGAACAGGCTGGGCGCGGTGGCCACATACATCACCACCGAGTCGGCGCCGCGTTCATGCAGCATGGCAGCCAGCTTGGTGTAGTCCTCGGTTTTGGACAGGTCCATGCGCAGGTAGTGCAGCAGCGCGCCAAAGCGCTCGAACTCGTCCGGAGTGGGGCGCTTGGCCAGCTCCACGCTGTCAAACCGCGCCTTGATCAGGCTGCGGTATTGTTCGTGGCTCAGCTCGTCGCGTGCCACTGCAATGATGCGGCCCCCTTCGGGCAGCGTGCCGTGCCGGAACGCCTGAAACAGTGCGGGCATGAGCTTGCGCCAGGCCAGATCACCTGTTCCACCAAACAGGACAAGGTCAAAACTCATGGGGTCTCCGTATCAGGGTGTTGTTGTGCACGTTTGAGGCTGGAAATTGTAATCTCGTTACATCGATTTGTGCGTTTTGTGTGTAGGTCGATGGCTTGCAAACGTCTTTTCACACTTTGCACGCAACAGAATATCAAGACATTTTCGTAATCAAGTTACCATTTCGGCCGCGTTGACCACTTCCATCGACTGAACCCATGTCCCTTCGCTGCGACCAAACCCCCGAATGGCCTTTGCTGCAGGCCCATTTTTCGTCTGTTGCAAGCCAGCAGGATCTTCGGAAGTCGTTCGCACAGGATGCGCAGCGGTTTGAACACTTCAGCCAGTCGGCCCCGCATGTGTTTGCCGACCTTTCCAAAAACCTGTGGAGCCGCGACACCGAGGCGCTGCTGTTGGACATGGCCCGCCACAGCGGCCTGGAGCAACACCGCGACGCCATGCTGGGCGGCCAGCCCATCAACACCACCGAAGGCCGTGCGGTGCTGCACACCCTGCTGCGCCGCCCCGCGGGCCTGGCCCTGCCGGGCGATGAAAGCACAGTGGCCGCCGACCTGGCGCGGGTGCACACCACGCTGGACGCCATGCTGGTCTACGCCGACACGGTGCGCGCGGACGAGTCCATCACCGACGTGGTCAACATCGGCATTGGCGGGTCGGACCTGGGCCCGCACATGGCTGTGCTGGCACTGGAAGAGTTTCGCGCGCCGGGCAAGCGTTTTCATTTCGTGTCCAACGTGGACGGGCACGAACTGCACACCACGCTGCGCACGCTGCGGCCTGAAACCACGCTGTTCCTCGTCGCCTCCAAAACCTTTACCACCGCAGAAACCATGACCAACGCGCGCTCTGCGCTGGCCTGGTTTGCTGACAACGGCGGCACCGATGTGGCGCGCCACTTTGCGGCGCTCACCACCAATGTCGATGCGGCGCAGGCGCTGGGCATCACCACGACCTTCGGTTTTTGGGACTGGGTGGGCGGGCGCTATTCGCTGTGGTCGGCCATTGGCCTGCCCATTGCGATCGCGATTGGCTCGGCGGGCTTTAGGGACCTGCTGGCTGGAGCGCACGCCATGGACGAGCACTTTCGCGCCGCCCCCCTGGCGCAGAACCTGCCCGTGCGCCTGGGCTTGCTGGACGTCTGGTACCGCAACTTCCATGGCTTTACCAGCCGCTGCATTGCGCCCTACCACGCAGCGCTGCGCCGTCTGCCCGCCTACCTGCAGCAGCTGGAGATGGAAAGCAACGGCAAGCGCGTGGGGCTGGATGGCCAACCGCTGCCCTATGCCACGTCCCCCGTGCTCTGGGGCGAGCCGGGCACCAACGGCCAGCACGCGTTCTTCCAGATGTTGCACCAGGGCACCGACGTGCTGCCGCTGGAGCTGATCGCGGTGCGCCAGCCCACGCACCCGCTCAAGGGCCACCACAACAAGCTGCTGGCCAACGCGCTGGCGCAGGCCCAGGCGCTGATGGTGGGCAAAGTGAGCGAGGACGGCCACCGCCACTTTCCGGGCAACCGGCCCAGCACCTTCTTGCTGCTGGACGCGCTCACCCCCGCATCACTGGGCGCGCTGATTGCGCTGCAGGAGCACCGCGTGTTCGTGAGCGGCAGCCTGTGGGGCATCAACAGCTTTGACCAGTGGGGCGTGGAGCTGGGCAAGGTGCTGGCCAAGGACATCGAGGCGCGCCTGGACTCGGGTGATGCCACCGGGCTGGATGGTTCCACTGCAGGGCTGTTGAAGCGGCTGCGTGGGTAACTGCAGTTCGCAGGTTTGTGGTTGGGCTGTAGCTAATTCAAAATAGATAGCTGCTAGCGCTTATGGGATAAGCGCTAGAGGCACTTTTGGCCCATATTCTTGTCTGTGCCCATGGCCACCTGCGTCAGCGTGCCAGCCGAAAGAAGTTCACGGGCAAGCCGGGCGTGGCGACCCGCGTGCTGAACAGCGACCCGGCGGGCACCTCGGCGTTTTGCTCTTCTGCGGGCCGTCCGGCGCGGGCCGACGTGATGTACAGCGTGCGCAAATCCTCGCCCCCAAAACACACCATGGTTGGGCACACCACGGGCACGGCGATGCGCTGCAGCACGTCCCCGGCAGGCGAGAGTTGCAGCACGCAGCCGCCTTCGTACATCGCCACCCAGTAGTGGCCGTCCACATCCACTGCTGCGCCATCAGGGCGGCCGCCGTAGGGCTGGCCATCTACCTTGCGGTCAAACTGCACCCAGGGGCGGCGGTTCGTGATTTCACCAGCTGCCACGTCTAAATCAAAGCGGTCAATCCGGTGCTCGGGCGTGTTGGACCAATACAGTGTGCGGTCATCGGGGCTGAACGCGAGGCCGTTGGCGGTGTAGTTGTCGCCCGCCATGTGGCGAACCGTGTAGCCGTCTTCGGTAGCGGCCAGGCACCACAGCGCTGCGTCAGGTGCCGTGCGCGGCGAGATCACCGATCCGGCCCAGAACCGGCCTGCCGTGTCACAGCGGCCATCGTTCAGGCGCAGCATCTGGGTGTTGTGCTGTTCGGCAGGCAGGAGTGCCAGGCAGGTCAGCGCGCCCGTGGTGGTGTTCAGCAGATAGAAGCCATCCCGTAACCCAATTACCAATTGACCGCCCGGCGCGGGTGCACAGCAACCGGGTTCGCTGGGCATTGTCCAGTGACGGTGCTGCCCCGTGGCGGGTGTCCAGGCATGGACGGCAAAGCCCTGAATGTCACACCAATAGAGGCAGTTTTCCTCGGGGTGCCAGAAGGGTGATTCGCCCAGTTCGGACGGCGGCATGGGCAGGGTTTGCAGGGTCATGGGTTGAAGTGAAATGGTTATCGAGTTACATTCTAGGGCACTCAAATTGTGGCCCCGTATCCGACCCGGGTTCGAGGGCCAACCCACCGATGGAGCATCCCATGCATTCAGTTGTAGCGCGCGTGACGGCCCGCATCACGCAGCGCAGTGCCGACACCCGCGCTGCTTATCTTGCTGGCATCGACGACATGCTGGCCCGCAAACCCACCCATGACCGCATGGGCTGCGCCAACCTGGCCCACGCCTATGCCGCGCTGCCCAGTGCTGACAAGTTCAAGATCACCGTCGAAAAGGCGCCCAACATTGGTGTGGTGACGGCCTACAACGACATGCTGTCGGCCCACCAGCCGTACCAGAGCTACCCCGCCATCCTGCGCGACGAAGCTGCACAAAACGGCGCCACGGTGCAGGTCGCAGGCGGCGTGCCGGCCATGTGCGACGGTGTCACGCAGGGCACGCCCGGCATGGAGCTGTCGCTGTTCTCCCGCGATGCCATTGCCATGGCCACTGCGGTAGCGCTGTCCCACGATGTGTTCGATGGTGCGCTGCTGCTGGGCGTGTGCGACAAGATCGTGCCCGGCCTGCTCATTGGCGCGCTGCACTACGGGCACCTGCCCTGCGTGTTTGTGCCTGCAGGCCCCATGGGTACCGGGCTGCCCAACAAGGACAAAGCCAAGGTGCGTGAGCAGTACGCGCAAGGCCTGGTCGGGCGTGATGAGTTGCTCAAGGCAGAATCGGCCGCGTACCACAGCCCCGGCACCTGCACCTTTTACGGCACCGCCAACAGCAACCAGATGCTGCTGGAAGCCATGGGCCTGCATGTGCCCGGCGCGGCCTTTGCGCCGCCCGGCACCGAAGAGCGCGAAGCCTTCACGCGCCAAGCCGTGCGCACGGTGCTCGACATTGGCAAGCGCGGCCAGCGGTTCACGCCCATTGGTCATGTGGTGGACGAGCGCTGCATTGTCAACGCCATGGCGGCCCTGCTGGCCACGGGCGGCTCCACCAACCATTTGATCCACTGGGTGGCCATTGCGCGCAGCGCGGGCATCCTGATCGACTGGTCGGACTTTGACGAACTCTCATCCGCCGTGCCGCTGCTGGCCCGCGTGTACCCCAATGGCGATGCCGACGTGAATCAGTTCCAGGCCGCAGGCGGCCCCGCGTGGATCCTGCGCGAGCTGCTGTCCGGCGGCTTCATGCACCCCGATGTGATGAGCGTGAACACCGGCGGCATTGCCGCAGGCGGGCAGGGCGCTCCGACGGTGTCGGGTGACGAAACCGTGTTGCGCCCCGTGACCCGGCCGTTCTCGCCCACCGGCGGGTTGCGCCTGCTGCAAGGGCGCCTGGGTCGCGCGGTGATCAAGGTGTCGGCCGTGCCCGAAGACCGCCACATCATCGAAGCGCCTGCGCGCGTGTTCGATTCGCAAGAGGCCCTGCTCGCCGCCTTCAGCGCGGGCGAGGTGCAGCAGGACATGGTGGCCGTGGTGCGCTTTCAGGGCCCGCAGGCCAATGGCATGCCCGAACTGCACAAGCTGACCCCGCCGCTGGCCGTGCTGCAAAACCAGGGTTTCAAGGTGGCGCTGGTGACGGACGGCCGCATGAGCGGCGCATCGGGCAAGGTGCCCGCCGCCATCCACGTCACGCCCGAAGCCATGGCCGGTGGCCCGCTGGCCAAGGTGCTCGATGGCGACATCGTGCGTGTGGACGCTGTGGCCGGCACGCTGGATGTTCTGGTTGATGAAGCCACCTGGGCCGCCCGTCCCGTGGCGCCCTACACCGCCCCCCCCGCGACCGGCTTTGGCCGTGAGCTCTTCACCAACTTTCGCCGCCATGCTGGAGGCGCTGAACAAGGAGCCTGCACATGGCTGTAGCAGGATGCACCCCCTGAGTCTCTGCGCGCCTTCCCCCTCTCTCGCTGCGCGGGAGGGGGACGCACCCAGTGGCCTGGCGAAGCCAGTTCCACGGGTGCACTGGCATCGCGTCGCGCCAGTTTTGTAGGCCGCTTGCGGCATCCGACACCGAAAACACCAAGGAGCACCAACCCATGAATCCTATTGACATCGCCAGCCACGGCCCCGTCATCCCCGTCATCGTGATCGACCGCGTGGAAGACGCGCTGCCCCTGGCCGAGGCGCTGCTGGCCGGTGGCGTGAAGGTGCTGGAAGTCACACTGCGCACCGCTGCTGGCCTGCCTGCCATCGAAGCCATTGCGCGCAACCTGCCTGAGGCCGTGGTGGGCGTGGGCACGGTGCTCAACGCCGACGACGCCCGCCGCGCAAGCGAGGCCGGTGCGCGTTTTGCGGTGAGCCCAGGCTACACGTCAGCGGTCGGCCAGGCCTGCAATGCGCTGAACTTGCCCTTGTTGCCGGGCGTCGCCACGTCGAGTGAAATCATGGCCGCACTGGCCGACGGATTTACTTTTCTCAAACTCTTTCCGGCCGAGGCCGTGGGCGGCATCCCGCTGCTCAAGGCCTGGGCCAGCCCGTTTGGCCAGGTCAGCTTTTGCCCCACGGGCGGCATCACCCACACCACGGCGCCCAACTACCTGGCGTTGCCCAATGTGCGCTGCGTGGGAGGATCGTGGCTGACGCCTGCGGACGCAGTACGGTCCGGCGACTGGGCTCGCATCACCGAGCTCGCGCGAGCCACGCACGCGCTGCGCATGCCTGTATGAGAAAAATATGGGTAAAAACAGGCTCCAGCGCTTGATGGTAAAGCGATCGCAGCTATCAGAATAATAGCTTTTTGGTGAATCGGGGCCCGCAGTTGCTGCAGTGCCCATGAAAAAACCCCGCAGGCCTTGCAGCCTGCGGGGTTTGTTTTTTGGCGTTACCGGGTGGGCTTGTAGCCTGCCCGGTACGGGCCGGGCAATTACATGCCCATGCCGCCCATGCCACCCATGCCGCCCATGTCAGGCATGCCGCCGCCAGCACCGGCTTCGTCCTTGGGGGCATCAGCCACCATGCACTCGGTCGTCAGCAGCAGCGAGGCCACAGACGCTGCGTTTTGCAGGGCCGTGCGGGTGACCTTCGTGGGGTCCAGAATGCCCAGTTCCAGCATGTCGCCGTAGCTGTCGTTGGCAGCATTGAAGCCGAAGTTGCCCTTGCCGGCCAACACAGCGTTCACCACCACCGAGGCTTCGCCGCCGGCGTTGTTCACGATTTCGCGCAGAGGCGCTTCGATGGCCTTGAGCACCAGGGCAATGCCGTGGTCCTGGTCAGCGTTGTCACCCTTGATGGAGGTGCCAACGGCTTGCTTGGCACGCAGCAGGGCCACGCCGCCGCCAGCCACAACGCCTTCTTCCACAGCTGCGCGCGTTGCGTGCAGTGCGTCTTCCACGCGGGCCTTCTTTTCCTTCATTTCGACTTCGGTAGCAGCGCCCACCTTGATCACGGCCACACCGCCGGCCAGCTTGGCCACGCGTTCTTGCAGCTTTTCGCGGTCGTAGTCGGACGTGGCTTCTTCGATCTGCACGCGCACTTGCTTGACGCGGGCTTCGATGTCAGCAGCAGCGCCAGCGCCGTCGATGATGATGGTGTTTTCCTTGCCCACTTCGATGCGCTTGGCTTGACCCAGGTCGGCCAAAGTCACCTTTTCGAGCGTCAGGCCCACTTCTTCAGCGATGACCTTGCCGCCCGTCAGGATGGCGATGTCTTCCAGCATGGCCTTGCGACGGTCGCCAAAGCCTGGAGCCTTCACAGCCACAACCTTCAGGATGCCGCGGATGGTGTTGACCACCAGCGTAGCCAGGGCTTCGCCTTCGACTTCTTCGGCAATGATCAGCAGCGGACGGCCAGCCTTGGCAACTTGCTCCAGCGTAGGCAGCAGGTCGCGGATGTTGCTGATCTTCTTGTCGAACAGCAGCACGAAGGGGTTGTCCAGAATCGCGGATTGCTTTTCGGGGTTGTTGATGAAGTAGGGCGACAGGTAGCCGCGGTCAAACTGCATGCCTTCCACGACGTCCAGTTCGGAGTCGAGGGACTTGCCGTCTTCCACGGTGATCACGCCTTCCTTGCCAACCTTGTCCATGGCGTCAGCGATCAGCTTGCCAATAGTTTCGTCGGAGTTGGCGGAGATCGAGCCGACTTGGGCGATTTCCTTGGAGGTGGTGGTGGGCTTGGAAGCCTTCTTCAGCTCGGCAACCAGGGCCGTCACAGCCTTGTCGATACCGCGCTTCAGATCCATCGGGTTGATACCGGCGGCCACATACTTGAAGCCTTCGCGAACGATGGCTTGTGCCAGCACCGTAGCGGTGGTGGTGCCGTCACCAGCGTTGTCGCTGGTCTTGGAGGCCACTTCCTTCACGAGCTGTGCGCCCATGTTCTGCAGCTTGTCCTTGAGTTCGATTTCCTTGGCCACGGACACACCGTCCTTGGTCACGGTAGGGGCGCCGAACGAGCGCTCCAGCACCACATTGCGACCCTTGGGGCCCAGAGTGACCTTGACCGCGTTGGCCAGGATGTTCACGCCTTCAACCATGCGTGCGCGGGCTTCGCCGCCGAAAACTACGTCTTTTGCTGCCATGATGGAGCTCCTAAATTTGGTTCAAATTGTCTGCTAGCGCTTATCTAATAAGCGTTAGCAGCTATGAAAAGATGAGTAAGGGAGGGGGAGAAATTACTTCTCAACCACTGCGAACAGATCGTCTTCCTTCATGACCAGCAGCTCGTCGCCGTTGACCTTGACGGTCTGGCCCGAGTACTTGCCGAACAGAACGCGGTCGCCGACCTTCACGTTCAGGGCCATCACTTCGCCCTTGTCGTTCTTCTTGCCGGGGCCGACGGCCAGCACTTCACCTTGATCGGGCTTTTCAGCGGCGTTGTCAGGGATCACGATGCCGGATGCCGTCGTGGTTTCGCTTTCGATACGCTTGACGATCACGCGATCGTGCAGAGGGCGAAGATTCATTGCAATGCTCCTGATTTCAGTAAAAAAACTGTCGTACTCAATAAGCGCCCGGTGAACCAAGCGCTACCAAACTGCCGGCAGGGGATATGTTGTTAGCACTCGCCTGCAGTGAGTGCTAATGATACGGGCATTTGTGGCCGTTTCAAGACACCCCCGGCGTAAGCAGGGGAAACTTTGTGGAGGTGGGGGAGGAGAAAGGCCGCCGCAGTGCCGCGATGCGGACAGGCACGCCGGGACGGGGAGGGGCCCGTCCAGCTACAAAAACTGGGTCCGCACGCCCACCATCAGCCGCCTTCCGGCCGCTGGCTCGAAGAACCGGCCGTTGCCGTCGTTGACGATCAGCGTTCCTGCGTATTTGCGGTTGAAGACGTTGTCCAACCGCGCCCAGAACTGCCAGCGTGTGGCTCCGGCGTCGCTGCTGCCCACGCGGTAGGCCGCGTGCAGGCCCACCACGGCAAAGCCCGCTGCCTGCTCGCTGTTCAGGTCGTTGGCAAACACGGCGCTCGATACATTTACAGCAGCGCCCACCTGCCATTGGGCGGTAGGCGCGTAGTCCAGTGCCAGGTGCGCTGCATGTCGCGCAGTGCCGGGCAGGCGGTTGCCTGCGGCGATGGTGGCATTGCCTGCACCGGTGAATGCGCTGCCGAAATACGCGTCCAGATAGGTGTAGCTCACGCGGGGCGACCATGCACCATGGCTGGTGCGCCAGGCCAGCTCCAGCCCACGGCGGCGCACGTTGTCCACGTTCTGAAACACCGAGCGGCCGTTGACGGTGGCGACAGGAACGATCTCGTCTTTGCTGCGGGTGTCGAACCATGCCAGGTCCAGCTCGTGTGCGGCTGCCCGCCATTTCGCGCCAATCTCCCACTGGCGGCTGCGCGCGGCAGCCAGGCCGTAGTTGGGACCCCGGTTGTCGATGCCGTAAGCCATCTCGGCCAGTGTGGGCGTCTCAAACCCCCGGCCGATGTTGGCGTACAGGTTGAGCTGGTCGGTGGCGGTCCACACCAATCCGACCGCAGGGCTGGTGTGTCGCCAGGTGCGTGATCCGCTGTCGTCCGGGTTGGTGGGGGTGATGTAGCGGTCGTTCACATTCACCCGCACCTGGCTGGTGCGCAGGCCCGCAATGGCGCGCCAGCGGGGCGACAGCCAGGTTTCCACCTGCGCAAAGGCATCCACGTTACCCGCGCTGTCCTGTTCATTGCGGCGCAAATCGCCGCTCGTGCCTGCTGCGTTCACAAAGCCCTGGCGGTGCTCGGACAGCCGATGGCTCTCCAACCCTGCCGTCAGCGTCAATGGCAGGCCCGAGGGCAGCCGCAGCGAGTGTGTCCAGGTGGCTGCCGCGCCGTAGTAGTCGCGGTCCAGGTCCACCACACCGCCGGAGCTGTTGGCGGCCGCGCCGCTGAAGCTCAGGTACTGCGTGAGTTGGCGCGTGCCGCCATAGGCGCGCAACTGCACGCTGTCGCTGTCGCTGAGCTGGTGATCTAGCACCAGCCCAAGTTGGTTTTGCCCCACGGATTTGCGCGTACCGAATACCGAGGTCGCCGCAATTGCCTGGCGCGGGTTGGCCTGAAACTGCGTTTTGGTCAGGCCGACTGGGTCCAGTGCCAGAGGTTGGTCGTACAGATTGACCAGGCCAGTGACGCGCGTTCGGGCGTCGATTTGTGCGACCAGTTTCCCGTTGAGGTGCGTGCGCCGCGCGGCGCTGTGGTCGCGCCAGCCATCGGTCTCGAAATGCGAGACGCCCAGCACCCCGCCCAGGTTCTGGTCGCCAAAGTCAAATGACGCCTCGTTAAGCCGCTGGCCGAAAGAGCCCAGGCCGATGCCCGCTTGCGCCCCGCCCCCGGGGCGCGGGTTGCGGGTGGTGACTTGCAACACCCCGCCCGCCGAGTTGCCATAGAGCTGCGCGAGCGGGCCGCGAAGCACGTCGATCTGCGATGCCGTCAGCAAGTGTGCCGTGGCGGCCTGGCCTTGGCCATCGGGCATGCTGGCCGGGATCCCGTCCACCAGAATGCGCACGCCCCGCACACCAAAGGTGGAGCGCGAGCCAAATCCGCGGATTGCCACCTGCAGGTCTTGCGCATAGTTACCCCGGTCGGATGCCACCACGCCCGCCTGGCCCGCGAGCACTTCAGAGACATGCACCAGAGGAGTTGTTGCCGTGAAGCTGTCGATGGCGACGCTGCTGTGGCTGGCGGCGCTGTCAAAGCGCTTTTGTGCCTGCGCGCTGTCCACCACGTCGACGGTGCCCAGCAACACGGTGGGCTCGGCGGAACTGGGTTCTGGCGCGCCCTGCGCGTGGGCCGTGGCGAACGTGCCACTGATCAGCAGCACCGGCGCAGCCCAGTGCCACGGCGCTGGGCGGGTGAGGAGTGGAGAAGCTTGTTTAGTCACAGTGATGTACTGCCATCACTGTACCCGCCCAACGCGCCAGATGACGTTGCCCACGTCATCGGCCACCAGCAAGGCGCCTTTGCCATCCAGCGCCACCCCCACGGGGCGGCCATAGGCTTTGCCGTCATTGCTCAAAAAACCGGTCAGAAACGGCACGGGTGCGCCTGTGGGGCGGCCCTCGGCAAATGGCACGTACACCACGTTGTACCCGGTCAGATCCTTGCGGTTCCATGAACCGTGCTGGCCGATGAAAGCGCCACTGGCAAACTCTGCAGGCATGCGTGCATCGGAGAACGCGAGTCCCAATGGAGCCACGTGCGATCCCAGGCCGTAGTCTGGTGCGATGGCCTTGGCCACCATGTCAGGGTTGGGCGGCTTCACCCGGGTGTCTACGTTCTGGCCCCAGTAGCTCCAAGGCCAGCCGTAAAAAGCGCCGTCCTTTACGGACGTCAGGTAGTCCGGCACCAGGTCATTGCCCAGCTCGTCGCGTTCGTTCACCACGGTCCACAGGGCCTTGCTCTGCGGCTCCCAGCCCAGGCCATTGGGATTGCGCAGGCCGCTGGCAAACAGCCGCTTGTTACCCGACGCGACATCCACCTCCCAGATGGCCGCGCGGCCTTCTTCAGACGCCATGCCGTTGTCGCCAATGTTGCTGTTGGACCCCACGGTGGCGTACAGCTTGCTGCCGTCCGCATTGGCAATGATGTTTTTTGTCCAATGGTGATTGGCGCCTGCTGGCAGGTCGGTCAGCTTCACGGGGGCAGCGCTGATGGATGTTTGCCCTGTTTCGTACGGCACCTTGACGATGGCGTCGGCATTGGCGATGTAGAGCTGGTTGCCGACCAGGGCCATGCCAAAGGGGGAGGTCAGGTCCTTCAGAAAGACCGATTTGGTTTCTGCCACGCCATCCCCATCGCTGTCGCGCAGCAGCGTGATCCGGTTGGCGCTGGGTGTGCCCGCGCCCGCCCGCTTCATCACCATGCCCATGGCCTTGCCGCGCAGGCCGTCGGCGTGCACGTTCTTCACGCCCTCGGGTTGGGGGGGCTTGTTGCTCTCGGCCACCAGCACGTCGCCATTGGGCAGCACATACACCCAGCGGGGATGGTCCAGACCGGACGCGAGAGCCGTTACCTTGAAACCCGCAGGCGCTTGCGGAATCACCCCTTGCGGCCAGCCCTTGGCGGGAGCAATGTTGACCGTGGGAATGAGCAGGTTTACGTCTGGTGCAGGCAGCTGAGGGCTGGGTCCAACCCCCACCCCGCCTGCCTGTTGGGCGACTGCCGCTGCCGCGTAACCAGCGATTGCAAGAGAGGGCACCCATCGAATGGGTGAGCGGCGTGGAGTGCAAGGTGGCGTGGTCATGGCGAAAGTATGGGCGGCTGGATTTGGGTGTGTTTGTAGGTCAATGTCGCAAGCATCAACACAATGGCCAGAACCAGCGCCACGCCGCCGAGCGCGAAGAAGAAAGCCTTGTTGTTCTCTTTGCCGGACGTGGGGCGTGGTTGCTGAGGCGGTTGCTGCGGTTGCACGGGCGGTTGCTGGGTCGGGGTCATGGCGGTATCTCCTTGGTGAAGCTATGCCGTAGTTGTGCGTGAACGACTCATCTTTCGGACAGTTGCTTGATGTACTGCCCATCAGCAGAGATTGCGGCGACCTTTCCCCTTGTTGCCGCACCGTGGATCACATTGCCCGTATGCCCCATTAGCTGGCCGCACGCACCAACTATTGCGCCGCGCCACCCAGCATCAGATCCAGGTTCTGCACCGCCGCCCCCGAAGCGCCCTTTCCCAGGTTGTCGAACACTGCGCTGAGCAACACCTGTCCGTGGCGCTCGTTGACGTACACGCCCAGCTGCAACTGGTTGGTCCCGTTCAGGGCCTGGGGGTCGATGTGCTCGGCGGCCTGTGTGTCTGCGAGGCTCATTACTTCCACATACTTGGCTCCCGCGTAGTGCTGCACCAGGCAGGCGTGCAGTTGTTCTCCGGTGGTGTGCGGCGCAAGCTGCCGCAAAAGCAATGGAATGCTCAGCGCGATGCCCTGTCTAAATGAGCCGTAGGACGGGAGAAAGAAGGGGCGTTGTGCCAGGCACGCATGCCGTTCAATCTCGGGCGTGTGTTTGTGCTCCAACCGCAGGCCGTAGATCTGGAAGGCTGGCGCTGCCGCTGGCGACAACGCGGCGCCGGGGCCTTCGTGTGCGTCCACCCGCGCGAGGCCGCCGCCTGAGTAGCCGGACACGGCGTGGATGGTGATCGCGTGGTCGGCGGGCAGCAACCCGGCCAGCACCAGCGGGCGCAGCAGGGCAATGGCACCGGTGGGGTAGCAGCCCGGGTTGCTCACACGCCGGGCCTGGGCAATGCGTGCAGATTGCTCAGCGCTGATCTCAGGCAGGCCGTACACCCATTGCGGGTCGGTGCGGTGCGCAGAACTGGCGTCAATCACGCGCACGGCTGGGTTGGTGATGGCCGCGACCGCCTCGCGCGCGGGTGTATCGGGCAGGCACAGGATGGCGATGTCGCAGCTGTTGATGGCGTCTGCGCGGCGGGCTGCGTTCTTGCGGTCGGCCTCGGGCAGCGTCAGCACACGCAGGTCTTGGCGCCCGTGCAGGCGGTCGTGGATCTGCAGGCCGGTGGTGCCCTGGTCGCCGTCAATGAAGACGATGGGTGTGGTGCTCATGAAGATGCTCGGTAGAGGGATGGCACGATCTTCTGCGCAGCCGTAAACTTTGAAAAGTTGAATTTCAAAAACATCAGCATCAGGAATCCTGAACGTCATGCGCGAACTCAATCTGGACCGGCTGCGTACCCTGGTCACCATTGCAGACCTCGGCTCGTTCGCGGAAGCCGCCCGCGTATTGCACCTGGCCGCGCCCACGGTCAGCCTGCATGTGGCAGACCTGGAGGCGCAGATTGGCGCTCCCTTGCTGGTGCGCAAACGCGGCGAGGTGCGGGCCTCCGGCGCTGGCGAGGTGCTGGTCGAGCGTGCGCGCCGCTTGCTGGCCGATGCGGACGAGGCGCTGGCAGTGGTACAGCGCCAGGTGCAGGGCCTCGCGGGCCGCGTGCGGCTGGGTGCATCGACCGGTGCCATTGCGCATTTGTTGCCCCAGGCGCTGGAGCAACTGGGGCAGCACCACCCTGGCATCGACGTGCAGGTAGCCGTACTCACTACGCAGGAGACAATGTCCCGGTTGGTCAGCGGTGCATTGGACATCGGTCTGGTGGCGCTGACGTCGCCCTCAAAGAGGGCTGCGCGCCAGAGGGGGCAGAGTGTGAAGGTATCCCCCTGGCGGCGCGACCCGGTGATGGCGTTTGTCCCGTCGCAATGGGCCGCCCCCGCGCGCGCGACACCGCGCTGGCTGGCCAGCCAGCCCTTGATCCTTAACGACGACGGCACCAGCCTGTCGCGGCTGACTGGCGATTGGTTTGCCCGCGCAGGGGAGCATCCCAAGGCGCGCATCCAGCTCAACTACAACGACGCGATCAAGAGCCTGGTCGCTGCGGGCTACGGTGCCACGCTGCTGCCACAAGAGGCCACCGCCGATGCCCAGCGCGACCCGCGCATCCGCATGCTGCCATTGCGCCCCGCGTTGTGGCGGCCGTTGGGCCTTGCGCACCGCACGGGCCCTGTGGAGCGGGCGACCCAGCATGTGCTGGATGTGTTGTGGCAGCACAAGCAGAGTTAGGCGAACTGGGGTCCGCGGGCCTGCGCTCTGCCTCGCATGGTGAAAGGGCTAAAATATGAATCAAATCGGTCTATAGCGCTTGTCCAGTAAGCGCTAGCAGCTATCAATACAGTAGTGCTTGAACGGGGTTGAGGGAAGACCGTGCAAAGCGGACCCCGCACGGGGCCTTGCACCCCAAGTCCCTTAACCTACCGCGTCGGGTGCCAATGCGCTCAGCACCATGCGCACGATCAGTTCCTCGGCCTTGTCGTAGTCGCGCTCGGTCAAGGCGGGCTTGCCCAGTAGCAGCGCAAATTGGGCCTCCTGCTCGGCATAGGCTTGCGTCACCGACCAGATGATGAACATCAGGTGCGTGAAGTTGACCTTGGCAATACGGCCCTCGCGCGCCCAGCGCTCAAAGGTGCGTACTTCGGTCTTGAGCAACGGACCCACGCGCTCGGTGATGGCTTTGCCGTAGCGTGGCGCACCGGCGATCACCTCTTTGGTGAACACCTTGGCACCCTGGGGTCGCACGCGCGAGTACTGCAGCTTGGCGCGGATGTAGCGGCGCAGCGCCTGCTGCGGGTCGTCGCTGTGGGACAGGTCTTCCATGCCGGCCAGCCATTGCGTGAGCACATCGTCCAGCACCCGCTGGTAAAGCGCTTCCTTGTTCGGAAAGTAGTACAGCAGGTTGTGGCGGCTGATGCCGATGGCCGCGGCAATGTTCTCCAGCGACGCCCCTTCAAAGCCAAACTGCGCAAAGTGGTTCTCGGCCTCAGCCAGGATGCCTTGCTCCTTGAGCAAGCGCGACGCCGTGGGCGCGCGGGGTGTTGTGGGGTCATCGACAGAGGCCACTGCAGTGGCGCGCTGCGTTCTGGGGCGGCGAGGGGCGGAGGAGGCGGGAGGGGAGGCCTTGGGCTGGCGGGCGTCGGTCATTGCACCATTGTGGAACAAGCGGCGCGCCAAATACTGGCAATTCGCTTGCGCAGGGACGGTCAAAGGCCGCCTGCGGCGGTTTTCGGTGCATTTTGGCTGGCACGCGGTTTGCTCTAGGGATTTTACCAATTGGTAAATTTATACAGGTTGGTAAATTGACCCACATCGCAGGGCACCGCAGCAACCATAGCCGCGGGCACCTGCACCCACCAGCGAGGCCCACGATGAAACCTCCGAAGTTTGCAGACACCAGCGCTCCCGCTGGCGTCGCATTGGCTGGCGCCATTTTCTGGCGCACCAGCGCTCCACGGCATGCGCTTGTATGTCCTGTGCGAGCCCAGACACCCACCCTGCCCCCCTCGGAGGAAACCTGATGGACACACCCGCAAGCCGTGCCTGCGGCATTCATGCCGCACGCCTGAACCTGGCCGACTACGCCGCCAACTTCAGCGACGCGCACCCGCCGCTGACCCGCCCCCAGGCGCTGATCGAGGCCGAGCGTTGCTACTACTGCTACGACGCGCCCTGCGCTACGGCGTGCCCCACGGGCATCGACATCCCCTCGTTCATCCACCGCATTGCGCAGGACAACAACCGGGGCGCGGCGCGCGCCATTCTGGAGGCCAACCCGCTGGGCGGCATGTGCGCCCGCGTGTGCCCCACCGAGGTGCTGTGTGAGCAGGCCTGCGTACGCAACACCAACGAAGACAAGCCGGTGGAGATCGGCTCGTTGCAGCGCTACGCCACCGATGCGTTCTTTGCCCAGCCCGGCGCGCCGCTGTTCCAGCGCGCTGCATCCACCGGCAAACGCGTGGCCGTGGTGGGGGCAGGGCCTGCGGGTCTGGCCTGCGCCCACGGGCTTGCGGTGCGCGGGCACGATGTCGTGCTGTTCGAGGCGCGTCCCAAGCTCGGCGGCCTCAACGAATACGGCCTGGCCAGTTACAAGACCACCAACAACTTTGCGCAGAAAGAAGTGGAGTGGTTGCTGTCCATTGGCGGCATTGAGGTGCGCACGGGCCAGCAACTGGGCCGCGAGATCACGCTCGACAGCCTGCGGGAGGCCTTCGACGCGGTTTTCCTCGGCCTGGGCCTGCAGGGTGTGAACGCGCTGGGCGTGGCCGAACCCACCGCCACTGGCCTGCGCAATGCAGTGGATTTCATCGCCGAGTTGCGCCAGAGCACTGACCTTTCCACCCTGCCCGTGGGCCGCCGCGTGGTGGTTATTGGCGGCGGCATGACGGCGGTTGACGCGGCAGTGCAGTCGCGCAAGCTGGGCGCCGAAGACGTGACCATCGTCTACCGCCGGGGCGCGGACGCCATGTCCGCGTCGGCAGTAGAACAGCAATGGGCACAGACCAATGGCGTGAAGATCCGCCACTGGGCCGCACCCAAAGAGGTGCTGAGCGAAGGTGGTGCGGTGACCGGCGTGCGTTTTGCCGCCACAGCGCTGAGCGCTGGCAAGCTGGTGGAAACCGGCGAAACCTTCACGCTTGACGCCGACATGGTGCTCAAGGCCATCGGCCAGACCTTTGTTGCCGAGCCCGTGGGCAAGAGCATTGCACTGGAAGGCGGGCGCATCGTCACCGACGCAGAAGGCTGCACCAGCCTGGCCCGCGTCTGGGCCGGGGGCGACTGCCGCGTGGGGGGCCGCGACCTCACGGTGGAAGCGGTGGAGCACGGCAAGGTCGCCGCTGTGTCCATGCACGCCGCACTCATGGCGCCGGCCGCCCAGGCTGCCTGACGCGCCAACCAGTCACACCGCACAACACACGGGAGCACCCCATGGCAGACATTCGCAGCAATTTTCTGGGCATTCACAGCCCCAACCCTTTCTGGCTGGCCTCCGCACCGCCCACCGACAAAGAGATCAACGTCACCCGCGCTTTTGAAGCGGGCTGGGGCGGCGTGGTGTGGAAGACGCTGGGCGAAGACCCGGCGGTCGTCAACGTCAACGGCCCGCGCTACTCCACCCTTATGTCGCAAGACCGCCGCGTGATCGGCCTGAACAACATCGAGCTGATCACCGACCGGCCCCTGCACACCAACCTGGAAGAGATCAAACGCGTCAAACGCAACTGGCCCGACCGCGCAATGATCGTCTCGCTGATGGTGCCGTGTGAAGAGCAAAGCTGGAAGAACATCTTGCCGCTGGTGGAAGACACGGGCGCCGACGGCATCGAGCTGAACTTCGGCTGCCCACACGGCATGAGCGAACGTGGCATGGGCGCCGCCGTGGGCCAGGTGCCCGAATACATCCAGATGGTCACGGCCTGGTGCAAGCACTACAGCAAGCTGCCCGTGATCGTGAAGCTCACACCCAACATCACCGACGTGCGCCAGCCTGCGCGCGCCGCCAAGGCAGGTGGTGCCGATGCGGTATCGCTCATCAATACCATCAACTCCGTGATGGGCGTGGACCTGGACCGCATGGTGATGAGCCCGAGCACCGATGGCTGGGGCTCACACGGCGGCTACTGCGGCCCCGCTGTGAAGCCCATCGCGCTGAACATGGTGGCCGAGATCGCTCGCGATGCGCAGACCGCAGGCCTGCCCATCAGCGGCATTGGCGGCATCACCACCTGGCGCGACGCGGCCGAATACATTGCGCTGGGCTGCGGCACGGTGCAGGTGTGCACGGCCGCCATGGTGTATGGCTTCAAAATCGTGCAGGACATGTGCGACGGGCTGTCCAACTTCATGGACGAACATGGCTACGCCACGCTCGACGACTTCAAGGGCCAGGCCGTGCCCACGGTCAAAGACTGGAAGAACCTCAATCTCAACCACATCGAAAAAGCCGTCATCAACCAGGACGCCTGCATCCAGTGCGGCCGCTGCCATGTGGTGTGCGAAGACACCTCGCACCAGGCCATCACCAACATGGTGAACGGCGCGCGGCGCTTTGAGGTGAAAGAGGAAGAATGCGTGGGCTGCAACCTGTGTGTGTCCATCTGCCCGGTGCCCGAGTGCATCACCATGCGTGCCCTCCAACCCGGCGAGGTGGATGCGCGAACAGGCAAAACGGTGACTGGCGAATACGCCAACTGGACCACCCACCCCAACAACCCGCAACGCGTGTCTGCTGCCGCGTGAAGCGAGCGAATCAACGCACAAAAAAGGCCATGAAAACGGCCTGCGCCACCGCTGATCTGGTGCACATTCGCAACGCGTGCTGCACTGCATCTGGTGCAGTTCTTGCGTGACCTATAGCATCGCTCGCTTCCCTTTTGCCCGTCATCTGTCAGCGTGAGGGCGCTGAACCAGACGGCGGGTTGTTTGCAACCCCAATGAAGTCTTTGACAGGAGTACAGGTATGACAAAAAGTACCGGCAGTGCCGCCCACGTGGTGGGGCAAATGCCCGGCGGTGGAATGAACCCGCTCGCCAATGAAGATCTGCTCCCCACCACGCAAGCCCAGCGCCACTGGGCCTGGAAGGACTATGCGGCGCTGTGGGTGGGGATGGTGGTGTGTGTGCCCACCTACACCATGGCCAGCTCCATGCTTGACCAGGGCTTCACCTGGCAAATGGCGGTGTGGCTGGTGTTTGTGGCCAACTGCATCGTATTGGTGCCCATGCTGCTCATCGGCCGCGTGGGGCCCAAATACGGCATCCCGTTTCCGGTGCTGGCGCGTGCGTCGTTTGGCGTCAAGGGTGCCAACCTGCCTGCGGTGCTGCGCGGCCTGGTGGCCTGCGGCTGGTTCTCCATCAACTGCTACTTTGGCGCACTGGCGCTGCACGGGTTCCTGAACATCCTGGGCATGGGCCTGGCAGGCCCGGCGGAGGGCGAAACCATCAGCAGCTCACAGTTCATGTGTTTCCTGGCCTTCTGGGCGGTGCATATCTACTTCATCTGGAAGGGACCTGAATCCATCCGCAAGCTCGAGGTGATTGCCGCGCCGCTGATGATCATTGCGTCAGTTGTTCTCGTTGTGGTGCTGCTCAGCAAGGTGCCGCCAAGCCAGTTGTTCAACCTGCCTGCCAAGGTGGTTGAAGGCGGCCCCAAGACCTGGGCGGCGCTCACCGGTCTGGTGGGTTTCTGGGCCACGCTTGCGCTCAACATTCCCGACTTCACGCGCTTTGCGCGTTCGCAAAAGGACCAGGTCATTGGCCAGGCCATTGGCCTGCCGATTCCTATGGCGCTGTTCTCCATGGTGGGTGTGATCGGCTTTTCGGCATCGGCCATCCTGTACGGCAAGGCGCAGTTGTTCCCCGACGGACTGCTGACCCAGATGGGCAGCCTGGCCGCGGGTGTGGGCCTGCTGGTCATTCTGCTGGCCAACCTCACCACCAACGTCGCCGCCAATCTTGTGTCGCCTTCGTATGACTTCAGCCAGGTGGCTCCTTCCAAGATCAGCTTTCGCACCGGTGGCCTGATCGCTGCCTTTATCGGCCTGCTGTTCATGCCCTGGAAGCTGCTGGCCACGTCGGGCGGCTACCTGTTCACCTGGCTGGGCGGCTACGGCACGCTGCTGGGCGCCATTGCGGGCATCTTGCTGGTGGACTATTACCTGGTGCGCAAGACAGAACTGAAAGTGGACGACCTGTACCGCCGCGATGGTGAGTACGAATACAGCAACGGCTGGAACGTGCAGGCGCTCATCGCGTTTGCGCTGGGCGTGCTGCCTTGCTTGCCAGGCTATCTGGCCGTGTCGGGCGTGGTGGACAAGGCCTCGGTGCCTGGCCTGCTGCTGGCGCTGTTCGACTTTGGCTGGTTCTTCAGCCTGGCCGTGGCCGGTACCTACTACTACCTGACCGCCAAGAAGAAGTGACCCCGGTGGCTCTGCCCGTGGCCACAGGTCGGGGCAGAGCCTTTTTTGATTTGTACCCCCTGAAGGAGACCCCCATGACCCAAGCCCTTGTGATCCGCGGTGGAACCGTGGTCAACGCCGACCGCGAACACGCAGCCGATGTGCTGTGTGTGGACGGCCGCATCGTGGCGGTGGGTGAGGGCGCAGCGGCGCTGGCGCCTGCGGGGGCCGAGGTGCTGGATGCCAGCGGCCAGTACGTGCTGCCCGGCGGTATTGACCCGCACACCCACATGCAGCTGCCGTTCATGGGCACCACGACCATGGATGACTTCTACACCGGCACGGCAGCTGCGCTGGCCGGTGGCACCACGAGCATCATCGACTTCGTGATCCCCGATCCGCAAGAACCCATCCTGGATGCTTATCGCAAGTGGCGCGGCTGGGCGGAGAAGTCGGCCGCCGACTATTCGTTTCACGTCGCCATCACCTGGTGGAGCGAGCAGGTGCGCGCCGACATGGGCACGCTGGTGCAGGACGAAGGCGTGAACAGCTTCAAGCACTTCATGGCCTACAAGAACGCCATCATGTGCGACGACGAAACCCTGGTGAACAGCTTCAAGCGCGCGCTGGAGCTGGGCGCCATGCCCACCGTGCATGCCGAAAACGGCGAGCTGGTCTACCTGCTACAGCAAGAGGTTGCCAAGATGGGCATCACCGGCCCCGAAGGCCACCCGCTTTCGCGCCCACCCATGGTCGAGGCCGAGGCCGCCAACCGCGCCATCGCTATCGCCGACGTGCTGGGCGTGCCCATCTACGTGGTGCATGTGAGCTGCATGGAGTCGGCCGACGCGATTGCCCGCGCCCGAGCACGCGGCCAGCGCGTATATGGCGAGGTGCTCGCCGGGCACTTGTTGATTGACGACAGCGTGTACCGCGACCCAGATTTTGCGAAAGCGGCTGCGCACGTGATGAGCCCGCCCTTCCGGCCCAAGGGCCACCAAGAGGCACTGTGGCGCGGCCTGCAGTCGGGCCAGCTGCACACCACGGCGACGGACCACTGCACTTTCTGTGCCGCGCAGAAGGCTGCGGGAAAAGACAACTTCGCCAAGATACCCAACGGCACCGGCGGTGTAGAAGAGCGCATGGCCGCCATCTGGGACGGCGGTGTGAACACCGGGCGCCTCACGCCATCTGAGTTCGTGGCGGTCACCTCGGCCAACGCGGCCAAGCTGTTCAACATCTACCCGCGAAAGGGATTCGTTGGCGAAGGTGCCGACGCCGATCTGGTGCTGTGGGACCCCCAGGGCACCAAGACCTTTTCGGTCAAAACCCAGTTCAGCAAGGGTGACTTCAACATCTTTGAAGGCCGCACGGTGCGCGGCATCCCCAGCCACACCATCAGCCAGGGCCGCGTGGTCTTTGCCAATGGCGACTTGCGGGCCGAGCAGGGCAAGGGCCGCTACATCAAGCGCCCCGCGTTTGGCGCCAACTTCCAGGCCGTGCAAAAGCGCGCCCACGATCTGGCCCCCACTGCGGTCGCTCGCTAAACAACGAACGCCATCACGGAGAACACCATGGACACCCAAGTGAAGACCGACATCGAGAACCTGCGCATCAACGGCGACCGCCTGTGGGCATCGCTGATGGAGCTGGCGCAGATCGGCGCCACCCCCAAAGGCGGCGTCTGCCGCCTGACCCTCACTGACCTGGACAAACAAGGCCGCGACCTCGTCACCCGCTGGGCGCGCGAGGCGGGCATGACGGTGACCATCGACAAGATCGGCAACGGCTTCATGCGCCGCCCCGGCCGCAACAACAACCTGCCACCCATCATGACCGGCAGCCACATCGACACCCAGCCCACCGGCGGCAAGTTTGACGGCAACTACGGCGTGCTGGCGGGCATCGAGGTGGTGCGCACGCTCAACGACCACGGCATAGAGACCGAGGCGCCCATCGAAGTGGCCTTCTGGACCAACGAAGAAGGCAGCCGCTTCGTGCCCGTCATGATGGGCTCCGGCGTGTTCGCTAAGGCCTTCACGCTGGAACATGCCTACGCCGCCACCGACACCGAAGGCAAGACGGTGAAAGGCGAGCTGGAACGCATCGGCTACATCGGCGACCAGGAACCCGGCGACCACCCCATTGGCGCCTACTTTGAGACCCACATCGAACAAGGCCCGGTGCTGGAAGACAACGACAAGACCATCGGCGTGGTCAGCGGCGTGCTGGGCATCCGCTGGTACGACTGCACCGTGACGGGCATGGAAGCCCACGCGGGCCCCACCCCCATGGCCCTGCGCAAAGACGCATTGCAAGTGGCCACGCACCTCATGCAAGAAGTAGTGGCCTGCGCCCACCGCCACCCGCCCCACGGGCGCGGCACCGTGGGCATGGTGCACGTGCACCCCAACAGCCGCAACGTGATCCCGGGCCAGGTCAAGTTCAGCATCGACCTGCGCAACGCCACCGACGCCGACTGCGAAAGCATGGACAAGGACATCCGCGCCGTAGCGGCCAAGCTCAGTGCGGACACGGGATTGCCCATCAAGATCGACATGGTCTCCAACTACGTGGCCCAGGTCTTCCACCCCGACTGCGTGGACGCCGTGGGTCGCGCTGCTGCAAAACTCGGTTACAGCCACATGCCTGCGGTCTCAGGTGCGGGGCACGACGCGGTTTACATGGCCAAGCTGGCGCCCAGCGGCATGATCTTCATACCGTGCAAGGACGGCATCAGCCACAACGAGATCGAGGATGCCAAGCCAGAGCACATTGAGGCCGGGTGCAATGTGCTGCTGCATGCAATGTTGGAGCGGGCGGGTACTTGACCGCTGATCCCCTCGTACCTCAATTCGCTTTCGACCGCTGCGCTCGGACACCCTAGGCCATCTGTGCTCCGATTTTCTTGAAACCGCAGTGGAGTGTCTAGAACATTCGACTGCTGAAGGCTTCAATTCGTCTCACCTGTCTGAGCCACGCTGGTGTGTGGGAATGCGTACCGCAATCACGCGGGCTTCGTCCTTTAGGCCCCATTTCATATCTACTGCCGCAAGAAAGTTTGCCTTGAGTGCCAAATCGCTTTCGCTGCGCAGTTGCTCGATATAGTTTTTGAAGTGAAGTTTTATGCCTTCGATAAATTTCCTAGGATTTATCACGACAGACTCCAGCTTTCCATCCTTTTGGAGCACGCCTTCCCTGCGAGGCCAGGTGACATGAAAAGCCTCTGGCCAGCGCTCACTGACAAAGACCCTGTGCCTAAACAATCCATCATGGGCGAATCCGCATCGGGCGTGAGCGTAAATCTCATCTATGACCTGATCAAAGATATCTGACCCTGCCTCGTCCGGCGTGAATATATGTTTGAACCCATTTCGGAAAAACTTCTTAGATTTGTCTAGGCTGTCCAGGCCAGACAAATAAATTTCGATGCCTTCGAAGTAGTTCAGAGATAGCGCGACTGCGGCCATAGCCCCGTGCTCGTTTTCAAGCAGAGACAAAGCGGGTTCAATTTGCCACTTGCTGATGCGGTCTTCAAAAAGATCAACTAGATCGCTGTAGCCTGGGGAGTCCAGCTTCTCGTATGTAAAGCTGGGACTGACGAAGCATTGCCCAGACATCTCCATACTTTCAAGAGGCTTGGTCTGAGAATTCGGTTTGGTTAGTCCCAAGAAATGGTCCAGCATGTGGAAGTGGTCTTCAAAGAATTCCTCTTCCAGCCTGGCCAGCTGGTCGATGCGAGTCCACTGCACCAGCATCGCATCGTCATCGGCCTGCACCACCGGAAACTGCACGTCCCCCAGGTCAAAGTAATGCGCGTGCGTGATGGTGCGGCCGCGCTGGCTGCGGTCGGGGTGGTCGAACACGGCCACGGACTGCAGCGCGGCGCGCATGGTGGCCTCGGGCAGGTCGCAGTGTGTTTCTTCCACCAGCTCGCGCAGGCATGACTGCCACACCGTTTCACGCTGTTCAATGAAACCGCCGGGCACGGCCAGCTGGCCCTTGCCGGGGGCGTGAGCGCGGCGGATGAGCAGCACGTGGTCGCGGCAGCGCAGCACGGCGTCCACCGTCACGAACACGGGCGGGTAGGGCGCGGCGGCCCAGGCCTGGCGGTAGCCGCGCAGCATCTGCCACTCTTGCTGCAGCGCCAGGTAGTGCGGGGTGTGTGCAAACTCCGTCAGGGTTGACAGGGTGCTGGCAGGCATCTGGTCGGCCAGGGGGGCGAGGGCGGGCTGCACCGAGTTGGGTGTGGCGCCAAAGTACGCGTCGCGGATAGCGGTGGCGTCAATCGGCCCCTGGCGCTCCACATGGATCAGCTCCCAGCCGGGGAATGCGCTCAGGTAGCCGCTCGTGGCGTCCTTGAAGTGGCCCACCAGGCCGATGCGCGCACCGGGTGCGGTCAAGCGCGCCACGCCCTCGCGCACGGCCTGCACCCACACGGCCTCGTTGTAGTAGTCCCGCATGGGCAGCACCTGCACGCGGGCGCGGTCGGCCTCGGGCAGGGCGGCGCGCAGCATGGCCTCGCGCTCTTGCCAGGTGAAGGGGTTCTTGGGCGACCGGGCCTGCCAGGCCGAGCCCACCACCACGATGACCTGCTGCGCGCTATCGAGTGCGCGCTGCAGCAGGGCGATGTGCCCGCTGTGCACGGGTTGAAAGCGCCCGATGTAGATGGCGGTGTCGAACATGTGTCTTCCCTTGTTATCGGGCAAATTTTTAGTGTTTTAGGGCCTCAGCGCTTGTCCATAAAGCGCTGATAGCTACTATTTTAATAGTGACGACCGTTGCGGCTTTCCGGGGGGCGCACGAAGCCCGCTCCGCTGCGACCCCGAAGAGGCCGCAGAAGCCGCGAAGCACGCCACAGGGGCCGCGTCACACATACTTTGCGGCTATCGGCATCTGCCGCCCGCTGCCAAACGCGCGGGGGCGCAGCCGCAAGATGGGCGGGGCCTGGCGGCGCTTGTATTCGTTGCGCGCCACCATCCTGTGCACGCGCTGCACCAGCGCTACACCGGCGTCGGTCTCGTTCAGTTGCGCCACCAGCATCTCGGCTGCGGCGTGCTCGGCGGCGGACAGGCGGTCGCCTTCGATCAGGAGCTTCAAGATTTCATCGAGCACCGGGTACGGCGGCAGGCTGTCGGTGTCGCGCTGGTCGGGCGCCAGCTCGGCCGAGGGCTCCTTGTCGATGATGGCCTGTGGAATCAGCTCGCGCCCTGCGTGCTCGTTGATGTGGCGCGCCAGTGCAAACACCTCGGTCTTGTACAGGTCGCCGATCAGGCCCAGGCCGCCGTTGGTGTCGCCATACAGCGTGCAATAGCCTACCGAGATTTCACTCTTGTTGCCCGTGGTGAGCAGCAGGTGGCCGAAGGCGTTGGAGTATTCCATCAGCACCGTTCCGCGAATGCGCGCCTGCAGATTCTCGAGCGGCAGGCCCACCAACGGTTTGCTAAAGCTGGCCTCGAACTGCTGCACGTAGCCCGCCACCAGCTCGGCAATCGGGTGTGTGAAGAGCTGCACGCCCAGGTTGCGGCACAGCGCCACCGAGTCATCGACCGAGCCGCTGCTGGAGTAGCGCGAGGGCATGGTCACGCCCACCACGTTGTCCGCACCCAGCGCCTCCACAGCAAGCGCCAGCGTCAGCGCGCTGTCGATGCCGCCCGAGCTGCCCACCACCACCTGCGTAAAGCCGCAGCGCCGTGCGTAGTCGCGCAGGCCCAGCACGATCTGCTGGCGGTAGAAGTCCATGGTGGGAAGGCCCTGTGTGGGCACGGGGGCGGGACGCGCGCCTTCAGCACTCAGAAAATGCCCGTTGTCGAACTGCAGCGTGCGCACGTCTTCCACAAACCGCTGCGCTTCAAAGACGACACCCGCATCGGGCTCGGTCCCGAACGATGCGCCGTCGTACACCACCTGGTCATGCCCACCGATTTGGTTCACGTACAGGATCGGCAGGCCGTGCCGGCGCGCCGAGCCGCCGAACATCACATGCCGCTGCTCGCGCTTGCCAATGTGGCTGGGGCTGGCGTTGATGCTGATGACCAGGTCGGGCGCGGCGTCGCGCATGCGCTCGAAAGGGTTGGTGGCGTAGTCGGCGCCGTGGTCGTTCCAGCCGTCCTCGCAGATCAGCAGGCCCACCTGCGTGCTGCCGATGCGCAGCACCTTGGCCACGTCTGGTCCGGGCTCGAAGTGGCGGCGCTCGTCAAAGATGTTGTAAGTGGGCAGCAGCTGCTTGGCGTATTGCAGGCGCACAGCCCCGCCTTGCAGCACCAGCAGGCTGTTGTGCAGTTGTTTGCCTGGGCCGCTGGTGGGCGTGGGCGCGCCAATCACCCAGTGCAGTTGCGGCAGCGCGGCGGAGGCCTGTTGAAGCTCGGCAATGCCTGCGGCGATGCGCTGTTGGAATGCGGTTTCTTCAAGCAGATCACCGGGGTAGTAGCCGCACAGCGAGAGTTCGCTGAACACGATGAGGTCAGCCTGCTCGCTCGCGGCTTGCTGGGCTGCGGACACCATGCGGGCCACGTTGCCTTCGATGTCGCCGACAGTGAAGTTGAGTTGGGCAAGGGTGATGCGGAGCACGGTCAGTCCTTCGCGTTGAAAACCTGACGCAGATAGGCCAAGTAGGTTTCATCGTCGCACAGCGTCTTGCCGGGAGTGTCTGAGAGTTTCGCCACAGGCTGTCCGTTGGCGCGCACCAGCTTCATCACGATGTTGAGCGGTCGCATCTCCGGCGCGTCGCCCATGTCGTTGGTGAGATTCGTTCCAATGCCAAACCCCAGTTGCGTGCGGTCACCAAAGTGGCGGTACAGCATGAGGGCGCGCTCCAGGTCGAGCCCGTCGGAGAACACCAGCCGTTTGGTGTGCGCGTCGATGCGCAGGCGGGTGTAGTGCGCCAGCGCCTTTTCGCCCCACGCCACCGGGTCGCCGGAGTCATGCCGCAGGCCGTCGAACAGCTTGGTAAAGTACAGGTCGAAGTCGGCCAGAAAGGCGTCCATGCCCACGGTGTCGGTCAGCGCAATGCCCAGGTCGCCCCGGTATTCCTGCACCCAGTCTTCGAGGGCGGCCTTTTGGAAGTCGCGCAGCCGCACGCCCAGCGCCTGGTAGGTTTGCAGATACTCGTGCGCCATGGTGCCGATGGGCACAAGATTCAGGTCGCGCGCCAGCAGCACGTTGCTGGTGCCCTTGAACCAGTGCGGAGCTTGCTGCGCAAAGGTCTGCACCACCTCCCGCTGCCACGCGCCGCTGTAGCGGCGGCGCAGGCCAAAGTCGAACAGCTCGAACGGGTGGCTCAGTGTGGCCTGCTGGGCCAGGGCCTGCAGTCGCTGCACCTTGGCCGCCAGGCGCTCGCGGCCTTGGGCCAGGGCCTGGGCGCTGTCAAAGCGGCGAAAGTACAGTTCGTTGACGATGGCCAGCACAAAGATCTCGTAGCCCATCACATGCACCTGCGGACCTTGCGCCACGATGTGCAGCTGATCGCCCTCGGCCCAGGCGCGGATGAAGCTGCGCTGGAACTGGAAGATGCGCAGAAAGTCCACGAAGTCGCTCTTGATGTAGCGCAGACTACCCACGTAGGCCAGCTCGTCGGGTGTGAACCGCAAGGTGCACAGGTGGTCCAGCGCGGCACTCACCTCGGGCAGCAACTCAGCCAGCGGGTAGGCCGGGGTGTTGCGACACACAAAGCGGTACTCGCTTTGCGTCTGCGGGTGGCGGTGCAGCAGCGCCTGCCACATGGTGAACTTGTAGAGGTCGGTGTCGAGCAGGCTGGTGATGACGGGGTTCATGATGGTGCTCTCAAAGTGATAGCTGTTAGCGATATATGGATAAGCGCTAGAGCCTGATTTGACTGCTATTTTCAAGCCGCACACCCTGCGCGCGCATGCAGTCCAGAAAGGCTTGGTGTTCTGCCTCAAAGCCACCTACCGGGCTCATGCAGTCGGTCAGCAGCACGATGTGCTCGGGCCGCGCGCCGGCCTGCAGCCGGGGCAGGTGCTGCACGATGTGTTCGGTGGTGGCGCGCACGCAGTGGCTGCTGGCCTCGCCCGCAATCAGCAGCAGATCGGCGGTGTCGAGCGCCGCGAGCAGGCGGGTGTTGAGCGCGGTGTCGGGGTCGTCGGCATCCACCACCTCGGCCTCGATGGCGCTGTAGTGTTCGATCCAGGGGTTGGTGCCCTTGAACACGTTGTGCACCGCGCGCTGGCGCTGCAGCTGCCACTGCCCGCAGGCTGCCAGCACATCGGCATGCACGCCATGGCCCCAGCTGCCGATCTCGCAGTGCACGGGCCACACCATCAGCGTGTAGCGCCCGCGGGCCTCCAGCGCATCCAGGTAGGCCAGCGTGCGTGGCAGGTGCGCCGGGTTGCGCGGTGCAAATGCGCCTGCACGCACATGGGCACCCGTGATGGGCGTGAACGGCGCCACGGCCCGCCCGTCGGCGTGTTGCCAGAAGCCGGGGTGGGCAATGTCCATGCGCTGGTGTGAGTCGAGCGTGACCGTGATGTGGTCAATGCTGGCGCCCTGATTGCGGATGAATGCCGCCACGCGCTGCAGGTCGGCATGGGCGCCAGCCACGGGCAGGCTGGGGGCGGTGCGGGTGCTCGTGATCGGGTCGGTGGGCTGCCAGCCGGTGGGCAGGTCGCAAAAGTCGTTTTGCGGGTCGATCACCAGAAGCTGAATGTTGCGGGCCATGGTCTTCTCCTTTGGTGCCATCAGTGTAGGTTTGTTAATTCAAAAATGCAACTAAGTAAATTGAAACTTGACGTTTCGGATGGGTGAGAGCGGCAATCTCAAATGATCTGCTTTCAGATTGGCCTCAGAGGTGGTAGTCTTGTTCGTCCAACTTTGCACTTAACTGTCTGCCGCGCTTGCCATGAAAGAACCCGCCGCCCCCGCCATCCTCTGCACCGTGGACGTGGTGTTGCTCACGCTGCAGCAAGGCAGTCTGCAGGTGGCCCTGGTGCGCCGCGAGCGCGCCCCCTTTGCGGGCGCTCTGGCCCTGCCGGGCGGCTACATCCATGCGCAGGAAGACGCTGATACGCAGGCCAGCGCGGCCCGCGTGCTGCGCGACAAGGCGGGCCTGCAAAGCCCGTATCTTGAACAACTGGCCACATTCTCCGGCCCCGTGCGCGACCCGCGGGGCTGGTCGGTGGCGGTGGCGTACTGCGCCCTGGTGCCGCCCGAGGTGCTGGTACAGGCCGCAGGCCAGGTCACGCTGGTGGCGGTGGATGACTTGCCCGCGCTGCCGTTTGACCACCGGCAGATCATCGACACCGCCGTGCAGCGCGTGCGCAGCAAAAGCCAGTATTCGTCGCTACCGGTGCATCTGTGCGCCGAGCCGTTCACTTTGCCGCAACTGCAGGCGGTGTACGAGGCGGTGCTGGGCGAGGCCATTAACAAGGTGAGCTTTCGCCGCAAGGTGGACGAGCTGGCCATGCTGGAGGCAGTGCCCGGCGCGCTGCAGACCGGCGGCGCGCACCGGCCCGCACAGTTGTACCGGGTGCGCGCGGCGTTCCGTCAAAAGCTGTCGTTAAGCGCCCGGGGGTTGTAAAGCACCCAAGCGCCTGGTGGTGCGGCAGAAAAAAGTTGGACCCTGTCACGGAAATCTGGCACAAACGCAACGATGTGTCTCATGATCGCGGGGTCTGCGCGGGCTTTGTCTGGGCAGGCCGGTCTGGGACAGGGCATAACGGGTCGTGGCCGACCTCTGCGGTTCGATTCAGCGGCCGTTTGCTCCACCAACAACATGCCAGCCTACGGCTGGCCCTCGAGGGAGATTCATGTCTTTGCGGCTCAAATTTAATCTGGTGCTGGCAGCGGTGCTGCTGCTGGCAGCGGCGGGTGCGGGTATCTACGTGCACCGGTTCCTGCAGCAGTCGGCCATCGAGGAGGTGCAGCACAACTCGCAGATCATGATGCATTCGGCCATGGCCATTCGCGACTACACCACCGAGCTGGTCAAGCCGCACCTGGACGTGACACTTGCTGAAAAGTTCTTGCCGCAGACAGTGCCCGCCTATGCTGCCACCGAAACCCTGCGCCGCCTGCAAAGCCGCTTTCCGGGCTACGAGTACAAGGAGGCAGTGCTCAACCCTACCAACCTGCGCGACCGCGCCAATGAATGGGAAGAGCGCGTCATTAACGACTTTCGGGACGGCAAGGCAGATTTGAAAAAGGAGGTGACCGGTGAAGTGGGCGAGGGGATGCATCGCACGATGTATGTGGCGCGTGCCATCACGATAAAGCAGCCGCAGTGCCTGGCCTGCCACAGCACCCCGCAAGCCGCGCCGCCCACCATGATCAAGGTGTACGGCGACAAGAACGGTTTTGGCTGGGCCATGAACGAGACGGTGGGCATTCAGGTGGTGAAGGTACCGATGTACTTCCCGCTCGAAAAGGCGCGCCAGACTTTCAACACCGTAATGGGCGCGCTGGTGGCGAGCTTCGTGCTGCTGTTTGTGGTGCTCAACCTGTCGCTGTCGTCGCTGGTGATCGAGCCCATGGCCCGACTTAACCGCAAGCTCGAAGATCTGGCCACCAAGGACTTCTTGACCGACCTGGTCAACCGTCGCCGCTTCTTTGAGCGGCTGGAGACCGAAATGGCAGAGACGCGCATCAAGAAGAGCAGCCTGTCTGTGGTGATGTTTGACATCGATTTCTTCAAGCGCATCAACGACACGTTCGGGCATGAGTCCGGCGATGTGGTGCTCAAGAGCACGGCACTGCGTGTACGCGAGTTGCTGCGCTCGTCCGACTGCGCGGCGCGTTTCGGTGGCGAGGAATTCATCATCCTGCTCAAGGAGACCCCGGTGGACGCCGCCATGGCGATGGCAGAAGCGGTGCGCGCCCGCATTGCAACCGTGCCGTTTGATGCGGTGGGCCATGTCAGCGCCAGCTTTGGCGTGGCCACGTGGGACCACAAGGAAGACAGCCACGCGCTCATCAAGCGGGCCGATACGGCGCTGTATGTCGCCAAGTCCCGCGGCCGCAACTGCGTGGTGCAGGCTGAAGAAGCGGTGTAGCACCTCTCTTCTTCGAGTTGGTGGTGGGGGTCAGGCCGTGGCGGCCTTGGCCTCTTCGTAGTCGGCGCGGTAGCTGGTGGCCAGCGCTGTTTTCTGCTTTTCGGTCAGCAGCTTGCCAGCCATCTGGAAGAAGCGGTGTTCTTCTTCCTTCAAATGGTGCTCCACCTTGTCAGCCAGCTTCTTGGCTAGCGGAAGCCACGTGGGGCTGGCGGGGTCCGCTTCTTCGAGCGATTCGATCAGCTCATCGAGCTGGTGGTGCTCTGAAATCGCGTGGCGCGACAAATCGATGCCCGCGCCATGTGCCATCAGCGGGATGTAGAAATGACGCTCTTCCGCGAGCTCGTGCGCTGTGAGTTCCTGTTTGAGCTGAGCAAAAAGCGCTTGCCGTTCAGGCGTATCGCCACTGGTTTCGACGAGCTGGCGGTAAAGCGTGCGCTGCAGTTCATGGCTCTCTCGCAGGGTTTCAAAGATGTTGGTGGTCATGAGGGTTCCTGAGGGCTGGGCGTTCGTCGGATGCGAGGCGTTGAGAATCTGTAGGCAGCGGTTACTTCAACACCTTGCGCGCGGCACCCACGCCGATGGCGGCAAGCACTACAAACAACACGGCCAACACCAGGAACAGCACGAACAGCACCTTGGCGATACCCGCGGCACCTGCGGCCACGCCGGTAAAGCCCAGGGCGCCAGCGACCAGGGAGATCAGGGCAAAAACAATGGCGTACTTCAACATGGGGTGCTCCTTGCGGCGGGGATGAAAAAGGGGAAGGGGAAAGTTGAACGCAACGATACCGACCATGCGGCGACCGCGCCGTCGGCCACGGGGGTAACTGTTTGTAGGAGCGTACCGATGGGCCGGGAGTCCGCTGCGTGAAGAGCAGAGGCAAAAAAGCAAAAAGCAAAAAGCCCAAGACACGGATGGCTCTTGGGCTTGGGCTGTGTGGGCCAGCGCAGGGCTGGCCCGAACCTGAATCAGAACTGCCTCAGGCTGCGTTCGGAGCCGGGGCAACGGCGCCAACGTTCTTGCGCCGCAGGCGTGAGTACGCCACGGCCAGCAGTAGGGCAGCACACAGCGCCATGAAGGTGCCACTGATGGGGCGCGAGACAAACACCGACATGTCGCCGCGTGACAGCAGCAGCGCCCGGCGGAAGTTTTCTTCCACCATCGGCCCCAGCACAAAGCCCAGCAGCAGTGGCGCGGGTTCGAACCCCAGGCGCATCGTGATGTAGCCAAAGATGCCGATCACCAGCACGCTGCCCACATCAAACATGTTGTTGTTGGTGCTGTAGACCCCCACGCAGATGAAGAACAGCACGGCGGGGTAGATCAGGCGGTAAGGCACGGTGAGCAGCTTCACCCACATGCCGATCAGCGGGATGTTGAGCACCAGCAGCAGCAGGTTGCCGATCCAGAAGCTGGCGATCAGGCCCCAGAAGATCGTTGGATGCTGGGTGATCATCTGCGGGCCAGGCTGGATGTTGTGAATCATCAGCGCACCCAGCATCAGGGCCATCACCGCGTCGCCCGGGATGCCCAGGCTCATGGTCGGGATGAACGCCGTTTGTGCGGCGGCATTGTTGGACGCCTCTGGCCCGGCCACGCCTTCAATGGCGCCGTGGCCGAAGCGCTCGGGCGTCTTGGACACCTTCTTTTCGACCGCGTATGAGATGAAGGAGGCAATGGTCGACCCCGTGCCGGGCAGGATGCCAAAAAACGAGCCAATACCCGTGCCACGCAGGATAGGCAGCCAGGAGCGTTTCATCTCGCCTTTGTCCAGCCGCAGCGAGCGCATCGTGATCTTCGACTCTTTGACGGTGTTGCCTGTGCCGATGCGATTGGCATTGGCCAGAATGTCCGAGATACCAAAGAGCCCCATCGCCAAGGCCACCAGGGCAATGCCGTCGGTCAGTTCGGGCACATCGAACGCAAAGCGTGCCACGCCCGAATTCACGTCCGTGCCGATGACCCCTGCGACCAGCCCGACCACGACCATCGCAATGCCCTTGAGCGGCGAGCCCTTGGCCAGCGTGGACGCTGCCAGCAGGCCCAGCATCATCATGGCGAAGTATTCGGCCGGGCCGAACTTGAAGGCCATGTCCACCAGCAGCGGCGAGAAGAACATCATCAGCAAGATGCCAATGGTGGCGCCAATGAAGGAGGCAAACATCGACATGAACAATGCCGCACCGCCCTTTCCCTTTTTGGCCATGGGGTGGCCGTCCAGGCAGGTCACGGCGTGGGATGCCACGCCCGGCAGATTGAGCAGGATGGACGTGGTGGCGCCACCGTATTGCGCGCCGTAGTAGATGCCAGCGAGCATCATCAGTGCGCCGGTCGGCTCCAGCGAGTAGGTGACGGGCAGCAGCATCGAAATGGCCGCCAGCGGGCCGATGCCGGGCAGCACGCCAATCAGGTTGCCCATGAAGACTCCGATGAAGGAGTACAGCAGGTGGTTGGGCGACAGCGCAATGACAAAGCCGCCCATCAGGTTTTGAATGACATCCATGGCTTATATCCAGGTGAAGAGCGGGATCTGCAGTTGCAGCAGCATGCGAAACAGCAGCACGGCCAGCACGGTGACGCCCGCCGCCAGCGCCACAGCACTTTTGACGGAGTTGCCTTTGTCGCCCAAGGCGGAGATCAGCACCAGCGCAAAGGTGCCGGGCACCAGCCCGCCGTACAGGCCCAACACGATGAAAGCGGCCACCCCTGCGGTGACGCAGGCCCAGGCACGGTACTGGGGCGCTGGCCTCTCGGCGGCGTTTTCGTCTTCCACTGCGACAGGGGTAATCACCATCAGCAGGCTGAGAAATATCAGCAGTACCCCGAGGGCCGTCGGGAAGAAGCCAGGGCCCATGCGGTCCAGGGTACCCACGTTGTAGCGGGACCCTCCGATGGCAGATGCGAGTCCGATGGCGAGCAGGAGGCCCGCAGACATCAGCTCGCGTTTGTTGATCTTGAAGTGCATAGGTAGTCGGTGTCTCGTAACTTGAAAGGTGGAAGAGGAGATGCCCGCCGGTCTGCTGTGGCGCTGTTGTGCAGGCCAGCGTGGCAGGCTGGCAGGGGGGGCGAGGGCATGATAGGAATGCCAACGCGCTCCGTGTGTTGCGGAAACATTGCCGTTTGTCCATGTACGCCGGGGCACCGTGGGTGCGCTGTGCGCAAAGCTGCGGCAGGGGGCGGGAGGTGTTCAGCGCCGCGTTGATCTCACGGCCGTGGGGAGCTTGCAGGCAGATGCACAGCCTTTGCGCGGTGGTCTTCGATCCCCGGCGTTTTTAGGGGCTCAGCACGTCAATGGGCGGCTGAAAGGGGCAGCGTGACCTGTACGCGCAGGCCCGGTGCCGCGTCGCCGAATTGCAGCGTGCCGCCATGCAGTGCCACCACGGCGCGCACGCTGGCCAAGCCCAGCCCGTGGCCGGGCAGTGTGCGATGCAAGCGATGAAATCGCGTGCCCAACCGCGCGAACTCGGTGGGGTCGATGCCGGGGCCGTTGTCCTGCACGGTGAGCACCACATGGTGCGGCGTGCGCTGTGCGGCCACCGTCACGGTGGCGCCAGGGCCGCCGTATTTGAGTGCGTTGTCCACCAGGTTGACCACTACCCCCGCCAGCAGGTCGGCATCGCCATGGACGGGCGCATCGTCGCCATGCTGGCAGACGAGTGTGGAGCCCTGCGTCTCTGCGACGGCGTCGTACATATCGCACACGTCTGCAACCACGGCGCCCAGAGCCACCGTGTGAAACGGCATGCGGCGGGTACCGGCCTCGACTTCAGTAATCTGCAGCAGCTTTTCGAAGGTGACGGCCAGTTCCTCCAGGTCCTGCGCTGCTGCGTCGATCGTGCGCTGCAAGGCCTCAGGCGACGCTGTGGTGCCCTCTGCAGACACATGCCGCAGCCTGAGCAGCACGCGGGTGAGGGGTGTGCGCAGGTTGTGCGCGATGGTGTCTGACACATGCCGTACGCCGTCCATCAACGACTGGATGCGGTCGAGCATGTGGTTGATGTCGCGGTTGAGCAGGTCGAACTCGTCCTCCTGCCCGCTGAGCGCCACGCGCTCTTGCAGGTCGCCTGCAGCAATGCGGGCGGCTGTGGTGCGGATGGAGCCCACTGACCGGTCCAGTGCCTGGCGGAAGACAAACGTGCCGCCGATTAAAAGCAGCGTGGCAACCAGCACTGCGGCGAGACTGGCCCGCAGCACCAGGGTTTCGATGGCTTGCTGATCGCGCAGATCGCGTCCCACCACCAGCTGACTGCCGTCCGGCAGGTCCCGAACCAGCAGGCGCCCGAACACGGGCTTGCCATTGCGCACCACGGTGCGCTGGTAGGGGCCGGCAAACAGGCGTTCGGACGGCGCTTCGAGGTTGCCTGCACGGGTGCGGCCCGTGGCGTCGGTCAGCAACAGCAGTTCGTCGTCGGAGCTACGGCCGTCGCCCATCAGGTCGTTCACTGCGGTGACCACGGCTTCCACGCCGCCGTCCTGGTAGCGCGACTCCAGCTGAGTCGCTTCGAACGAGAGTGCGTGCACCATGCGTTGCTGTATCACGCCCACCGTCTGCAGGTACACGATGGATAGTGTGGCTGTCAGGGTCATGGCCACCAGAAAACCCACATAGCCGGCCAGCCGGAACCCGGCCGACGCCCACAGTTTGCGCAGCGAGGTGCCCATGCCTACGGCACGGACGGGGTGGAGTGCGCCGTTGAGGGCGCCACGCCGCCATCTGGGGCAGGTGCGCCTTCGGCCAGGTCAGGCAGTGCCAGCCGGTAGCCCATTCCGCGCACGGTGTGGATGAGCGGTGGCAATCCGTCTGCGGTCAGTTTGGCGCGCAGGCGGCTTACCTGCACGTCGATCACATTGGTCTGCGGGTCAAACCGGTAGTCCCACACCGATTCGAGCAGCATGGCCCGCGTGAGGACCTGGGTGGGGTGCATCATGAAATACGCCATCAGCCGGAACTCGCGCGGCTGTAGCGCCAAGAGCCGTCCTCCGCGCTCGACCTGCCTGCGCGCAAGGTCCAGTTGCAGGTCGGCAAACTTCAGCACGCGAATCTCGGGACCGGGGCGTGCACGGCGCACCAGGGCCTCGGCACGCGCAGCCAGTTCAGAGAACGCAAACGGCTTGGCCAGATAGTCGTCGCCCCCGGCTTTCAGGCCGCGCACGCGCTCATCCAGAGCACTCAAGGCGCTGAGCACAATGACCGGCGTTTTTTTGCCCAGCCCGCGCAGTGTGGACAGGATGGACAGGCCGTCTACGTCATGCGGCAGCATGCGGTCCAGGATGATCAGGTCCCAGGCCTCTGAAGTGCTGCGCGCCAGGGCCTCGGCGCCGTCATGGCAGATGACCGCCACATGGCCCAACTCGCGAAATCCATCGGCGATGTACCGCGCGTTGTGCACATCGTCTTCCACGATGAGGCACCGCCACATGGCGGTGCCGGGCGTCATGGTCGCTGCAGACAAGGGCGTTGCCTTGTGGCCCGTTGGTTACAGCCCGGCTGCAGCACGCAGCACTGCGGCTTTGTCTGTCTTTTCCCAGGTGAACTCGGGTTCTTCGCGCCCAAAGTGCCCATACGCCGCCGTCTTTTCGTAGATAGGCCGCAGAAGGTCCAGCATCTGGATGATGCCCTTGGGGCGCAGGTCGAAATGCTCGCGCACCAGGGCGGCAAGGCGGTCGTCGGGCACCACGCCCGTGCCCTCGGTGTACACGGTGATATTCATCGGCTCGGCTACGCCAATGGCATACGCCACCTGGATCTGGCACTGGCGCGCCAGGCCTGCGGCCACGATGTTCTTGGCCACGTAGCGGGCGGCGTAGGCGGCAGAGCGGTCCACCTTCGTTGGGTCCTTGCCGCTGAAGGCACCGCCGCCGTGGGGGCAGGCACCGCCGTAGGTGTCCACAATGATCTTGCGGCCGGTCAGGCCGCAGTCGCCTTGCGGACCGCCGATGACGAAACGGCCGGTGGGGTTGATCAGGTAGCGTGTGTTCTGCAGCCATTCCTTGGGCAGCACGGGCTTGATGATCTCTTCGATGATGGCTTCGGTGAACGAGGCCTTCATCTTGGTTTGTGTTTCGCTCTGGTCGGGGTGGTGCTGGGTGGAGAGCACCACAGTGTCGATGCTGTGGGGCTTGCCGTCCACGTAGCGCATGGTCACCTGCGACTTGGCGTCGGGGCGCAGGAAGGGCAGGCGGCCGTCCTTGCGCAGCTGGGCCTGGCGCTCCACCAGGCGGTGCGCGTAGTAGATGGGCGCGGGCATCAGCTCGGGCGTTTCGTCGCAGGCGTAGCCGAACATCAGGCCCTGGTCGCCAGCACCGGTGTTCAGGTGGTCGTCGCTCGCGTGGTCCACGCCCTGGGCGATGTCGTTGGACTGCTTGTCGTAGGCCACGAGCACGGCGCAACCTTTGTAGTCAATGCCATAGTCGGTGTTGTCGTAGCCGATGCGCTTGATGGTGTCGCGCGCCACCTGGATGTAGTCCACGTGGGCATTGGTCGTGATCTCGCCCGCCAGCACCACGAGGCCGGTGTTGGTCAGCGTTTCGGCGGCGACACGGCTGCGGGGGTCTTCTTTGAAAATCGCATCGAGGATTGCGTCGGAGATCTGGTCCGCCACCTTGTCGGGGTGGCCTTCGGAGACGGATTCCGAGGTAAAGAGAAAGTCGTTCGCCATTTGAATAAACTCCTGTGTTCCGGCATTTGGGGCGTTGCCCTCACCCCGAAGGAGCTTTGGCGAACGCTTTAGCAGATTTTTTTAACGTCGCCCTGCAAGTTGCTCATTTAACTCAGCGACCCCATTATTTTAATGTCAGTCGTCTTTCGATTCTTTTCCGTGTTTCCACTGTGGGTGCTTCACGCGTTGGGCGCAGCCATGGGTTGGATGGCATTTGCCGCGTCGCCCACGTACCGGCGCCGCTTTCTTGAGAACTCGGCGTTGGCGGGATATCCGTTTGGCGCCGTGCGTGCGGCTGTCGGCCACGCGGGCCGCATGGTGGCCGAGCTGCCGCGCCTGTGGCTGGGCACACCCATGCCGTGCAGCGTGGAGGGTGGAGCGTGTGTTGACGCCGCTTACGAGGCCGGGCGCGGTGTGGTGTTCCTCACGCCGCACCAGGGGTGTTTTGAGATGTCGGGCCAGATGGTTGCGCGGCGATGGAGTGCCGAGCGCCGCTCCATCACCGTGCTGTATCGCCCAGCACGCCAGGCTTGGCTGGCCAAGCTGATGGAGACGGCGCGTAACCGGCCCGGCATGCTGGCCGTGCCCACAACGTTGGCGGGTGTGCGCCAGATGATCAAGGCCCTGCGCCGTGGTGAGGCCGTGGGCCTGCTGCCCGACCAGGTCCCGCCGGACGGCCAGGGCCACTGGGCGCCGTTTTTTGGCCGTGATGCCTACACCATGACCCTGGCTGTGCGTCTGGCACAGCAGACCGGCGCGGCCGTGGTGCTGGCGTGGTGCGAGCGGCTGCCCTGGGGGCGGGGTTTTGTCACCCATTTCGAACCGCTGGCGCAGCCGCTGTCGGACCAATTGGAGGTTGCCGTCGTGCAGATCAATCAGGCCATGGAACATCTCATTCGCCAGTGCCCCGAGCAATACCTGTGGGGCTACGGCCGCTACAAACAGCCGCGCGCCGAGTCCGCCGCTCCATCTGACAGCAAGGAAGTTGCATGACGGGGCGGCTTGGCGTGTGGTTCATGCGGGTGCTGGCGCTGCTGCCGCTGCCCGTATTGCGCGGCATGGGATGGCTGCTCGGGCAGGTGGCCTTTGTGCTGGTAGTACCCCGGCGCAAGGTGGCGATGCGCAACCTGGCGCTGTGTTTTCCGGACTGGACAGAGGGGCGCTGCCGTGCTGTTGCGCGCGCCAGTTTTGTGGTGTTCTGCCAGACCTGGCTCGACCGTAGCTGGCTTTGGGCAGCGCCGCGTGCGGTGGTGGAGCAGCGTGTGCGGCTGACAGGCGCCGTGCACGAGATCGAAGGTGACACGCCCACCATCCTGTTTGCGCCGCACTTCTACGGCTTGGATGCGGGCGGCCTCGCGCTGCCGCTGCGCAGTGGTCGCGCATTTACGTCCATCTTTGCCACCCATCCCGACCCGGCGGTGGATGCCTGGTTCATGGCCGGGCGTCAGCGCTTTGGCGACGTGCGCATGCTCAACCGCTCTGACGGGGTCAAACCCATCATCAGCAACCTGCGCAAGGGCGGCCTGCTGTACCTGCTGCCCGACATGGACTACGGGCGCAATGATTCAGTGTTCGTGCCGTTCTATGGTGTGACGGCCGCCACCATTCCGTCGCTGTCGCGGTTTGCGCGGCTGGGGCGTGCCAAGGTGGTGGGCGTTTATTCGCGCATGACGCCCACGGGCTATGTGGCCGAGGTCTCGCCCGCCTGGGCCAACTACCCCACCGACGACGCCGAGGCCGACACGCTGCGCATGAACCACGAGCTGCAGGCGGTCATCGACACCATGCCCGAGCAGTACTACTGGGTGCACAAGCGCTTCAAGACACGGCCCGAAGGTGAGCCGTCCGTGTACTCTTAAAAAAATGAGTCAAATAGGCCTCTGGCGCTTATCCAGTAAGCGCGAGTAGCTATTGTTTTGATTGTAAAAAGCGCCGCAACTCCAGGGCCACGCGTTCGGGGTGCTCGTGCACGATCCAGTGCGAGGCCTTCTCCACCTGTCGCAACTGCAACAGCGGCACCCAGCCAGGCAGGCCATCAAGCAGGCCGGGCAGTAAGGCCGGGTCGTCCATACCCCACAGCACGAGCGTCGGTACTGTCACCGTCAGCATGGAGTCGGGCAGGGTGATGGCCTGGGCCTCCGGATCACCATCGCGGGGTGGGCGCAGGGGGCTGGCGCGGTAGTAGTTGCAGGCGCCGGTGAGGCCTTGCCGCCACAGCGCGCGGTACTGGGCGCGCACGCTCTCGGTCAGCCACGTGGGGGCGCTGCCGTCTGGGGCGTTGAAAAATGCAAACAGGCGGCGAAAGTCGTCTTCGGCCAGCAGGGCCTCGGCATCAGGTCTGCACAAAAAATGCATGTACTGGCTGCCCGCCTGCTGTGCGGCGTTGTGTGCCAGCTCCCGCACAAATGCTCCAGGGTGCGGGGAATTGATGATGGCCAGGCGCTTCATGAGCTGCGGTTGCTGGTTGGCCAGGTTCCAGGCCACGGCGCCGCCCCAGTCGTGCGCCACCAGGCATTCCAGCGCGCCGCCGGGGCATTCGTGGGCAATGAGTGCGACCAAGTCCTGCACCAGGTGCTTGGCGCGGTAGGCGTCCACTTCGGCAGGGCTGCTGGAGGGGCCAAACCCGCGCAGGTAGGGCGCCACGCAGCGGTAGCCGCCGTTTTCGGGGCGGGAAAAGTGCAGCAGCAGCTCATCCCAGATGAAGGCCCCCTCGGGAAAGCCGTGCAGAAACAGCAGCACCGGGCGGCCTGCCACGCCGCTCACGCGGCATTGCAGGGTGGTTCCGTGGGGCAGGGGAGCGGAGACGGTCTGGATCATGGCGCTATGCATTTAATAGCTAATAGCGCTTGATGGATAAGCGCTAGGGCCTAGTTTGACTGAATATCCTCAGAATCATCGAGCTCTGGGGGCTCTTCGGCGGGGGCAGGGGCTGCGTCGCCCGAAGCTTGCACCGGGTGCGCCCATTGCCACAGCAGCTGTGCCACCTCGTCCACGCCTTGCTTTTTGAGGGCCGAGAACATCATCACATCTCCGCCAGCCGCGTTCAGTCGCGTAATCGACAGGATCTTGGCCTGCTCAGAGCGCGTGAGCTTGTCGGCCTTGGTCAGCACGATGAGGAATTTCAGGCCTTCTTCGACCCGTGGGCGCAGGACCTCCAGCAAGGCCTCGTCCAGCTCGGTCAGGCCCAGGCGCGGGTCGCAAAGCAACACGATGCCGGTGAGCCCGGGGCGGCTGACCAGGTAATTGACCATCACCTGCTGCCAGCGCACCTTGTCGGAGCGCGACACCTTGGCGTAGCCGTAGCCGGGCAGATCTGCCAGCACCGCATCGGTCACGCCATGTTTGCCCAGCGAAAAAAGGTTGATGTGCTGCGTGCGACCGGGCCGTTTGGACGCGAACGCCAGCTGCTTTTGCTGCGTGAGCGTGTTGATGCAGGTGGATTTGCCCGCGTTGGAGCGGCCCACAAAGGCGATCTCGGGCACGTGGATGGGCGGCAGGTGGTGCAGCTGCGCGGCCGTGGTCAGGAACCTGGCGGTGTGCATCCAGCCCATGGCGATCTTGGCGTCAGGGGCTGGCGGAAGGGAGCCAGCAACTGGCGCGGTAGAGGATGTCGTCATGGGGAATTAGGGTGCGAGGAAGCCTCATTGTAGAATCGCGAGGTTTTGCGCACATAAACACAGACCCTCGATATGAAGTTGCTCGCCTCTTTGCTGACGGCTGCCGCACTGGCAGCACCTGTTTTTTCGGCCTATGCAGCGGGGGAAACGCCTGCCGCGCCTCCCAAGGCGGCCAAACCGGATCTCGTCAAAGGCGAGGCCCTGTACACCGCGGTGTGTGCGGCCTGCCACGGCGCAGATGGCAACTCGGCCATTGCAGCCAACCCCAAACTGTCGCAGCAGCACCCAGAGTATCTGGTCAAGCAGCTGCACGAGTTCAAGTCCGGCAAGCGCAACAACGCCATCATGAAGGGCTTTGCAATGGCCCTCAGCGATGACGACATGAAGAACATCTCGTACTGGGTGGCGTCCAAGGCAGCCAAGCCAGGGTTTGCCAAAGAGAAAGAACTGGTCTCGCTGGGTGAGCGCATTTACCGCGGTGGCATTGCTGACCGCCAGATCGCTGCCTGCGCAGGCTGCCACAGCCCCAACGGCGCTGGTATCCCGGCACAATACCCCCGCCTGTCGGGCCAGCACGCCGACTACACGGTGGCGCAGCTGAACATGTTCCGCGACGGCTCGCGTGCCAACAGCGCGCAGATGACCCAGGTGGCGGCCAAGCTGAACGACAAGGAAATCAAGGCCGTGTCGGACTACATCGCTGGTCTGCGCTGACCGATCACTGTCAAACGGCGGCCTGTTTGACCAGGCTGCACGGAACCTACCGCCAATAACAAACCCAAAAAGGGCGGGTCCATCGATCAGATGGCCCCGCCCTTTTTTTTTCGCGCCCCGCTGCCCATTCTTCTTCCATGTCCGACAACACCCAAGGCCTTCTCGTCAAGTCCGGTTCCCAGGCGTGGCGTGCCGCGATCGAACTACTGTCGTCCATGCGGTTCGCCATCTCGCTGCTGACGGTGATCTGCATTGCCTCGGTGATAGGCACGGTGCTCAAGCAGCACGAACCTGCGGCCAACTACGTCAACCAGTTCGGCCCGTTCTGGGCTGAGCTGTTTGCGGCGATTCAGCTCAACGCTGTGTACAGCGCCTGGTGGTTTTTGCTCATCCTGGCGTTCCTGGTGCTCAGCACCTCGCTGTGCATTGCCCGCAACACCCCCAAGATCCTGATCGACCTCAAGGTCTACAAGGAGAACATTCGTGAGCAGAGCCTGAAAGCCTTTCACCACAAGGCCGAAGCCGAGCTGCCCCAAAGCGCCGAAGCGGAAGCGCGCCGTATTGGCACTTTGCTGGCTGGTGGTGGCTGGAAGGTGCGCCTGCAGCAACGCGACACCGCCGCAGGCCCCGGCGCCGGGTGGATGGTGGCCGCCAAGGCGGGCGCAGCTAACAAGCTGGGCTACATCGCCGCGCACAGCGCTATCGTGCTGGTGTGCATAGGCGGTTTGCTGGATGGTGACCTCATCGTGCGCGCGCAGATGCTGCTGGGCGGCAAATCGGTCTACACCGGCGGGGGGCTGATTGCCGATGTGAAGCCCGAGCACCGCCTGTCGGAGCGCAACCCCACCTTCCGCGGCAACCTGCTGGTGGCCGAAGGCACCCAGTCGAGTACCGCCATCCTGAACCAGTCCGACGGGGTGCTACTGCAAGATCTGCCCTTTGCCATCGAGCTCAAGAAGTTCATCGTGGAGCATTACTCCACCGGCATGCCCAAGCTGTTCGCCAGCGAGATCGTGATTCACGACAAGGCCACTGGCGAGAAGACAGAGGCCCGCGTGGAGGTGAATCACCCGGCTAGCTACAAGGGCATTGAGATTTATCAGTCGAGTTTTGACGATGGCGGCTCGCTCCTGAAGCTGCGTGGTGTCCCGATGGTGGCGGGCGCCAAGCCCATCGATGTGGAAGGCGTGGTGGGAAATTCCACCCAGCTGACCAACAACGGCGGCGGCCCTGGCAGTGACACGCTGACGCTGGAGTTCACCGCGCTGCGCACCATCAACGTAGAGAACTTTGCGGACGCAGGCGGCAGCGGCTCAGGTGTTGATGTGCGCAAGGTGGACTTGCGCGAGTCCGTCGAATCGCGCCTTGGTGCAGCCAATAAAACCGTGACCAAGAAAGAGCTGCGCAACGTGGGTCCCAGCGTCAGCTACAAGCTGCGCGACGCTGCGGGCCAGGCGCGCGAGTTCCACAACTACATGCTGCCTGTGGACACCGGTGACGGCGTGCCTGTGTTCCTGCTGGGTGTGCGCGAGACGCCCTCGGAGCCGTTTCGCTATCTGCGTGTACCTGCCGACGACAAGGGCAGCATGGACGGCTTTTTGAGCATGAAAACGCTGCTGGCCGACCCCGATGCGCGTGAGGAGGCCATACGCCGGTATGTCTCGCAGGCCATTGATGCGTCGCGCCCTGACCTCGCAGACCAGCTCCAGCAATCTGCATCGCGCGCACTGGCGCTGTTTGCAGGCCAGGGCATGGTCGATGGCAAGCCGACCGGCGGCCTGCAGGCTGTGTCGGACTTCATGGAAGCCAATGTGCCCGAAGCCGAGCGCGCACGCGCGGGCGAGGTGCTGGTGCGCATCCTGAACGGCACTTTGTTCGAGGTGGCCCAGCTCTCGCGCCAGCGCGCCGGGCTGCCTGCCTTGCCGCAGGATGACCAGACGCAGGGATTTATGACGCAGGCGGTGCTGTCGCTCAGCGATGCACAGATTTACCCCGCGCCGCTGGCGTTTGAGCTGAAAGACTTCACTCAGGTGCAGGCCAGCGTGTTCCAGGTGGCGCGAGCCCCTGGAAAGAATATTGTTTATCTGGGCTGTGCCTTGCTCATCCTCGGGATTTTCGCCATGCTCTATGTGCGCGAACGGCGCATTTGGGTCTGGCTGGCGCCGCAGGATGGCCGAACCCAAGCCACCATGGCCTTGTCGACCAACCGCAAGACCATGGACGGTGACCAAGAGTTTGTAGAGCTCGCACAGAAATTGATAGGGGCCTCGCCCCGCGAAGGCAAAGCATGAACACCGCGACGACCACCATCACCCTGAACGAAGGGTTTTTTTCCCGCCGCAACTGGTTCGACTGGCTGTTTGCCGCCATCGTACTGGTGGGCGGGCTGTATGCCCTGCAGCGCTACGGCAACTTCATGGATGGCTACGAAAAAGGCATCCTGCTCGGAACGATTCCCTGCACCATCTGGCTGTGCTGGTTCTGGCGGCCCTTGCGCGCGCTGGTTCTCATCGTGGCAGCGGTTTCTCTGATGGCTATCGGCTTGTACCAGCAAGACGGTGCAGGCAGCCTGGCGCGGGCCGATACGGTGTTTGGCCTCAAGTATTTTCTGTCCAGTCAGTCCGCCATTCTGTGGATGAGCATGCTGTTCTTCATGAGCACCGCGTTCTACTGGATTGGCATGTTCTCGCTCGGCGAGGGCAAGACCATGAGCCTGCTCGGTTCCCGCATTGCCTGGGTTGCCGTTGCTATGGCGCTTATCGGCACCCTGGTGCGCTGGTACGAGAGCTACCTGATTGGCCCCGACATCGGCCACATTCCGGTCAGCAACCTGTACGAAGTGTTCGTGATGTTCTGCTGGATGACGGCGGCGTTCTATCTGTACTACGAAGAGCAGTACGACACGCGCGCGCTCGGCGGTTTTGTGATGCTGGTGGTGAGCGCGGCCGTGGGCTTTTTGCTCTGGTACACGGTGGTGCGCGAGGCGCATGAGATCCAGCCCCTGGTGCCGGCCCTGAAAAGCTGGTGGATGAAGCTGCATGTACCCGCCAATTTCATCGGCTATGGCACGTTCGCGCTGGCGGCCATGGTTGCGTTTGCCTACCTCATCAAGCAGCAGGCCACGGAAACCCGCTGGTACAAACTGGCGCCCCTGTGGCTGCTGGGCGTGGTGCTGTGTTTCGAGCCCATCGTGTTCCGCCAGGGCGCGAGTGAAAGCGGCGGCAGCTACTGGATGGTGTACTTCGGTATCTCCGCATTCATCGTCGCGGGCATTCTGCTGGGCCGCAAGCGCATTGCAGAAAGGCTACCGTCGTTCGAAATTCTCGACGATGTGATGTACAAGTCCATCGCCGTGGGGTTCGCCTTCTTCACCATTGCGACTGTGCTGGGCGCGTTGTGGGCGGCCGAGGCCTGGGGCGGCTACTGGAGCTGGGACCCGAAGGAAACCTGGGCGCTGATCGTCTGGCTGAACTACGCTGCCTGGCTGCACATGCGCCTCATGAAGGGACTGCGCGGCACCGTGTCGGCCTGGTGGGCGCTGGTGGGGCTGGCGGTCACCACGTTTGCCTTCCTGGGTGTGAACATGTTCCTGAGCGGGCTCCACAGCTACGGCACGTTGTGATGCTGTGGCGGGGTTATGGGGCATAGCGAAGCAGTCAGCAACTATTGCGTCTTCGGTGTAACCTGAGCGGTCCAAGGAACGAACTAACAGTTGTTCTGCTCAACCGCACAGCTGTTTCAACCAGAGAATGACCGGAGGCTAGCCATGCTGACACCCCCCCGCAACACAGGTTTCAATCACCCCATCCCTTCGGAAATCACCCCACGTTCCGTGTACGAGGACCGCCGCCAGATGCTGAAGCTGATGGCAGGCGGTGCCGCTGGTGCTGCCATGGCCGCATGGGCAGGGCGCGAGGCCCTTGCCCAGCAAGCCCAGGCAACACGCCCTGGCAAGCTGGCGGCACTGGCAGGCGCCAAGTCGTCGGTGCCAGGTGCCATGTCGATGGAAAAGCTCACCGATTACAAGGACGCGAGCACCTACAACAACTTTTACGAGTTCGGCACCGACAAGGCAGACCCTGCCCGCAACGCGCACACGCACAAGACAACCCCTTGGACAGTGGAGGTGGAAGGGCTCGTCAAGAAACCTGGCAAGTACGGTATTGAAGACCTTCTCAAATTGAGTGCGCAGGAAGAGCGTATCTACCGCCTGCGCTGCGTGGAAGGCTGGTCGATGGTCATCCCGTGGGTGGGGTACTCGCTGGCAGAGCTCATCAAACGCGTTGAGCCCCAGGGCAACGCGAAGTACGTGGAGTTCGTGACGTTAGCTGACAAGGCCACCATGCCTTTCGTGGGTTCTCGAGTGCTCGAATGGCCCTACGTCGAAGGTCTGCGCATGGACGAGGCTATGCATCCCCTTACCCTGCTGGCTTTTGGTATGTATGGCGAGGTGTTGCCCAATCAGAATGGTGCGCCCGTGCGTTTGGTGGTGCCTTGGAAGTACGGCTTCAAAAGCGCCAAGAGCATCGTCAAGATCCGCTTCGTCGACAAAGAGCCAGCCACCGCATGGAACAAGGCGGCCAGGCAGGAATACGGTTTTTATTCCAACGTGAACCCCGAAGTGGACCACCCACGATGGAGCCAGGCTACTGAGCGTCGCATTGGTGAAGACGGGCTATTCGCCAAGAAGCGCAAGACACTGATGTTCAACGGCTACGAAGCCCAGGTGGGACAGCTCTACGCGGGCATGGACCTCAAGAAGTTCTACTAGTCCTTTGTCTGACGCGTCCGGTGCGCTCGCCCTCCGGTGAGCCTTGGACGCGCGAGCCCATGCGAAAACTTCTGCTCCATCCCGCCGCCAAACCCGCGGTGTTTGTGCTGTGCCTTCTGCCCTTGGCCTGGCTGGTTTACGCTGCGTTGGCGAACCAGCTGGGGGCCAATCCTGCTGAGGCCTTGATCCGCGCCACCGGGGACTGGACGCTGCGAGCGCTGTGCCTGGTGCTGGCGGTCACGCCGCTGCGGGTGGTCACATCGACCCCGCAACTCGCCCGGTTTCGGCGCATGTTCGGCTTGTTCGTGTTTTTCTACGCCTTACTGCATCTGCTCAGCTACAGCTGGTTTGACATGGGTTTTGATGTGGCCGACATCGTGCGGGACATCATCAAGCGGCCCTTCATCCTCGTCGGCTCGCTCGCACTGCTGCTGCTGACGCTGCTGGCCGCTACCTCGTTCAACCGCGCCATCAAGGCCATGGGCGTCAAGCGCTGGCAGGCGTTGCACCGTACGGTGTATGCCATTGCGGCGCTGGCAATCCTTCACTTCTTCTGGATGCGCGCGGGCAAGAATGACTTTGGCGAGGTGGCGGTGTACGCGGCCATTCTTGTGTCGCTGCTGGGGTGGCGCGTGTGGAACGTGTTGCGCAAGCGGCGTGCAGCACGGGCAGGGGCTGCGTCTGCGGCGTCCCGGACATCAGCCCGCACCAACTGAAGAAATGCTATAAAAATAGTAGCAACTAGCGCTTTATGGATAAGCGCTAGAGGTCAATTTGACTCACATTTGTAAGTCAACGACCCGTTGCCTGCAGGGCGGGGCGCATCTGGCGCGTCAGGGGGTCGATAAACTCCTTAGGGATCTGGTAGGCTCGGTCGTCGAACAGATCGATGCCACACATCAGATTTTCGATCCAGTGAAAGAAGTCGTTAATGGCTTCTTTGCCCATGATGGGTGCGCCGTGCTGTGGCACCAGCATGGAAATATCCAGCTGCCGGGCCATGCGCGTCCACAGGCGCAGGATCTTGTTGGACACCATGTAGCGGCGGTGAAACCCTTCCATGCGCGGTATGTGCGCCTTGAGGTCGGTGATCGGCACACGTGCCTCTGCACCTGACATCATCGACACCCCCAGGTCACCGGTAAACAGGATGCGGCTCACCGGGTCGTAGAAGTGGAAGTTGCCCTCGGAATGCATGAAATGCGCGGGCAGCAACACCAGCTCATGGCGCCCCAGCGGCAGGTGGCCGCCGCTGTCGGGCACACCGATGACGCGGTTTTCAGTCTTGCCCACCTTGGTGAAGTGAGGCACAAATCGCTCCCACACCCGTGAGATCACCAGGTTCGCTTTGGTGCTGGTCAACCACCGGTCGAGCGACGCAATGATGTCTGGATCGGCATGTGAGGCGATCAGGTAGGACAGCTTGTGGGGCGGGAAATGTTTCGTCATCCCCATGAACAACTCGTTGAACGCCAGGTTGCCGCCCGGGTCGATGATGGCGCCCGTGTCGTCGTCCACGATGAGAAATTGATTAGCCTGCACGGCCTGCCCGTCCTCTTCGATGAGGTCGGTGAACATCAGGCAAGCGTGGTTCTTGTCGCGGTAAAGTTCGATGGCCATGGCCGTCCTGCGGTGCAATAAAGCGCAGACTGTACGAGTGCCACACCGTTTGACGCTTGATGGAGATCAAGCGAAGAGAGAATGACCACTGCGGTGGTCTGCACACTGTTTGTCCCTGTCAGCGGGGCGTCGATGCGGCGGGGGCTGGTGCAACTGCAGCGGCTTCAGTCGCGGAGAAACCGGTGCCTGCGGTGAGCGTCTGCGGCAACGCGGCCCTTTGGGTCGCCGCCGGTCCGGTGGGCAGAAACAGCGGACCACGCTGTCCGCAACCCGCAAGGGCCGCCGCACTGGCAGCAAGGACAAACGTCCTGACTAGAATTTGGGAAGCTTTCAACATGCGCAAATTGTAATGACCGACCTTGAATTTCTGGATCACGCTGAAAAACTGCTTGCTGGGGTTGAGCGCAGTTGCGACCTCATCAACGACACCACAGACGCGGATGTAGACGCCCAGCGCTCTGGCGGCATGGTCACACTGACGTTTCCCAATCGAACTCAAATCGTGATCAATTTGCAAAAACCGCTGCATGAAGTGTGGATGGCGGCGCGTTCCGGCGGTTATCACTACCGGTTTGACGGGACGGTGTGGCAGGACACCAAGGGGGCAGGGGAGTTTTTTGCGTGCCTAAGCCGTGACGCCGCCTCGCAGTCGGGTTTGCCGCTCACCTTTACAGCCTGAGCAGGGGCGCTGCAGCGGCAAGCTCGATGCTTCCACAAGCAAGGCCTGGCAGGGCCTTGCTTCAGTTTGACCAACAGGTGGAGCGCACTCGTCAGTTTCTGAACAGATCCAGAATGCGACTGCGTTCCTCTGCAGGGGGCGGGGTCGTTGGACTGACGGCCGTGGATGTTGAGCGGTCGTCGAGCCCCACGCTTGCAACCCCTGCGTTACGCGCATATTCGTCGTAGAACCATTCACCGCCCACGTTCACCACGCCGGGTGGGACAGGTGTTTCCATCACAGGCACACCCTTGAGGGCCTGTTGCATGAAGCTGATCCACACGGGCAGGCTAAGCCCACCGCCTGTTTCACGGTTGCCCAGGTTGCGCGGCGTGTCGTAGCCAATCCAGGTGACGGCAGCAATGGTCGGCTGGTAACCCGCAAACCATGCATCCCACGAGTCATTGGTTGTGCCGGTCTTGCCGTAAAGATCGGGCCGCTTGAGGGTCGCTTGGGCGCGTGCGGCCGTTCCCGAGCGGGTGACCTCTTGTAGCAGGCTGTTCATGATGAATGCATTGCGCGCATCAATGGCCCGAGGCTGCTCGCTGGTCACAGGGGGCGTGGTCTCAGAAATCACCCGGCCTTTGTGGTCGGTGACTTTAGCTATAAGCCATGGGTTGACGCGATAGCCACCGTTGGCAAACACGGAGTACCCCGCCGCCACCTGCAAAGGTGTCACCGAGCCGGCGCCCAGCGCCATGGTGAGGTAGGCGGGGTGCCGGTCCGCATCAAATCCGAATCGAGATACCCATTCTTGCCCTGCCTTCGGTCCCACTGCCTGCAGCACACGAATCGAAATCATGTTCTTGGATTTGGCCAGGCCCGTGCGCAGGCTCATCGGGCCATCGTACTTGCCGTCGTAGTTCTTTGGCTCCCAGGGCTGTCCGCCTGTCACCCCCGAATCAAAGAACAGGGGGGCATCGTTCACTACGGTGGCGGGGGTGAAGCCTTTTTCCAGCGCAGCGGAGTAGACGAAAGGCTTGAAGCTGGAGCCCGGCTGGCGCCACGCCTGCGTGACATGGTTGAACTTGTTCTTGTCAAAATCGAATCCGCCCACCAGCGCGCGAATGGCACCGGTACGGGGGTCCAGGGCAACGAAGGCGCCCTCTACTTCAGGCAACTGCGTGATTTCCCAGGTGTTCTTGGGTGTCTTCACCACGCGGATCACAGCGCCTCGGCGGATCTTGATATTCGGAGGCGCCTTGTCGCTGAGGCCCGATTGAGCAGGCTTGAGGCCCTCTCCCACTATCTCCAGCGTGTCGCCATTGGCTCGGGCGGCAACGATCTTGCGGGCATTGGCTTCCAGCACCACGGCCGACAACACATCGCCGTTGTCGGGGTGATTGGCGAGCGCATCGTCAATCGCATCTTCAACTTCCTGGGCGGAAGTTGGAAGCGACACAAACTTTTCCGGGCCCCGGTACTGCTGGCGGCGCTCGTAGTCCATGATGCCTTTGCGCAGCGCGCCGTACGCAGCATCCTGCTCCGCAGCGTTCAAACTGGTATAGACGTTCAGTCCCCTGGTGTATGCCTCGTTGCCGTACTGGGCAAAGATGAGTTGCCGCGCCATTTCGGCAACGTACTCGGCATGCACACGTGTGCTGTCGGGGCCGGTGCGGATCTTCAACTCTTCCTTCTTGGCATCAATCGCTTCTTGGGCCGAGATGAACCCGTTCTCCTCCATGCGCTCAATGATGTAGAGCTGGCGTGACCGAGCACGTTTTGGATTGCTGATGGGGTTGTAAGCCGACGGTGCTTTGGGAAGCCCGGCAAGCATCGCCGCTTCTGCAATAGATACGGATTTAAGTGGCTTGCCAAAATAGGCCTCCGAAGCTGCCGCAAATCCATATGCACGATTTCCCAGAAAAATCTGGTTCATGTAAATTTCGAGAATCTGGTCCTTGGAAAGCAAATGTTCCAATTTGAAAGTGAGTAAGATTTCGTAAATTTTGCGTGTAAATGTTTTTTCAGATGAAAGATAAACATTACGTGCCACTTGCATCGTGATCGTTGAAGCCCCCTGGCTTTTAACCCGGCCCAGGTTTGCAAGGCCGGCCCGCATCACCCCCTTGTAGTCAACGCCGCCGTGTTGGAAGAAGCGCGTGTCTTCAATGGCCAGAACCGCATCCTTCATGACCTTGGGGATTTCGCCGATCGGCGTGAGATTGCGCCGTTCTTCGCCAAATTCGCCGAGAAGAGCTCCTTCCGAGGAGTAGACGCGCAGCGGAAGTTTCGGCCGGTAGTCGGCGAGATCAGAAATGTCCGGCAGGTTGGGATAGGCCACTGCAAGGGCCACAGCAACCGTCAAAACCAGTGCGAGCGCGCCAGCAGCAGCCAGCCCCGTCAACCAAAGGATTGCACGCAACATCCAACTGAACCAAGTGGTGGAAGCGCTTGCTGTTTTGTGATCCGATTTTTTCTCGGGGGACTTCAAGGGGGAGGGCGGCGGCATATCGCTCCGATGGGGTAAGAACCAGCATTATAAAAATGTCTTCCAACAGCGGCTGAAATACGTCGCCCCCAAGGGCGTCAAATCTTCTCGGAAGGTGCCCGGTTCACGCGGAATGGTGTTGCAGACGCCAAAAGTTCCGTCTGCTTTTGGCAACGCTCATAAGGTGTTACATGGGGAAAATTCTTTGCCGGAGAACTATCTTACTGATAGCATTCATGTGAAGTGTTAAGTTTTGTTGCCTCATTTTGGCAAGTTACAGGGGACCAATCTTGAGCTCAATGGGGTCTTTGTTCAGTCGCCAGTCTGCACCGCTGCTGGGAATCGACATCAGCTCCTCCAGCGTCAAGCTGGTGGAGCTAGGGCGTGATAAGGCGGGTAGTCTGGTTCTGGAGCGTTGCGCGATCGAGCCGCTCGAGCGAGGCTGGATCACGGATGGCAACATCGAGAAGTTCGATGAGGTTGCTGATGCCTTGCGACGGCTTGTGAAGAAGAGTGGGACTCGAACGAAGAACGTAGCCCTCGCGCTTCCTCCCTCTGCCGTCATCACCAAGAAAATTACTTTGCCCGGTGGGATGACGGAGCAAGAACTTGAAGTACAGGTCGAGTCCGAGGCCAATCAATACATTCCCTTCTCACTGGACGAAGTGAGTCTCGATTTTTGCGTCATCGGTCCTAGCAAAAATGCTCCAGGTGATGTTGATGTGTTGATTGCTGCTTCGCGCCGGGAAAAGGTGCAGGACAGGCAGGGGTTGGCCGAGGCGGCTGGATTGAAGCCTGTGGTGGTGGATATTGAGTCTCATGCATCGCGACTGGCCGCGGGGCGGTTGATTGAAGCGCTGCCAAACAAAGGCGTAGACGCCATGGTTGCGCTCTTTGAGGTGGGGGCGTTGACCACCAGCATGCAAGTCATTCGAAACGAAGAGGTGTTATACGACCGTGATCAAGCGTTTGGTGGTGCCCAGTTAACGCAGCTGATTGTTCGGCAATATGGCTTTTCTGTAGAAGAGGCTGAAAGCAAGAAACGCAATGGTGACCTCCCTGAAGATTACCAGTCCGCAGTTCTTCGCCCATTTGTCGACAGCATGGCACAAGAAATCGGCAGAGCATTGCAGTTCTTTTTCACGAGCACGCCGCACAACCGTGTGGACCACATCATGCTCGCGGGCGGGTCGGCGCCTTTGCCGGGCCTCACTGAGGCCGTGACTCAGCAGACTGGTTTTGCGTGCAGCGCAGTTAACCCGTTTGACGGAATGGAGATCGGGAGTTCCGTCCGACTCAAAAAAATGGTTCGTGAAGCCCCGTCTTATTTGACGTCCTGCGGCCTGGCCATGCGGAGGTTTTTACAGTGATATTGATCAACTTACTTCCTCACCGGGAGGCTGCCCGCAAGCGCAGAAAAGAAGCGTTTCAGGCGACGATGTTTGCATCGTTTTTGATCGGCTTGGTTATTGCCGGAGCTATCTACTGGTGGTTCCAGATGATGATCACAGCGCAGCAAGAAAAGAACTCTTTTCTTCAGGGTGAAATCACAATTCTTGAAAATCAGATTAAAGAAATTGCAACTATTGAAGATGAAATTGCTGCGCTGAGAGCGCGGCAGAAGGCAGTCGAAGACCTGCAGTCAGATCGTAATTTGCCGGTTCATCTTTTAAATGAGCTGGTACAGCAAATTCCGGACGGCGCCTACGTAACGAGCATTAAACAAACCGAACAGGTTATCGCGATGCAAGGCGTAGCGCAGTCTAACGAGAGAGTCTCGGAGATGCTCAGGAACTTAACTGACAACACGCCTTGGTTGTCAAAGCCTGAATTGGTAGAAATTGTCGCTAGTAACATAGCACTGACTCCCCGGGATCAGAGACGAGTTTCCACATTTAATTTGCGTTTTCGACTAATGCGTACCGGTGAAGCTCAAAAATCGCTTGGTGCTGCAAGCGGCGATGTTGGAGCGGGGAAATAGATATGGCAAAAAAATCAGCTTCAAGTATAGATTTTAATGCCTTGCAGCAAAATATCACAAGGCAGTTTCGGAATCTCGATACCAAAGATCCGTCACTTTGGCCTATTGCCCCTAAAGCCCTGTTATGTTTGTTTATCGTGGTTGCTGTGGCGGCGGCGTTGTGGTTCGCAAAAATTAACGAATACGAAGTCGAGCTACAAACGGAAATTGCTAAAGAGCAGGCACTTCGGACCGACTATCAAGCAAAATTAGTAAAGGCCGTGAGTTTGGATGCCTTGAAGCGGCAGCGAGAGCAGGTGCAGCAATATGTTATTCAACTCGAAAAACAGCTTCCGAGTAAAGCTGAAATGGCTGCCCTTCTCTCCGACATTAACCAAGCTGGACTTGGAAGAAGCCTTCAATTTGATTTATTTCGGCCTGGGCAGATTGTTGTTCGAGAGTATTATGCGGAGTTGCCTATCGAGGTGCGGGTGACAGGTAAGTATCATGATATGGGAGCTTTTGCTTCTGATATTGCTCATCTGTCCCGCATCGTGACTTTGAATAATATTTCAATAGCGCCCACGGCTAAAGACAGTGGCTCACTAACGATGGATGCGACGGCGCGTACGTTCAGGTATCTCGATCCTGAGGAAATACAGGCGCAAAAGCAAGCAGTGGGGGTGAAATAATAGTCATGTCACGCCTAAATATTCTTGTAATCTCGGTTTCACTTACTCTTTTTGGATGCGGTTCATCTGGTGAAGATGACCTGCGCCAGTGGATGTCTGAGTTGCGTGCGACCACAAAACCCCGCGTAACTCCGCTCACCGAGCCAAAGCAGTTCTTGCCACAATCCTACACAGCCGATCCAGGCGTTGAGCCATTTAACTCTTTGAAGTTAACGCAGGCTCTGAGAAGAGATTCAACGCAGCTAGCTTCAAATGCCGCCTTAATAGCGCCTGAAATGGCGAGGCGTAAAGAGCCGTTGGAGAGTTATCCGTTAGACGCCATGTCCATGGTTGGTAGTTTGGATAAAAAGGGAGTGCCGACTGCTTTGTTAAAGGTAGACAACTTGTTGTATCAAGTTCGAGTTGGAAGCTACTTAGGGCAGAATTATGGAAAGATAACTCGGATAAATGAAAGCTCCATTCAATTGCGCGAGATAGTACAGGACGCTACCGGTGATTGGGTGGAACGCACTGCCACGCTGGATCTGCAAGAGGGTAAAAAATGAAATACGCTAAATTTTGGACGCATCGGCTGTTTCGGTGCGCGATGTTGTTGTCGGCATCAATTTTTGTGCCATTTGAAGCATGGGCACAGTCAGCTATTCAATCAGTAGTGGGTAGCACGCAGAACGGTACTGACGTCGTGCGGATCGATTTTGCGGAACCCCTTCAAGGTCTGCCTACTGGATTTTCAATCCAGTCTCCAGCTAGGATCGCATTGGACTTTCCCGGAACTGTCAATGCAAGCGGAAAGACCGCTTTTGAGGTTAATCAAGGCAATTTAAAGTCTGTAAACGTTGTTCAAGCTGGCGATCGCGCTCGCATAGTTCTCAATCTCAAGCAGGCGTCATCTTACCAGGCAGAGATTCAAGGAAAATCACTGATTATTTCCCTCGGAACATCCTCTGGTGTAAGTGTTCTTCCGTCAATTCAATCGCAGGTTTTTTCAGAAACTATTAATTCCGATTTTCAAGTCCTTAAAGATGTCGACTTTCGGAGAGGCGCTGATGGGTCGGGGCGCATAGTTGTTTCGCTACCGTCCAGCCAAGTGGGCGTGGATATAAGACAACAAGGCAAGGGTCTGGTTGTCGATTTCTTGAAATCTTCATTGCCGGAGGGTTTGCGGCGCAGATTGGATGTGGCTGATTTCGGGACGCCTGTTCAAGTTATTAGTACTACTCAACAGGGCGAGCGTGTGCGGATGCTCATCGAGCCAGTGGGAGAGTGGGAACATAGTGCATATCAAAGCGACAGCCAATTTGTGGTTGAAATTCGCCAGAAGAAAGTAGACTTAAGCAAGCTGACGCAAGGCCCTGGTTATAGTGGCGAAAAGCTATCGTTGAACTTCCAGAATATTGAAGTGCGCTCACTGCTGCAAGTTATAGCAGACTTTACAAATTTCAATATTGTTACTTCTGATACCGTCACAGGGTCGTTGACTCTTCGTCTTAAGGACGTTCCTTGGGATCAGGCTTTGCAAATCATCATGGACGCCAAGGGTCTAGGGATGAGAAAAACCGGCACAGTGTTGTGGATTGCACCTAAAGACGAAATCGATGACCGTACCAAAAAAGACTACGAGGCTGCGGCGGCCATCCAGAAGCTTGAGCCACTCAGAACTCAAGCCTTCCAAATGAATTACGCCAAGGCCGTAGATATGGTTACCCAACTCACGGCATCTAGCGGCGGCGGTGGGTCGACGGGCGGAACATCCAATAGGTTCCTGTCAGAACGGGGCAGTGCTATAGCTGAACCGCGTACAAATCAACTATTTGTAACGGATACGCCTAGCAAACTTGAAGAAGTGCGACAACTTCTGGCGACTTTGGATGTCGCTGTGCGTCAGGTAATGATCGAGGCGCGTATTGTGGAAGCTTCAGACACATTTGGCCGCTCGTTGGGTGTTCGTCTGGGGGCAACCGACCTTCGTGCTAACAGAGGCGGCGATGGCGGATATGGCGTCGGTGGCGGGAACCGTGTGGCTTTTGGTACGAGTTACAGCAACGCTGTCGCAACTACGAGTGCTGGAGGCGCAGTTAATACATTAGGTAATTTTGTAAATCTTCCTGCGCAAGCTCAAGGTGGATACGATCCATCTAGTTTTGCGATATCTATTTTCAATTCTGCAGTCAATAGATTTTTGAATCTGGAAATATCAGCGCTTGAGGCTGATGGTAAAGGTAAAATCGTTTCGAGTCCCCGGGTAGTAACTGCAGATCAGACTAAGGCGTCGATCGAGCAGGGTACTGAATTTCCTTATCCTGTAACTGCTCCAAACGGGGGTACTGTTATTGCTTTCAAGAAGGCAGTGCTCAAGCTGGAAGTTACTCCGCAGATAACGCCTGAGGGAAATATAATTCTAGATTTGGATGTCAATAAAGATAGTCCGGGCGAAGTTTTGAATAATGTTCGCGCTATTAATACTAAGCACATCAAAACTCAAGTGTTGGTTGAGAATGGTGGAACGGTTGTTATTGGTGGTATATTTGAATTATTTGAGGATAATACGGAGAGTAAAGTTCCTGTTTTGGGTGATATTCCGGGCTTGGGGAACTTGTTCAAGACCCGCACTAAGCAGGCAAATAAACAAGAAATGCTCGTTTTCATAACGCCTAAAGTCATAACCGAACGCACTTCGGTTCGTTGAAATATAGTTGCTGAGAGGATGTAAGATGGTGAATTTATACAAATTGTCGGCTTTGATGCTCGTAGGGGTTTTGGCCGCCTGCGGTGGTGGCGGTGGGAGTCCAGGCTCTTCAAATTTACCCTACAGCATATCCGTTCGGGCTGAAAAATCGCAGTTGCCGATTAATATCGCGAATGCGCGGGCTGGAATAGGCGCTTACGCATCTTACACAACCACGGTTTATGTGGAGGCGCGGAAGGGTGGAGCCCCAATCCCCGGTGGTAAGGATATTTTCGCTTGTAATTTGGCTGGAGGGCTGGATTCTGGTGCCTTGTATTATTTGGATGGTGACAAGGAGCATGAGGATGATAATGGCAACCCTCTTGCCTACCGCTCTGTCACACTGGGCTCAAACTCAGGTGGTGCATCTTTTCACTTTCATGCGGGAAACCAAGCCGGGGTAGCGCGTGTGACCTGCTCGGTTACTAACCCAAGCGACAACTTGGTGTCGAGTGCCAGTGCTGATATTGTGGTAGGCGCTGCCACCGGAAAGCCAGCAAACGTCATTGCGACGACTATGGCACCCTTCTCTTTGGGTTCCAAGCTCAATACCAGTTTAGTGCCTGACAATGTCGGCATTCAAGCCTTTGTGAGAGATGACGCGAACCAGCCGATTCCTAATCCTACTGCAGGCGCCAACCTGCAGGTTAGCATCCGCCCTTTTGGTGCGTACGTGGGCTCCCGCCTACTGTCTGGCTCCCAAAATGGAAATGTGTTGCAGGTACGCACTATCAGCGGTGTGGGGCAAATCTCTCTTTCTAGCGGGCCAGACGTTGGTGTTATTCTTTTGGAGTATGTGGCCGATCGATTTGATAATGATGTTTCGAACGGTATACAAGATCCGATCGTATCCTTGCATGCAGTCAGCGTCAATAATAGCGTTGGAACGGGAGCACCTTTGGTTATCACCGGTGACGACTCAATTTCTGTCACCGCCGGGAACTCGTTTGCCTATGCATTTTCTCTTGAAGGGGGTGTGGGGCCTTTCACCTGGTCTGCCATCGGAGGTCTCCCTGCGGGCTTGACATTGGGTGCAAGTGGGGTTCTCAGTGGTACTACCAGCGCTTCAGCAGGCGATTACGCCATTGTCCTACGCGTTGTGGACGGCGCTGGAAACGTGGCCGTGAAGAACCTGAAGATAACGGTGGTGGCAGCTCCCACCGTGCCAGCTCCTCCGGCCCCACCGACGACCCCGACAATTGGGCCATTGGTATTCACAGTCAATGGATGCAGTTCGGCAGTGGGTACGGCGTGTCCGTTGCCTGCTGCATCTAGCACGGGCTCGTACGCCTATGCATTTTCTGCGAGCGGAGGAGACACGACAAAACCTGTTACCTGGATCTTCAATGGAGTCCCCGGATGGTTAACCAGCGGGACTGCAGGCAATAATGGCGTTATAAACGGAACGCCACCTGCGCCGCCACCAGCTTGTTATAATTTTCTAGTTACAGCAACCCGAGATACCCAGTCTGTGACTAGGCAAGTGTCAGTTGCCGTTGACGGCGGCCCCTGCCCATAATTGAACGGCGGTGGTTGAAGGCGGAAGCAATTTCGCCTTCTTCGGAACTTCAAATCGCCCCTTGGCTCAAGTCAAGGGGCTTTTTACTTACAAACCAAACCCCTTTTTTCCGTATTGGTGGACGTAAACTATTTGGTTCACCTCAGTTGAGCAAAAATATGACGGATTGCTATTCGGCTCCATTAGGCAGTGTCGTTGCCAACAACGTCTCAATCAATCTTGGGGAGCGGAGCTACGACATCAGGATACTAGCCTATGGGGAGGGTTCATGGTGCGAAAAAGTCCGACCGCCTTCAGGTACGTCAGCCCTTGTTGTAACTAACACCGTGGTGGGTGCTTTATATTTGGACGGGCTAGTAAATCAGTTGAAGCGGTTCTACCCCATGGTTCATTCAGTATCCCTGCCTGATGGTGAGGAGTTCAAGGACTGGCGGACATTGGAGTTGATATTCGACGCTCTTTTGTCAAATGGGTGCGATCGAAAGACGGTGCTGTTCGCCTTGGGCGGTGGAGTCGTTGGCGATATGACAGGCTTTGCTGCTGCAACGTACATGCGGGGTGTTCAGTTCGTGCAATTGCCTACGACACTGCTGGCGCAAGTGGATTCTTCGGTAGGGGGAAAGACAGCGATCAACCATCCGCTCGGCAAGAACATGATTGGGGCATTTCATCAGCCTCAGCTGGTTGTTTGTGATTTGTCCACACTAGCAACCCTGCCGTTGCGCGAATTGCGTTCAGGTCTTGCAGAGGTTTTGAAATACGGGCCGATCGCGGACATGGAGTTCATGGCCTGGTTAGAGATTTCGGTTGACCAATTGTTGTCCCGAGATTCCGTCGCCCTGTCTTACTGTGTGCGCAGGAGTTGCGAAATCAAGGCTTGGGTTGTTAGCCAAGATGAAAAGGAATCCGGGCTTCGCGCCATCCTCAATTTCGGCCATACCTTCGGCCACGCCATCGAAGCAGGGATGGGCTATGGCGTTTGGCTTCACGGCGAAGGAGTTGCCGCCGGGATGGTGATGGCCGCCGAGTTATCGCGTCGGCTTGGGATGGTCGATGAGGCTTTTGTTCAGCGGCTCACCAAACTGATCGAGCGTGCGGGTTTGCCAACGAAGGGGCCGGTATTGGATGCGGCGGACAATGCGGGTCGCTACCTGGATCTGATGCGGGTCGATAAAAAGTCCGAAGGTGGAGAGATCCGTTTTGTTCTTATTGATGGGCCTGGCAGAGCGGTGTTGCGTGCGGCGCCAGATGCACTGGTTCGTGAAGTGATCGATGCCTGCTGCGCGTAGTTGTGCGGGTAGTTTGCTACTGAATATATAGCTTTCAGCGCTTTATGGATAAGCGCCAGTGAGTATTTTGACTCAAAATTCTGATCTTGCGGTTTATGCCTGCGACCCGGCGGCAAGTCGGGGTCGGCTCTTTTATGAGGCGCCTGCACCGACCCGTACTGAGTACCAGCGTGACCGGGATCGGATTGTTCACTCCACGGCATTTCGCAGGCTGGTCTATAAGACGCAGGTCTTTCTGAACCATGAAGGTGACCTGTTTCGAACGCGGCTCACGCACTCGCTCGAAGTGGCTCAACTGGGGCGATCGATTGCGCGATCGTTGCGGATCAATGAGGATCTGGTGGAAGCGATTTCGCTGGCGCACGATCTTGGGCACACGCCATTTGGTCATGCGGGGCAGGATGCGCTGCATGGTTGTATGGCTGGGCATGGCGGCTTTGAGCACAATCTGCAGAGCCTGCGCGTTGTGGACAAGCTGGAGGAGCGGTATCCGCAATTTGACGGGTTGAATCTGACCTTCGAAACGCGTGAGGGGGTACTCAAGCATTGCTCCAAGCTGCACGCCCAGCAGCTGGAAGATCAAGAACCTGGTGGTGTGGGTGGTCGCTTCTTGCGCCGGGAGCAGCCCAGTCTTGAAGCCCAGCTGTGCAACCTCGCGGACGAGATTGCGTACAACGCGCACGATATCGACGATGGCGTGCGCTCTGGTTTGATCACGCTGGAGCAGTTGCGGGACGTGCCCCTGTTTGATCGATACAGAGCAGACGCGCAAGCGGAATACCCCGAGCTTGGACAGCCTTCGCTACAACGCCGCCTGTTGTATGAGGCTATCAGGCGCATGCTCAGCGCGCAGGTCTACGACGTGATTGATGCCACCCGTACGGCGCTGGCTGATTGCAACCCGACAGACGTGGACGCTGTGCGCAAAGGATGCCCACCGCTCGTGATGTTCAGCGATGCGATGCGAGAGCGCTCGCAAACGCTCAAGCGGTTTCTTTTCAAAAACCTGTACCGACACCCCAACGTGATGGAGACCACGGGCCATGCGCAAGAGGTCGTGCGGGACCTTTTCGCCGCTTACGCCACGTCCCCGCAGGAAATGAAAGCAGCCTTTGCCGAGCAGGCGTCGCTGGATGAGGGGCCTCTTCGCGCCCGTACCGTGGCGGACTTCATCGCCGGCATGACGGATCGTTTTGCCGCGCGGGAGCATGAGCGCTTGACTGGCAGGCGTCTGCTGGGTTGACGGTTGCTTTCGCCAGCGTGATCAAGCGCTTTGGGGCATTGGGACGATCAGCACAAGGTGGGCAGGTCGCTGAGGGGCGTCGGCCGGTAAAATCCAGTGCTCCACCCCGCGCTCCCAGTGCTCCCAGTGCTCCCAGCGCGCCATGCGCCATTTGCTTCGTCATGACTCCAAACCCACCAGCCGCCCTTGCAGGATCTTCCGAACCTGCAGACTTGTTTGTTTCTGACACGGTCCAATGGCTGGAGCGGGCGGTCATCGGGCTGAACCTCTGCCCGTTTGCAAAAGGAGTGCATGTCAAATCCCAGATTCACTACGCGGTGACCTTGGCCACTGATCCCGACGAGGTGCTGCAGGTGCTTCGCAGTGAATTGGCCGACTTGGTGTCGGCGCCAGCGTTGGTGCGGGACACGACCTTGCTCATACTGCCTCAGTGTCTGCATGACTTTCTGGACTTCAACGACTTCTTAGAGGAGGCAGACGGGGTGCTCGAGTCCATGGACCTGGTCGGTACGGTGCAGATCGCGAGTTTCCATCCGCACTTTCAGTTTGCGGGCACCGACGTGGATGACGTGACCAACTGCACCAACCGCTCGCCGTACCCCACCTTGCACCTGCTGCGCGAGGAGAGTATTGACCGCGCAGTGGAGGTGTTCCCCGAAGCCGAAGCTATTTTTGAGCGAAACATGGAAGTGCTGGAGGACCTGGGCATGGGGGGTTGGCTTGCGTTGAAGGTCGGGGCCAGCCGCCCTGTGGTCCCCGCGTCACTGGGGATGAAAGGTGTGGACCAATGAAGAAAGAGAAGGTGACCTACGCCAAGGCTGCTGGTCAGGGCAAGAAGATCGGAGCGGCGGCTGCAGCTTTGAACGGCGATGCTGCACAACAGCCCGGTCCATTGTCAGAACTTCGACCCGGCCAGTCGGTCGAGTTGCTCAAGGAATTGCACATTCTGACACGCGACGGCAAGCTGAACCAGGACTCCCGGCGCAAGCTCAAGCAGGTGTATCACCTGTTCAACTTTATCGAGCCTCTGCTGGCGGAGTTGTCGAGCAGCGCCCCGGGCCCCACGCTTGCCGATCACGGAGCGGGCAAGTCCTACTTGGGTTTCATCCTGTACGACCTGTACTTCAAGGCGCTCGGGCGCGGACATATATATGGCGTGGAGACCCGGGCAGAGCTGGTGGAAAAGTCCCGTGTACTCGCCCAGAAACTGGGTTTTGAGCGCATGTCGTTCCTGAATGTGTCGGTGGCCGAGTCCACCGATGCCGACGAGTTGCCCGCCCAGATCGACGTGGTCACCGCGCTGCATGCCTGCGATACCGCCACCGACGACGCCATCGCCTTTGGTTTGCAAAAACGTGCCCGCGCCATGGTGCTGGTGCCCTGTTGCCAGGCAGAGATGGCAGCCTGCCTGCGGCAAGGCAAAGCGCTGCAGTTGGCGCGTACTCCGTTGGCAGAGCTGTGGCGTCACCCCTTGCACACCCGCGAGCTGGGCAGCCAGGTTACCAATGTGCTGCGGTGTCTGTACCTGGAGGCCAGTGGCTACCAGGTCACGGTGACCGAGTTGGTCGGCTGGGAGCACAGCATGAAGAACGAGCTGGTCATTGCGCGGTACACGGGGCAGAAAAAGCGCAGTGCAGCGGATCGGCTGCGCGCCATACTTGAAGAGTTCGGTCTCGACAAGGTGTTGGGGGCGCGTTTTGGCTTGACAGTCTCACCGGACGCAACGGACCCACCGAGCATCGCGGCAGACGCTGAAACCATCCCCTGATCACCGGGGTGCGGCGGTAGGCCGAAATCGGGGACGCATTTATCATCGCTGTCCCTTTGTTCTTCGATGGAAGCCCATGGCCCGCCTGCCGCGCCTGACCCTTGCGGGTCATCTGCACCATGTCATTCAGCGTGGCAACAATCGCCAGCCCATCTTTGTGGACAGCGAAGACTTTGAGTTGTTGCTGACGCTGCTGGCGGACAACGCCCAAAAATTCGCAGTGGCCGTGCACGCCTATGTGTTGATGGGCAATCATTTTCATCTGCTGGCCACGCCGGCCACGGCCGACGGGTTGCCCCAGATGATGCAGGCGGTGGGACGGCGGTATGTGCAGTACTTCAATCGGCGCCACGCCCGCACCGGCACCCTGTGGGAGGGGCGCTACCGCTCAACTGTGCTCGAGCCCGAGCGCTACCTTCTGCCCTGCATGGTGTACTTGGATCTCAACCCTGTTCGGGCGGGTTTGGTGGTGCCGCCGTCGGATTACGCGTGGTCCAGCCATGCCCACTGGCTGGGGCGTCGGAATGACCGCTTGCTCACGCCCCACGCGCTGTACTGGGCGTTGGGCAATACGCCCTTTGCACGAGAGGCGGCCTACGCCGCCTTGGTGCAGGCAGGTATCGGATCGCAGGAACAGGCTGCTCTGACCCAGTCTGTGCTGAGTGGCTGGGCACTGGGCGCACCAGAATTTGTTGAGAAGTTACAACAGCGCACTGCTCGCCGGGTTACCCAAGGACGTGCTGGGCGCCCCCGCACCGGCAAGAAATAGTGATCAAAAAATCCTCTAGCGCTTTTCTGATAAGCACTAATAGCTATGTTTTTTAATGTGTCCCCTATAAAATCCATTTCGGCAAAGAGCTTCTTTTAATCCTGATCTGACCCTGTTTAATGTGCTTGCCAACTCATGTTGCAATGCACTAATCTTCCACTCCCTGCGAAAAAAACATGAGGAGTGCGCCATGACCACAACGGCTGCCGAGATCCAGCATCTGCAACAACACGGTTTGTATTCATCGGGTAACGAACACGACGCCTGCGGCCTCGGGTTTGTGGCCCACATCAAGGGCATCAAGCGCCACGACATCGTGACGCAAGCCCTGAAGATTCTGGAAAACATCGACCACCGTGGCGCTGTGGGTGCCGACCCGCTGATGGGCGATGGCGCCGGTATCCTGATCCAGATTCCTGATGCGCTGTACCGCGAAGAAATGGCCAAGCAGGGCGTGACCTTGCCTGCAGCCGGCGAATACGGCGTGGGCATGATCTTTTTGCCCAAGGAGCACGCCTCGCGATTGGCTTGCGAGCAAGAGATGGAACGAGCCATCAAGGCAGAAGGGCAAGTGCTGCTGGGCTGGCGCGATGTGCCGGTCAATATGGACATGCCCATGTCCCCCACCGTGCGCAAGAAAGAGCCCCTCCTGCGCCAGGTCTTCATCGGCCGTGGCAATGACGTGATCGTGCAGGACGCGCTGGAGCGCAAGCTGTACGTGATCCGCAAGACAGCCAGCGCCAACATCCAGGCCCTGAAACTCAAGCACAGCAAAGAGTATTACGTGCCCAGCATGTCCAGCCGCACCGTGGTCTACAAGGGCCTGCTGCTGGCCGACCAGGTGGGCGTGTACTACAAGGACCTATCGGAGGAGCGATGCGTGTCGGCCATCGGCCTGGTGCACCAGCGCTTTTCGACGAACACCTTCCCCGAGTGGCCGTTGGCCCACCCCTACCGCTACGTGGCGCACAACGGTGAAATCAACACCGTCAAGGGCAACTACAACTGGATGAAGGCGCGCGAAGGCGTGATGGCTTCGCCCGTGCTGGCCGCCGACCTGCAAAAGCTGTACCCCATCAGCTTTGCGGACCAGTCTGACACCGCCACGTTCGACAACTGCCTCGAACTGCTGACCATGGCCGGCTACCCCATCAGCCAGGCCGTGATGATGATGATCCCCGAGCCGTGGGAGCAGCACACCACCATGGACGAGCGCCGCCGCGCGTTCTATGAATACCACGCCGCCATGCTGGAGCCGTGGGACGGTCCCGCGTCCATCGTGTTCACCGACGGCCGCCAGATTGGCGCCACGCTCGACCGCAACGGCCTGCGCCCCTCGCGCTATTGCATCACCGATGACGACCTGGTCATCATGGGCTCTGAATCGGGCGTGTTGCCGATTCCCGAGAACAAGATCGTGCGCAAGTGGCGCCTGCAGCCCGGCAAGATGTTCCTGATCGATCTGGAACAAGGCCGCATGATCGATGACGATGAGCTCAAGGCCAACATCGTCAACACCAAGCCCTACAAGCAGTGGATCGAGAACCTGCGCATCAAGCTCGACAGCATTGACGCGGGCGCACAAGTGGCTGCACCGCAGCCGGCCGATCTGCCGCTGCTCGACCGCCAGCAGGCGTTTGGCTACACACAGGAAGACATCAAGTTCCTGATGGCGCCCATGGCCAAGAACGGCGAAGAAGGCATTGGTTCCATGGGCAACGACAGCCCGCTGGCGGTGCTGTCGGGCAAGAACAAGCCGCTGTACAACTACTTCAAGCAGCTGTTCGCCCAGGTGACGAACCCCCCGATCGACCCGATTCGCGAGGCCATCGTGATGTCGCTCAACAGCTTCATCGGGCCCAAGCCCAACTTGCTGGACATCAACCAGGTCAACCCGCCCATGCGCCTCGAAGTGAGCCAGCCCGTGCTCGATTTCGCCGACATGGCCAAGCTGCGCGACATCGAAAAGTACACGCAGGGCAAGTTCAAGAGCACCACCATCGACATCACCTATCCGCTGGACTGGGGCCGTGAGGGCGTGGAGGCCAAGCTCGCCTCGCTGTGCGCGCAGGCCGTGGATGCCATCAAGGGTGGCGCCAATATCCTCATTGTCAGCGACCGCGCCGTGAGCGCCACGCAGGTGGCCATCCCTGCGCTGCTGGCTCTGTCCGCCATCCACCAGCACCTGGTGGGCGCAGGCCTGCGCACTACCGCCGGTTTGGTCGTCGAAACGGGAACTGCCCGCGAAGTGCACCACTTTGCCGTGTTGGGCGGCTACGGCGCTGAAGCCGTGCACCCCTACCTCGCGATGGAAACCCTGGCCGAGATGCACAAGGATCTGGCGGGCGACCTGTCCGCCGACAAGGCCATCTATAACTACGTGAAGGCGATTGGCAAGGGCTTGTCCAAGATCATGTCCAAGATGGGCGTGAGCACGTACATGTCTTACTGCGGCGCGCAGTTGTTCGAGGCCATCGGTCTGAACACCGAAACCGTCAGCAAATACTTCACAGGCACCGCCAGCCGTGTGGAAGGTATCGGCGTGTTCGAGATCGCCGAGGAAGCCATCCGCATGCACAAGGCCGCCTTCAGCGACGACCCGGTGCTCGAAACCATGCTGGATGCGGGCGGTGAATACGCCTGGCGCGCCCGCGGCGAAGAGCACATGTGGAGCCCCGACGCGATTGCCAAGTTGCAGCACAGCACGCGTGCCAACAACTGGAACACATACAAGGAATACGCCCAGCTCATCAACGACCAGAGCAAGCGCCACATGACGCTGCGCGGTCTGTTCGAGTTCAAGATCGACCCCGCCAAGGCGATCCCGGTCGACGAAGTCGAGCCCGCCAAGGAAATCGTCAAGCGCTTCGCCACCGGCGCCATGTCGTTGGGTTCCATCTCCACCGAGGCCCACGCCACGCTCGCCGTGGCCATGAACCGCATCGGCGGCAAGAGCAACACCGGCGAAGGTGGTGAGGACGCCGCACGCTACCGCAACGAACTCAAGGGCATCCCGATCAAGAAGGGCGATACGCTCAAGAGCGTGATTGGTGCCGAGAACGTTGAGGTCGATCTGCCTTTGCTGGACGGCGACTCCCTGCGCAGCCGCATCAAGCAGGTGGCCTCGGGCCGCTTCGGTGTTACAGCCGAATACCTGTCCTCGGCCGACCAGATCCAGATCAAGATGGCCCAGGGCGCCAAGCCGGGCGAAGGCGGCCAGTTGCCCGGCGGCAAGGTCTCCAACTACATCGGCAAGCTGCGCCACAGCGTGCCCGGCGTGGGCCTGATTTCGCCTCCGCCGCACCATGACATCTACTCCATTGAGGATCTGGCCCAGCTCATCCACGACCTGAAGAACGTGGCACCGCACGCCAGCATCAGCACCAAGCTGGTGTCCGAAGTGGGCGTGGGCACGATTGCCGCAGGCGTCACCAAGTGCAAGAGCGACCACATCGTGATCGCCGGGCATGACGGTGGCACCGGCGCGTCGCCCTGGTCGTCCATCAAGCACGCGGGCGGCCCGTGGGAAATCGGCCTGGCCGAAACCCAGCAGACCCTGGTGCTCAACCGCCTGCGCGGCCGCGTGCGCGTGCAGGCCGATGGCCAGATGAAGACCGGCCGCGACGTCGCCATCGGCGCGTTGCTGGGCGCTGATGAATTCGGCTTTGCCACGGCGCCCCTGGTCGTCGAGGGCTGCATCATGATGCGCAAGTGCCACCTGAACACCTGCCCCGTGGGCGTGGCCACGCAGGACCCGGCGCTGCGCGCCAAGTTCTCGGGCAAGCCCGAGCACGTGGTCAACTACTTCTTCTTCATTGCCGAAGAAGTGCGCCAGATCATGGCCCAGCTGGGCATTCGCAAGTTTGACGACCTGATCGGCCGCTCTGACCTGCTGGACACCCGCCAGGGGCTGGAGCACTGGAAGGCACGCGGCCTGGACTTCAGCCGCCTGTTCGCCCAGCCCAATGTGCCTGCCGATGTGCCGCGCTACCACGTGGATGTGCAGGATCACAACATCGAGAACACCCTGGACCGCAAGCTCATCGAGCGAAGCAAGCCTGCCATTGAAAAGGGTGAGCGCGTGCAGTTCATCGAGGTGGCGCGCAACGTGAACCGCTCGGTCGGCGCCATGCTGTCCGGCGCTGTTACCCGCGTGCACCCCGAAGGCCTGCCCGACGACACCATCCGTATCCAGCTCGAAGGCACGGGCGGCCAGTCGTTCGGTGCGTTCCTCACGCGCGGCATCACGCTGTACCTGATCGGCGACGCCAACGACTACACGGGCAAGGGTCTGTCGGGAGGCCGCGTGGTCGTGCGCCCCAGCATCGATTTCCGCGGCGACGCCGTGCGCAACACCATCGTTGGCAACACCGTGATGTACGGCGCCACCACGGGCGAAGCCTTCTTCAGCGGCGTTGCCGGTGAGCGTTTCGCCGTGCGTCTGTCGGGCGCCACCGCAGTGGTGGAGGGCACGGGCGACCACGGTTGCGAATACATGACCGGGGGCACCGTGGTGGTGCTTGGCAAGACCGGCCGCAACTTTGCGGCGGGCATGAGCGGCGGCGTGGCGTACGTGTACGACGAAGACGGTCAGTTCGACACCCGCTGCAACATGTCCATGGTGACGCTGGAGCGCATCCTGCCCGCCACCGAGCAGGAAGCCACGGTGCCACGCTCGATCTGGCACGGCGGCCAGACGGATGAAGCCCAGCTCAAGAAGCTGCTGGAAGACCACAACCGCTGGACGGGCAGCAAGCGCGCACGCGAACTGCTCGACAACTGGGCCGCATCGCGCAGCAAGTTCGTCAAGGTCTTCCCGACCGAGTACAAGCGTGCGTTGGCTGAAATTTATGAACGGAAAGTGCTTGAGGAGTCCGCTACACCAGCGGTAGCTGCTACCAAAAAGGAAGCGGCCCCTGCCAAATAAGGCGGCGCCGCAGATAAAAGCACAGTATTCATAAACAAGGACATCGTCATGGGAAAAACTACCGGCTTCATGGAATACGAGCGCATCGAAGAGGGCTACAAGCCCGTGCCCGAGCGCTTGAAGCACTACAAGGAATTCGTCATCGGCCTCGATGAGAGCCAGGCCAAGGTACAAGGCGCGCGCTGCATGGACTGCGGCACGCCGTTTTGCAACAGCGGCTGCCCGGTGAACAACATCATTCCGGACTTCAACGACTTGGTGTACCACGCGGACTGGAAGAGCGCGATTGCGGTGCTGCACAGCACCAACAACTTCCCCGAGTTCACGGGCCGTATCTGCCCCGCGCCGTGCGAGGCGGCCTGCGTGCTGAACGTGAACGACGACGCCGTGGGCATCAAGTCCATCGAGCACGCGATCATCGACCGCGCTTGGGCCGAGGGCTGGGTGCAGCCACGTGTGGCCAAGCACAAGACCGGCAAGAAAGTGGCCGTTGTGGGCTCTGGCCCTGCGGGCATGGCGGCAGCACAGCAACTCGCGCGCGCTGGCCACAGCGTCACGCTGTTTGAAAAGAACGACCGCGTGGGCGGGCTGCTGCGCTACGGCATTCCGGACTTCAAGATGGAGAAGTCGCACATTGACCGCCGCGTCAAGCAGATGGAAGCCGAAGGCGTGGTCTTTCGCACCGGCGTGTTTGTGGGTGCGGCCAAGGACGGCCTGGGCAAGGATTCCAAGGTCACCAACTGGGCCAAGGAAACCGTCACGCCCGAGCAGTTGCACAAGGAGTTTGACGCCGTGCTGCTGACCGGCGGTGCCGAGCAGTCGCGCGACCTGCCGGTGCCCGGCCGCGACCTGGAGGGCATTCACTTCGCGATGGAGTTTCTACCCCAGCAGAACAAGGTCAACGCGGGTGACAAGCTCAAGGGCCAACTGCGCGCTGACGGCAAACACGTGATCGTGATCGGTGGCGGTGACACGGGCAGCGACTGCGTCGGCACCAGCAACCGCCACGGCGCCGTGAGCGTCACCCAGTTTGAGTTGATGCCCCAGCCGCCCGAAGAAGAAAACCGCCCCCTGACCTGGCCCTACTGGCCGATCAAGCTGCGCACCAGTTCCAGCCACGAAGAGGGCTGCGAACGCGAATTTGCCATCTCCACCAAGGAGTTCATTGGTGAAAAGGGCAAGGTCACCGGCCTCAAAACCGTGCGCGTCGAGTTCAAGGACGGCAAGATGGCTGAGGTCGCAGGGTCTGAGCAAATCCTGAAGGCGGACCTGGTGTTGCTGGCCATGGGTTTTGTAAGCCCCGTGGCGCCGGTATTGGACGCCTTCGGTGTCGACAAGGACGCGCGCGGCAACGCCCGCGCCACGACCGACTTTGACGGTGGTTACGCCACCAATGTGCCCAAGGTGTTCGCTGCCGGCGACATCCGCCGGGGGCAGTCGCTGGTGGTCTGGGCCATTCGCGAAGGCCGCCAGGCGGCCCGCGCGGTGGATGAATTCTTGATGGGATATTCCGACCTGCCTCGCTGAGGGGAGTCCCCGGTTTATGTAGCGGCGCCGTTTTGGCGCCGTTTTTTATGGATTCATGCGCGCAAGGGCCTTCATCCGTACTTCGGTAGGGAGCGGATCGCGTCGGATCGCGATACTCTGTGAGGTTGGGCATAAGGGTGGTACTTGCGCGTAGGAAAGCCACCTGACTGCCGAGTAAACCCTTTGTTGGCACAATCGGCCCCATGTCAATCTGGATTCGCCTGGGCGTGTGACGCTGTTTTGCGTCGCGCACAGGTGCATCAAATAGCAAACATACATGAACGTATGTTTATTTAATTATTCAGCTACCATCGCGGCTGTTTTTGACTGACGGCCGCCTTTTGGTGTCTTGCATTTTTTGAATCCCTCCGCTTGAATGTCTGAGTCGCCTTCCCTTGCCGAGCTGCGCAACGTCACGTTTTCGTACGGCGATCGCGTGATCCTGCGCGACGTGACGCTGGCAGTGCCGCGCGGCAAGGTCACGGCGCTGATGGGGGCCTCCGGTGGTGGCAAGACGACGGTGCTGCGGCTGATAGGTGGCCAGCAGCGGGCACAAAGCGGCGAAGTGATGTTTGATGGCCAGGATGTGGGTCGCCTGGACGCAGACGGCCTGTATGCCGCCCGTCGGCGCATGGGGATGCTGTTTCAGTTCGGGGCGTTGTTCACTGACCTGAGCGTGTTCGAGAACGTGGCGTTTCCCCTGCGTGAGCACACCGACCTGTCAGAAGAGCTCATCCGCGATGTGGTGCTGATGAAACTGCACGCGGTGGGGCTGCGCGGCGCCCGAGATCTGATGCCGAGCCAGGTGTCTGGTGGCATGGCGCGGCGCGTGGCGCTGGCGCGCGCCATTGCGCTTGATCCCGAATTGGTCATGTACGACGAGCCCTTTGCCGGGCTGGATCCCATCTCGCTGGGCACGGCCGCGCAGCTGATCAGACAGCTCAATGACGCAATGGGCCTGACCAGCATCGTCGTGTCGCACGACCTGAAAGAAACCTTTCGGCTCGCCGACCACGTGATTATTCTTGGCGAGGGTGTGGTGGCTGCGCAGGGGACGCCTGAAGAAGTGCGTGCCAGTACCGATCCGCTAGTGCATCAATTTGTGAATGCATTGCCCGCAGGCCCCGTGCCATTTCATCACCCGGGACCGGGGGTGGCAGAAGACTTTGGCCCCATCGAGGGGCGGTCGCAATGAGCTGGTACAACCCCGCTGATCTGGGTTTTGCCGTCCGCGTCAAGTTGGCCGACATCGGCGTGGGTGCGCGGCTGTTTGGTCGCCTGGTGCGGCTGTTTGGCGCAGCATTTTCGCGGCCGGGGCTGGTGCGCGATCAGGTGCATTTTCTGGGCAATTACTCCCTGGCCATCATCGCGGTGTCCGGCCTGTTCGTTGGATTTGTGCTGGGCCTGCAGGGCTATTACACGCTGCAGCGGTATGGGTCTTCAGAGGCGCTGGGCCTGCTGGTGGCGCTGTCACTGGTGCGCGAACTGGGGCCTGTGGTCACGGCATTGCTGTTTGCGGGCCGTGCAGGGACGTCGCTGACGGCGGAGATCGGCCTGATGCGCGCCGGTGAGCAACTGAGTGCTATGGAAATGATGGCGGTAGACCCGGTGCGCCGCATTCTGGCTCCGCGTTTCTGGGCTGGTGTCATCACCATGCCCCTGTTGGCAGCGGTGTTCAGCGCTGTGGGCATTTTGGGGGGCTGGGTCGTGGGCGTGCTCATGATCGGTATCGACGCTGGCGCGTTCTGGAGCCAGATGCAGGGCGGTGTGGATGTCTGGAAGGACGTTGGCAACGGCGTCCTCAAAAGCGTGGTCTTTGGTTTCACTGTCACTTTTGTGGCGTTGCTGCAAGGCTTTGCAGCCAAGCCAACGCCAGAAGGCGTGTCCCGTGCCACCACGCGCACTGTGGTGATGGCGTCCCTGGCGGTTTTGGCGCTGGACTTTGTCCTGACCGCACTGATGTTCAGTATCTGAGGCTGGCGAAGCTGGCAGGTGAAGAGGAATCCAATACAAATGCAACGCTCTAAAAACGACCTCTGGGTTGGCCTGTTTGTCATGCTGGGTGCTGCTGCGCTGGTGTTTCTCGCGCTGCAGTCGGCCAACCTGCTGAGCCTGAGCTTTCAGTCCGGCTACCGCATTACGGCGCGCTTTGACAACATTGGTGGGCTCAAGCCCCAGGCGGCGGTGCGCAGTGCGGGGGTGCTGGTGGGGCGCGTTGAATCCATCACATTCGACGACAAGATCTACCAGGCACGGGTGACGCTGGCACTGGAGAACCGCTACGCGTTTCCCAAAGACAGCTCTCTAAAGATTCTTACCAGCGGTTTGCTTGGAGAGCAGTACATCGGGATTGAAGCCGGTGCGCAAGAGAAGAATCTCGTCGACGGTGACACCATCACGGCGACGCAGTCGGCCGTGGTGCTCGAAAACCTGATCGGACAATTTTTGTTCAGACAAGCCGAAGATGCTGGTAAGCCCACTGGGGCAGGTGATAAAAAATGATGAATTCAAAACCCAAAGACTTGGCTTCTGTTACCGGGACCTTTTCAAGTCGTGGCCGCATGACAACCTGGCTGGCGCTGGTGCTTGGCATTGTGATTCTCTCGGGCTGTGCCACGGTCGCGAACCCTGACCCGCGCGATCCGCTGGAGTCTTACAACCGCAGCATGACCGAGTTCAATGAGCGGGTGGATGCCATGGTCCTCAAGCCCGTGGCCGTTGCCTACAAAGACATCACCCCCGCGCCCGTGCGCACTGGGGTGAGCAACTTTTTTGCCAATCTGAGCGATGTATGGTCGTTCGTGAACAACGTGCTGCAACTGCGTGGCGAGGCAGCGGCATCTACCTTCATGCGCTTCAATGTGAACACGTTCTTCGGGCTGGGAGGCATTCTGGATGTGGCCAGCGAAATGGGTCTTGACCGGTACCGACAGGATTTCGGCCTGACTTTGGGCCGTTGGGGTGTGGGTACGGGCCCCTATGTGGTGTTGCCCATCCTCGGCCCGTCTACTGTGCGTGACGCCTTGGCGCTTCCCATCGACATGAAGGGCAATGTGGTCAGCTATGTCGACCCGGTGTCTGCCCGCAACTCACTGTATGCGCTGCGTGCGGTGGAAGTGCGTTCGAACCTGCTGCGCGCTGGCAACGTTCTTGACAGCGCGGCGCTGGACAAATATAGCTTCACGCGGGACGTGTTCTTGCAGGTGCGCAGCCAGGCGGGCGAATCCCAGTCCACCCAAGCCCAGGACGAGCGGGACGCCAACGACGGAGTGCTGCCGCCCGAGCCCGCCAGATAAAAGATCCGTTGCAGCTGCAGCCGGTCGCTCGTTGCACTTGCTTGCATCACTTGCTTACATTTCGCAACCGCAGAGACGCACGCATCTTTGCGCTGCCCACCACAATGAACCGGATGAGGGCGTTTGCCCAGTCCGGCGGAAAGAAGAGGAAACGATGAACCGACGTACCCTGGGGCAGATGACCGTTTGTGTTGCCGCTGCCTTGTCGCTGGGCTTGCCTTTGGCAGCCGTGGCGGCCGACGAAGCCCCTGACGCACTGATCAAACGCCTGTCTACAGACCTGCTGACCACCGTAAAGGGCGACAAGTCCATCCAGGGAGGCGATTTGGCCAGGGTCATTGCACTGGTCGACAAGATCGTGATGCCCAACGTCAACTTCCGCCGCATGACCGCAGCCGCCGTAGGCCCGGGCTGGCGCCAGGCAACCCCCGAGCAGCAAAATCGGCTGCAGGATGAGTTCAAGATCCTGCTCGTGCGCACCTATGCAGGTGCTCTTGCTCAGGTCAACGAGCAGACCATTCATGTCAAGCCCCTGCGCGCAGCTGCAGACGACAAGGATGTGCTCGTGCGCACAGAAATCGTCGGCCGTGGCGATCCCATTCAGCTTGATTACCGCCTGGAAAAAACCCCCGGCGACGGTGCTGGTTGGAAGATCTACAACCTGAACGTGCTCGGCGTGTGGCTGGTGGAAACCTACCGCGGCCAGTTTGCCCGGGAGATCAACGCCAAAGGCATTGACGGCCTGATCGAGACGCTGGCCGCTCGCAACAAGACCAACGCCACCAAGGGTTAAGCGGTCCGCTTACTGCCTGTTTGAGCCCCGTCACCATGCTGGTATTGCCCCCCGAACTCACCCACCGCCAGGCCACGGCGTGCCTGGGTATGCTCATGCAAGGGCTGAAGGTGCATCGCGACTCGGCGGTGGTCGTAGACGCGCACGCGCTGACGGTGTTTGACACCTCGGCGCTGGCCGTTCTGCTGGAATGCCGTCGCGAGGCACTGTCGGTTGGCAAGTCCTTCGCGGTTCAAGGCCTGCCGCCCGCCTTGATGGGCATGGCGGGCTTGTATGGCGTCGACGCGTTGCTGGCGCCCGCGCGCTGAGCCTGCCCCTGGCTTCATCCCGTGCATAGTCCAGCGCTGTCCCCGGGGCTGCTACCACAAGCTGCAGGGCCACGATTCCGGTCCGTCAACGCGACGGGAGGCGAGACCGTAAAATCGAGGGTTCATGCCCGCAGTCTCCTTCCAAGCCATCTCCAAGTCCTTTGACACACCCAAAGGCCCTTTCCAGGCACTGAACCAGGTCAACCTGGACATTGAGGAGGGCGAGTTCTTCGGGCTCCTCGGCCCCAACGGTGCCGGTAAAACCACCCTGATCAGCATCCTCGCGGGCCTGGCGCGCGCCAGCAGCGGCCGTGTGCTGGTGCAGGGTAGCGACGTGCAGGCCGACTTTGCCGAGGCGCGCCGCAAGCTCGGTGTGGTGCCGCAGGAACTGGTGTTCGACCCCTTCTTCAACGTGCGCGAGGCACTGCGTATCCAGTCTGGCTACTTTGGCGTGAAGAACAACGACGCCTGGATTGACGAGTTGCTCGAAAACCTGGGCCTCACTGACAAGGCCAACGCAAACATGCGGCAGCTGTCAGGCGGCATGAAGCGCCGCGTGCTGGTGGCGCAGGCGCTGGTGCACAAGCCGCCCATCATCGTGCTCGACGAGCCCACGGCGGGCGTGGACGTGGAGCTGCGCCAGACCCTGTGGCAGTTCATCGCCCGCCTGAACAAGGAAGGGCACACCGTTCTGCTCACCACCCATTACCTCGAAGAAGCCGAAGCCCTGTGTGGCCGCATTGCCATGCTCAAGTCTGGCCGGATCGTGGCCCTGAACCGCACCAGCGAACTGCTGCAGGCGGCTTCGGGCAGCATCCTGCAGTTCAAGACCGATGCCGCCTTGCCGCCCGCGCTGGCGGTGGTGGCTCGTGTCACCGGCCGCATCGTGCAACTGCCCGCGCATGACGCCGCAGAGATCGAAAGCCACCTGACTGCCCTGCGTGTGGCAGGGGTCGAGGTGCACGACATGGAGATACGCAGGCCTGACTTGGAGGATGTGTTCCTGCAAGTCATGTCGGGTACATCGGCCTCCAATATCCCCATGTCGGAGGTCGCACTATGACTGGCTGGCAGACCTTGTTCTACAAGGAAGTACTTCGCTTCTGGAAGGTCAGCTTCCAGACCGTGGCCGCGCCGGTGCTCACCGCAGTGCTGTACCTGCTGATCTTCGGCCATGTGCTCGAAGACCATGTCAAGGTCTATGACCGCATCAGCTACACCGCGTTTCTGGTGCCCGGGCTCGTGATGATGAGCGTGCTGCAGAACGCCTTTGCCAACAGCTCGTCGAGCCTGATCCAGAGCAAGATCATGGGCAGCCTGGTGTTTGTGCTGCTCACTCCGCTGTCGCACTGGGCCTGGTTTGTGGCCTATGTGGGCTCGTCGATGGTGCGCGGGCTGGTGGTGGGGCTGGGTGTGTTCCTCGTCACGCTGGCCTTTGCCCGGCCGGAGTTTGCGGCGCCGCTGTGGATTGTGGTTTTTGCGGTGCTGGGCGCCGGCCTGCTGGCCACGCTCGGGCTCATCGCCGGGCTGTGGGCCGACAAGTTTGACCAGCTCGCCGCGTTCCAGAACTTTGTGGTGGTGCCCATGACGTTTCTTTCGGGCGTGTTCTATTCCATCCAGTCGCTGCCCCCGTTCTGGCAGACCGTGAGCCACCTCAACCCGTTTTTCTACATGATCGACGGCTTCCGCTATGGCTTCTTTGGCCAGAGCGACACTTCGCCCTGGCTTAGCCTCACCATCGTGGGCGTGGCCTGGCTGGCCGTGAGCTTTCTGGCCGTACACCTCTTGCGCACCGGCTACAAAATTCGGAATTGACATGACCGCTGACCAACTCAAAGACATCATCGCCGCTGGCCTGGCCTGCGAGCACATCACGCTGGAGGGCGATGGCCGCCACTGGTACGCCACCATCGTCTCGGCCGAGTTCGAGGGCAAGCGCGCCATCCAGCGCCACCAGCGCGTGTACGCCACGCTGGGCGCCAAAATGCACACCGACGAGGTGCATGCGCTGTCGATGAAAACCTTCACCCCTGCGGAGTGGGCGGCGCAGGCGCACTGACGCGGGTTGCCTGGTTACTCATTTATTAATAGCTGTTAGCGCTTGATGGATAAGCGCTAGAGGCCATTTTCATTCATATTTTGGTTGTTAGATAGAGATGGACAAACTCCTGATTCGCGGCGGACGAACCTTGCACGGCGAGGTGCTGGTGTCGGGCGCCAAGAACGCCGCCTTGCCGGAGTTGTGCGCCGCCTTGCTCACGGCCGAGCCCGTGACGCTGCTGAACGTGCCCCAGCTGCAAGACGTGAGCACCATGCTCACGCTCATCCGCAACATGGGCGTGACGGCAGAGCGTGCCGACGACGGTACGGTGCGCATTGACGCGGGCGCGCTCAACACGCCCGAGGCGCCGTATGAACTCGTCAAGACCATGCGCGCTTCGGTGTTGGCACTGGGCCCGCTGCTGGCGCGATTTGGCGAGGCGACTGTCTCGCTGCCCGGTGGGTGTGCCATTGGCTCGCGCCCGGTCGATCAGCACATCAAGGGCATGGCCGCCATGGGCGCCGAGATCGTGGTCGAGCACGGCTACATGATCGCCAAGCTGCCCGCAGGCTGGACCCGTTTGAAGGGCGCCCGCATTACCACCGACATGGTCACCGTGACGGGCACCGAGAACTTCCTCATGGCCGCCGCGCTGGCCGAGGGTGAGACGGTGCTCGAAAACGCCGCGCAAGAGCCCGAAATCTCGGACCTTGCCGAGATGCTGGTCGCCATGGGCGCCCAGATCGAAGGCCACGGCACCAGCCGCATCCGCATCCAGGGCGTCGAAAAGCTGCATGGCTGCACCCACCGCGTGGTGGCCGACCGCATCGAGGCGGGCACCTTCTTGTGCGCCGTGGCAGCTGCAGGCGGCGACGTGGTGCTGCGCCACGGCCGTGCCGACCACCTCGACGCCGTCATTGAAAAGCTGCGCGAAGCTGGTGTCACCGTACAGGCGGTCGAGGGCGGAATCCGCGTGCAAAGCGCGGGTGGCGCCACGCTCAAGGCCCAGGGCTTTCGCACTACCGAGTACCCCGGCTTCCCCACCGACATGCAGGCGCAGTTCATGGCGCTTAACTGCATCGCCCGGGGCACGGCCACGGTGACCGAGACGATTTTTGAAAACCGCTTCATGCACGTCGACGAGCTGGTGCGCCTGGGTGCCAAGATCCAGACCGACGGCAAGGTGGCTGTGATCGAGGGCGTGCCACGCCTGTCGGGTGCCACCGTGATGGCGACTGACCTGCGTGCCTCGGCCAGCCTGGTCATTGCCGGGCTGGTGGCCGACGGCGAAACCTTGGTGGACCGCATCTACCACCTGGACCGTGGCTACGACTGCATGGAAGCCAAGTTACGCGGCATTGGCGCTGACATTGAAAGACTGAAAGCATGACGATGATCACCCTGGCGCTTTCCAAGGGCCGCATCTTTGACGAAACCCTGCCGCTGCTGGCCGCCGCCGGGATCGAAGTACTGGAAGACCCCGAAAAATCGCGCAAGCTCATCCTGCCCACGAACCAGCCCAACGTGCGCGTGGTGCTGGTGCGCGCCACCGATGTGCCCACCTACGTGGAATACGGCGGCGCCGACATTGGCGTGACCGGCAAGGACACCCTCATCGAACACGGCGGCCAGGGCCTGTACCAGCCGCTGGACCTGCAGATCGCCAAATGCCGCGTGAGCGTGGCCGTGCGCAACGACTTCGACTACGAACGCGCCGTCAAGCAGGGCTCGCGCATGAAGGTCGCCACCAAGTACACATCCATCGCGCGCGACTTCTTTGCCACCAAGGGCGTGCATGTGGACATGGTCAAGCTTTACGGCAGCATGGAGCTGGCGCCGCTCATCGGCTTGGCCGATGCCATCGTCGATCTTGTCTCTACCGGCAACACGCTCAAGGCCAACCACCTGGTCGAAGTCGAGCGGATCATGGACATCAGCTCCTATCTGGTCGTGAACCAGGCCGCGCTCAAGCTCAAGCAGGCACCGCTGCGCCGCATCATTGATGCGTTTGCTTCGGCAATCCCTGCCCCCAAGAACTGAACCAACCTTAGAACGCACTATGAATTTAGTAGCTGCTCCCGCCCGTCTGTCAACCGCTGCAGCCACTTTTGAGGCTGATTTTGCAGCCCGCCTGCATTGGTCTGCCGACACCGACGCGGCCATCGAGCAGCGCGTGGCCGACATCCTGGCCGATGTGCAAAAGCGCGGCGACGCGGCGGTGCTGGAATACACCGCCCGCTTCGATGGCCTCTCGGCGCCCAGCATGGCTGCGCTGGAGCTGACGCAAGCGGACTTCAAGGCTGCGTTCGACGCCATTCCAGCGGCCCAGCGCGACGCCCTGCAGGCAGCCGCCAAACGCGTGCGCAGCTACCACGAGGCCCAGAAAAAGGCCTCGGGCGAGAGCTGGAGCTACCGCGATGAAGACGGCACCCTGCTGGGCCAGAAGGTGACGCCGCTCGACCGCGTGGGCATCTACGTGCCCGGCGGCAAGGCCGCGTACCCATCCAGCCTGCTGATGAACGCCATCCCGGCCCATGTGGCGGGTGTGCAGGAAATCATCATGGTCGTGCCCACGCCCGTGCGCGGCAGTGTGGCCACGGGCGGAACGGGCGAGGGCACCTCGACGAAGGGCGAGCGCAACGAGCTGGTGCTGGCCGCCGCCTATGTGGCCGGTGTGACGCGGGCGTTCACCATCGGCGGCGCCCAGGCCGTGGCCGCGCTGGCCTACGGCACGGCCACCGTTCCCAAGGTGGACAAGATCACCGGCCCCGGCAATGCCTATGTGGCCAGCGCCAAGAAGCGCGTGTTCGGCACGGTGGGCATCGACATGATTGCGGGCCCGAGCGAAATCCTGGTGTTGGCCGACGGCACCACGCCGCCCGACTGGGTGGCCATGGACCTCTTCAGCCAGGCCGAACACGACGAGCTGGCCCAGAGCATCCTGTTGTGCCCCGACGCCGCCTACATCGCCGCCGTGCAGCGCGAAATCGACCGCCTGCTGCCCACCATGCCGCGCGCCGAGATCATCGCCAAGAGCCTCACCGGCCGGGGCGCGCTGATCCTCACCAAGGACATGGAAGAAGCCTGCGCGATCAGCAACCGCATTGCTCCGGAACACCTTGAGGTCAGCAGCACCGACCCGCACCGCTGGGAGCCGCTGCTGCGCCACGCAGGTGCCATCTTTCTGGGTGCCTACACCAGCGAAAGCCTGGGCGACTACTGTGCGGGCCCCAACCACGTGCTGCCCACCAGCGGCACGGCGCGTTTCTCATCACCGCTGGGCGTCTACGACTTCCAGAAGCGCAGCAGCATCATCGAGGTGAGTGAATCAGGCGCCCAGGTGCTGGGCAAGATTGCCGCCGAGCTGGCCTACGGCGAGGGCCTGCAGGCCCACGCGCAGGCGGCCGAGATGCGGCTGACCACGCCCGTCAAGCCGCGCTGATCGCGCCCCGGGGCAGGGCACCCTGTGTGGGTGCCGGCGCCTTGGGTTGAGATAGGGCAGGTGCATCGTATGCAGGCAGATAGGCGGCTCCTGCCACCGCCCGGTGTTGTGCCCAGTTCAGCCGCGCGGGCCGGTGGCCTTCGGCGCTGACCCGCAGCCGCACGGGCCCGGTGAACGACAGACGCTGGCCTGCCTCCAGGAAATAGTCTTCCAGCAGACCATCACAGGTCACCCAGACGCGGCCTTGTTCCACTTCGAGCAAGGCGATGTCGCCTGCGCGGAAGTCCAGCACCTGGACGGCCTGCAGCGGCGGCAGCGGCTGGCGCTTCCATTGCAGCGTAAGAGGGACCGCAGGCTGCGTGGGCAGGGCGGGCGACGGTGGGGTGGGTGTGTGCAGCGAGTTCATGCCTTCACTGTGCGGCCAGCTGCCGTGGGCCACCAGCCACAGGCGCGTGCGATCTGGACCAGTACAGAAAAGCGAACCTGCGCATCTGTACTGTACGCACTAGGCAGCCTCTGTACTGTCTGTCGGCCAAAGTGCCAGTACAGAATGCAGCATGGCCACCGATGATGCACCCCCGCTGTACCTCCAGATTGCCGAGCAGCTCGCGCAACTGATCCGCAATGGCACCCTGGCGCGCGGCGAAAAGCTGCCTTCGGTGCGCGAACTGGCCCGCCAGCATGCGGTGGCGCAAACCACGGTAGTGCAGGCGTATCACTGGCTTGAAGACGCACGGCTGATCACCGCACGCCCGCGCTCGGGATTCTTTGTGGCGGCACGGCCCGTGAGCCTGCCCGAGCCCAGCACGCCCCGCCCGCTGCGCCGCCCCCGCGAGGTGTCGGTGGATTGGCTGGGGCAGCGCATCCTGGGGCGCAACCAGCCGGTGGACATGGTGTCGTTCAGCAGCGGCACACCCGGCCCCGAACTGTTCAACCCTGACCGCGTGCGCCGCGCCGTGGTGCGCGCCGCGCAGCGCCACCGCAACCTGCTGTGCACCTATCCCAGCTCGGCGGGCCACGAAGACGCGCGCCGCGCCATCGCACGCTACGCGGTGGGCATGGGCTGCAGCTTGGACCCCGAAAACATCATGATCACCGGCGGCTGCATGGACAGCATTGCGCTGTGCCTGCGGGCCGTGACGCAGCCGGGCGACGTGGTGGCACTGGAGTCGCCCACACATTTTTCGTTTCTGGAGGTGCTGCAGGGCCTGCACCTCAAGGCGCTTGAGATTCCCACCCACCCGCGCAACGGCCTCTCGCTCGATGCCCTGCAACTTGCGCTGGAAACCCAACCCGTCAAGGCCGTGATGGTGGTGCCCACGCTGAGCAACCCGCTGGGCAGCTGCATGCCGCAGGCCGAGCGCAAGCGGCTGGCGCAGATGGCGGCGCGCCATGGCCTGGCGGTGATTGAGGACGCCATCTACAACGACCTGGTGGAGGTGGACGAGATGCGCCGCACCGTCAAGTCGTACGACACCACGGGCCACGTGATGCTGTGCGACTCTTTCTCCAAGACGCTGGCGCCGGGCCTGCGCCTGGGCTGGCTGGAGGCCGGCCGCTGGGCCGACAAGCTGCGCGCCATCAAGGACCTGCAAGCCGGCGGACAGTCTGCCGTGCTGGAGCTGGCGTTGGCCGACCTCATCACCCAGGCGGGCCACGCCGCCGCGATGCGCCAGCTGCGCGCGGCCGTGGCCGCGCGCATGGATGAGGTGCGCCGCATCATCGCCGCGCACTTTCCGCAGGGCACGCGGGTGAGCGACCCGCCCGGCGGCCTGCTGCTGTGGCTGGAATTGCCCCGCGCGCTCGATTCGGTGCAGCTGCACGAGGCCTGCCTGGCCCGGCAGATCCTGATCGCGCCCGGCACGGTGTTTAGCGCCAGCGGGCGGTTTCGCAACTGCCTGCGTATCGGGGTGGGGGGCGACTGGTCGCCCGCCCATCTGGGGGCGCTGCGCACGGTGGGTGACATGGCGTGCCAGATGCTGCAAAAGGGGTCTGAACGCAAAGCCGCGTAGTTGCACAATAAATACACGAAGTTCGTGTTACACGAACTTCGTGTAATATTTTGACCATGAAGAACATAACCGTGACCATGGACGACACCGTTGCCGAATGGGTGCGCGTGGAGGCCGCCAAGCGCGGCAGCAGTGTCTCGCGCCTGCTCGGTGAATGGCTGGCCGAAAAGATGCGCCAGGAAGATGCCTACGCCCAGGCCATGCGCGAGGCACTGGGCTTTGAATCTTGGGGCGCGTCCAGCGGACCGTACGTGCCCCGTGAGACTCTGTTTCTGCGCTGAACGCGGCAAAACGCATGGCCACCGTCCCCATCTTTGTCGATACCGAAATCCTGCTCGCCAGCGTGGATGACCGCGACGCCGACCGCCAGGCGCGGGCGCGCGAATGGATCAGCTTTTGCTGGCAGACCCGCAGCGGTCGCATCAGCTCGCAGGTGCTCAACGAGTTGTACAACCAGGCCATCCAGCGTTTTGACGGCCCTCACGTGCTGCAGCAGGTGCGCGCCCAGGTGCGCCGCCTGCGCGTGTGGTTGCCGCCGCACCTGGACTCGTACACCGTGGACGGCGCCTGGGACCTGCAGGACCGTTACCGCCTGAGCTATTGGGACGCGCTCATCCTCTCGTCTGCCCACCAGCAGGGCTGCCGCTACCTGCTGACCGAAGCCCTGCCGCACGACCAGCCGCTGGATGCCGTGCGCCCCATCAACCCTTTTCTTGTCACCCCCAACGAACTGGACACCACCGAATGAACACTCCTGCGTCGTCTCCCTTGCAAGCCCTGGCCCGCATCCGCCCCGACGTGCGGGCGATGCATTCGTATGTGGTGCAGCCGTCCGCCGGCATGCTCAAGATGGACGCGATGGAGAACCCCTTCCGCCTGCCCGCGCACCTGCAGGCCGCGCTGGGCCAGCGCCTGGGGGCGCTGGCGCTCAACCGCTACCCCGGCGACCGCATTGCCGACCTGAAGGCAGCCCTGGCGCAATACGCCGGCATGCCCGAGGGCTACGGCATCGTGCTGGGCAATGGGTCCGACGAACTCATCACCCTGCTGGCGCTGGCCTGCGCGCAACCGGTGACCCAGGACGGTCGGAGCCAGCGCGCCACCATGCTCGCGCCCATGCCGGGCTTTGTGATGTACCCGCTGAGTGCCCAGCTGCAGGGACTGGACTTCGTCGGCGTGCCACTCACAGCCGACTTTGAACTGGACGAAGCCGCGATGCTGGCCGCCATCGCGCAACACCAGCCTGCCATTACCTACATCGCCTACCCCAACAACCCCACCGCCACGTTGTGGGACGAGGGCGCGGTGCAGCGCATCGTTGACGCTGCCGGCGCGCAAGGTGGCATCGTGGTGATGGATGAGGCCTACCAGCCGTTTGCCAGCCGCACCTTCATCGACCGCATGCGCGCCGAGCCCGCACGCAACGCGCACGTGCTGCTGATGCGCACGCTCAGCAAGTTTGGTTTGGCAGGCGTGCGCCTGGGCTACCTCATCGGCCCGGCAGCGTTGGTGGCCGAGATCGAAAAAGTGCGCCCGCCCTACAACGTGAGTGTGCTCAACTGCGAGGCCGCGCTGTTTGCGCTGGAGCATGCCGAGATATTCGCCGCCCAGGCGGCCGAGATACGCGCCGAGCGCACCACGCTCGTCGCGGCGCTGCGTCAAACGCCCGGCGTCGAAAAGTGCTGGGACAGCGAGGCCAACATGGTGCTCATCCGCGTGGCCGATTCCGCCCGTGCCTACGAGGGCATGAAAAACCGCAAGGTCCTCGTCAAGAACGTTTCTACAATGCACCCCATGTTGGCCAACTGCCTGCGTCTCACGGTGGGCGATGCCTCCGATAACGCGCAGATGCTGGCCGCACTTCAAGCCTCCCTATGACCTCCTCCGCACTCGTCACTTCCACGACCACCGACCCCCTGGCCGACCGCATTGCCGAGGTCAGCCGCAACACCGCCGAGACGCGCATCAGTGTGCGCATCAACCTCGACGGCACCGGCCAGGCCAAGCTGCACACGGGCATCGGCTTCTTCGACCACATGCTCGACCAGATCGCCCGCCATGGGCTGATTGACCTGGAGATCGACTGCGAAGGCGACCTGCACATCGACGGCCACCACACGGTGGAAGACGTGGGCATCACGCTGGGCCAGGCCTTTGCGCGTGCCGTGGGCGACAAAAAGGGCATCCGCCGCTACGGCCACGCCTACGTGCCGCTCGACGAAGCGCTGTCGCGCGTGGTGGTTGATTTTTCGGGCCGCCCGGGGCTGCACATCGACGTGAAGTTCACGGCGGGCAGCATCGGCCAGCTAGACACCCAACTGGTGTACGAGTTCTTCCAGGGCTTTGTGAACCACGCGGGCGTCACGCTGCACATCGACAACCTCAAGGGCATCAACGCCCACCACCAGTGCGAGACCATCTTCAAGGCGTTCGGGCGCACGCTGCGCGCGGCGCTGGAGCGCGACCCCCGCTCAGTGGGCGTGATCCCCTCCACCAAGGGTTCTTTGTGAAATTTTTAGGTAAAATCGGGCGCTAGCGCTTGATGGATAAGCGCTAGTAGCTATGAATATGGAAGCAAAAACAGTGGTGGTCGTGGACTACGGCATGGGCAACCTGCGCTCGGTGTCGCAGGCCGTGCAGGCCGCCGCCGAGGGCACGGGCTGGACCGTGGTCGTCACCCAACGCCCCGAAGACGTGCGCGCGGCCCAGCGCGTCGTGCTGCCAGGGCAGGGCGCCATGCCCGACTGCATGCGCGAGTTGCGCGAATCGGGTCTGCAGGAATCGGTGCTCGAAGCCGCTGCCACCAAGCCGATGTTTGGCGTGTGTGTAGGCATGCAGATGCTGCTGGACCACAGTGCCGAAGGGGATACGCCGGGCCTGGGTCTGATCCCTGGCGACGTGCTCAAGTTCGACCTGGCAGGCCGCACCCAGCCCGACGGCAGCCGATTCAAGGTGCCCCAGATGGGTTGGAACCAGGTGCGGCAGGTGCCCCACATCCACCATGCGGGCGGCGTGCATCCCGTGTGGTCCGGTGTGCCCGACAACAGTTACTTCTACTTCGTGCACAGTTTCTACGCTGTGCCACAAAATCCTGCCCATTGCGCAGGGCAAACGGACTACGGCAGTTTGTTCGCCGCAGCCATTGCACGCGATAATATTTTCGCGACCCAGTTTCACCCGGAGAAAAGCGCGGAGCACGGCCTGGCCCTGTACCGCAATTTTCTGCACTGGAATCCCTGATCCCTTAACCGCCATCCGTTCGGGCCGAGCTGCGTCTCGCCCTTTTTCACCCGAACTTCACCACCATGCTGCTCATCCCCGCCATCGACCTCAAGGACGGCCACTGCGTTCGCCTCAAACAAGGCGATATGGACCAATCCACCACCTTCGGTGAAGACCCCGCCGCCATGGCGCGCAAATGGGTGGATGCCGGCGCACGCCGCCTGCACCTGGTGGACCTGAACGGCGCGTTTGCGGGCGTGCCCAAGAACTACACCGCCATCAAGTCCATCCTCAAAGAGGTGGGCGACGAGATACCGGTGCAACTGGGCGGCGGCATTCGTGACCTGGACACCATCGAGAAGTACATCGACGGCGGTCTGCGCTACGTGATCATCGGCACGGCGGCGGTCAAGAACCCCGGGTTCCTGAAGGACGCCTGCAGCGCCTTCGGCGGCCACATCATCGTGGGGCTCGACGCCAAGGACGGCAAGGTCGCTACCGACGGCTGGAGCAAGCTCACCGGCCACGAGGTCGTGGACCTGGCCAAGAAGTTCGAGGACTGGGGTGTCGAATCCATCATCTACACCGACATCGGCCGCGACGGCATGCTCTCGGGCATCAACATCGACGCCACGGTGAAGCTTGCGCAGGCTTTGAGCATCCCCGTGATTGCCTCGGGTGGCCTGTCGAACATGGCCGACATCGAGCAACTGTGCGCGGTGGAGCGCGAAGGCGTCGAAGGTGTCATCTGCGGCCGTGCAATCTACTCGGGTGACCTTGATTTTGCTGCTGCGCAGGCCCGCGCTGATGAATTGGGCGACGCTGTCTGAACAGCCAGCCGTCCAATTTGCCGCGCTCAGTTTGTGCGTGGCAGTAAAAAGGCCGGGATTCACCCGGCCTTCTTTTTTGCCGCTGCGGCTCAGCAGGTCGGCAATACCGAACCCGTGTTCACGGCTTGTACCGTGCTCACCAACGAGGCCCAGTACGTGGGCAGGCTGGCCCACGGATTGCCCACCCCCGTGCTGAAGTTAAAGCGCAGATCCGTCGCATAAACGACGCCAGCATTGAACCGGGCAGAAGCCGCTGAACGCACGGCGACCTGCATCGCAGCGCAGGTGTCGGCGTTGTGCACCAGCGCGGACTGGCGCGCATTGGGCAAGGCGTAGAGCCAGGCGGACCGGATGCGCGGGTCGTAGTTCTGGTAGTCGGCCGCAGTGCCTTCAAACGTGACCAGCACATCTGCGACGGTAGCGAACACTTCGGCAGGGGTGGTTCCGGGGTTTCCCATCACGCGCAGTGTGGCGTTCTTGGACTTGATGTAGCTGTAGATCTCGCGGTAGAAGTCGATCTGGCGTGCGTCAGACGCCATCTCATCCAGAAAAATACCGCTGATCACATCGCGGCCATACAGGTCCAGGTAGCGGTCGATGTTGGTCTTGATGTCCGCCATCGACCGCGTGCCGTTGCCGTAGCGGGTGTACACATAGCCGACCACAACCCCCCCAGAGCTCACCAGGTCACGCGCTGCCGCCAGCAGCGGCGCGTTGGCCGTAGTGAAGACGCCGTTGGAGGGGTTCAGGATGGCGGTGATGCGCACGCCCGGTGTGCCTGCGGCTGAAGCAGCCATCTGGCTCCAGCCCGTGCCGCTGGAGGGCAGGAAATACGCAGGAACCAGAATTTCCAGCGGCGCGGGCAGGGGGCGAAGGTAGATGCTCTGCGTGGCGCTTGCGGACGCACCGTTGGCTTGTGCGGTGGCAGTGATGGTCTGTGCACCGGGCGTCGCCCCGGTCAGGGAACTGGTGGCGACCCCGTTGCGTGTGGTGGTGGCCGCGGGTGAAAAAACACCGCCGGGCATCGACAGTGTGACCTGCGTGCCATCGGCAGCGGCAGCCCCGTTGACCTGGACCTGGGTCTGCACGGCCACCGGTGTTCGTACTTCAAAAATTCCGCCGGAGGTGGTGAGCGTAGTGACGGTGAGTTGAATCGAGGTGGCAGGGGTGTCTGCGCCCCCGCCACCACCGCCACAGGCGGCCAGCAGGGCCATCGAGCCCATCACGCCCAGTGCGCGAAGGAATGTTTTGTGAGCGGGATGCATGGTGACGGGGCACTGTGGCCAAGAAACGGCGATGCGATCGAGTGTGCCAGAAGCACCGCACCCCGCGCCTTCCCGGGCCGAGCTTTGCATAGCGTTCACACAGTCGGCAAGTGAGGCCGTTCCAGGTGTGGCTCCACTCCATCACTTCACGTCGATTTACTGAAGCATGAAGGTCTCGTACTCCAGCCGGTTGAGCTGGCGGGTCAGCAATACCAGGCCCGTGCAGAGAGTGATAAGCATCGACACCGCGAAACCGTAGCCGTAGTACGCGGCACCCAGGTACTGGGTGAGCGCGGTCAGGGCAATGTTGAGCAGTACCATTTCTGCGCACAACAGCAGCACGATGCGGCGTTGGTCCAGATAGAAAAACACGTTGAGAATCGCCATCAGCCCCACCTGCAGGCCAGCCCCTATCACCTGCACATGCAAAAGCGGCAAATACAGATGCGAGATATTCAAGGCGTCCAGTATGGCAGGGCCTGCCACAAAGGTGACGAGCACGGCCAGCGTCTGGATCTTGGCAATTTCGCCCAGCCCTTGCTGGATCGAATACACCATTTCGTCGCGCATGGCCTCGATGTATTCCAGCGACCCTCCGCTGCGCACGGCACCGTAGAACTTGTCGTAGTACTCCACGAAGTCCGTCTCGATGCGCACCAGAAAAACGGCCATACCCGGGATGATGGAGAGGTACGACAGGAACACCGGCAGGTCGTATATCAGCGACGCACGCAGCCCACCGATGATCGCGTCGGACGTGGGCGGGAAGTACCAGAACATGAACTTGTCCGCCCAGATGCCCAGGTTGTACAAGAACCCAACCAGCATCAGTGAGGGGTACAGCAACTCGATGCGCGCAAAGTCAAAGGCAATCAGACGCCCTTGCGGGCTGAACTCGCGTACCACCAGCACCCACATGCCAGCAAGGAGAACAAAATTGCCCAGCAAAAACCCACCCAGCAACCCTTCCAGGCCCCAGGGCCGCATAAGCAAGGCTGCCACCACGATCAGCGCGTACGCCCCCCCGAACAAAATGGTGATGGCGCGGTAGCGCTTCATGCCTGACAGGAGGATCGCAAGTATCCATACGCCACACATGACGCCAAAGCCCGCCAGCATGAGCATGCGGTACAGCAGTCTTTCGCCAGGGAACACCACGAACAGCGACAACGAGCCCAGTGCTGCGGCGCAGACCATCACGATCAGCAGCAGGCCGTGCAGGTTGGGCAAGATGAGATCACGCTGCTTCTCAAACAACCGGTCCGACACGAACCGGGTGAACGCCAGCTGCACAAAGCCGGTCAATATCAGACTACATGCCACCAGGTAGGTGACCGATGTCTGAAACTGCGTCACCAGGAAGTTGGGCACCACCACGCTGGCGCTGAAGATACCCACCAGCAAGATGCCGATGATGGAGAACACCCATGGGCCCGAGCCAATCACGCCTGCGTAGGCATATGCCTGAATCAGTCCCGTCAGCGTGTTCTTGCGCAGCATGCGCCGAAGTTCAAATCCGATGCCTGCCATATCAGTGCGTCTCCTGCCCGGCTGTCCGGTCCTGTAATGCCTGGCGGTAGACATTGCGATAGCTGTCAAACATCATGGTGTCGGTGTAGTAGCGCTCCACCCGGGCAATGGCCGCCGCGCTGGCGCGCCGCCATTCCACAGGGTCGGCCAGGAGGGCAATGGCGGCGTCTGCCAAGGCCTGGGGGTCGGCAATGCCAACCACGCTTCCACTGGCTCCCAGGGCGCGGTCCTCGTCACTCAGGCCTTCAATAAGTTGCCGACACGAACCTACATCGGTAGATACCGTCGGCACGCCTGCGGCATAGCCCTCCAGAATCACCAGGGGCAGGGCCTCGCTGATGGACGAGAGCACCACCAGGCCAATCTTGGGCATGAGGTCTTCCACCTTCTGAAAGCCCAGGAACTTCACATGCTCCTCCAGCCCCAGGCTGCGCACAAGGTTCTGGCATTCCTGCGCATAAGCAGCGTCTTCTTCTGTGGGGCCTGCTATCCAGCCCTGCGCATTGGGAACCTGGTTGACCACGCGTCGCATGGCCCGCACGAACGTCTTCACGTCCTTGATGGGCACTACGCGCCCGATAAGGCACAAAACGGGAGGCGTTTCAGCGGGGCGCTTGGCACGCATGGGTGCAAAGCGCGACAGCTGAATTCCGTTGGGAATGTTGAACGTCCGTGACGCGTCAGCGCCGTCCTGCACCTGGCGAAGTCGGTTGGTCTCATACAGCGCGATGATGGGGTCGGCCGCCGCGTAGCAGTACCGTCCCAGCCACTCAAACAGGCGGATCCACATCTGCCGGAAGTACGACAGCTCGGTAGGGTCGCGCTGAAAGATGTTGCGGTTGTCGCGTATCCATTCGCTTTTGAGTAAATCGATCTGGCGCTCTTTGGTGTAGATGCCGTGCTCAGACAGCACCAGGGGAATGCCGCGGGTGTCATGCAGCAAGGCTCCCAGAAATCCGGCATACCCGGTCGATGCGCTGTGCGACATGCGCACGGCTGGCATGCTGTGGGCAACGCGGGCCAAAGTCCAAAGTGGCTGGAACATGATGCGCACGGTCCAGAAGTAGTCCACAAATGAGGGGTCTGTGCAGTCTCTGCGATAGGTGTCACAGATCAGCTCCCACGACTGTTCGCTGTAGAGGAAATCTTCCAGCGGAAACCTGCCCCCGGGCAGCATCTCGTGGGTCACGGCACGCAGCATTTGCAGGGCCAGAGCTGTTTCTGTATGACCCTGGCGCAGTGTGGTGATGATGTCGCGCAAGACCTGGAAAGTGGCCTTGTCACCCTCGCGGGCGTGCGGGAGGTTGTTGGCGGAGAGATGGTCGTAGAGAAAGTGTTGCTCGAAATGCACCACGTTCGCAGGCAACTCGTACTTGAACTTGGGGTAGTCCCGGCTCTGACTGCCCAGAAAAATGATGGCAAACCGGTACTCGGGAAACGCCCGGATGATCTGGTTGATCCAGCTTGAGACGCCTCCGCTGACATACGGAAACGTGCCCTCCAGCAGCAGTGCAATGTCTGCCTGTTCGGCTTTGGGGTGGCTCATCGGGCACTCCAGTAGTCGATGACCGGGCGCAGTTTGGGAAGGGAACTCCACTCATCGAGTTGCTGCATCAGTTGCCGGGTTCTTTCAAAGTCGCGCTGCTCGAAGCTCAGCTCCGCCAGGTAGGGCAGCACGCGGGTGGCTGGCAGCCCTTGTTGCAGGGCAAGGTCATACGACAAGGCGGCTTCCTCGTTGCGACCCAAGGCATGCAGCAGCATGCCCCGGCGCAAGGTGTGCTGGGCGTGGTTCGGTTGTTGACCCAGCACCAGATCGCAGTAACGCAACGATTCGCGAATGGCGTGGTCGCGCATATCCCCTTGCGCGAGGTTTTGGTAGACCAGTTCCCAATAGAGCGCAGACAGCTTTTCTGCCGCCTGCATACCGACAGGCCCCAGGCGCTGCGCTGGGCTGTCTTCGCTGGCCTGCGCTCTGCGCAGTGTGTCCAGCTCCTGGTCAATGGACCGGCTGATGTTGCGCTCCAGGCTGTCCAGCATGCCGTAAGCCAGCAGGCGCAGGTCTTCGCTGGAGTCGTTGAGCACGTTGCGCAGTAAAGGAGACGATATCCGCCCGGATACGTGCTGCAGTGCCACCATGGCCCGCATGCGTGAACGGGTGGGCACATCGCTGTTGCCTAGCACCGCGCGCAGGCCCGTCTGCCGGAACCCGCTTTGCATGCGCTGGTGTAAGTCAAACTCTGGCAACTGCAGCGAGCTGAAGTCATCCACATGGGCTGCAGACCGGTAAAAGCGCAGCACCAGCGTACCCACCAACACGCCCAGAAAACCCGCAACAGGCACCACATAACTGCACACGGCCATCAGCGCCAGCATGGGGCCGCGCGGCTTCGCCTGCTGCTGGGCAAGTAGTGGCAGCGTGAACAAGGCAAGCAGCACACTGGCCCCCGCATGGGCCAGCAAATAACTCAGAAGCGCGGCTTCAGAGTTGCCATCCAGCAGCGCGGGGCCAGCCCACGCACCAAGCTCCATCAAAACGGCCCACAGACCCAGTTTGGAATTAAGCATCGGCGATCTGGTGCAGCTTGCGCAAAAGCGCTTGTGGGCTCTCGGCCACTGCAAGAGGGAGCTGGTGCGGGTACACCCCGGCCTGGGTCAGCGACATGCCTTCCTTGCCGTCCACCCAGCCCTCCAGGCGCGCAATGAAGCCTTCGGCCGTAGAGGCTTCGCCCAGGGGCATCAGCACGGCCAGTACCTGACGACGCGGGCCGACAATCCACCAGGTTTCGTCCATCAGGCGCTTGAGGCGCAGAAACTGCTGCGGCAGGCCCCGGTCGATGGCTGCCTGATTGAACTCCAGTGCCACGATCACGCTGGGAACGCGGATGCTCTCCTGCATGCGCCAAAGACGCTGCAGTTCGAACGCGAATTCCGGTGGGCAGTCCGGTTCCTCGGCGAGCAGGGGCGATGCCAGGGCGTGTGTAGACAGTCCGTCCGTGTAATAGCCCAAAAGCAAATTGATGGTCTGAAGGCTTTCGTCCTGTAGCGAGAAAAAGGGCATGTCGTCGATGAGCAGGATGCCGTAGAGCTCGCCACCAATGTCGAGCAGCGGGGCCGCCACGAGGTAGCGGCTGGCTTCCTCACGCACTGTGGCCTGCACCACGTGGCACAGGGTGCGGGTCTCCAGCCCCTGGACGACCAGCGGGTCTGCGGTGCTCAGACCGACGGGGGTGCCCAGCGTGGCCAGCGGTTGGTCCTCAATCTGATCGTCGCGCACGACGTACAGGGCTGCAGAGCTGATTTGGCAGTACTGTGAGAGCAGACGCAGCAGCACCTGCGCGTCGTTGGGGTTGCTGCCCAGGCCGTGCAGCGTCTTCAGGGCGTCGCGCATCGACATAGGGCGACCGATCAGTTCCTGCTCCAGCCGGTCGTGCGACAGGCGCAGCAGGTAGTACTGGCGGATCAGGTGCTCAAGGCGCTGGTCCAGGTAGAACTGCACAGCCTCGGCACGCCGCGTGCGCGCGCGCCAGAGGCTGGAGAACTCCCCCACCAGCATGACGGTGATGAGCCCACCCAGAAAAAAGATCTGTGGGAATTGCTCCACATGCCCCAGATTCAAAAAGAACCAGCCTGCCAGCAGGACGGCAGCGGCCCCCAGGCCCGCCAAAGGGCCGTAGCGCAGTGCCACGATGATGGGCGCCAGCCAGGACCAATGAAACTCCGCATGAATGCCCAGCGGGTCGTCGGGATCGAGCGCAAACCCCAGCACCACCGCGATCAGCGGCACCAGGATCGTCTCCATCAGGACGATCACCGGCCGATCACCGACGGCCGTGAGCTTGCCCAGGGGCGAGCCCGTGAAGGCTGGATCCCCGGAGCCTGAAGGCGAAGTGGTGCCGGGCAGGGGGCGCCCGGACGGATCGGAAGGAGTGCTAGCCATGGTTGCTAAAGCCAGTCCTCAGCGTGCCCCGGACAAGCCGGAGTTGAGCAGTTCGCGGATCAGTTTTTGCGCAACGGCAGAGAGGGCCTCGCGGCTCCAGCCGCTTTTGCCGCCTGCGCCGCTCCACACCACGTCGCCCGAGGCCACGTCAATGATCCGCAGCGTGACGCCGGCAGCCGGTTCACCATCGACACCCACCTTGTAGCGCCACTCGTCCACCGAGCCCGCGAGGGCGTAGCGAATGCCCTGTTCACGCGCCCATGCCAGCGCGTCGTCCTGCCGCTTGGTATCGCCCGAGTCGAACAGGGCCTCCTGCTGCGCCGTGGCGCTGTAGCGCTTGACCTTCCCTACGCCCTTGGCGTGCAAAAGTGCCTCGGCGATGCTTTCTGCCCGGTTGCCGGCCATGGGCGTCTCGGTGTGGTTGGCAAAGGGAAGGACCGTCCAGGTGGCATCTGCCTGCAGGGCTGGGGCTTTGCCGCGATCCATGGTGGAGCACGCCGCCAGTGCGGTGAGCGCAATGGCGCAAGCCACGCGTTTCAGTGTTTTCATCAGGGGCATTGAAGTGTTCATCGGACAAGCCTTTCTTGCGGGGTCATCAATAGTGTTTTCGGTAGTTGAGCTGGATTTCGCGGTTCAGCCCCGGGGTCTGGGTGCCGCCGCGTACCAGACCCCAGTTCAGGTTCAGGTGGTCGCCGCCCAGAACGCTGCCAGCGATACCCAGGCGCAGGCTGTAGCCCGCCCCCTGCTTGCTGTGCCAGGTCCGCGCCACGCTGGCGTACGGCAAGAACGCGCGGGTGTAGTCGCGCTCGAAGCGCGTGTTGGTGGACATCTGCACCCCGTAAAAACTGAAGTTTTCCGGCAGGAAGTAGCCTTCGCTCACCTGGGTGACCGAGGGGGGCAGATAGCGGGTAAAGGCCATGTCGGCAACCGACAGGCCCGCAGGGTCGCGTCGGTTGTAGGTGTGGTTCGACCAGAAAACACCAAAGTCCAGGGTGGGCACGTCCAGGCGGTAGGTGTGCGTGTACGACAGCGCTGAGTGGCGCCCGCTGCCAATGGCTCCGCCCGTTTGCAGCTTGTACCGCTCCTGCCAGTGTTCTACCGTGAACTGGTCCAGGCGCGATGCCTGGTAGCGCAGGCTCACTCCGACGCGGTCCTTCATGCCGCCCATGCGCATCACGGTGCTTTCCTGCGTAGGCAGTTGCACGCCAATGTCCATGCGCAGGCTCAGGCGGTTGTCGATGCGCCATTCATGTTCCAGATGCACTGGTGTGTAGCTCGCCAGACTTTCGCGGTGGGCAATGTGCAGCAAGGTGGTGCTGTCGTGGTCCTGCCAGCGCAGATCCATGCGCACGCTGCGTTCCTGCGACGGATTGCTCAGTTGTTGTGTGAGCCCGGCCACTCGCTGAATGCGTTCGGCGCCCAGGTCCAGTGAGAGCCGCGGTGTGAGCGCCAGATGGAGTGTGGCGGATGTGTCGGTCTCACGAAGGTCGCGCAGGTCGCGAGATACGACCTTGGCGCCTGCGTGGTTGCTGAATGCCAGCAGGTTTTCCGTGAGTTGCAGGTGCAGCGGGTTGTCGTCCGGTTGGTCTACCTGGGTTTCGAACGCCACGGTTTGTGCCATGCGTACATCGTGCACGGCCGCAGCCGCATTCACCCGGTCATAGCGCGGCAGCCGTTCGCCAAAGGTATCGAGCAACTGGCCAGTCGCGGCAAGGTCTTTTTCGGCCAGCGCCACCGTGATGTCCGCCCAGAGCGGCCGATTGGCACGAAGGCTTTGGCTGCGCGCGTACTGGTGCCACAAGAAAGCGCGTTCTGCACTGTATTCACCCGCGTCCTGGAACCAGCCGATGGCGGTTTCGGCAGCGGCGTTCGAGTAGTTGCCCTGTGCGTCCCGGTCCAGCCGCAGCAGTTCGCGCAGCGCATCCAGGCCCGCGTCGCCGGGCTTTTGCTGCAGGATTAGCCGTGCCCGCGCATTGCGCTGCGCTTCTTCCAGTCCACTTTCTGTCAGCCAGCGTTGCCGGGCCTGGGCCCGCGTCAGCCGCTTGCCCTCGCGGGCTTTGTCCCATTCTTGCGACAGCAGATGCTTGCGCAGGCGCCACGATTTATCGGTTTCCTGGTTCTGGTCCAGCGCGTCCGCGTAGTTCATCATCCACAGGAAGTCCTCCTGGTTGGCTGCAATGCGGGGGCGAAAGTACCGCTCCAGTGCCACTGCTGGCAAAGACAGTGCCTGATAGGCAGAGCCCAGTGCATCGTGCATTTGCGGGTTCTTGCTCCAGTCGGCTTCATTCAGCGACAGGAGCTTGCGCAGCGATACGTTGTCATTGGCATCGATGAACAACCAGATCATGGCTTGTTTCATCGCAGCGTCCTCGGGCGCCAAACGCAGCCCAGACTCGAACATCTGCACGGCCTTCTGAATGTTTCCCGTGTTCTGGTGGTAAAGGCCTGCCAGACGCAGGAATTCAGGAGCTTTTAGCAGCGGCTGCAGTGCGTGGCGGTTGGCCTGAGGGTCGGGGTTGAGCCGCTGCAGCAGACCCTTTACCGCAGACCACTGGCTGCGGCTCACATAAAAAGTCAACGCAGCGACCAGGTGGCGGGGCTCACCAAACCGGTCCCATGCCAGCAGGTCCACATCGACCGCTTCGGCCGGGTGGTCGATTTTCAACAGCCGGGAGAGGGTGTCATAGTCGCCCATGTCGGCCTGGTCGGTGGCCAGGAGTGCGCGGTAGGCTTCCAGTGCCGTGGCATCGCGCCGCTGCTTCTCAGCCAATTGACCCGTCATGCGCCAGAAGTCTGCGGCGTCAACGGTGGACTCTGTAACGCGCTTGCGCGCTGCCTCCAGCCAGGCCATTCCCTGCGGAGCGCGTCCGCGCAGCAGGGCCAGGACGCTGGCACGCATGGCGCGTTCGGGACTGAGTTGTTCGTGGTCCTTGAACAGCTGCTCCCAGCTTTTGAGCGCGAGATCCAGGTCGCCTGCGCGGCTGGCCAGTTCCGCCAGCAGCTCCAGGTTGGCCGGGGTGGCCGGTTGCTGGACCAGGAAATCGATGGCTGGCTGGGGCGTGCCAATGCGCTCGTATGCCAGCACCAGTTCGCGCACCAGCTTGGGATTGTGTGGTTGCCTGCGCAGCTCGTACCGCAGCCCCTCTACCAGCGCCTCATCGTCGAACAGCCCCGGCGCCAGTCTGAGCACGGCTTGCCAGGCGTCGTCTTTCTGGGTTCGCCGCGCGATGACCAGCCAGTTTTCCAGCGCCACCGGACTGCGCTGCGTCCACTCGGCCACCTTGGCCAGCCGTTCTCTCCAGGCAAGGTCTCCCGGGGCCTGCCGCACCGCAGATCGGGCCACCAGCCATGCATCTTCGAGGTTGCGGTTCTCCAGAAACACCTGGTAGCCCAGCGTGTAGATATTGTCGTCAAAGGGAATACCAGGGCCGGATTTCTTGGCATCTGCGCTGGCTTGGGCCGCGCGCACCACGCGCACCACGCGCACGCCGCGTGCATCCGGGTGCTGCAGCAATGCGGGGTCCAGCAGGTAGGCGCGGTCCTCGTACCTGCCTGCGATGGCTGGCATCGCAGGCGCGGCCCAAGACATTTGCTCAAATCCATTGCCCGGTGCCGCGTGCGCAACGTCTTGCTCTTGACCTCGCTGTTGCCATTGCTGGAGCAGTGCCAGTTGCAGGAGTCGCTTTACATAGCGCTCCGCCACTGCGGGCTTTCCGGCGGCGCGGGCCAGGTCTACCAACGCACGAAGCACCTGGGGGTCATTCTCGAGCGACCCCAATTCGCGTTGGGCCAAATCCAGCGCTGCAGCAGGTTTGCCCGACGCCTGCATGGCGGCGAGCGCGTCCAGATAGAGTGCTTTCGCCTCGTCAGGGTTTGTGGTGGCACGGCGCGCCTTCAGGTACAGGTCAGCCGCCTGGGCATGGGCTGACATCGCCAGGGACTCCCGTGCTGCACGGCGATATAGCTGCGATGCTTCGCTCGGCACTTTGGCGGCTGCGGCCATCTGCTGATACAGGCGTATGCCCAGCGTCCGCTCCTCCAGTTGAAACGCCTGGCCTGCCAGCCTCGGCAGCATGCCCGGCGGAACCTCGTTGGCGAGCAGGGCGTTGAGCCGCTGCACCAGTTCGGCGCGTGCGGTGCTGCGCTGCTCGGTGTCCTGGGGGTCGATCGCGTGGTACTCGTCCATGGATGCGTTCCACAACGTCCAGGGGTCGGCGCTTTGTATTTCTGCAGCCTGTGCTTCCTGGGCTTCGCGTGCGAGCCGAGCGGCTTCTTCCTTGGCTTCATGCTGGGCCATGAGCGCCTGCAGACGAGGATTTTCCGGGTCGCTGCGCAGCAGATTGCTCAGGTAGACATACGACAGGCCCGAGTCGCCCGGCGACGCCGTCAGGCGCCGCTCCAGATCTTGGCGGGGATACATCAGCCAAAGCGATCCACCCACCATGGTTGCCAGCATCGCGGTCAGCCAATGGGGGGCCAGAAGCGGCCGCTCAACGGGCTGCACAGGTAACTTGGATTTGCGCGGAAGCATCGGGAAGTCGGTAACTGCGGAGGTCGGAACGCACAGGCGCTGATGTCTTTTGGGCAGGAATCACGCGCTTGTTGGCACGCAGCTGGCAGTGGTCACCCATGCCGACCACGCTCCACTGCAGCGGCACATGGCCTTGCAAGGCAAAGTCGGTGCTCAGCCCGTCGGGGCTGACCGACCAGCTGGCGATGCGTGCATTGGCTTCATACAGTGAAACAGGCACGCGCGTGTCGGCAGTTGGCGTGGAGTCGGTGGCAGGTGCAGCACTGCTCGCTACCTGGAACCAAGCCTTGTCCCCGGTCAGGTGCACGTACGTTCCTTCCTGACCCTCGCGGGTGCCTGCCACACCCACGCTGCCTTTGGGTACCAGCGTTCCCATACCGCTCGGCAGGCGCAGCGTGCGAAGGTGTCCATTGCTTCGCACTCGCCAGCCCTGGCGGTCCTGCCCGAGGGCCAAGCTGTGAAAGTCCTGCACCTTGCGGATGTAGTCCGAGGTGTACACAGGGTGCAGCGGCTGTGCCAAGGCCCAGTCATAGACATTGCGCAGAGCCCGCAAGCTGGCGTGCTTGGAGGCCGAATAGGTATGGTAGTAGATGCCCACAGGTTTGATGCGACGCGGTTTGTCCGTCATCTCGAAGGTCTCGATCACCCGTGTAAAGCCATAAAAAGGGCCGCCCCACAGGTTGGTGTAGATGTTTTCGTTGGTGATGGGCGCGTACACCTGCAGGTAGCCATCTTTGGTGATGCCGTGAGCGCCCACCGCGGTCAGCGAGGGGTTCAGTTTCGATATGAATGTGTCGCCCCCGTTGATATTGATCAGCCCCGCCTCATAGGCAATCTGAAGGGCGCGTCCATTGGGTGCGGTGTCGCCGGTCCATTGAAACACCTTCACTGGCTTGCCGCTGGGCGCCAACTGTTGGCGGATGTAGTCCACCGAGCCTGCGATCTCCCGCTGGAGATCCATCGTGTAATTGGGAATGGGCATGCTGTACGCGGCCTCGCTGTTCTCTGCGAACAGGCCATGCTTGACACTGGTGTCCCACAAATACGGGTGCGAGTAGCTGTGGCTGGCGACCTCTACGTGGGGCAGGCGGAACATGCGCCGCGCAATGTCCTCCAGCTGCGGGCTCAATGCCGGGTAAAGGCCGTGGGGCGCTGTTTCGCCTTCGATGATGGCCACGGTCTGGGGGATGCGGTACTTCTCCAGCACCTCTTTGAGCAGCACTTCTGCCGCCAGCGGGCTGCCGGCAAACTCTGCTCTCGACGGAAAACCGTCGCCATCCACATGCGCCAGCAGCAGGCGGCGGCCGTTTTCGGTCGTGATGTCTGGAATGGGCAGGGGCTGGAGTTTCAGCGCCTGGGTAAAGAAGGCGAAGGGGTCGACAACCCACCGGCTCTGGTCCGTGCCGGGGATGTCCTCCAGCACAAAGGGGTCGTTGATGAAACCACCCCAGGACGTCAGCGCACCGCCCACAAACGTCTGGCCCTTTTCGTCCTTGAACTCCATCAGCGGCTTTGCTTGATCGGCCGCCTTGCCCACCAGCCGAACGGGTGAATAGTCCCTGTCGGTGGGTGGAACCTCCACCTCAAACCCCATCATGGCGTGGGTGCGGCTTACACGGAGCGCGCCTTGAAGGGTAAATCCCTGGGCCTGAATGCCCGCCTTGTCAGCCCATGACCGGTCCGGCTGGAGCCCGAAGTCGCCAGCAATGGCCACCGGCATGCCCGCGACCATCTGGCCATGCAGCCACCGCGTCAGCTCTGCCCGATGTGTGCTGGGAACGAACCCCGCGAACGAGGTGACCACCCCCGCGTACCGGTCGCGGTAAATGTCGCGTGGCAAAGGGCTGCGGATGTCCGCGTAGTCCACCACATAGCCCAAGTGATTCAGTGGCATCTGCAGAAACCGGTGGGCCGTGCTGTAGTTGAGGGCGGGGGACTCGGCGCCATTGAAGACCATCAGCACGCGGCGCGGTACCAGTTCCACGCTGCCGATGCCGACGGTGGACAGATCGCTGTCGCTCACCCAAGGGATGAATCCGTGGGTCTGGATGCGCGCAGCAGTTTCCCGCGCAAGTGCGCGGTCGTGCGGTGGCACGTAGTCGATGGCCAGCACCGGAATGCGGTCCCGTTCCTGAATGGTCTTGAGCTGTGTCAGCAGCCAGTGGCGATCGGATTCAGATACTTCTTCGTAGCGCTTGCTGCCAGCGTTCCAGCTGCGGTACAGCGACTCAGCCGCTACCATCTCGACCTTGCCCTGAAGGCGGGGCATCACTTCAAACCCTCGGTTGACTATCAGCTTGATGCCCGGAAAGCGCTGGTGCAGGCTTTCGATCACACGGACCAGGCCATCCTGCTGAGCGTTTTCATCAAAACTGCTGGACAATCGGTACGAATCGAGCGTATCCAGAAAGAATCCCCGGTAGCCCAGTTTCCACAACGGGCCGATGACCCGGTCAGCAAAGAACGCGGGCCATTCAGCAGGTGTCTGATCAATCACTACGGAATTCCACTGGCCGTTGCGCGCCATCTGCCAGGGCGGTGGAATGTCCTTGAAGTAGCTGCGCGTAGGTTGCACCTCGGCCACAGAGGCATAGGCATACAGTTCGCTGCCCTTGCTCTTGAAGGAAACGGGGTCGTAGCCGTGGTCCGGCTCCACCACCACAATGTCAAACAGCTTCAGGTCTTCCAGTGGCGCATGGCGGCTGTAGTGCAGCGCTACGGCGGGTGCCGCCATCACAGGGGAGCTCAATGCAGAAAACGTCAACAAATACAACAAGGCCAGCTGGAGGGTTTGGCGCAACGAGAAAAACATGGAGTCGGTGGCTTGAATGAGAGATCTGGCTGCCGAACCGCTGCGAGAGGCAGCAGAAACAAAAGCGGCTCTGCCGAGGCGGGAGATCGCTTTGGCACACAAGAATAGCGATGTATTGATAGTTACGATCTATGACAATCCGTTACCAGATGTGTATTTATTTGTGCCGACGATTCGTCTGTCATCACGGGTACGTGAAGGGCTGCGTTTTGGGTTCAAGTTCCCGACGTTTTCCAAATGAACCGAACTTTTTGGTGTTCACTTACAGAGATGTCGCAGTATCCGTGGGCGACGAAGGCCGTGAACGTGCGTTGACAATCGTTTGCAATCGTCTGCCGCAGCTGAGTGCTTGGCTAGGGGATAAACGCTGTGATGGACTGCGCTTGGGTGGCGTAAAAAGCGGGCGCAACCAGCGCGTGCATCATTTTTTTAGGAGATGGGTCTGTGATTCTTGTAACTGGTGGAGCTGGATTCATCGGCTCCCACACCTGTGTGGCTTTGGCTGCTGCAGGCATTCCGTTTCTGGTGCTGGATAACTTCTGCAACAGCCGTGCGTCTGTGCTGGAGCGGGTTGAGCGCATCACCGGAGCGGCCGTGGCGTTCGTCGAGGGAGATGTGCGCAATGCCGACCTGCTGCAGCGCGTGTTTACGCAGTATCCGATCAACGCAGTGGTGCACTTTGCCGCGCTCAAGTCGGTGGGGGAGTCGGTGCGTGAACCTCTTCGTTACTACGACAACAACGTGGCTGGGACGGTGACCCTGTTGCGTTCGATGCAGGCAGCCGATGTGCGAACCCTGGTGTTCTCGTCTTCGGCCACCGTGTACGGCGAGCCCGCATCGGTGCCCATCCGCGAGGATGCGCCCCTGTCTACACAGAACCCCTACGGCGCCAGCAAGCTCATGATGGAGCAGGTGCTGGCCGACGTGGAAGCGGCAGAGCCCGGGCTCTGGCGCATAGCACGGTTGCGCTACTTCAACCCGGTGGGCGCACACGAGAGCGGCCTGATTGGCGAAGACCCGCAGGATGTGCCCAACAACCTGCTGCCTTATGTGGCCCAGGTGGCTGTGGGCCTGCGCGAGCGCCTGAGCGTGTACGGGGGCGACTACCCCACGCCCGACGGCACCGGCGTGCGCGACTACATCCACGTTTGTGACCTGGCAGATGGCCATGTGGCGGCCTTGCGCTACCTGCGCGACCACGCGGGCATGCTGACGGTGAACCTGGGCACTGGCAAACCGGTATCGGTGCTGGAGATGGTCAAAGCGTTTGAGCAGGCCAGCGGCCGCGCCGTGCCCTACCAGGTGGTAGCGCGTCGCCCGGGCGACGTTGCCCAGTGCTGGGCAGACCCGGCGCTGGCCGAGCAATTGCTGGGCTGGCGCGCCCAGCACGGAATCCAGCGCATGTGTGACGACGCCTGGCGCTGGCAAAGTGGCGTGGCTGCAAGCCTGCAAAGCTGAGTGGGGCCGGTGGCAAGTTGCCAAGGCCATTCCACTGCACGCCAGACCGAGGACAATCGGGCAGATAAGTCAGCGACACTGCTTCTGATTGGCCGGATCTTGTGCCGAGCGGCCCGCCCTGTAACCCACTTTTTCAACCCACTTTTTCACGCGCCATGCTTGCCAAACGCATCATCCCTTGCCTTGACGTCACCGGAGGCCGCGTGGTCAAGGGCGTCAACTTCGTCGAGCTGCGCGATGCAGGCGATCCGGTCGAGATCGCCGCACGCTACAACGCCCAGGGGGCGGACGAGCTCACCTTCCTCGATATTACCGCCACCAGCGATGGCCGCGATTTGATATTGCACATCATCGAAGCCGTGGCCAGCCAGGTGTTCATTCCGCTGACTGTGGGCGGTGGCGTGCGCACGGTCGAAGACGTGCGCAGGCTGCTGAACGCAGGCGCTGACAAGACCAGCTTCAACTCCGCCGCCATTGCCAACCCCGACGTCATCAACGCCGTTTCGGCCAAGTACGGCGCGCAGTGCATCGTGGTGGCCATCGACGCCAAACGCCGCTCCGCCGAGGATGCCCTGCGCATCGGCGCCAACGGCCAGCCCGTCGGTGCGGGCTGGGACGTGTACAGCCACGGTGGGCGCAAGAACACCGGCCTGGACGCGGTTGCCTGGGCCACCGAGATGGCGCAACGCGGCGCGGGCGAAATCCTGCTGACCAGCATGGACCGCGACGGCACCAAGGCAGGTTTTGATCTGGAGCTGACCCGCGCTGTGAGCGACGCGGTCAGCGTGCCCGTGATCGCCTCGGGCGGAGTCGGCAACCTCGACCATTTGGCCGATGGCATCCAGACCGGCGGTGCCGACGCGGTGCTGGCGGCCAGCATCTTCCATTACGGCGAATACACGGTGGGCCAGGCCAAGGCCCGCATGGCCGAGCGCGGCATTCCGGTGCGTTTGTGATGAAGCGGTTCGTCGGCGCTGGCTGGGTGCTGACGATAGGTAGTTTCAGCGTTGCAGTGTGAATTTTGGATAAAACAGGATCTAGCGCTTGATTGGTGAGCGCTAGTAGCTATTATTTTTGTAGTGCATGTTGCACCTCACAGGGCGCACGGTGTGGTGCCCGGTGGGCTTGCTGCAGCGCCCTGTTTTATCGGGTGATTTCTCAATTTGATAGCTGCTGGCGCTTGCTGCATATGCGCTAGAGTCCCTTTTGACCTCCAATCGCCTCGTCCCGCAGACGGGCAGGTCATTCAAATAACCGACAATCCCGCGCATGAACTGGCTCAACGATGTGAAATGGGACGCGCAGGGCCTGGTGCCCGTCATTGCGCAAGAGCAGGGCACGGGCGACGTGCTGATGTTTGCGTGGATGAACCGCGAGGCCCTGCAGAAAACGGCAGAACTGGGTCGTGCCGTGTATTTCAGCCGAACGCGCAAAAAGCTGTGGTTCAAGGGCGAAGAATCCGGCCACGTGCAAACGGTGCATGAGATCCGCCTGGACTGCGACAACGATGTGGTGCTGCTCAAGGTGACGCAATTGGGCCATGAGCCCGGTATCGCTTGCCACACCGGCCGCCACAGCTGTTTTTTCAGCGTGCTCAAGGACGGCGCATGGCACGCGGTTGAACCGGTCTTGAAAGACCCCGAATCCATCTACAAGTAATGGCAATGGACGAGAAGACCATGAGTTCCAACGATTCCCTGATGCCGACCTCGCAGGACGCGCTGGCGCGTCTGGCGGCCATCATTGAAAGCCGCAAGCCCGCCAACGGCGGTGATCCGGACAAGAGCTACGTCTCGCGCCTGCTGCACAAAGGGCCGGACGCCTTTCTGAAGAAGATTGGCGAGGAAGCCACCGAAGTGGTGATGGCGGCCAAGGATGTGGACCATGGCGCAGACACATCCAAGATCGTTTATGAAGTGGCCGATCTGTGGTTTCACTCCATGATCGCGCTGGCGCACTATGGCCTGACGCCCGCAGATGTATTGACGGAGCTGGAGCGCCGCGAGGGCACCAGTGGCATCGAGGAAAAAGCCTTGCGCAAGGCCGTTGCGCGGTCCTCTGAGGAAGGGTTCCCATGAACGACATCATTGATGTGCAGAGCAACGAAGAAAAGGCACAGGGCCTCAAGAACATCGGCTGGGTCAGCTATGTGCTGCACCTGATCGTGGCGGTGGGGGCTGTGTTGCCCGGCACCCAGGCCAGCGCGTTGCTGCTGATCATTGCGCTGGTGCTCGACCTGGTCAAACGCAGTGACGCCGACGGCACCTGGCAGGCCAATCATTTCTCGTGGCGCATTCGCTCCGTGATCTGGGCGGGTGTTCTGTATGTGGTGACCGCACCTCTTTGGCTGCTGTTGATAGCACCGGGCTGGATCGCGTGGGGCATCATTTCCCTGTGGTTCCTCTACCGCATCGTGCGCGGCATGTTGGCCATGAGCAAGAACCAGGCGGTGGATGCCTGAGTCAGCGCCCCTGCAGCGCCTGAACCTGGCCCTGCAGGGCGGAGGCTCGCACGGCGCGTTGACCTGGGGCGTGCTGGATGCGCTGCTGGAAGACGGCCAGTGGCAGTTTGACGGTGTCAGCGGCACCAGCGCAGGCGCCATGAACGCTGTGGCCATGGCCCACGGTTTTGCCCACGCGGCGCATGACTACAAAGACCCGCACGAAGCGCACCTTGCGGGGTGCGCCAAGGCACGCGAGACGCTGACCCGTTTGTGGGAGGGCGTGGGCACGCTGGGCAGCCTGCTGCGCGGCACGCCCTTGTCGGCCGCCAACCCAATGATGGGACTGATGCGCCAGTGGTTGTCGCCCTATCAGACCAATCCGCTGGACATCAACCCGCTGCGCCGCCTGCTGGAGCGCGAGGTGGACTTTGACCTGCTGTGCGCGGCGCGCCGGTCTCATGGCGGGGCTGGGGGACCGACGGTGTTTGTGTGCGCCACCAATGTACGCACCGGGCGTGGCGAAATCTTCTCAGGCCCGCGGCTCAGCGCAGACGCCGTGATGGCATCGGCCTGCCTGCCGCTGCTGTTCAAGGCGGTGGAGATCGATGGCGAGCACTACTGGGACGGCGGCTATTCGGGCAATCCGGCGCTGCACCCACTGATTTACCAGACCGAGACCTCCGACATCCTGCTGGTGCAGATCAACCCCATCGAACATCTGGACCTGCCCCATTCGGGCCAGGAAATCATGGAGCGCATGAACGAGGTGACGTTCAACGCGAGCCTACTGGCCGAGCTGCGCGCCATCGAGTTCGTGCGCCGCCTGCTGGCCGAGGGCAAGCTGGATCCGCGCCGCTACAAAAGCGTGCGCATGCACCGCATCGACGGTGGCGCCGCGCTGGCCCCATTTGGTGCCGACAGCAAGACCCGCGCGGACATGGCCTTTGTGCGCATACTGTTTGATCTGGGGCGAGCCGCCGGGCAGGAATGGCTGCAGGCACACCGCAAGGACGTGGGTGTGCGGCCCACGATCAAGATCACAGACAATGCTTAAGCGTTTGCGGCGACCTCGCTGCCGCATACGGCCCTTTGTATCTTCATCTCCTTACCATGCACGATCCGAACTGCCTCTTTTGCAAAATCATCGCAGGCCAGATTCCTTCGAAGAAGGTCTATGAAGACGAAGAAATTTTCGCCTTTCACGACATCCACCCCTGGGCACCCGTGCACTTTTTGATGGTGCCCAAGCTGCATATCCCTTCGATGGCGCAGGTCACCGCCGAGCATGCGGGGGTTCTGGGGCGCATGATGGCGCTAGCGCCCAGGTTGGCGCTGGAGCAGGGCTGCAACCCGTACCCGGAAGGTGGCTTTCGCGTCGTGGTGAACACGGGGCTTGAAGGTGGGCAAGAAATCCATCACCTGCACGTGCATGTGATGGGCGGCCCGCGCCCATGGCTCAAAGGCTGAACCAGGCTGACGGGTTGTGCAGGGAGATTCCCGTGGTTCTGCCTGGGCGGTGAACTACTGTCACGCCCCCCGTCTAAAATGATCGCAATTCTTTAGGAGATATTCCATGGGCTCTTTTTCCATCTGGCACTGGCTGGTTGTTTTGCTGATCGTCGTCATGGTCTTCGGCACCAAGAAGCTCAAGAACATGGGCTCCGATCTCGGAGGCGCCGTCAAGGGCTTCAAGGATGGCATGAAGGACGGTTCGGCCGACGCGGCAGCCACCCCTCCCGCTGGCCAGGTCGCCAACAGCCAAGCGGCTGACAAGACCACCATCGATGTTGAAGCCAAGCAAAAAAGCTGAGCGGGCGTCCATCGATGGCACCCGCACTGGCAACGCCGCTTGATCGGCCATGATAGATATTGGCCTGTCCAAAATGGCGCTGATTGGCGCGGTGGCGCTCATCGTCATCGGGCCCGAAAAGCTCCCGCGCGTGGCGCGCACGGTGGGCACTTTGCTGGGCAAGGCGCAGCGCTACGTGGCCGACGTGAAGTCCGAGGTCAACCGGTCCATGGAGCTTGATGAGCTCAAGAAGATGAAGGACACGGTGGAAGGTGCTGCACGCGATGTGCAAAATTCCATCCAGACCAGCGCCAGCGAGTTTGAAAAAGACTGGGCCGATGCCACCGGCTCAGCCAGCGAGGCCAACGCAGCCTTGCAGGACCAGAGTGCTGTGGTGCCGGCCTACAAACACCCCGGCAAGAACTGGCGGCTCAAACGCGGTGCGGTGCCCCAGTGGTACAAGTCCAAGAGCGGTGTGCGCACCAAGGCGCAGTCAGGCGCGGCGCGCGTGGCCCGTTTCCGTCCACAAAAATTCCACTGAAGCAGCAGCAGCCTGCAGCGCCGCGCGCGCTGCATGGGCGGCCCCCCTGACGCCCACGAAAACCCAACATGTCCGAAACCCCTCCCAAAGAAGACGAGCTGGCCGGTACCGAGCAGCCGTTTGTTCAGCACCTGATGGAGCTGCGCGACCGGATGGTCAAGGCCGTCATCGCTATTGCCATCGCGGCGGCGATCCTGTTCTTCTTCCCTGGCCCTGGCGAGCTGTATGACTTTCTGGCGGCGCCGCTGGTGGCCCACCTGCCCAAGGGCGCTACGCTGATTGCCACCTCGGTGATCTCGCCGTTCATGGTTCCGCTCAAGATCTTGCTGATGGCCGCCTTTTTGCTGGCACTGCCCTTTGTGTTGTGGCAGGTGTGGGCGTTTGTGGCGCCAGGCCTGTATTCGCACGAGAAAAAGCTGGTGCTGCCGCTGGTGATCTCCAGCACGCTGCTGTTCTTCGTCGGCGTGGCGTTTTGCTACTACCTCGTGTTCGGCCAGGTGTTTGCGTTTATCCAGAGCTTTGCGCCCAAAAGCATTACCGCCGCGCCAGACATCGAGGCGTACCTGAGCTTTGTGCTGTCCATGTTCCTGGCGTTTGGCCTGGCCTTTGAGGTGCCGATTGCGGTGGTGGTGCTGGCCCGCATGGGTGTGGTCAGTGTCGAGAAGCTCAAGGAGTTCCGTGGCTACTTCATTGTGCTGGCGTTCGTGATCGCCGCCATCGTGACACCGCCAGATGTGGTCTCGCAGTTGTCGCTGGCCATACCGATGTGCATACTGTATGAAGTGGGTATCTGGGCGGCGCAACTGTTCATCAAGCACACCAAGGCGCCGCAAGAGGGCAGCGATCCTGCCTCCACTCCCTAATGCACGAAAATATCGGTAAAAATGGCCGTTAGCGCTTACTCAGTAAGCGCTGGTTGCTATAATTTTGATAGCTTATGACTCACTCATTCGGCGTTGGAGTTGCTGCAGCGCTCGGTGCGCGACGCTGAGAAACCGGTGCGACTCTATCGCCAGAGCCACCGCAGAACCGGCTTCGCCGGGCCGCCGGAGGTGTTCCCCGCAGGGGGACGACGCGAAGCGGCTCAGGGGGAGCCTTCAGCTACCTTCTTACATTGCGCTGGGGCTTGGGCCGCACGCCGGGGCTGATGTTCAGTTCTACCTTGGCGTCCCCGCGCTGTACATTGAACGCCGAGGCGGTGCCGGGCTTCAAAGCGGCCACCGCAGTCAGCAACTCTGACACATTGCCCACCTTTTTCCCATCCACGCTCACAATCACGTCCCCCGGCCGCATGCCAGCCTGCGCGGCGGGGCCGTCCTGCAGCACGCCGGTGATGATCACGCCTTCGATGGCCTTCTTCACGCCAAAGGTCTCAGCCAGTTCGGGCGACAGCTCGTTGGGTTCCACACCAATCCAGCCCCGGGTGACCTGGCCGTCCTTGACTATGCCGTCCAGCACCAAGCGGGCGGTAGAAACAGGAATGGCAAACCCGATGCCCATGCTGCCGCCCGAGCGTGAATAGATGGCAGTGTTGATGCCCATCAGGTTGCCGTTGACATCCACCAGCGCGCCGCCCGAGTTGCCGGGGTTGATGGCGGCGTCGGTCTGGATGAAGTTCTCAAACGTGTTGATGCCCAGCTGTGTGCGGCCCAGGGCGCTCACGATGCCGCTGGTCACCGTCTGGCCCACGCCAAACGGGTTGCCGATGGCCAGCACCTGGTCGCCCACGTCAAGCTGGTCCGAGTTGCCCAGCACGATGACGGGCAATTTATCGAGGTCGATCTTCAGGATGGCCAGGTCGGTGTCCGGGTCGGTGCCGATCACGCTGGCGCGGGTGCGGCGGCTGTCGGTCAGCGTCACTTCAATTTCGTCGGCACCTTCGACCACGTGGTTGTTGGTCAAAATGTAGCCGTCGGGGCTGATGATCACGCCGCTGCCCAGTCCCGCCTGCGATTGGCTGCCCTGGTCGCCAAAGAAGAACTGGAACCAGGGGTCGTTGCTGCGCGGGTGGCGCACCGCCTTGCTGGTGTTAATGCTGACGACCGCTGGCGACGCCTTGCGGGCTGCTGCACTGAAGCTGCCCGCAGCGGGCTGCGAACTGGGCGCGGCAGGCGCCTCGATCAGCGCAATGCCCGCGCCCGAACGCGTGGTGCCCCGGCCCAGCCAGCTCGGCTGCAGGGTTGCAACAACAAAGTAGGCGGCGACAAACACCGTCACAGTTTGGGAAAAGAGGAGCCAAATGCGCTTCATGAATGTGTGACCATGTGGTGGAACAGGGGTGAACGCGGGGTGAATGTGGGGCGACTGCCAAACGAATCATTGGCGCTGCCAGTGTCTGCATTGTCCCCGAATGTGTGGGCGCTGCGCTCGCGCGACAATACCTCCATGAGCATCTCCCGCACAGAACTTTTGCAGGCGTTTGACAGCCTGCTGCAACCCGAGCGCTTCAAAGACTACGGCCCCAACGGCCTGCAGGTGGAGGGCAAGGCGGAAATCTCGCGCATCGTGAGCGGCGTAACCGCCAGCCGGGCGCTGATCGAGGCCGCCATTGCCGCCAAAGCCGACGCCATCTTTGTGCACCACGGCCTGTTCTGGCGCGGCCAGGACGGCCGCGTCACTGGCTGGATGAAGCAGCGCCTACAACTGCTGCTGGCGCATGACATCAACCTGTACGCCTACCACTTGCCACTGGATGCCCATGCGGAACTGGGTAACAACGCTCAGTTGGGCCGCGTGCTGGGCCTTGTAGCCGACGCGCGGTTTGGCGAGCAGGACCTGGGCTTTGCAGCGCTTGCCACCTTCGCAAACGGGCAGGCGTTGGCCGACCATGTCGAGCAGGCTCTGGGCCGTGCGGTCACGCTGGTGCAGCCTGGCACGGCGGGTGAAGATTCCCAGCGCCCCATCCGCCGCGTGGCCTGGTGTACCGGGGGCGCGCAGGGCTACTTCGAATCGGCCATTGCGGCCGGTGCTGACGCTTTCATCACCGGTGAAATCTCCGAACCCCAGGCGCACCTCGCGCGCGAGATGGGCGTGAGCTTTATTGCCGCCGGGCACCACGCCACCGAGCGCTACGGCGCGCCCGCAGTGGCGGGGGCGGTGGCCGGACCGTGCGGGGTGGCCCACCAGTTCATCGAAATCGACAACCCGGCGTAGTAATGGTTTTGATATCACTCACAAATTTATAGCTGCTAGCGCTTGACGGATAAGCGCTAGAGGCCAATTTGACTCATATTTTTCATGTCAATCATTGCCATCACCCAAGGCGACTCCGCCGGCATTGGCCCCGAGACCGTGGCGCAGGCGTTCCGCGATGCGCCCGCAGATCTGCGCGGTTGTTTTGTGGTGGGCGACGTCGCCACTTTGCGCCGCGCTGCGCAGGCCATTGCGAGACCGGGCGTGCCGATGGTGCCTGTTGCACAGATTGCAGCGCCCGCCGACGTCTTGAATGTGCCGCCGCGCTGCATCCCGGTCCTTCAGCTACCCGGCATCGCCGGGCCCCAGCCGTGGGGACAGGTCAGCGCTGATGCAGGCCGTGCCGCCGCCGACAGCGTGGTGTGGGCCGCGCGCGCTGCGCTGCGTGGCGATGTGGCGGCTCTGGTGACGGCGCCCCTGCATAAAGAGGCGCTGTCTGCCGCAGGGGTGGCGTTTCCCGGTCATACCGAGTTGTTGCAGGCCGAGGCCGCCGCCCACCAGGGCGTTGCGCTGGCACAAATGCCCGTGCGCATGATGCTGGCGAACGACGAGTTGCGCACCGTGCTGGTCAGCATCCACATGTCGCTGCGCGACGCGATTGCTGCGGTCACTTACGACAACGTGCTGCAGACGCTGTTGATCACCCACAGGGCGCTGCTGCGCAGCTTGGGCCGCGCGCCGCGCATCGCGGTGGCAGGGCTCAATCCCCATGCGGGGGAGGGTGGGTTGTTCGGCAGCGAGGAGGCCATCATCATCGCGCCGGCCATCGCCGCCGCGCGTGCGCAGGGGCTGGACGTGTCGGGCCCGCTGGCGCCCGACACGGTGTTCATGCGCGCGCGCAGTACCCCGGACAAACCTGGTGAGTTCGACGTGGTGATTGCGATGTACCACGACCAAGGCCTGATCCCGGTGAAATACCAGGGCGTCGATAAGGGCGTGAACGTGACGCTGGGCCTGCCGCTGGTGCGCACCAGTCCGGACCACGGCACGGCGTTCGACATTGCGGGGCAGGGCGTGGCGGACCCCGCGAGCCTGATCGAGGCAATCCGAATGGCCCGTGCACTTTGTGAATGAAATTGAGTGCTACCGCTTATGGGGTAAGCGGTAGTAGCTATCAAGAGGGTAGCGGCGCCATTCGGGTGGCTGGTTGCACGGGCGGCCCCGTGGCGCTGTTGGCCTTACAGCAAGGCCACTCGGGCTATTTCTTCAGGCTGTCGCGAATTTCACGCAGCAATACGATGTCTTCAGGGGTTGCCGCAGGCGCTGGCGCCGCTGCGGGGGCTTCGCGCTTGAGGCGATTGATCTGCTTGATCATGATGAAAATGATGAACGCCAGGATGACGAAGTTGACTGCGACGGTCAGAAAGTTGCCATAGGCAAAAACGGGCACGCCCGCCTTCTTCAGGGCGTCCAGCGTCATGGCGGTGCCTGCGGGGACAGTGCCCAGCACGACAAAAAGACTGGAAAAGTCGAGCCGGCCAAACACCAGGCCCACCACCGGCATGATCAGGTCAGTGACCACCGAGTCCACGATCTTGCCAAAGGCGCCGCCAATGATGACACCCACCGCCAAGTCAATCACATTGCCCTTGACCGCGAACTCCCTGAACTCCTGCATCATTCCCATAATATTCCCTCCGTTATGAATGGCAATGCTGGAGTATTGCCCAGCCCAATGCCCTGTCAAGGCGCTCAGCGCATTGAAATAACCATTTTCACTCCGCTACAATTCGCGGTTGACCCAAACAATAGCAATGTTTACCGAGGATCCCCATGAGTGACACACCAGTCGACACCAGTAAAAGGACGTGGCTGATTGCGTCCGGATGTGCCGGTGCCGCTGGCGGAGTGGCAGTAGCAGTGCCTTTCGTCAGCAGTTTTCAGCCTTCGGAAAAAGCCAAAGCGGCTGGTGCCGCCGTTGAGGTGGATATTTCGACCCTTCAGCCCGGCGAGAAGCTGACGGTTGAATGGCGTGGCAAGCCGGTGTGGATCATGAAGCGCACCCCCAAGCAGCTGGAGTCCCTTGCGCAGACCGAGTCGCAACTGGCTGACCCCAAGTCGGATCGCAATACATACCCCACCCCCGAGTACGCCAAGAACCAGCATCGCTCCATCAAACCCGAAGTGTTTGTGGGTGTGGGCATTTGCACCCATCTGGGTTGCTCGCCAGGGGACAAGTTTCAAACAGGTCCTCAGCCCTCACTGCCAGATGACTGGCATGGTGGTTTCCTGTGTGCCTGCCATGGTTCCACCTTCGACGTGGCTGGCCGGGTCTTCAAAAACAAGCCGGCGCCTGACAATCTGGAAGTGCCGCCGCACATGTACCTGTCCGACACACTGCTGTTGATCGGCGAAGACAAGAAGGCCTGAGGTAAATCGACATGGCTGAATTCAAGGAAATCTCCCCCAACGCCTCGGCAGGCGCCAAGGTCACGAACTGGTTCGAGAACCGCTTCCCGACCGCGTTTGACGCCTACAAGGTGCACATGTCGGAGTACTACGCTCCGAAGAACTTCAACTTCTGGTACATCTTTGGCTCGCTCGCCTTGGTCGTGCTGGTGATTCAGATCGTGACCGGTATTTTTCTGGTCATGCACTACAAGCCTGATGCCAATCTGGCGTTTGCTTCGGTCGAGTACATCATGCGCGATGTGCCCTGGGGCTGGCTGATCCGCTACATGCACTCCACCGGGGCCTCGGCCTTCTTTGTGGTGGTGTACCTGCACATGTTCCGTGGGCTCATCTACGGCAGCTACCGCAAACCGCGCGAGCTGGTGTGGATCTTCGGCTGCGCCATCTTCCTGTGTCTGATGGCAGAGGCCTTCATGGGCTACCTGCTGCCATGGGGCCAGATGTCGTACTGGGGCGCCCAGGTGATCGTGAATCTGTTTGCTGCCATTCCTTTCATCGGCCCTGATCTGGCTCTGCTGATCCGTGGTGATTTTGTGGTGGGTGATGCCACGCTGAACCGCTTCTTCAGCTTTCACGTGATTGCTGTGCCGCTGGTGCTGCTCGGCTTGGTGGTGGCCCACTTGCTGGCCCTGCATGACGTGGGTTCCAACAACCCAGACGGCGTGGAAATCAAGGGCCCCAAGGCCCCCAAGGATGCCAATGGCAAGCCGCTGGATGGCGTGCCCTTCCACCCCTACTACACGGTGCATGACATCTTTGCGCTGAGCATGTTCCTGATGGCGTTCACCGCTGTGGTGTTCTTTGCACCGGAGTTCGGTGGCTACTTCCTGGAGTACAACAACTTCATTCCGGCCGACCCGCTGGTGACGCCGCTGCACATTGCGCCGGTCTGGTACTTCACGCCGTTCTATTCGATGCTGCGTGCCATCACCAGCGAGATGATGTATGCGTTGATCCTGTGCGTGGTGGCTGCCGCAGCCTTTGGTGTCTTCAAGGCCAAGCTGCCCAGCTTCGTCAAGATCGGCATCGTCGGTGCAGCCGTCGTGGCCTGTGCGCTAATGCTGGCGATTGACGCCAAGTTCTGGGGTGTGGTGGTGATGGGTGGTGCTGTGATCATCCTGTTCTTCCTGCCATGGCTGGACTTCAGCCCGGTCAGGTCGATCCGCTACCGCCCTGATTGGCACAAGTACCTGTACGGCATCTTCGTGATCAACTTCCTGATCCTGGGTTACCTGGGTGTGCAGCCTCCGTCGCCGATTGGCGAGCGCGTATCGCAAGTGGGAACGCTGTTCTACTTTGGCTTCTTCCTGCTGATGCCTTGGTGGAGCCGCATCGGCGAGGCCAAGGCAGTGCCTGATCGCGTAACGTTTGTTGCGCACTGAGCCCCAGGAGAGAATAACAATGAAGAAAATCATCCTCACGCTGGCAGCGGTCCTCGGTCTGACCATGGGTTCTGCGTTTGCCGCAGGCGGTGGCATTCCCCTGGACAAGGCCCCGGGCAAGACAAACGACCTCGCCTCCCTGCAAAACGGTGCCAAGGTCTTTGTCAATTATTGCCTCAACTGCCATTCGGCGGCGTTCATGCGGTTCAACCGCCTCAAAGACATCGGTTTGACGGATCAGCAGGTCAAGGACAATCTTCTGTTCACCACCGACAAAGTGGGCGAAACGATGAAGGCAGCCATTGATCCCAAGCAGGCCAAGGCTTGGTTTGGTGCCAACCCTCCTGACCTGACGGTGATCGCTCGGTCGCGTGCTGGCGCGGGTGGTTCAGGGGCAGACTACCTCTACACCTACCTGCGTACCTATTACCGCGATGAGAACAAGCCCACGGGCTGGAACAACCTGGTGTTCCCGAATGTGGGCATGCCCCATGTGCTGTGGGAACTGCAGGGTGATCGCCGCCCGGTGTTTGAAGAGCACGAAAGCCACGGTCACAAAACCCAGGTTTTCAAGGGCTGGGAGCAGGTTCGGCCCGGTCTCATGACGCCGCTCCAATATGACCAGACCATTGGTGACTTGGTGAACTACATGCAGTGGATGGGGGAGCCAGCACAAAATACCCGCAAGCGCGTGGGTGTGTGGGTCCTGATATTCCTGGGCGTATTCACCATCATCGCCTGGAGGTTGAATGCAGCCTTCTGGAAAGATGTGAAGTAAACGCCAGATCCATCGAAAAGCACCCTTCGGGGTGCCATTGGATTTTTTGCAGAGTGGGCGCTTTTGGCGTCCCACTCTTTTGATTTTTAGGAGCCTCCCACCATGATGGTGCTTTACTCGGGTACGACCTGTCCCTTCTCCCACCGCTGCCGTTTTGTCCTGTTCGAAAAGGGCATGGACTTTGAAATCCGCGATGTGGACCTGTACAACAAGCCCGAAGACATCAGCGTGATGAACCCGTATGGTCAGGTGCCCATTTTGGTGGAGCGCGACCTGATCCTGTACGAATCGAACATCATCAATGAGTACATTGATGAGCGTTTCCCCCATCCGCAACTCATGCCCGGCGATCCAGTGGACCGTGCCCGTGTGCGCCTGTTCCTGCTGAACTTCGAAAAAGAGCTGTTCGTGCATGTGAACATCCTTGAATCGCGTGCCACCAAGGGCAACGAGAAGGCACTGGAAAAGGCGCGTGCGCACATCCGTGACCGTCTCACGCAGCTGGCCCCGGTGTTCCTCAAGAACAAGTACATGCTGGGTGACAACTTCTCGATGCTGGATGTGGCCATTGCACCGCTGCTGTGGCGCCTGGACTACTACGGCATCGAGCTGAGCAAGAACGCGGCTCCGCTGCTCAAGTATGCAGAACGCATCTTTTCGCGTCCTGCCTACATTGAAGCGCTGACACCTTCCGAAAAGGTCATGCGCAAGTAAGCGCTGGTCTGCCTGCTCATTTTTCTATTCACTGTAGTCGCCACCAGCCCCATTCATGAACGCCCAGGAATCCACGTCCACACGCCCCTATCTCATTCGTGCCCTGTACGAATGGTGTACCGACAACGGGCTGACGCCTTATGTAGCGGTGCGGGTGGACGATTCCGTACAGGTGCCGCGCGAGTATGTGAAGGATGGGGAGATTGTTCTGAACATCAGTTTCGATGCCACCAGCTCGCTGCAGTTGGGCAATGACTTCATCGAGTTCAAGGCACGCTTCGGTGGCAAACCCCGTGAAATCCTGGTCCCCGTCGGGCGCGTGATTGCGATTTATGCGCGCGAGAACGGCCAGGGCATGGCGTTTCCTCCCCCGGTCGACAACCTTGTGGGCGGCGATGTGGCCAGCACCCATGCTGCGTTGGCGAACGTGTTGGCCTCGTCGGAGGCTGACGTTCCGGCTGCTCCGGCGCAAGCCTCTGAGGACCGTGTGGTGCAGCTGGTGATGGCAGAAGACGGCAAGAAGGACGATGGCGGCGATGCGCCACGGCCACCTCCCACAACGGGCGGTGCGCGGCCTTCACTCAAGCGCATCAAATAGACCGGATTTCAAATTTCAACGCTGTTTTTTCACTTAGAATCCAGCGTTCGCCGGTTTAGCTCAGTTGGTAGAGCACCCGCCTTGTAAGCGGTAGGTCGTCAGTTCGATTCCGACAACCGGCACCAATTTCTCTTGTTTCTCTCGCATTCCCAGGTTCAGGCGAAAGCCGTCAAGTTTGAACTTTCAGGCGAATCGCGTTAACCTCCCACCCCCGGCTGCGCAAATGCGCCTGCAACGCAGGCAGCAGCTGGCGTATTTTTGCCGCTGCGGCATTGCTTTTTACCAGCAGGCACCAGCTGTCCCCGTCAATGGGGCCAGCTTGTACGGCGGGTCGCAATGCCGCAGGAATCAGCAACTCAATGGCCTTGAGCCGATCACTGGAGTCGCGTGTCAGCGCTGTGAGCTTGGCCAGCGTGGGGGATTCCTCGCTGGCTTGCTGCAGGGTGACGGCGTAGTGGCGGCGGTTCATGGTGTGGCGTCTTCGGGCGTGGAGAACTAGGTGTGCATCTGATTATCACGGACGCCAGGCTGGCGCGTAGCCGGGCCATTCATTTGTCCGGCGCGCGCTTGCTGCTGGCGGGGTTTGCGGTTTCGCTGTGCCTGATGCTGGTGGCTGCGAGTCTCTACCACTGGGTGTTCCTGAAGGGTGCACGCGAGGGGTGGCCCATCGTGGGGTCACTGGTGCGTCTGGTGGTGAAGGATGAATTTGCAGAGCGTGATCGTTTCATGCGCGCCAATCTGGATGCCATGGCACGCCGGGTAGGCGAAATGCAGGCACGCATGGTGCAGCTCGAATCTTTGGGTGACCGGGTATTGGGTCTGGCGGGCATGGCGCCTACCGACATTCAAAAGGCCGATGGACGTGGTGGCGTGCTGGTTGGAGCCAGGGACCTGTCCATGGAAGAATTGCAGGCTACCCTTGATGAGCTGGAGCGCGTTACGAACCAGCGGGTGGACCTGATGACCGTGATGGAATCGCGTCTTTTCGACCAGCACATTCGCAAAAAGATGATTCCTACCCACGCCCCCGTCACGGGGCGTGCCGCAGGTTCTGCATTTGGCTGGCGGGTAGACCCCATCACCGGCCAGTCGGCACTGCACACGGGGCTTGATTTTCAGGCGGAGACGGGCACCCCCATCCTCGCGGCAGCGGGCGGTGTGGTGGTTACCCAGGAATACCACTCCGCGTACGGCAACATGATCGAGGTGGACCATGGCAATCAGCTGGTCACCCGGTATGCCCATGCATCGCGCACACTGGTCAAACAGGGCGACATCGTTCGCCGGGGCCAAAAGATTGCAGAGGTTGGTACGACGGGACGCTCCACCGGCCCGCACCTGCATTTCGAGGTGCTGGTACAAGGGGTTTTTCAGGATCCCCAAAAATTCCTGAGCGCCGGTGGCACCGCGACCGAAGCCCAGGTGGCGGCTGCCCAGCCGTCGGCCTTGCCTGGCCAGACGGCCACACCTGCATCAGGCAGGTAAAATCGCGGGTCCGGCGTCTGCCGCCCGGGATGGCAATGCTTGCAATCCCGAAACTCGGACCCACCTGAACTCAATTCATCTTAGGGATTTCGGTCGCTTGACGCGCTGTTGGCAACATTGCAGCGAGGCAAGCGGTTCTGTTCGCATGGCCACCAACTTCCTCACCAAACTATTCGGCAGCCGCAATGACCGGCTCCTCAAGCAGTACCGCAAGACGGTGACCCGCATCAATGCGATGGAGCCCGACTACGAGAAGTTGTCCGACGAGCAGCTTCGAGCCAAGACGCTGGAGTTCAAGGAGCGCGTGGCCAAGGGCGAGTCGCTGGATGACATCCTTCCCGAAGCTTTTGCTGTCGTCCGTGAGGGCTCCAAGCGCATCATGAAAATGCGGCACTTCGACGTGCAGCTGCTCGGTGGCATGGCGCTGCACTTTGGCAAGATTGCCGAAATGCGCACTGGCGAAGGCAAGACCCTGACAGCGACGCTGCCGGTGTACCTCAACGCACTGTCCGGCAAGGGTGTGCACGTGGTGACGGTGAACGACTACCTTGCAAACCGCGATGCGCAATGGATGGGGCGGCTGTACAACTTCCTGGGCCTCACGGTGGGAATCAACCTGCCCAACATGCCGCGTGAGCAAAAGCAGGAGGCCTACCGTGCCGACATCACCTACGGCACCAACAACGAATACGGCTTTGACTACCTGCGTGACAACATGGTCTACGAGGCTGCCGACCGCGTGCAGCAGGGCCTGAACTTCGCCATCGTCGACGAAGTGGACTCGATCCTGATCGATGAAGCCCGCACCCCGCTCATCATCAGTGGTCAGGCCGAAGACCACACAGCGATGTACATCGCTATGAACAAGGTGGTGCCGCAGCTGGTGCGCCAAGAGGGCGAAGCCGACCCGCGCACTGGCGAAGGTGTCACCAAGCCCGGCGACTTCACGGTGGACGAAAAGACCCACCAGGTGTTCCTGACCGAGCAAGGCCATGAAAGCGCCGAGCGCATTCTGGTCAGCCATGGTCTGATCGCCGAAGGCGCCTCGGTGTACGACCCGGCCAACATCACGCTCATGCACCACCTGTATGCAGCGCTGCGGGCCAACCACTTGTACAACCGCGATCAGCACTATGTGGTGCAAGAGGGCGAGATTGTCATCGTCGACGAGTTCACCGGCCGCCTGATGTCGGGCCGCCGCTGGAGCGAAGGCCTGCACCAGGCCGTTGAGGCCAAAGAGGGCGTGAACATCCAGGCCGAGAACCAGACCCTGGCCTCGATCACTTTTCAGAACTATTTCCGCCTGTACAACAAGCTGGCCGGCATGACCGGAACGGCCGACACCGAGGCCTACGAGTTCCAGGAAATTTATGGCCTTGAGACCACCGTCATTCCGCCCAATCGCCCCAGCCGCCGCGACGATCAGCTCGACCGCGTCTATAAGACTACGCGCGAAAAGTATGAAGCGGCCATCAAGGATATCCGCGAATGCCACGAGCGCGGCCAGCCCGTGCTGGTTGGCACGACGTCGATTGAAAACTCTGAAATCATCGACCAGCTCCTGATCAAGGAAGGCCTGCCACACCAGGTGCTCAACGCCAAGCAGCACGCCCGTGAAGCAGACATCGTGGCGCAGGCCGGGCGCGAGGGCATGATCACCATTGCGACCAACATGGCCGGTCGCGGTACCGACATCGTGCTGGGCGGCAACATTGAAAAGCTGGTGGCCGCGGTGGAGGCTGACGAATCGCTGGACGCTGCTGCTCGTGAAGCAAAGATCGCCAAATTGCGCGAAGATTGGTTGGTGGACCACGAGAAGGTCAAGGCCCTGGGTGGTCTGCGCATCATCGCCACCGAGCGCCATGAATCCCGCCGTATCGACAACCAGCTGCGTGGTCGTTCCGGCCGCCAGGGTGATCCTGGCTCCTCGCGTTTCTACCTGAGCCTGGACGATTCGCTGATGCGCATTTTCGCGGGTGACCGTGTCAAGGCGATCATGGATCGCCTGAAAATGCCTGACGGTGAGGCCATCGAGGCCGGCATCGTGACGCGCAGCATCGAGTCGGCGCAGCGCAAGGTCGAAGCCCGCAATTTCGACGTCCGCAAGCAATTGCTGGAATACGACGATGTAGCCAACGACCAGCGCAAGGTGATCTACCAGCAGCGCAATGACATCCTGGACGCGAGCGAACTGTCCGACATCATTGCCGCCATGCGCGAAGACTGCATGACCGATCTGGTGCGCCAGTATGTGCCGGTGGAGTCGGTCGAAGAACAGTGGGATCTGGCAGCCCTTGAAAAGGTGCTGGCCGACGAATGGCAGGTGTCCATTGCCTTGCAGCAGGAAGTGCAAGGCGCCACCGCGATCACCGACGACGAGATTCTGGAAAAGGTATTGCAGGCCGCCCACGCATCGTTCGATGCCAAGGTTGAGCATATCGGCCGCGAGAATTTCACGCAGTTCGAGCGTGTGGTACTGCTGCAAAGCTTTGATTCCAACTGGCGTGACCATCTGAGCGCGCTGGACTACCTGCGCCAGGGCATTCACCTGCGCGGCTATGCGCAAAAGCAGCCCAAGCAGGAGTACAAGCGCGAAGCGTTCGAGCTTTTCCGCCAGCTGATTGACGGCGTGAAGAACGAAGTCACCAAGCTGTTGATGACGGTGCAGGTGCAGTCGCCGGCTCAGCTGGACAAGGCAGCGCAGGACATGGAAGCGCGTGCTGAAAACATTGCCAACGTGACATACACCGCCCCAACCGCAACCGGCGAAGTGGAGACAACGGTGGATGCCCAGACTGTCGGTCAGGCGCTGCCCGAAGGCATGCGCGTGGGCCGCAATGACCCTTGCCCTTGCGGCAGTGGCAAGAAGTACAAGCATTGTCACGGCAAGCTCGCCTGATTGTGAAGTGACTCGGTAAAACCAAGAGACACGGGCTGAGGCCCGTGTCTTCATTTGCGGGCCATGGTTTTCCGGATAATCGGCCGCAGTTTTTTAGAAGGATCCCCATGCCCGTCAATCTTCTTGCCCCCGTCGCCTCTGATCTGCATCCGATTGCCGGTGTTCGCATCGGCGTGACCGAAGCGGGTGTGCGCAAAGCCAACCGTAAGGACCTCACCGTGTTCTTGCTGGACGAAGGAGCGAATGTGGCGGGCGTGTTCACCCAGAACCGTTTTTGCGCCGCTCCGGTGCAGATCAGCCGCGATCACCTGGCCAGCGGAAAAGGCATTCGCGCCATGGTGATCAACACCGGCAATGCCAACGCGGGCACCGGTGCGGATGGCCTGGCGCGTGCGCGCGCCACCTGCGCCGCACTGGCGAGTAAGCTCAACCTGACGCCAGAGCAGATCCTGCCGTTTTCGACCGGCGTGATCATGGAGCCGCTGCCGAGCGACCGCATTGAAGCCGGTTTGCCCGCCGCCATCGCCGATGCGCAGCCCGGCCATTGGGCGCGCGCTGCCGAAGGCATCATGACCACCGACACGTTGGCCAAGGCATTCTCGGCCCAGGTGCAGATTGGCGGTGCCACGGTGTCCATCACCGGCATCAGCAAAGGCGCAGGCATGATCCGCCCCAACATGGCAACCATGCTGGGCTTCATGGCCACCGACGCCTGCGTAGCGCCCGCCTTGATGCAGCAGCTGGCGCGCGAGCTGGCCGATGGCTCGTTCAACCGCGTCACCATCGATGGCGACACATCCACCAACGACTCGTTTGTGGTGGTCGCCACCAACAAGGCGGCGCACGCCCCCATCGCCTCGCTCGACAGCGCAGACGGCCAGACCCTGAAAACGGCCATGCTGGCCGTGGCGCAAAAGCTGGCCCAGGCGATTGTGCGCGACGGCGAGGGCGCCACCAAGTTCATCACCGTGCGGGTCGAGGGCGGCAAGACCGGCGACGAATGCCGCAAAGTGGCCTACGCCATCGCCCATTCGCCCCTGGTCAAGACCGCGTTTTTCGCCAGCGACCCCAACCTGGGCCGCATTCTCGCCGCAGTGGGCTACGCAGGCATTGATGACTTGGACCAGACCGGCATCGACCTCTTCCTCGATGATGTGCATGTCGCCATCCAGGGGGGGCGCAACCCGGCCTACCGCGAGGAGGACGGCCAGCGTGTGATGAAGCAAAGCGAGATCACCGTGCGCGTGTTGCTGGGCCGGGGTGATGCATCCGACACGGTATGGACCTGCGATTTCAGCCATGAGTACGTCACCATCAATGCGGACTACCGGTCCTGATAGCGCTTGGTTGGTGGGTGCTATAAATATGATAGCTGTCAGCGTTTTATGGATAAGCGCTAGAGGCCAAAATGACTGATAAATTCGAACGCCTGATCGAGCGCGCTGAGCAACTGATCGCCCGCATCGAATCCGTTCTTCCGCAGCCGCTCACCGCGCCTGACTCGTCCGTTGCCATCGCTTGGCGCTACCGCAAGCGCAGCAGCGGTCATGGGGTGCTGGAACCGGTGCGCCATGTGGCCGCCATGCAGCTCGTGGACCTGAAAGAGATCGACGCGCAGAAGGAAAAGATCGAGCGCAACACCCAGCAGTTCGTGGCGGGCAAACCGGCCAACAACGTGCTGCTGACCGGCGCACGCGGCACGGGTAAATCGTCCCTGATCAAGGCCTGCCTGAACGTCTACGCAGCCCAGGGCCTGCGCCTGATCGAAGTCGACAAGGCCGACCTGGTGGACCTGCCCGACATCGTGGACGTGGTGTCGGACCGTCCCGAGAAATTCATCGTCTTCTGTGACGACCTGAGCTTTGAAGACGGTGAGCCTGGCTACAAGGCGCTCAAATCCATCCTTGACGGGTCGGTGGCAGCGGCCACCCCCAATGTGCTGGTCTACGCCACCAGCAACCGGCGCCACCTGTTGCCCGAGTACATGGCAGAAAACCTGACCTACACCCACACGGCGGACGGTGAAGTGCACCCGGGTGAGGTGGTGGAAGAAAAAATCTCGCTGTCAGAGCGGTTTGGACTGTGGGTCAGCTTCTACCCGTTCAGTCAGGAGGAATACCTGACCATCGTGGCCCAGTGGCTGTCGTCGCTGGGCGTGCCTGCAGCAGAAGTCGTCGCAGCCCGCGCCGAGGCCCTGGTGTGGGCGCTGGAGCGGGGCTCGCGCAGCGGCCGGGTGGCTTACCAGTTTGCACGCGACTACGCAGGGCGGCACGATGGCTGAAATTCCTGCTGCAGAGACCCGCAAGCACACCGAAGTGGCCGTGGGCATCCTGCTGCGTCCCGATGGCGCCATGCTGCTGTCTACGCGCCCACCCGGCAAGCCCTACGCAGGCTACTGGGAGTTTCCGGGCGGCAAACTGGAAGCGGGAGAGACTGTAGACCAGGCCCTGCGCCGTGAACTCATCGAAGAACTGGGCGTGACCATTGGCCCCGCCAGCGTATGGAAGGTGACTGAGCACGATTACCCACACGCCCTGGTGCGGCTGCACTGGTGCAAAGTATGGGACTGGACGGGTGAGTTCGAGATGCGCGAAGGCCAAGCCATGGCGTGGCAGCAGATGCCGTTGACCGTGGCGCCGGTATTGCCGGGGGCGTACCCGGTGCTGCAATGGCTGGCCGAGGAGCGCGGTCAACCGGTAGCGATTATGAAAAATCAAAAATGATAGCTGTTAGCGCTTGCTGGATAAGCGCTAGAGCCCAATTTCATTAAAAATCAGCCTTGCCTAAGGCGATGGGTGTGATAGGGCGGTCAGTGCTGCAGGCGCGGGTCGCCATATTGCGCATCGCCGGGTGGGGCTTCGGCGGGCATGCGAAAGTCCTCGCTGGCCCAGGCGCCCAGGTCCACCTGTTTACAGCGCTCGCTGCAAAAGGGGCGGTAGGCGTTGCTGGGGGCGTAGATGCTGTCACCGCCGCAGCAAGGGCAGGTGACGATGCGCGCGGCGGGCGCATTGTGGTTGCTGTTGCTGTTGCGTTCTGTGTCAGCCATCCTCGTCCATCCTCCCATCGTCAACGTGCTTGTGCATGTTTGCAGCTTGTGATTGCCTGATACCCGCCGGGTTCAGGCGCACAAGGTCAGCTCAAAGGCCGCATCTTCTGCACAGGCGTGCAGGCGAGCATCGTCGCCCAGCCGCATCAACCGCACCGACACAATCAGTCGGTTGCCACTGATCTCAGGGATCAGTTTCAGCGCCGGGTCAATACGCAGTCGCAGCAACTGGAACGTGCGCCCCTGGGGTAGGTTTTGCTGAAACTGCCCGCGCTCGGCGGCCACCTTTTGGGGTACGCCCGAGTCGCGCAGCAGCTTGAGCAGCACATAGATGGATTCGGCCAGCGGTGCCAGGGTAGAGGCCCATCCTTCCAATGCCTGCTGGCGCATCACGGGGTCATGGTGTTGCCAGGCGTAATAGGCCGGCAGATCAAACCCGCAGGTGCCGCCCGGAATGCCCACGCGGCTGCGAATGCTCATCAGCCAATCGTTCTCGGTGAGCGAATGGCCAGACTTGCCCGATTGCGTGTTGAGCGCTGCAAAACAGCGGTCCAGCTGGGCGATGACTGCGTCCAGCGCGGCTTCGGAAATGGACGGATTGCCGCGATAACTATCAAGCTGGTGCTTGTGTTTCTCAATGTCTTTGAGAACATCTGACTTGAGATCGGCACGGGCGGCCACGTCCATGATTTCGAAGATCGTGACCAGCGCAAAATGGTGATCGAGCGCGTGGGAGCGGGGGATCAACTCTCCCAACCGGCGGAACAACTGCTCAAGCCGCAGATAGGTTCTGAGACGCTCGTTAAAGGGATATTCGTAGAGGATCACGCTGGCGGATTCCTGGGGGCTCAGGGGGGATTCTGACGCCGGTGGCGCACGGCATGGGGTGAAAGCACAAACGGTTTCGTTCGCATCATAGCCCGAACAGCAAGGCCGTCTGCCTTGTGCGGGCGTGTAGTTCGTCGAGCGAACAATCCGCGTCATTGGCAATCACCACATCGGCCACCGCCCGCCGGGCGCGCCGGGTTGCTTGTGAGGCGATGATGCCTTGCACAACCTCCCTGGCCAGCGCATTGCGCCGCATCACCCGCTCGATTTGTGTCTCGGTTGAACAGTCCACCACCACCACAGCATCCAGCCTGCGCGCCCAACGGCCCGATTCTGCCAGGAGAGGAATATCAAACACGATGACCGCACACCCGCGCTCAGCTGCCTGGGTGGCTTTGAGGTCGCTGTGCAGCGAAACCAGCGGATGCACAATGCCCTCCAGCTGCGCCCGTGCCTCAGGGCGTGTGAATGCGAGTTGCCGCATGCGAGGCCGGTCGAGTGCTCCGTGGGCATCAACATACGCATCGCCAAACACGGAGCGGATCGCAGGCATGGCTGCGCCATGGGGACCCGTCACCTCACGCGCAATCTGGTCGGCGTCGACCAGTGCCGCGCCTTGCAGGGCAAGGAAGTTGCCTACCGTGCTCTTGCCGCTTCCGATACCTCCCGTCAGGCCCAGACGGAGAGGGCGGTGCTTGTGTTCCGACACCTGCATGAGGAAGGTGCCCAGCTCAGAGCCCCACGAGCTTCAATACCGACTCGATGATGGCATTGGGACCAAAGATCATGGCCGTGAACCCTGCGCCTACAAGGAACGGCCCAAAAGGCACATACCCCCCTTCGCGCAAGCTGCTGAATATTTTCAGCCCAATACCGACGATAGCGCCGATCACCGAGGACATCAAAATGATCGGCACCAGCGCCTGCCAGCCGAACCAGGCCCCCAGCGCAGCGAACAGCTTGAAGTCACCGTAGCCCATGCCTTCTTTGCCAGTCACCAATTTGAAGCCCCAGTAGACCAACCACAGCGACAGATAGCCCGCCGCAGCGCCCACTACGGACGCATACAGAGGAACGGCAATCAGCTGCGTGGCAGACGCCAACAATCCCACCCACAACAGCGGCAGTGTGATGTCGTCCGGGAGTAGCGTGGTGTCCCAGTCAATGAATGCAAGCGCCACCAGAGCGGCGGAAAACCCGCACCAAGCAATACCAGTAGGCGTGATGCCCCAGCGCTGAATACAAAAGAAGAACAGTGCGCCGGTCGCGATTTCGACCAGCGGGTAGCGAACGCTGATGCGCGTCTTGCACGCGGAGCAGCGCCCGCGCAAAAAAAGGTAGCTCAAGACGGGCATGTTTTCATACCACTGCACCATATGCCCGCAGGACTGACACCTCGAGCGGGGCGTAAGCAGATTGAAGGGCTCTGGTGGAGGAGGGAGCTCCTCACCTGCTTCTGCGGCTTTGAACGCAGCCGCTTCAGCCGCCCATTGGCGCTCCATGATCTTCGGCAGCCGATAGATCACCACATTGAGAAAGCTGCCAATCAGGAGCCCAAAAACACTTCCCAGTGCTGCATCCAGCCAAATATCCACACCCATTACACAACTTGACCGAGTTTGAAGATAGGCAGGTACATCGACACCACAATGCCACCAATCAGCGTGCCAAGGAACACGATGATGATGGGCTCCATGAGGCTGGACAGCCCGGCCACCATCTCATCCACTTCCGCTTCGTAAAAATCCGCCGCCTTGCCCAACATGTGGTCAATGGAGCCAGATTCTTCACCGATGGCGCACATCTGCAAAACCATCGAAGGGAAGATGTTCGCATTGCCCATGGCAGCCGTCAGGCTGGTACCTGTGGAGACTTCCTGCTGGATTTTTTCAGTGGCCATTGAATACAGAGAATTGCCCGACGCGCCGCCTACGGAATCCAGCGCTTCAACCAAGGGCACACCTGCAGCAAACATGGTGGAAAGGGTGCGGGTCCAACGCGCAACGCAGGACTTCTCAATCAGCGCACCGAAAATTGGAATTTTAAGAAGGATGCGATCCATAACCATCTGCATCTTTTCATTGCGTTTCCATGCCTGCATGAAAAAATAAAACCCACCACCAATACCACCAAAAATCAGCCACCACCACTTCACGAAGACTTCGCTGATTGCCATCACAAACAATGTTGGTGCGGGGAGATCGGCTCCGAATGAAGTAAAAACCTCCTTAAAAGCCGGAATCACAAAGATCATGATCACAGCGACCACAACAAAGGCCACAATAACCACCGAAATTGGATACATCAATGCGGAACGAATCTTCGATTTGATCGCTTCCGTTTTTTCCATGTAGGTGGCAAGCCGGTCCAGTAACGCTTCGAGAATACCAGCTGCTTCGCCGGCCTCTACAAGATTGCAGTACAGGCTGTCAAAATACATCGGGTGCTTGCGAAAGGCACCGTTCAATGAAGTACCAGTTTCAACGTCGGAACGAATATCGTTGAGCAACTTGGTAACACTGGCATTCGTATTCCCACGTCCAACAATATCGAATGACTGCAGCAAAGGAACGCCAGCTTTCATCATGGTTGCAAGCTGGCGTGTAAAGAGTGCGATATCTTTGGGCTTGATTTTCTTGCCCGAGCGCATCCGCCGTTTTTTGATTTTTGTCGGGAATACGCCTTGGCGACGCAGCGTGGCCTGGACCTGATTCTCTCCGGAGGCGCGCACCTCTCCCCGGACGATCTTGCCATGCCGATCCTTGCCTTCCCACTCGAAAACAAATTCTTTGATGTCTCTTGATGCTGCGGTCGCCATACTAATCCCTCATGAGCATTATTCGTTGGTAACTGCCAATACTTCTTCAAGAGAAGTCAGTCCCTGTCTTGCCTTGTATAAACCAGAAGCACGGAGTGATCTCACGCCTTCAGCTTTTGCTTGTTCGGCAATTTCGAGCGCGCTGCCGTCGCGCAAGATGATGCGTTGGATGTCTTCAGATATTGGCATGACCTGGTAAATGCCCACGCGACCCTTATACCCGTTGTTGCAGGCAGAGCACCCCACTGGCCGGTATGTAACCCACGAGCCATCGAGGTCCTCCTCAGGGTAACCTGCCTCCAGGAGTGCCTCGTGAGGTATGTCGGCGGGCACCTTACACACAGGGCAGAGCCTGCGCGCGAGTCGCTGCGCGGTGATCAAAATGACGCTGGATGCAATATTGAAGGGCGCAATACCCATATTGCGCATGCGTGTCAGCGTTGTGGGCGCATCATTGGTGTGAAGTGTCGATAGAACCAAGTGCCCTGTTTGCGCGGCCTTGATAGAAATATCAGCCGTTTCGAGATCTCGGATTTCACCCACCATGATGATGTCGGGATCCTGACGAAGGAAAGACTTCAGCGCCACGGCGAAGGTAAGACCTGCCTTTTCGTTGACGTTAACTTGATTGACTCCGGGAAGATTGATTTCGGACGGATCTTCCGCGGTCGCGATATTTACCCCGGGTTTGTTCAGAAGATTCAGGCACGTGTACAGGGACACTGTTTTCCCAGAACCCGTGGGCCCTGTCACCAAAATCATCCCGTAAGGGCGGCCAATGGCTTGGAGCAGTCTCTCCTTCTCAATAGGCTCATAACCCAACGCATCGATGCCCAGCTTTGCGCTGCTGGGGTCCAGGATACGGATAACGATTTTTTCACCGAACAGGGTGGGTAGCGTGCTGACGCGGAAATCAATGACTCGGTCAGGCCCCACCTTGAGCTTCATTCGACCATCCTGCGGCACACGCTTTTCAGAAATGTCGAGCCGAGAAATCACCTTGATGCGGGAGGCAAGCTTGTCCTTGATGGCGATAGGAGGCGACGCTATTTCTCTCAACTCTCCATCGATGCGAAAGCGTACTCTGTACTGGTGCTCATAGGGTTCAAAATGCAAATCTGACGCGCGCATATTGAACGCATCAAGTAGCATTTTGTGCAGAAACTTGACAATTGGCGCATCCTCGACATCGCCAGCACCTGCATCGTTGTTGTCTGGAACGTCCTCGGCAGGAATGTCGTCAAATTCGAAATCGCCGCTCCCGCTCACCAAGCTATCCATCGACTCACTCGTGGACTTGGTGGTGGCATCCACCAATTTGCTCAGCTTATCATATTCTGCAATAATCCAATCCACACCCATCTGGGTTGTGAATTTGATTTTCTCAGCAGCTTCTTGATCGGTGGGGTCTGCAGTTGCAACAATTAGGCGATTATTGCGCTTGCTTAGAACTACCACCCGATACGCTTGGCATATCTTGGCATCAAGCAGTTCATTGGGAAGCCTCAGGGGGTCGATCGCATCCAGATCCAGCAACGGGGCGCCAAATACCGCTGAAACCGTATGTGCCAGATCAGCCGCAGATACCGCGCCCGAGCCGGTCAGCTCGGCGATAAAGCTGGTGCGGCCGATTTGTGATTTTTTGTAAATGTCCTCGGCTGACTTCTGAGTCAGTTTGCCAGCAGACATCAATGCCCGACCCAGTCCGGGAAGGGCTACTGCAGAGGCTTCTTTGGGGACAGTTTCAACAGCAGCCATGTAACCGGTAATGTGTGAAGTGTGAAAAGGAAACCATCCTATCATCACCGATCATGTGCTGGCTGTACAGCGCTGGATATTGGCAACAGAGCTACAAAAGTGGCTTTGTTGCGTGAAATATCTACGCTATTGATTTTGGCTGGTTGACCCCGGCTCCGGAAAATCTCATGGCCTTTGAGGTGCTTGAGCCCCTGCTTGGCGAACCAGATTGTGAAATCGCGTCAGTGGCGGCGCACAAGGAGCTGCGCGGCCAGTTCGATAAGGCCGGCTCTGAAGGCGTTGGCAGGCAGTTGCTCCGCTGCTGCGATGGCACGCCGTGCTTCAGCATATGCGGCAGCACGGGTCACTTCCAGCGCCCCGGTGTCACGTACGATTGCGACAACTTCTGCGAGCTGTTCAGTAGACCCCCGCTCAATGGCGTGGCGCACGATCTGTGCTTGTTCTGCCGTGCCACGTTGCATGGCCGCAATAAGGGGCAGTGTTGACTTGCCTTCCCGCAGATCATCTCCCAGATTTTTCCCCATCTCGGTAGCGTCGCCGTCGTAGTCGAGGACGTCGTCAATGATCTGGAATGCGGTGCCCAGCGCCTGGCCATATGTCGAGCATGCTTCCTCCAGGGCAGGGGAGCTGTCGGCGAGCACGGCTCCCAAGCGTGCGCTGGCCTCAAAAAGCTTGGCGGTTTTGGACCGAATCACCCGCAGATAACCTGCTTCATCGAGCGAAGCGTCATGCATGTTCATCAACTGCAATACTTCCCCTTCGGCAATCACGTTGGTTGCTTCGGAGAGGATTTCCATGATGCGCATGCTCCCGGCTTCCACCATCATCTGGAAGGAGCGGGTGTGAAGGAAATCTCCCACCAGCACGCTGGCCGGGTTTCCGAAGGTTTCATTGGCGGTGGGGCGCCCGCGCCGCAGTGTCGATGCGTCGACCACATCGTCGTGGAGCAAAGTCGCGGTATGAATCAGTTCGACCACGGCAGCAAGGCTGAAGTGATGCGTTCCGCGATATCCGAGCGCTCCGCACACCATGAGCAGCAGCGCGGGCCGCAAGCGTTTGCCGCCGGCCGCGATGATGTATTGGGATATCTGTGCCACCAGGGGGACACTCGAGGTCAGTCGCTGACCAATGACCTTGTCGACTTCGTGCATGTCTTGTGCAACGAGCGCGAGGGGGGATGCTGCGGGGGCGGTATGGTCGGTCAAGATGGTGGTCACAGAAAGTGCCCGGATTATAGGAAGACCAAAGTGCGGTCATCGCGCGTGCAGTCTCCAAGGCAAGGCGCGTGGGGGGGCTGGGTGGCGCACTTGAGGGGAATGCGCTACAATCTTGGGCTCTGCGGAAATTCGTCTGCAGAACTCATATCAAGAGGTCAACATGTACGCGGTCATAAAAACCGGCGGCAAGCAGTATCGCGTTGCTTCCGGCGAAAAAATTAAAGTAGAACAGATTGCTGCGGACGTAGGCCAGGAAATTGTGATCGACCAAGTTCTGGCTGTCGGCAACGGCGCTGAATTGAAGGTTGGTACGCCCCTGGTGTCCGGCGCAACCGTGAAAGCCACTGTCGTGGCCCACGGCAAGCACGACAAAGTGCACATTTTCAAGATGCGCCGTCGCAAGCACTATCAAAAACGCCAAGGCCATCGCCAGCAGTTTACTGAACTGCAAATCGGTGTGATCGCTGGTTAAAGAAGGAGCTGAGTCATGGCACAGAAAAAAGGCGGCGGCTCTACGCGAAATGGGCGCGACTCCAAGCCAAAGATGCTGGGTGTTAAGGCGTTCGGTGGTGAACTGATCAGCGCTGGCTCGATCATCGTGCGCCAACGTGGTACACGTTTCCATCCCGGCAACAATGTCGGCGTGGGCAAGGACCACACCTTGTTCGCTCTGGTAGACGGCCACGTGTCGTTCGGCGTCAAGGGCGCGTTGTCCAAATCCACGGTCAATGTGACTCCTGCCTGAGGCTTAGTCCTCTGGTAGCTACCGAAGCCCCGCTTTGCCGGGGCTTTGTTGTTTGGTCTGCAGGATGCGTTTTGATCAGACTGTCTGCGGCGCACAGAACGTGTCGCGCTGCTCCGGGCAAAATCGGCAACTCGTAACTTTGTTTGTTGGTTGGTGCACCGCCCTTTTGTAAACTGGATACCCCATGAAGTTCGTCGATGAAGCCTTTATTGACATTGCCGCTGGCGATGGTGGCAATGGCTGCGTGTCTTTCCGGCACGAAAAATACAAGGAATTCGGCGGCCCGAATGGGGGTGATGGCGGGCGCGGAGGCCATGTGTTTGCGGTGGCCGACCCCAACCTGAACACGCTGGTGGACTTTCGCTACTCGCGCCGGCATGAGGCGAAGCGGGGTGAGCACGGCATGGGCTCGGACATGTTCGGCGCTGCTGGTACCGACATCACCCTGAAGATGCCTGTGGGCACCATCATTACTGATGCCGAAACGGGCGAGGTTTTGTATGAGCTGCTGAACCCGGGCGAAGTGATCACGATTGCCAAGGGGGGGGATGGCGGTTTTGGCAACATGCGCTTCAAGAGCGCGATCAACCGGGCACCTCGGCAGAAAACGCCAGGTTGGCCAGGCGAGAAAAAGAACCTGAAGCTTGAGCTGAAAGTGCTGGCGGATGTCGGGCTACTGGGCATGCCCAACGCTGGAAAGTCGACTTTCATCACGGCGGTTTCCAACGCACGCCCCAAGATTGCCGACTACCCATTCACCACGCTACACCCCAATCTTGGCGTAGTGCGCGTTGGGCCTGAGCAGAGCTTTGTGGTGGCCGACATTCCGGGCCTGATTGAGGGCGCGTCCGAAGGCGCCGGGTTGGGGCACCAGTTTTTGCGCCATCTGCAACGCACCCGCTTGCTGCTGCATATTGTGGATCTGGCGCCCTTCGATGACGCGGTGGACCCGGTGGCACAGGCCAAGGCCATCGTCAACGAACTGAAGAAGTACGACCTTCAGTTGTACAACAAGCCCCGTTGGCTAGTGCTGAACAAGCTCGACATGGTGCCAACGGAGGAGCGGGAGGCGCGCGTGAAGGATTTCGTCAAGCGGTTCAAGTGGAAAGGACCGGTCTTCGAGATCTCTGCGCTCACACGCGAAGGTTGCGAGCCGCTCATTCATGCCATCTTCCGCCATGTGCAGTCCGAGCAGCGGGTGGAGAACGAGCCCGTTGAGGTGGATCCGCGCTTTGCGGGGGATGCGTCGGCCTGATCCACAGCGGTGGTGATACTGCCAATTGCTACACTAATAATAGCTGCTGGCGCTTTATGGATAAGCGCTAGAGGCCAAAAAGACTAAATAAATGGGTTCCAACGTATTGCGAGATGCCCGCCGTATCGTGGTCAAGGTGGGCTCCAGTCTGGTGACCAATGAGGGCCGTGGCCTGGACGAAGCCGCCATTGGCGAATGGAGCCGCCAGTTGGCGGCGCTGGTGCGTGGCGACGGCGGCGCGCCGCGCGAGGTGATCATGGTGTCCAGTGGTGCCATCGCCGAGGGCATGAAGCGGCTGGGCTGGGCCACCCGCCCCCACGAAATCCACGAATTGCAGGCCGCCGCTGCCGTCGGGCAGATGGGGCTGGCGCAGATGTACGAGACCAAGCTGCGCGAGCAAGGCATGGGCAGCGCTCAGGTACTGCTCACCCACGCTGACCTGGCCGACCGTGAGCGCTACCTGAATGCGCGCTCGACCCTGCTGACGCTGTTGCGTTTGGGCGTTGTGCCAGTGATCAACGAAAACGACACCGTCGTTAACGATGAAATCAAGTTCGGTGACAACGACACGCTGGGGGCCCTGGTGGCCAACCTGGTGGAGGCGGATGCTCTGATCATTCTGACGGACCAAAAGGGGCTGTACACCGCCGACCCCCGCCGGGATCCGTCCGCTCAGTTTGTGCACGAAGCCAAAGCGGGCGACCTGGCGCTGGAAGCCATGGCTGGCGGCGCGGGATCCAGCATTGGCAGGGGCGGCATGATCACCAAAATCCTGGCAGCCAAGCGGGCAGCGGGCTCGGGTGCATCGACCGTGATCGCCTGGGGGCGCGAAGCCGATGTGCTGTTGCGACTTGTCAGCGGTGAGTCGCTGGGCACCTTGCTGGTGGCACAAACCCAGAAGAAACAGGCCCGCAAACAATGGATGGCCGATCACCTGCAACTGCGTGGAGCCGTGGTGGTGGATGCCGGTGCGGCAGCCAAGGTGCGCGATGAGGGCAAAAGCCTGTTGCCTATTGGCATGACGTCGGTGGAGGGGGATTTCTCTCGCGGCGACGTGATTGCCATCCGCGACCCCGCCGGAGTTGAGATAGCCCGCGGCTTGGCCAACTATGCCGCGGCAGAAGCACGCAGGCTGTGCCGCAAGCCGTCGACCGAGTTCGAGTCGCTGCTGGGGTATGTGGCTGAGCCCGAAATGGTGCACCGGGACAACCTGGTGCTGGTTGCCAAGCCATAACGCAGCAGAACCGGCGTGGGTGGCTTTCGCCGCTGGATTGGGCTTGGCTCTTGAGCGTTATTTCATTTCAGAGTGATCACTGAAAGATCATCACCAACAAAAAACGCCTGCAGATGCAGGCGCTTTTTTGTGGACGACGGCGACGATCAACGTGGCGAAGTCACCGTAGGCAAGGCATCCAGTTCACCCGGTATGCTGGTTTGCGGGTCCGGATCAAAGCTGGCCCCGGGCGGGAGTTCCATTCCGGGGTTGATCAGCATGGAACCTGTGCGAAACATGGTGCCTGCATGCTCACCTTCTCGTGCGCGCATGCCGCTGCGAAGGTAGCGGTTGCGTTGCTCGTGCCGGGGCAGGTATCGGGCGAGCTCGGTGAGCGCCATTTCATAGACGCCCCGCTTGAACTCCACCACCACATCCAGCGGAACCCAGTAATCGTTCCACCGCCAAGCATCAAATTCTGGATGGTTGGTGGCGCGCAGATTCAAATCCCAGTCGTGTCCCACCAGTTGAAGCAGATACCAGATTTGTTTCTGGCCCTTGTAGTGTCCGCGAGCATCGCGGCGGATGTACCGGTCAGGCACCTCATAGCGCAACCAGTCCCGGGTGCGGGCCACCACGCGTACGTGATTGGGCAATAATCCCACCTCTTCATGCAGTTCACGGAACATGGCTTGCTCGGGGGTTTCGCCCCGGTCAATGCCACCCTGCGGAAACTGCCAGCTGTGGGTGCGTATACGCTTGCCCCAGAACACCTGGTTTTTCTGGTTGAGCAGGATGATGCCGACGTTCGGCCGAAAGCCGTCCCGGTCAAGCATAATCAAACCCCAAATTTTTAAACTGTGTCCATTATGCACGGCGCCTAGCGTGCGGCAAGTGGGCCGGTCTGTTCTGCCCTAAATCGAGTCCGATGAAAGCCTCCCAATTCTTTATTTCCACCCTCAAGGAAGCTCCGGCAGACGCCGAAGTGGTCAGTCACAAACTCATGACGCGGGCGGGGCTGATCAAGAAGCTGGGCGCAGGCATCTATAACTACATGCCCATGGGCCTGAGGGTGATCCGCAAGGTAGAGGCCATTGTGCGCGAGGAAATGAACCGCGCGGGTGCGGTGGAGCTGACCATGCCCGTGGTGCAACCTGCCGAGCTGTGGCAGGAAACGGGCCGCTTCGACAAGATGGGCCCAGAGCTGCTGCGCATTCAGGACCGACATGGCCGCGACTTCGTGGTGCAGCCTACCAGCGAAGAAGTGATCACTGACATCGCGCGTCAGGAGCTCAAGAGCTACAAGCAGCTGCCGAAGAACCTCTACCAGATACAGACCAAGTTCCGCGACGAGCGCCGTCCGCGTTTTGGCCTGATGCGTGGCCGCGAATTCATCATGAAGGATGCCTACAGCTTTGACCGCGACCAGGCGGCCGCCAAGGCCAGCTACCAGGTTATGGCGCAAGCCTACCGCCGCATTTTTGACCGCTTCGGCCTGACTTACCGCGCGGTAGCGGCCGACAGCGGCGCCATTGGTGGCGACCTCTCTGAAGAGTTTCAGGTGATTGCTGCCACAGGCGAAGACGCCATCGTCTACTGCCCAGAGAGCGAGTACGCCGCCAACATGGAAAAGGCGGAGGCGCTGGCCCCCGCCGGGCCGCGGGGTGCTGCCGGGAAGGCAATGACAAAGACCGCTACCCCCGGCAAGAGCACCTGCGTCGATGTGGCCGAGTTGCTGGGCGTGCCGCTCAACACCACGGTCAAGTCTCTGGTGCTGGCCACGGACGAAACCAACGAAGAGGGCGAAGTCGTCAAGAGCCAGGTGTGGCTTCTGCTGCTGCGCGGCGACCATGACATGAATGAGATCAAAGTCGGCAAGGTGCCCGGTCTGGCAGGGTTCCGTTTTGCCACGCTCTCTGAAATCGAAGAGCACTTCGGTTGCAAGCCCGGTTATCTGGGGCCCATCGGGCTCAAGAAGCCACTGAAGATCGTTGCCGACCGCGAAGTCGCGCTGATGGCCGACTGGATCTGCGGCGCCAATGAGGTGGACTTCCACATCACCGGCGTGAACTGGGGCCGCGACCTGCCCGAGCCTGACGCGGTGGCCGACCTGCGCAATGTGGTGGCGGGCGATCGTTCGCCCGACGGCAAGGGGGAACTGGCCATCGAGCGCGGCATCGAAGTGGGCCATGTTTTCTACCTCGGCACCAAGTACAGCAAGGACATGAACGCCACGTTTCTCGGCGACGATGGGCGCCCAGCGTTTTTTGAAATGGGCTGCTACGGCATCGGCGTCACCCGCCTGCCTGCAGCTGCCATCGAGCAAAACCATGACGAGCGCGGCATCATCTGGCCCGACGCGATTGCGCCGTTCACCGTGGTCATCTGCCCCGTGGGCATGGACCGCAGCGAGGCCGTCAAGGCCATGGCCGAATCGCTATACACCGACCTGCTGGCTGCGGGTGTGGACGTGATCCTGGACGACCGCGGCGAGCGGCCTGGTGCCATGTTTGCCGATTGGGAACTGATCGGCGTGCCGCACCGGGTGACGATTGGCGACAAGAGCCTCAAAGAAGGCGTGGTGGAGTACCAGCACCGCCGTGATGCAGCTGCCACCAAGGTCGCCACTACCGATATCCTGGCCCATGTGAAGGGCCGCATGGCTGTATGAGTTTCCGCGCACCCACTATTGCCTCTGCCGACGACGTCACTACCAACCCGGGCCTGGGGTTGTCGCGGCGCGCTGCTATTGCGTCGCTTTCGTCACTGGCGGCGCCCGCCGCGTGGCTGGCTGCGCCGCAGGTGGCGCATGCAGGGGGGCAACTGGAGGAGCCGTTGATGGACTCCGTGCGCACCGCGCTCAGCTCCGCCGTGGCCAACCAGGCGCCGCCTGAGCCCGAGTTCTTCACTACCGAAGCGCGTCTGCACTATCTGCGCTGGCTGGGCACCCAAAGCGACCGGCTGCGTCGGCGCAAGCCCGAATGGGAAGTGCGGCGTGATTTTCTGCAGACCGTGTGGTACGAGTCCAAGCGCGCCGGGCTGGATGTGTCTCTGGTCTTGGGCCTGATCCAGGTGGAAAGCGCATTCCGCAAATACGCGGTGTCCAGCGTGGGTGCCCGGGGCTACATGCAGGTCATGCCGTTCTGGACGCGGGTGATTGGCGATGGCGATCCGGGCAAGCTGTTTCATATGCAGACCAATCTGCGCTTTGGCTGCGTGATCCTGCGCCACTACATTGACCGTGAGCGGGGCGACCTGTTCATGGCGCTGGGCCGGTACAACGGCAGCCGCGGCAAACCGCCGTACCCCAACGCTGTATTTGCTGCGCAACGCAACTGGGCGTTTGCCGAGAAGCCCCAGCTGTTGCCGACGCCCGCTGCCCCCGACCCTCTCATTGCAGCCACCGCGTCTTAGTTGGCAGCGGCAGAGCTCTCGACCTTCGTCATGGCGGCGTTGATTGCGTCACTGCCGGGCACACTCAGGCGCGACACCATGACCTGGTCGATGCGGTAGCTGTCCACATCCAGCACCTCGAACTTGTACCCGCCCCAGCTCACACTGTCGGTGCGGCGGGGCACGCGCCGCAGCATCACCATCAAGAAGCCCGCCAGGGTTTCGTATTCGTCCGCGTGCGGCAACTCATCCAGCGACAGCGCATGCAGCACGTCCTGCACCGGCGTCACGCCGTCAATCAGCCACGAATTCTCGTCGCGCCGCACAATCTGTTCTTCATCGTCTGGGCCCACCAGGTCGCCCATCACCGTGCTCATCACATCGTTCAGGGTGACCACGCCCACCACCAGGCTGTACTCGTTGACGATGACCGCAAAGTCTTCGTGTACCTGGCGAAACTGCTCCAGCACCTCCGACAGGGTCAGCCGGTCCGGCACGATCAGCACCTTGCGCACCAGGCTGTCGTCTGCCAGCGAGATGGGCTGGTTGTTCAGCACGCGCTGGAACAGGTCCTTGGCATCCACGTACCCCACCACATGGTCGATGTCGCCTTCGCACACCGGGTAGGTCGAAAACGGCTCGGCCGCAATGCGCAACCGGATGACCGAGTCGGGGTCGTCCCGCAAGAAAAACGCTACGCGGTCGCGCGGAGACATCGCGCTGGACACCATGCGGGTGTCCAGTTCAAACACGTTGGTGATGACCTGCTGCTCGCGCGCGGCCAGCACGCCAGCGCGCGCGCCCGCTTCCATCATGGCCAGGATATCGTCGGAGGTGATGCGGTCATCCCGCAGCGACGACAGCCCCAACGCCCGAAAAAGCAGATCCGCGCCGCGGCTATAGAACCACACCACGGGCCGCAGCACAGCCGTGCACCACGCCATGGGCTGCGCTAGTCGCACTACCAGCCGCTCCGGGTTGGCCATGCCCAGGCGCTTGGGGAACAGGTCTGAAAACAGGATGAACAGCGAGGTGATGATCAAAAACGACGCCAGAAACCCGACAGTCTGGGCCGACGACTCGGACAGCCATAACCCGGCCAAGGCCGTGAAGTGTGGGCTCAGCGCCCCTTCGCCCACGATGCCGCCCAGAATGGCCACGGCGTTTTGCCCTACCTGCACCACGGTGAAATAGTCGCCCGGCTGCTCCTGCATGCGCAGCACGATGTCGGCGCGTGCATCCCCTTCGTCCGCCATCTGCCGCAGGCGCAAGCGGCGAGCGGCGGCCAGCGAAATCTCGGCCATGGAGAAGAACGCGCTGGCTGCGATCAGTAGGCCAATGACAAAAAGGCTTTGGGACAGGGTCATGTAACGTGACAGAGCGTGGCGCTGTGGCACACCGGGCTGTCAAGTGTATCTGCGCGCTACGTTTTCAGACACCCCGGCAGCCCTGTTGCCAGGGGCGGACGGGCGCTATATCGGCATGCACCGAGCCCTCCTCCGGCCCCATACTCTTGGGGCAGCTCTTTGGGCGCCGGCGCGCCGCAGTGGTGCTGCTGATCGCAGCCTACTGCACAAACCCGATGCGACCGCGCCCAGAAGCCGCCTTGGGCAAATCGGCAATTTCCACCGTAGACCGCCGATCCAGCCGCGCATTGCCAAAGCCGGTCATCAGTGCGCGCCGCATCTCCCGCGGTGGCATCTGGGCCAGATGATCCAGCACATCGTCCAGCGGTTCCGGGTCCAGCAGCCGACCCCAGTCGTGCCCTGCCCGGATGCCCTGGTACAGGTTGCGTGCAATGGTGCGGGCCTGCTCCATAGAGGGGGCTTCCACCTCGAACACGTTCATGCGGTTCAGGATCGGGTCCGAAATGCCGCGCGTGTCGTTGGCGGTGGTGATCCAGATCACCTGGCTGGCGTCAATCGCCACCTCGGCAAACTCGTCGGTAAAGCACTGGGCCGTGTCGTATTCAAGCAGGCTGTACAGCGCACCCAGCGGGTCGTACTGCGCATCGGCGCTGGCCTTGTCAATTTCGTCCACCACGATGACAGGATTGGCGTATTCGCCCTCTACCAACGCCTCAAACACCTTGCCGGGGCGCGCGCCCTTCCACTGCGCAGACGAGCCCGACAGCAGCCAGCCTGCGGTCATGGAGCTCATCGGCAGCAGGTTCATGCCCGTGCCCAACAACTCGGCCAGGTGGCGTGCAAAGTGGGTCTTGCCGATGCCGGGCGGGCCCAGCAGCAGCATGGGCGTGACCTCCAGGCCGTCGCTGCTGTCCTGCGCCAGGGCGACGTGGCGCTTGATGTCGTCCAGCACCTCGGTGAAGTTGGGCAGCTGCTCGTACAGGCTGGCCATGTCGGGGATGCCCGATGGCTTGACCTGGAAGCGCTCAGGGCCACGCTCCAGCATGCGTTCGTACACGGTGCGCAGGGTTTCGTATTCGCGCTGGTTGCCCGACTCCTGCAGCCGTGCGAGCTTGCGCTCGACGTCGCCAGGCTGGAACACATTGCGCATCTGGGCCACCGGCAGACGCAGGGCGGGTGGCTGGGGAACAAGGCTATGGCTGGTCATTGCATGCTCCGGTGATGGTTACGTCACGCAATCATTCAAGCACACAACATGCCTGCTGCAGCAGCGGATAAGCCCCTGATTGGTGCCTTTGTTGCGGGCAAGCAAAACCAGCCCAAACCGCTCAGAAATAAAAAAGCCGCCCGAAGGCGGCCTGTGTGCTGTGCGAGAGGTTTGGGAGACCGATCAGCCCTCGGTGCCCAGCACCTGCTTGAGCTCACCCGACTCGTACATCTCCATCATGATGTCCGAGCCGCCGATGAACTCGCCCTTCACGTACAGCTGCGGAATGGTGGGCCAGTTGCTGTATTCCTTGATGCCCTGGCGGATTTCGTCGTCTTCGAGCACGTTGACGGTGACCACAGACTTGGGGTCTACGCCGCAGGCTTTCAGGATCTGGATGGCGCGGCCGGAAAAGCCGCACATGGGAAAGCTGGCGTTGCCCTTCATGAACAGCAGAACGTCGCTGGACTTGACGAGGGCGTCGATGCGTTGTTGGGGGTCGCTCATGGGGATGCTCCTGAAAATGGGGTCTGGGCGGACTGCCGCCAAAGGTGGGACCGGGGTGGGACTGGGGGTGATTATTTCACTGTCTGCGCCGCGTGCCACTGGCCGCCTGTGCATCGCGCAATGCCGGCGAGGTCATTGCGGCTTTGCACCTGCGCAAACCCCTGGCTGCGCAGCAGCGTTTGCACCGCCTCAGCCTGGTCGTATCCGTGCTCCAGCAGCAACCAGCCGCCGGGCTTCAGGTGATCGGGCGCCTGCGCGACGATGGTGCGGATGTCTTCCAGCCCGTCGGCGCCGCTGGCCAGGGCTTGCAGGGGTTCGTGGGTCAGCGCGGCCAGGTGGGGGTCGGCGCTGGCAATGTAGGGCGGGTTGGAGACGATCGCGTCAAACAGGCCGTCCACGCCCGTCAGCCAGCTGGTGTGCTGAAACAACACCGGCAGGCCCAGCCGCTGGGCATTGGCTTGCGCCACGGCCAGGGCGTCGGCGCTGGCATCGACTGCCAGCACCTGGGCGGTGGGGCGTTGGTGCTGCAACGCCAGCGCAATGGCACCGCTGCCGGTGCCCAGGTCGACAACGCGGGGGGAGGGCAGCGGTGCTAGCACCTCCAGCGCCCAGTCCACCAGCGTTTCGGTATCAGGCCGCGGGTCCAGCACGCGGGCGTCTACCTGTAGCGCCAGGCCGTAGAACTCCTTGTGACCCGTGAGGTAGGCCACGGGCTCGCCGGCCGCGCGGCGCTGGCACAGGGCGATGAACTGGTCGTGCACCGCCTCGTCCAGCGCGTCAGTATCGTGCGCCAGCAGCCAGGCGCGGCCCGCATCGGGGCGTGCCAGGGCGTGCAGCAGCAGCAGTTGTGCGTCGATGCGGTCCAGGCCGAGGGTGCGGACCTGGCTCAGTGCCTGGGCCAGGGTGGGAGATGTGTTGGTCACTATAAATTTAATAGCTGTCAGCGCTTTATGGATAAGCGCTAGAGGCCAATTTGATTCATTTTTGGCTGGCGATCACCCCGTGGTGCCCATCTCCAGCTCTTCCAGCTGCTCGGCCTCGCGGGCATGGCCCAGCGCCTGCAGCACGTCACCCAGGTCGCCTTCCATCACGTACAGCAGTTTGTACAGCGTGAGGTTGATGCGGTGGTCCGTCAGGCGCCCCTGCGGGAAGTTGTAGGTGCGGATACGGTCGCTGCGGTCGCCGCTGCCGATCAGGCCCTTGCGCAGCGCGGCCTCTTTGGCGGCGCGTTCGCTGCGTTCCTTTTCTTGAATGCGCGCCTGCAGCACTTGCAGGGCCTTGGCCTTGTTGGCGTGCTGGCTGCGGCCGTCCTGGCACTCGGCGACGATGCCGGTGGGTAAGTGCACCACGCGCACGGCCGAATCTGTCTTGTTGATGTGCTGGCCGCCCGCACCGCTGGCGCGAAAGGTGTCAATGCGCAAATCGGCCGGGTTGAGCTTGATGGCCTCGTGCTCGTCGGGCTCGGGCATCACGGCCACGGTGCAGGCGCTGGTGTGGATGCGGCCCTGTGTTTCGGTAGCGGGCACGCGCTGTACGCGGTGGCCGCCAGATTCGAATTTGAGATGGCCGTAAACGTTGTCGCCTTCCACGCGCAAAACGATTTCCTTGTAGCCGCCCAGCTCGGCTGCGTTCTCGCTGACGATCTCCACCTTCCACCCCACGCGGTCGGCGTAGCGCATGTACATGCGGGCCAGGTCGCCTGCAAACAGGGCTGATTCGTCGCCGCCCGTGCCGGCTCGGATTTCCATGAAGGCATTGCGGGCGTCGTCAGGGTCTTTGGGCAGCAGCAGGCGCTGCAGTTCGTCTTCCAGCTGCAGCAGCTCGGCCTCGGCGCTGGTGATTTCTTCCTGCGCCATCTCGGCCATGTCGGGGTCGGCCAGCATCTCGCGCGCACCGGCCAGGTCGGCCTCGCGCTGTTGGTAGCGCGCGTAGCGGCCTGCGATTTGCGTGACCTCTGCATGTTCGACGGAGATGCGCCGGTACTGCGCCATGTCGCTCATGATGTCCTCGCGCGAGAGCAGAAAGTCGAGTTCGCCCAGGCGCTGCGCATAGCGCTCCAACTGGTTTCTGAGAAAGGGTTTCATGCGAAGGGGTTGGGGTTTTGCTACTAAGTTTGTAGCTGTTAGCGCTTGATGGATAAGCGCTAGGGGCCAATTTGGCTCAAAAATCCGAGGGGCGGGCGGGCAGGGAGCGCCGCTACAGGCTGTTTTTGCTTTGCGAGCGCAGGAACAGGCGCGACACGGTCTGCGCCGTCTGGGCGCGCATGTCGGCGTCGCCCGCACGCAGCTCGGCCATCGTGCCGTGCAGCATCTTCTGGGTCAGGCCGCGCGACAGGGCTTCGAGCACCGCGTCCATGTCTTCACCCTTGGCCAACAATTTCTTGGCGCGGGCGATCTCCAGCGCGCGCCATTCGTCGGTCTGGGCGTTGAGCTGCTGGATCAGCGGCACGACCGCACCAGACTCACCCACAGGGCTGCGCAGGTCCATCCAGTGCATGAAGCTTTGCACGCCCGCGTCGATGATGGCTTCAGCCTGCGCCACAGCGGCCTGGCGGTTGGCCTGCGCGGTCTGCACCACGCCGGCCAGGTCGTCCACGGTGTACAGGTACACGTCGCGCAGGGCCTTCACCTCGGGCTCGATGTCGCGCGGCACGGCCAGGTCGACCATGAACATGGGGCGGTTGCGGCGCTTTTTGAGTGCACGTTCCACAGCACCCAGGCCGATGATGGGCAGGCTGCTGGCGGTGCAGCTGATGACGGCGTCGAACTCGTGCAGTCGCTCGGGCAGGTCGGCCAGTCGCATCACCTCGCCGCCAAAGCGGGTGGCGAGCTTTTCGCCGCGCTCCAGCGTGCGGTTGGCAATGGCGATGGCTTTGGGGTTCTTGGCGGCGAAGTGCGTGGCGCACAGCTCGATCATTTCGCCCGCGCCCACAAACAGCACCTTGATCTCGCCGAGGTCTTCAAACAACTGGCTGGCCAGGCGCACGGCGGCTGCGGCCATGCTGATGCTGTGGGCGCCGATCTCGGTGCTGCTGCGCACCTCTTTGGCCACGGCAAAACTGCGCTGGAATAGCTGGTTGAGCGTGGTGCCCAGCACGCCGGCCGTTTCGGCAGCGCGCACCGCGTCTTTCATCTGGCCCAGAATCTGCGCCTCGCCCAGCACCATCGAATCGAGCCCGCTGGCCACGCGGAAGGCGTGGCGGGCGACAAGGCTGTCTTCCAGGGTGTAGGAATGCGAGCGCAGCAGCGAGGTGCTGACCCCGCCGCTGTGGGCCAGCCAGCCCAGCGTGTGGTCGATGGCGGGCTGGTCGCCCGCGCAATAAATTTCGGTGCGGTTGCAGGTGGAGATGATGGCGGTCTCTACCCCGGGATGGCGGCTGTTGGTCCCCAAGGACTGGCGCAAACCGTGCAACGTAGGGGCGATCTGGTCAAGCGCGAACGCGAACCGGCCACGCAGATCGAGCGGCGCGGTGGTGTGGTTGATGCCGAGGGCCCAGACTGCCATAGTCCCCGATTATAAAATTGTTGGACCGGAACCAGCAGCGTTGCTTGTTCAAGCCTTGATTTGGGTCAATTCCATGGGTCCTTGGGACGCTTTCAACCATCTGCTCAACTTTGTGGCACCCGCCGCGGCCATGGCGTTGCTGCTGGCGTTGTCGGGCCGTATTTTTGGATCAAAAACACCTCTAGCGCTTACCTGGTGGGCGCGAGCAGCTATTGTTTTTGTAGTTGGCGTTGCCGTGCTGGTCGCGGGCCTGGTGGTGTGGGGGCGTGACGGCAAGATGCTTACCTATGCAGCGCTGGTGCTGGCCTGCGCCACCTGCCAGTGGGTTTTGGTGCGCGGCTGGAGGGCCTGAGCCGCCCCAACCGGGCAACTGCAGCTGTCCATCAAGCAGCATTTGCGCCACCGACCGCCCCCTGCGGCTGCGGCACGGCCACCGAAGGCAGCGCGGGGGCGGCGTCTGTTGCCGTAGCGGGCGAGAACGGGGCCACGCTGGTCGATGCCGGTGGCGACAGTGCCAGGCCTGCGTTGCGCAGCGATTCCAGTATGGAAAAAAGCAGGTCGCTCTTGACCCCGCCCGCGTTGCGCGGGTTGCTCACGTAGCCGATCGCCAGGAAGGTAAGCGTGCCGCTCACGATGTCTTCCAGTTGCACGACGGGGGCGGGGGTGTCCAGAATGCCTTCGTGTTCGGTGAAGGCCGCCAGGATCAGGTCGCGCATGCGCTTGGCGTCCACGTCCAGCGGCGCGGGCAGGCGCAGCAGCACGCGCCCGGGGGCTCCGGCCAGCGTCATGTTGCGCACGGTCTTGGTGATGAACTCCGAGTTGGGCACGATGACGGTGGAGCGGTCGCTCAGCTGGATTTCGGTGGCGCGCACGTTCACGCGGCGCACGTCGCCTTCGGTGGTACCCAGCACCACCCAGTCGCCCACTTTCACGGGCCGCTCGGCCAGCAAGATCAGGCCCGAGATGAAGTTCTGCACGATGGCTTGCAGCCCGAAACCGATGCCCACCGACAGCGCACTGGCCACCCAGGCAATGCGCTCCACGCTGATGCCCAGGCCCGCCAGCGCCGCAGCCACCACCATGACGCCGCCCACATAGCCCAGCAGCGTGACGATGGAGCTGCGCATGCCTGGCTCCATCGACGTGTTGGGAAGGTAGCTCTCCACCAGCCAGCGTTTGAGCACGCGGATCAGGAGGAGCCCTGCCACCAACACCGCCAGCGCCGTGAGCAGTGCCTGCGGGGCGAGCGTGAGGTCACCAATCTTCAGGCTCTGGTCCATGGTGCTGCCGCGGCGGAACACTTCGTCTGGCCCCGTGCCAAACGGCGCCAGCAGGGCGATCACCATGTAGAAGAACAGCGCCACCCGCAGCACGCCCGAGCCCAGCACCGAGGCTTGGTCCAGCAGCTTGGCGTCGATGCCCAGCCCCTTGTTCAGGCGCTCGCCAAAGCCGCCGCGCGATGAGATCACCGCCTCGCACAGGTCGTCCACCAGCTGGAACAGCAGGTACGTGGTGGCAAACACCACGCCCGCCCACAGCATTTGCCGCGTGAGCGTGCCCGCCAGCGCCACAAAACCGAAGGCGACCATGAGTACGGTGGCCACGATGGCAATGCCCGCGCAGGCCACGAGCAGGCCGACCCAGATGGGGCGTTCGGACAGGGCTGCGGCGTCTTGTGCGTTGCCCGCGCTGTTGTTGCCGCCGTCCGCTGCGCTGTCGGTGGGCGTGTCCTTGGCGGGCGTGTCGTTGCTTGGTGCCAAGGCAGGCGCGCGCAGATGGCGCAACGCGCACGCAACGAGGGTGGCCATCGCCAGGGCCGTGACGGCATGCACAGACACTTCTGCCGCCAGGCTGGCGCCGACGATGCTGTTCACCTCGGTGATCAGCCCGCTCAGCGACGCCAGGATGGCGATCCACCAGGGGTAGGGGCTCAGGCGCTTGGCCAGGTCGTCCGACAGGCCCGGCAAGCGCCACGAGCTGCGTTTGCGCGACAGCAGTGCGTGGCCCAGTCCGATTACAAAGGCCGAGAAAATGGCAAGCCGCACGGTGGCCTGGGCGAGTGCCTGGAGGTTGTCGCTGAGCGGGCCGCCCACTCCCAGCCCGCTCCAGGCCAGTTGTGCGGCCAGGCCAATCAGCAGCACATAGATCAGTACCGATGCTGCGGCCAGCAGCGACCGGCGCAACCGCCCTGCCGGCAGCTTGGCGGGCACCAGGCGCACCAGCAGGCGTACGGCCAGCCAGGGCCCTCCCACTGCCAGCAACACGGCCGCCACCAGGCTGGTGATGGCCGCGCTGCGGTGGCCCGGTTGCATGGCAGCTTTGGCGGTCCGGTCCAGGTCTCGCCCCAGCGCTTGCAGGCGCACGGTGTCGCCGGGCAGGGCGTTGCGCAGATTGCGCCAGAAACTGCCGCTGAGCGGCGAATCGATGCGCGTGGTGAGCGCGGTCTGAAATTGCTCGCGGCGCTGGCGAATCAGGTCGGTGCCGCGCTGCTCGGCGTCCACCGCGATCAGGCGCGCCAGCTTGAGTTCTGCATCCACCGCCGCGCGCTGTTTTCCGAGGTTGGAGCGTTGCTCGGCAACATCGGGTGCATCCGGCGCCGTCCCTTTTTCGGGCGCGGGGCCCAGGCCTGCCAGTCGCAAGTCCAGGTCTGCCAGCTCTTCGGCGCGGCGGGCGGCCAGTTGCTCGGCGGCGCTGCCGATGGCATTGACGTCGTTGAGCAGCTTGCGCCCGTCATCGTTTTCGCCCAGTTTTTGCGGGATGGTATCCAGCTGTTTGCGCAGGTCGTCCACGCTGGGGGGTGGTGCTTCTGGTTTGGGCTGGCTGGCGGTTGCTGCGGATGCCAATGTTGGCGCAGGCGCTGTGGCAAGCTTGGCTTGTGCCAGCACCGCCGTGCCCCATGCACTGAGGCTGAAAGCGAAGACCAGCCACAGTACTGCGCGCAGCAGGAATGCGCGGCAGAGGTGCAAGCGTTTTGGGTCGTGAGGGTAGGGGCTGCGCTGCAGAACAGGTGCGATGCGCGTGGGGGACTGGCTCATGCACCTATTGTGCTGTGCGCAGTGCCCTGGAGGGCCAGGCGCACACGCGGTGCGCAAACGCTTCTGGCTTCTGGTTAACGGGTTTTCATGCCAAGGCCCCGCGTACCGGCCAATTCCACTCTTCGATTCGTCAGGCCGCAGCGGCAGGGCTGAACAAATCCACCCGGTCGGTAATGATCCCGTCCGTGCCCAGGTCGATGAGCCGCTGGGCCGCCCAGTCGTCGTTGACGGTGTAGCTCAGCGTGCGCAGACCGGCGCCATGCACCTGGCCCACGGTGTCCGTCGACCAGAGCGCGTGGTTGCACACGACGGCCACGCAGCCCAGTTGCAAGGCCGTGTCCAGCCAGCCCTCGGTCAGCGTGTCGAGCAACAGGCCGCGCGGCAAGTATGGGGCGCTGTCGCGCGCACCGGCCAGGGCGGCGGGCTGGAACGAGGTGAGCAGCGGTGGCACCGGCTGGCCGTGCCACAGCCGCGCCGCATGGGCCGCCACGACGCGGCCTGTCTCGGCTTCGGTGCCCGGTGTCGGTTTGATTTCGATGTTCAGAAAGAACCCGTTGGCAATGCAGTAACGCGCCACGCTAGCTAGCGTGGGCAGTGGCTCGCCTGCATGGCTGCGCGAATGCCAGGTGCCCGCGTCCAGCTGGGCCAGGTCGCTAAAGGGCAGGTCGCCGCCCGTGCCCCGGCCGTTGGTAGTGCGCTGCAAGGTCGCGTCGTGCATCAGAAATGGCACGCCGTCGGCACTTAGCTTGGCGTCGCATTCAAACATGCGGTAGCCGTATTGCGCACCCAGGCGGAAGGCGGCAAGGGTGTTTTCAGGGGCCAGCTTGCCTGCGCCACGGTGGGCGATCCAGCGGGGGTAGGGCCAGGGGGCGATCATCTCGTGTTCCTTGTGCTTTGCGCTGCGGGCGGCGCTTGAAACTGGCGCTGCCCAAGCGCGGAACGCCAAGCAAGGGCCGTCCCGCAGCGAGGGCGTTGTCCCCTTCCCGCTTCGCGCAGCGATGCGAGAGGAGGAGGGCGCGAAGCGCCTCAGGGAGAGGTCAGATTCTCTTTCCGGTGGTAGCGTCGAACGCGTGCAGGCGGTCGGGGCGGGGCACCACGTGGATCACCGAGTCAGGCGCGGGCGCATGCGTGCCTTCTTCGACGCGCACGATGAGTTGTTCGCCGTTGATGCGACCGTAGATCAGGCGTTCGGCGCCCAGCAGTTCCACGGTTTCGACCTTGACTTCCCAGCCTTCGCTGCGCACATCCAGATGCTCTGGGCGGATGCCCAGAATGGTGCCCGGTGCGGCGCTTGGCGCGTTCTTGAGCAGGTTCATGGGCGGCGAACCGATGAAGCTGGCCACAAACGTGGTGGCAGGCGTGTGGTAGACCTCCTCGGGCGTGCCGAACTGCTCCATGTTGCCGGCGTTCATCACGATCATGCGTTCGGCCAGCGTCATGGCCTCGACCTGGTCGTGCGTCACAAACAAGCTGGTGATGCCGAGTTCGCGGTGCAGCTTCTGGATTTCGAGGCGGGTCTGCGCGCGCAGCTTGGCGTCCAGATTGGACAGTGGCTCGTCAAACAGAAACACCTGGGGCTGGCGCACGATGGCGCGGCCCATGGCCACGCGCTGGCGCTGGCCGCCCGAGAGTTCGCGGGGCTTGCGCTCCAGCAGGTGGCCCAGTTCGAGGATCTTGGCGGCCTTGTCCACGCGCGCCTTGATTTCGTCCTTGGGCACCTTGGCGATCTTCAGGCCATAGGCCATGTTGTCGAAGTTCGTCATGTGCGGGTACAGCGCGTAGTTCTGGAACACCATCGCGATGTCGCGCTGGGCGGGTTCCAGGTCATTCACCACGCGGTCGCCAATGCGTAGCTCGCCGCCGGAGATTTCTTCCAGGCCCGCCACCATGCGCAGCAGGGTGGACTTGCCACAACCCGAGGGGCCCACGATGACGATGAACTCGCCGTCCTGGACTTCGGCGTTCACGCCGTGGATGACCTGGGTGGCCTTGGGGCCCACGCCGTAGCGCTTGACGATGTTGCGAAGGGAGATAGATGCCATGATTGCAATGAATTTGATAGCTAGCAGCGCTTGATGGACAAGCGCTGGAAGGGGTTTTGTCTATTATTTTTCGGTGTCTACCAGGCCCTTGACGAACCAGCGCTGCATGAGCACCACGACCAGCGCGGGCGGCAGCATGGCAAGCAGGGCGGTCGCCATCACGATGTTCCACTCGTTGCCCGAATCACCGCCGGCGATCATGCGCTTGATGCCAATCACCACGGGGTACATGTCTTCGGACGTGGTCACCAGCAGCGGCCACAGGTACTGGTTCCAGCCATAGATGAACTGGATCACGAACAGCGCCGCAATGGACGTGCGCGACAGCGGCACCAGGATGTCTTTGAAAAAGCGCATGGGGCCGGCACCGTCCACCCGGGCAGCTTCCACCAGCTCGTCGGGCACCGTCAGAAAGAACTGCCGGAAGAGGAAGGTGGCAGTTGCCGACGCTATCAGCGGCACCGTGAGGCCCGCATAGGTGTTGAGCATGCCCAGGTTGGACACCACCTCATACGTGGGTCCAATGCGCACTTCTACCGGCAGCATCAGCGTGATGAAGATCAGCCAGAAGCAGATGCCCTTGAACGGAAACCGGAAGTACACGATGGCAAACGCCGACAGCAGCGAGATCGCGATCTTGCCCACGGTGATGACGATGGCGGTGACAAAGCTCACCCACATCATGCGGGACACAGGAGCGGTAGAGCCCGCACCCGCACCGCCGCCAAACAGTGTGTCGTGGTAGGTCTGCCAGAAGTTGCTGCCTGGCAACATGGGCATGGGGGCTTGCACGATGTCTTGCGCGGTGTGCGTGGAGGCTACAAACGCGAGGTACAGCGGGAAGCCAACGATGATCACGCCCAGCACCATGATCAGGTGCGAGAACGCGGTGATATAGGGACTGCGTTCAACCATTTCAGTACTGCACTTTCTTTTCTACGTAGCGGAACTGGATCACGGTCAGGACCACAACAATGGCCATCAGCACCACCGATTGCGCGGCCGACCCGCCCATGTCCATGGCCTTGAAGCCGTCGTGATAGACCTTGTAGACCAGGATCGCCGTGTCGCGGCCCGGGCCGCCTTGGGTGGTGGCGTCCACGATGGCGAAGGTGTCAAAAAACGCATAGACCACGTTGATCACCAGCAAAAAGAACGTGGTGGGCGACAGCAGCGGGAACTGGATGCTCCAGAACCGGCGCCAGGGGCCCGCACCATCAATGGCAGCAGCCTCGATGAGCGACTTGGGGATGGATTGCAGCCCTGCCAGGAAGAACAGGAAGTTGTAGGAGATCTGCTTCCACACCGCGGCAATCACGATCAGCGCCATGGCGTGGTTGGAGTTGAGCATGTGGTTCCAGTCAAACCCCGACTGCCGCAGCATGTAAGCCACCACCCCCAGCGAAGGAGAGAACATGAACATCCACAGCACACCGGCCACAGCAGGGGCTACGGCATAAGGCAGCAGCAATGCAGTTTTGTAGGCCAGTGCACCCTTGATGATGCGGTCCGCGAAAATCGCCAGGATCAGCGACAGGCTGATGCCGCTGACGGCCACAAGGATCGAGAAAAAGGCCGTGGTCTTGAACGAGGCCAGGTAGCCCGGGTCGTTGAAAAGCGCCCTGAAATTGTCAAAGCCGACCCATTCCTTTGAGAAGCCGAAGGTGTCCTGCATCTGGAACGACTGCACCAGTGCCTGGCCTGCAGGCCAGAAAAAGAAGACGCTGATGATGACCAGCTGGGGTGCCAAAAGCACCCACGGCAGCCATGCAGAGCGAAAAAGAACGCGTTTTTCCATGTCCAGACTCTTAGAGCGTGTTGTGCACTTGCAAGTGCACAAGAAAAGCCGGGGAAAGGCCCGGCGGCCAAAAAGACAACCCGCCGCCCCAGCAAACCGAATGGTTTACGGGGGCGGCGGGCTTGAGATACCACCCGGTCCGAGGGCCCGGAGGTATCAACAGACGCTGGTCAGAACTTACTTGTTGGCGCGTGCGAAACGGGCCAGTTGCTCGTTACCGCGGGTCACTGCGGTGTCCAGGGCTTCCTTGGCAGTCTTCTTGCCGGCCCAGATTTGTTCGGTTTCTTCGTCAATGATGGAACGCACCTGCACGAAGTTGCCCAGACGGATGCCGCGCGACTTGTCGGTGGCCTTCTTGATCATCTGTGTCACCGCCACGTCGGTGCCGGGGTTCTTTTCGTAGAAGCCCGACGCTTCGGTCAGCTTGTAGGCGCCCATGGTCACAGGCAGGTAGCCGGTGCGCTGATGGCTGGCGGCCTGAACCTTGGAGTCGTTCAGGAAGTTCAGGAAGTCGGCCACGCCCTTGTACTCTTCGGCCTTCTTGCCGGACATCACCCACAGGCTGGCACCACCAATGGCGGTGTTCTGGGGCGCGCCTTGCACGTCAGGGTAGTAAGGCAGGGTCGAGATGCCGTAGGAGAACTTGGCTTCTTTGGACACGCGGGCGTACAGGCCCGACGAGCCGGTGATCATGGCGCACTCGCCCGATGGGAAGGAGGCGTCGGCTGCGTTACCGCGGCCCTTGTAGACAAAGCTGCCTTCCTTGGAAGCCTTGGCCAGGTTTTCAAAGTGGCGCACGTGCAGTGGCGAGTTGAGCTGCAGCTGGGCGTCGGTGCCGTCAAAGCCATTGTTCTTGGTCGCGAACAGCGTGTTGTGCCACAGCGAGAAGCTTTCCAGTTGCGTCCAGCTGATCCAGCTGCTGGTGAACGGGCAGCTGTGGCCGCTGGCCTTGAGCTTGGAGGCGGCAGCGAACACTTCAGGCCAAGTCTTTGGCGGCTTGTCGGCGTCCAGGCCCGCCTTCTTGAAGGCGTCCTTGTTGTAATAGAAGATCGTGGTGGAGCTGTTGAGCGGGTAGCTCAGCATCTGACCGTTGGGGGCGGTGTAGTAACCGGCTACGGCCGACACGTATTCGGACGGGGTGAACTTGAAGCCGCCGTCGTTCAGCACCTTGGCTGCGGGCACGATGGCGCCCTTGCTGGCCATCATGGTGGCGGTGCCCACTTCGAACACCTGCAGGATGTGCGGTGCGTTACCGGCACGGAAGGCGGCAATAGCGCCGGTCATGGATTCGTCATACGTACCCTTGTAGGTGGGCACCACCTTGTATTGGGTTTGGCTGGCGTTGTACTGCTTGGCGAGGTCGTTGACCCACTCGCCCAGAGCAGAGCTCATGGAATGCCACCACTGAATCTCAACTTGCTGCGCCTGAACCGGCGCAGTGAATGACAGGGCGATGGCAGCGGAAACTGCCAGATGCTTAACTTGCATGAATGTTCCTCCAATGATGACGAAATGCACAAAGGCTGGATGCTAGGCAGCCCGTGTGACAGTGGTGTGTCGTTGTCGCATGGCACCCTGTCTGTAACAACCGGGGAAACCCCTTGGGGTGCCTGCAAGGGGTGCGATTGTGACTCTTTTGTGACAACTTCGCAGCCATTTTCCGAGTGTGGCAAGGTTTTGTGCAATGCACCATGCTTCGTGCATAGTGCTGAACGCCACCCGACCGCGCTGCCGAGGTTGTAACAGCGCCCCTTCTTTTACGAACCTTCTACTGCCATGGCCACGAATTCACTGGACAAAAACAAGATCAAATTTTTGCTGCTGGAGGGCATCCACACCTCTGCCGTGGACGTGATTCGGGGATCGGGTTACACCCAAATCGAAACGGTGTCAGGTGCCCTGACGGATGAAGAACTCAAGCGCAAGATTGCCGACGTGCACTTTGTGGGCATCCGCTCGCGTACACAGCTGACCGAAGAGGTATTTGCCCAGGCGCACAAGCTGGTGGCCGTGGGTTGCTTTTGCATCGGCACCAATCAGGTGGACCTGAATGCGGCGCGCGAACGCGGCATTGCCGTGTTCAACGCGCCGTACTCCAACACCCGCTCCGTGGCCGAACTGGTGCTGGCCGAAGCGATCTTGCTGCTGCGCGGCATCCCCGAGAAAAACGCAGTGGCGCACCGTGGGGGCTGGCTCAAGTCGGCCGACAACGCGTATGAAATCCGCGGCAAGACGCTGGGCATCGTGGGCTATGGCTCCATCGGCACACAGCTGTCGGTGCTGGCCGAGGCGCTGGGCATGCAGGTGGCGTTTTTTGATGTGGTCAACAAGCTGCCCCTGGGCAATGCCCGCCAGGTGCAGCACCTGCACGACCTGTTGGGCCAGAGCGACATCGTGAGCCTGCACGTGCCCGAATTGCCCTCCACCGAGGGAATGATCGGTGCGGCAGAGATTGCCGCCATGAAGCCCGGTGGCATCCTCATCAACGCCGCGCGCGGCACGGTGGTGGATATTCCTGCCCTGGCCGAGGCCCTCAGGGCGAAAAAGCTGCTGGGCGCCGCCATCGACGTGTTCCCGGTGGAGCCGCGCACCAACAAAGACGAGTTCCAGTCGCCGCTGCGCGGGCTCGACAACGTGATCCTGACCCCGCACGTCGGCGGCTCCACCATGGAGGCGCAGGCCAACATTGGCCTTGAAGTCGCCGAAAAACTGGTCAAGTACAGCGACAACGGCACCAGCACCTCGTCCGTTAACTTCCCGGAAGTGGCACTGCCCGCCCACCCTGGCAAGCACCGCCTGCTGCACATCCACCGCAACGTGCCGGGCGTGCTGTCCGAGATCAACCGCATCTTCTCGGACAACCAGATCAACATCTCGGCCCAGTACCTGCAGACCAACGAGAAGGTCGGATATGTGGTGATCGACATCGACGCAGCCTCGTCCGACATCGCGCTGGACAAGCTGGCCAAGGTCAGCGGCACGCTGCGCAGCCGCGTGCTGTTCTGAGGTTGCTCCTATAAAGATAGCTGGTGGCGCTTTCTGGATAAGCGCTACGGGCTGTTTTTTCTTAAAATTCTGTGTTTATCGCTGTTCGGGCAGCCGCCGCGCACAGGGCTGGGCGGCGTGCCCGGAGGCGGTGGCATAAAATTCTGACCCCAAGGCACAAGGGCGCCCCCGCCCACCCAGGTTAATCCCATGAATGTTCCGATTGCGTTGGCTGCCCTGCAGACGCAGGCTGCCGAGCCTGTCCGTCTGCGCGAGATTCCCTATAACTACACCTCGTTCTCCGACCGGGAGATCGTGATCCGTCTGCTGGGCTCCGAATCCTGGGAGGTGCTGGACCAGCTGCGCAAAGAGCGCCGCACCGGTCGATCTGCCCGCATGTTGTACGAAGTGCTGGGCGACATCTGGGTGGTGCAGCGCAACCCCTACCTGCAGGACGACCTGCTGGACAACCCGGGCCGCCGCAAGCTGCTTGTCGATGCGCTGCAGCACCGCCTGGGCGAGATCGAAAAACGCCGCACCCCCGCCGACGATGCCGGGCGTGACCGCCTGGTGGGTGAGCTGGTGGTGGCCGCACGCCGTGCGGTGGCCGAATTCAATGCCACGTTCGAGCAGGCCGCGCAACTGCGCCGCCAGATCCAGAAAGCGCTGGGCCGCCTGACCGCCAAAGACAACATCAAGTTCGATGGCCTCTCGCGCGTGAGCCACGTGACCGACGCCACCGACTGGCGCGTTGAGTACCCGTTTGTGGTGCTGACGCCCGACACCGAAGTCGAAATGGCCGGCCTGGTCAAAGGCTGCATCGAGCTGGGCCTGACCATCATTCCACGCGGAGGCGGCACCGGCTACACCGGCGGCGCGATTCCGCTGACCTGGAAGAGTGTGGTCATCAACACCGAAAAACTCGAAGCCATGACCGAGGTGGAAATGCGCCGCCTGCCGGGTATGGACCACGAAGTGGGCACGGTATGGACCGAAGCCGGGGTGGTGACCCAGCGCGTGGCCGATGCGGCAGAGCGCGCAGGTTTTGTGTTTGCGGTAGACCCCACCAGCGCCGAAGCCAGCTGCATTGGCGGCAACATCGCCATGAACGCTGGCGGCAAAAAGGCCGTGTTGTGGGGCACGGCCCTGGACAACCTGGCCAGCTGGCGCATGGTGACGCCCGACGCCCAGTGGCTGGAAGTGACCCGCTTGGACCACAACATGGGCAAGATCCATGACGTGGAGGTCGCCACGTTCGAACTGCAGTATTTCGAAGCGGACGGCAAAACGCCTGTGCGCACTGAGCGCCTGGCGATTCCCGGCAAAACCTTCCGCAAGGAAGGCCTGGGCAAGGACGTGACCGACAAGTTCCTGGCCGGTCTGCCGGGCATCCAGAAAGAAGGCTGCGACGGCCTCATTACCAGCTCGCGCTGGGTGGTGCACCGCATGCCCGAGCACACGCGCACCGTGTGCATGGAGTTCTTTGGCAACGCCAAGGACGCCGTGCCGTCCATCGTGGAAATCAAGGACTTCATGTTTGCCGAGCAAAAGCGCAGTGGCGTGTTGCTGGCGGGGCTGGAGCACCTGGACGACCGCTACCTGAAGGCCGTGGGCTACGCCACCAAGAGCAAGAAGGGCAACGGTGGCCTGCCCAAGATGGTGCTGATCGGTGACATCGCTGGCGACAACGCCGACGATGTGGCCCGCGTGACCAGCGAGGTCGTTCGTCTGGCCAACACCCGCAGCGGCGAAGGCTTCATTGCCATCACGGCCGAGGCACGCAAGAAGTTCTGGGCCGACCGCAAGAAAACGGCCGCCATCAGCCGCCACACCAACGCCTTCAAGATCAATGAAGACGTAGTGATCCCGCTGCCGCGCATGGCCGAGTACACCGACGGCATCGAGCGCATCAACATCGAGCTGAGCCTTCGCAACAAGATCAAGCTGTGCGATGCACTGACCGAGTTCTTTGAACGTGGAAACCTGCCTTTGGGCAAACACGACGCGGATGACGAGGTGCCTTCCCCCGAGTTGCTGCAAGAGCGTGTGGATCGCGCCATTGCCCTGGTGGAAGAGGTGCGTGCCCTGTGGCAGGGCTGGCTGCACGATGTGGACACGCTGTTCCCCCAGTTGCAGGACCACACGCTGCGGGCCAGCTGGAAGACCCAGCTGCGTGCGCCGCTGCAGGGCATCTTCACCGGTGCTGCGTTCAAGCCCATCCTGGACGAGGCGGTGGCCATCCACAAGCGCGTGCTCAAGGGCCGCGTGTGGGTCGCGCTGCATATGCATGCCGGTGACGGCAACGTGCACACCAACCTGCCCGTCAACAGCGACGACTACGAAATGCTGCAGACCGCGCACGAGGCGGTGGCCCGCATCATGGTGCTGGCGCGCAGCCTGGACGGCGTGATCTCGGGCGAACACGGCATTGGCATCACCAAGCTGGAGTTCTTGACCGACGAAGAGCTGCGCCCGTTTGCAGAATATAAGCGCAGGGTCGACCCGGAAGGGCGCTTCAACAAGGGTAAGTTGCTCCGAAATCAGGAGCTACCAGCGCTTGATGGACAAGCGCTAGAGGCCAATTTGACTTCAAATTCGTCGTCGAAGCCCACCTTGCATGCCGACCTGACCAATGCGTACACCCCCAGCTTCGGCCTGATGGGGCATGAGTCGCTCATCATGCAGCAGAGCGACATCGGCGCGATTGCCGATTCGGTCAAGGACTGCCTGCGCTGCGGCAAGTGCAAGCCGGTGTGCGCGACGCACGTGCCGCGCGCCAACCTGCTGTACAGCCCGCGCAACAAGATCCTCGCGACCTCGCTGCTGGTCGAGGCATTTTTGTACGAAGAACAGACGCGCCGGGGCGTGAGCATCAAGCACTGGCAGGAGTTTGAAGATGTGGCTGACCACTGCACGGTATGCCACAAGTGCGAGAGCCCCTGCCCGGTGAAGATCGACTTCGGCGACGTCACCATGAACATGCGCAACCTGCTGCGCAAGATGGGCAAGAAGACCTTCCGACCCGGCAACGCGCTGGCGATGACCATGCTCAACGCCACCAACCCGGACACCATCAAGTTCATGCGTTCGGCCATGGTCGATGTGGGCTTCAAGGCCCAGCGGATGGCCGTGGACCTGCTGCGCAAGGTGGGCCGCAAGCAGACGGCCAAGCCGCCCGCCACGGTGGGCACCGCGCCCATCAAGGAGCAGGTGATCCACTTCATCAACAAGAAGCTGCCCGGTGGCCTGCCCAAGAAAACGGCGCGCGCGTTGCTCGACATCGAGGACAAGGACTACGTCCCGATCATCCGCAACCCCAAGGCCACCACGGCCGAGACGGAGGCGGTGTTTTACTTTCCAGGTTGTGGATCGGAGCGGTTGTTCAGCCAGGTGGGCCTGGCGACGCAGGCCATGCTGTGGCACACCGGGGTGCAAACCGTGTTGCCACCGGGCTACCTGTGCTGCGGCTACCCACAGCGCGGCAGCGGCCAGTTCGACAAGGCCGAGAAGATGATCACCGACAACCGGGTGCTCTTCCATCGTGTGGCCAACACGCTGAACTACCTGGACATCAAGACCGTGGTGGTGAGCTGCGGCACCTGCTACGACCAGCTGCAGGGCTACGAATTTGACAAGATTTTCCCTGGCAGCCGCATCATCGACATCCACGAGTACCTGTTGGAAAAGGGCGTGAGCCTGCAAGGCAAGGGCGCCTACCTGTACCACGAGCCCTGCCACAACCCGATGAAGCTGCAGGACTCGATGAAGACCGTGAAGGCGCTGGTGGGTGAGCAGGTCTTGAAGAGCGAACGCTGCTGCGGCGAGTCCGGCACGCTGGGGGTCACGCGGCCCGATATCTCGACCCAGGTCCGTTTTCGCAAGGAAGAAGAGATCCGAAAAGGCGAAGCCCAGTTGCGTGCCAGCGGTGCCGTGGATGCGCAGGCCAACGTCAAGATCCTCACCAGCTGCCCCAGCTGTTTGCAGGGCCTGAACCGCTACGAAGGCGACCTGAACAACGGGCTGCTGGAAGCCGACTACATCGTGGTCGAGATGGCGCGGGAGATTCTGGGCGAGAACTGGATGCCTGAGTACGTGCAACAGGCCAACAACGGTGGCATTGAGCGGGTGCTCGTGTGACGGCCTGCCCGTTGTGCGCTGAAGATGGTGGCGTTTTGGTTTGGCGTGGCGCGCGCCTGCGTGTCATCCGTGCGCAGGAGGCGGGTTTTCCCGCCTTTTACCGCGTGGTGTGGAACGCGCATGTGGCAGAGTTCTCCGACCTCGCGCCGCAGGACCGCGTGTACTGCATGGAGGCGGTGACCCTGGTGGAGCAGGCACTGCGCCAGCACTTGTCGCCCACCAAAATCAACCTTGCGGCGCTGGGCAACATGGTGCCCCACCTGCACTGGCATGTGATTGCGCGGTTTGACCGGGACAGCCACTTTCCCTCGCCCGTGTGGGCGGCGGCGCAGCGGCCCAGTCCTGCCGCGCAAGAAGCGGCCATCCTGGCCCGGCTGCCGGCGCTGGAGATAGCGCTGCAGGGGAAACTGTCCAAGCTCGCATCCGCCAGCCCCGCTCGGTAACCCTGCCCAGGGCATGCCCGCCTGTGGGTGGGACAATGACCGCGGTCTTTTCTTGTCTTCTGGCAACAGTTTTCTCACAGGTGAATCCATGGCAGGTTTGAAGTTGGGCGCGCCCACACCGCTGGCAATTACGGTGCACGAGGCATCGCGGGTGCTGGAGGTGGGGTTCTCTGACGGCGCCACGTTCCGCATTCCGTTTGAGCTGATGCGTGTGTATTCGCCCTCTGCCGAAGTGCAGGGCCATGGCCCGGGGCAGGAAGTGCTGCAGACCGGCAAGCGCGAAGTGACGCTGGTCAACCTGGAGCCTGTGGGCAACTACGCGGTCAAGCCCACGTTTTCTGACGGGCACGAAAGCGGCATCTTCAGCTGGGATTACCTCTACGAACTGGGCCAGCAGCAAGATGCGTTGTGGACCCAATACACCGAGCGGCTGGCCGCTGCGGGCGCGGACCGTGACGCACCCATGTCGCCCAAGGGTGGTGCGGGTGGCCACGCTTGTGGCGGCCACTGATGCAGGTTGTGCGGGGCGGCGCTATATAAGCGGGTGTTTCCCCTGTCGATTGAGTTGCTATTGGAAATATAGCTGCCAACGCTTATTAGATAAGCGCTAGCGGCCATTTTCTTTCAAATGGCGTTGTCGTAATTGCGACAGATGCCCCATTCCAGTGCGGGGTTGTCGCTGTACCTCTGGCGCTCACGCGCCTAGCATGATTTTATGAGTACCACTCACTTCGGATTTCAGTCGGTCGACGAGCAGGAAAAGGCGCGCCATGTGCGGGGCGTGTTCGACTCGGTGGCCTCCAAGTACGACGTGATGAACGACCTCATGTCGGCGGGCATGCACCGCGCCTGGAAGGCCTACACCGTGATGGTGGCCAACCTGCGCGAAGGCAGTCAGGTGTTGGACATTGCGGGCGGCACGGGCGACCTGGCGATGGCGTTCGCCAAAAAGGTGGGCGCATCAGGCCGTGTGGTGCACACCGACATCAACGAAGCCATGTTGCGCGTGGGGCGTGATCGCCTGATTGATGCCGGAGTGGTGTTACCCACGCTGGTCTGCGATGCTGAAAAACTGCCGTTCCCCGATGCACATTTCGACGTGGTGAGCGTGGCCTTTGGCCTGCGCAACATGACGCACAAAGACCAGGCGATTGCTGAGATGTGCCGTGTGCTCAAGCCGGGCGGCAAGCTGCTGGTGCTCGAATTTTCGAAAGTGGCCAAGCCGCTGGAGAAAGCGTACGACTGGTATTCGTTCAAGGTGCTGCCCCGTTTGGGCAAGCTGGTGGCGGGCGACGATTCAAGCTACCGCTATCTGGCCGAGTCCATCCGCATGCACCCGGGGCAGGAAGAACTCAAAAGCCTCATGCAAAAAAATGGCTTTGGGCATGTGGACTATCACAACATGACAGGGGGCATTGTGGCCCTTCATGTTGGAATCAAGTGTTGAGCAAGTACCGAGCTCTGCGCTCGGAACCCTCGGAATCGATTTAACGGAGACGGAGAATTCATGATGAAACTGTGGTCTGTGGTGTTGGTGGCAATGCTGGCGTTTGCACACGCCGACGCGGATGCGAAGCGGATGGGTGGCGGCAAGTCGGTGGGCAAGCAGTCGAGCAACGTTACCCAGCGTGACTCGGCTACGCCCCCTGCAACACCAGGTGCTCCGGCGCAAAACGCCACCAATGCGGCGGCTGCCAAGCCTGGCGCGGCCGCACCCGCAGCGGCAGCTGCCAAGAAGCCCTGGGGCGCGATGCTGGGCGGCCTGGCCGCTGGCCTGGGCCTGGCATGGCTTGCCAGCTCGCTTGGGCTGGGTGAAGGCTTCGGCAACATCCTGATGATGGTCTTGCTGGCGGTGGCCGCATTCGCCATCTTCAAGATGGTGATGCGCGCGCGCAATGGTGGCAATGCTGCGGCAGGCGGGTCTCCGTTTGCCTTTCAGGGCGCAGGTGCCGCAACGCCAGCGACAGCACAAGTGCCGCCGCAGTACAGCCCCAACAACGTGGGCAACGATGCTTCGGCACGCCCCTGGGAGCGCAGCAGCATGGCATTTGATGCGTCGCGCCAAGGCCAAGGCGCCCAGACGGGTACGGGTGTGGTGATTGGTTCGGGTCTGTCGGGCTCGCAAAACTGGGGTGTCCCGGAAGGTTTTGATACCGAAGGCTTCCTGACCGCTGCCAAGCGCAACTTTGTGACGCTGCAGGCTGCCTGGGACCGTTCGGACATCAACACGCTGCGTTCGATGATGACTGACAGCATGCTCGACGAAATCCGCACCCAGCTGACCGAGCGTGAAGCCCATCGCGGCGCGCAGCCCAACCACACCGATGTGGTCATGATCGAAGCCCAACTGCTGGGCATTGAAGACCTGGGCGACGGCTACATGGCCAGCGTTGAGTTCTCGGGCATGATCCGCGAAGAGCTGTCGGCGGGCCCTAGCCCGTTCCGCGAAGTGTGGAACATGACCAAATCGAAGGCTGGCAACAGCGGCTGGCTGGTGGCGGGCGTGCAAGCGCTGCAGTAAAGCAAAAGCCCCACTTTTGGGGGCTTCCCAGTTCAGGGAATAATCGGGGACTATGGCAACACCACAGTCCCCTTTTTCTTTTCTGGACGGCCTCTTTGACCGGTTGGCCGCCGGCCCACAACCTCCGCAATGGCTGGTGAACGAGGTGCAGCAGCGCATGGTGCTGTTCCTCAATCACGTCCTGATGCAGGAAAAGGAAGCCACTGACCGCTTGGTGCGCCAGAAAGGTCGCGTTGCCCGCGTGCAATGGCGTGCGTATTCGATGGCTCTGGTCATCACCCCTGCGGGCCTGTTCAACCTGGCCGCAGACGGCGCAACGCCTGACCTGCAGCTTCATGTCACAGAGGCTTCACCACTTGCGCTGGCCCAGGTGGCGCTGCGCGGCGACAAGCCCTCGATCCGCATCGAAGGCGATGTGCAGCTGGCGGCTGAAATCAACTGGCTGGTGGACCATGTCCGCTGGGACGTAGAAGAAGACCTGGCCCGGGTGATTGGCGATGCACCTGCGCACACCGTGGCCCAGATTGCAGGCCGCGCGGCCCAGGCGCTGCGCCAGTTTGTGGGCGCGCGGGTAGCTCCTGCTGCAAATACCCATTTCAATACCTCTGCAAATGCGAAGGCGGATGCCGCCGCAACCGCACCCACTGCATCGCCTTCCACCACCACCGTATCTTCGGCCCCCGCTGCGCCGCACGGCGGACCTGGCCGGGCTGACGCATGAAACGCTTGCTGCGGGGGGCGACCATCCTGTGGGTGGTGTTCCGGTATGGCCTGGACGGCCTGCTGCTCGATAGTTTTCAAAAGCCCTGGTTGCGCTTGCTGTCGCGCATTCTCTCGGTGGGGCGCAATCTGGACGCCCCCCGTGGCCAGCGCCTGCGAGAGGCACTGGAGCGGCTCGGGCCCATCTTTGTCAAGTTCGGCCAGGTGCTGTCCACCCGCCGCGACCTGTTGCCCGCCGACATCGCCGACGAACTGGCGCGTCTGCAGGACCGGGTGCCGCCGTTCCACCACGACATCGCCATTGCCACCATCGAGCGCGCGTTCCGGCGCCCTGTGGACGAAGTCTTCACCTTCTTTGACCGTACTCCAGTGGCCAGCGCTTCCATTGCGCAGGTGCACTTTGCCACCTTGCTCGATCGCAACGGCATTGCGCGCGAGGTGGCTGTGAAGGTGCTGCGGCCCGGCATGCTGCCGGTGATCGAGAAGGACCTGAGCCTCATGCGCATGATGGCCGGCTGGGTGGAGAGCCTCTCGGCGGATGGCAAGCGCCTCAAGCCCCGTGAGGTGGTGGCCGAGTTCGACAACTACCTGCACGACGAACTGGACCTGGTGCGCGAGGCCGCCAACGCCGCGCAGCTGCGGCGCAACATGCAGGGGCTTGATCTGGTGTTGATCCCCGAGATTTTCTGGGACTTCTGCCACCCCGAAGTCATGGTGATGCAGCGCATGAACGGCGTGCCCATCAGCCAGATGGACCGCCTGCGCGATGCCGGGGTGGACATCCCCAAACTGGCGCGCGATGGCGTCACCATCTTCTTCACGCAAGTGTTTCGCGACGGGTTCTTTCATGCCGACATGCACCCTGGCAACATCCAGGTCAGCCTGGACCCTGCGACGTTTGGGCGCTACATCTCGCTGGACTTTGGCATCGTCGGCACGCTCACCGAGTCGGACAAGGAATACCTGGCGCAGAACTTTGTGGCGTTCTTCCGGCGCGACTACAAGCGCGTGGCCGAGCTGCACATCGAAAGCGGCTGGGTGCCGCCCGAGACGCGCGTCAACGACCTTGAGTCCGCCATCCGGGCCGTTTGCGAGCCGTACTTTGACCGCCCGCTCAAGGAAATATCGCTCGGCATGGTGCTGATGCGCCTTTTCCAGACCTCGCGCCGCTTCCATGTCGAGATCCAGCCACAGTTGGTGCTGTTGCAAAAGACGCTCCTCAACATCGAAGGCCTGGGCCGCGAGCTGGACCCGGAGCTGGATCTATGGAGCACCGCCAAGCCGTTTCTTGAAAAATGGATGCTGGAACAGATGGGGCCCCAACGTTTCAAGCGGGAGTTCCAGGCACAGGCGCCGCATTTCGCAAAGTTCATGCCTTCGCTGCCCCGGCTGCTACACGAATTTCTGCAGCACCCGCCTGGGCAGCAGCAGAGCCGGGAGCTGCGGGAATTGCTCAAGGAGCAAAAGCGCACCAACCGTTTGCTGCAGGGCCTGATCTATGGCTGCATGGGCTTCGTGCTCGGTCTGATTGTCATGCAGATGATCGTTCGGGTGAGAATCTGGTAGCAGCGCCCCACAGGGGTTAATGGGTATGGACGTTCGGGGGGGTAGGCTTTGAAACAGGCCCGAAAAGACCGCCCAGGAGCATTCCTGCCGTACTGGCTGCCAGGCCAAAAAGCTGTGGCTCGACGGGATCGTCGATGCCCAGCAGTTCCAGCGTCAGCCATGTACCCAGTCCCATCACCAGTGCCAACACAGCGCCCAGGTTGTTGGCGCGCTTCCAAAACAACCCGAACGCCAGCGGCACAAAGGCCCCGGCCAGGGTTACACGGTAGGCGTGTTCCACCATCGTGTGGATGGACGCATCTGTGGCAATGGCGTAGGCGGTCACCAAGGCTGCAAAACACACAACGATGAGCCGCGTCATGTTGAGGAACTGCCGGTCGGTCTGATGCTTCAGGAAAGGACGCAACACGTTCTCGGCAAAGGTGACCGACGGGGCCAGCAGCGTGCCCGATGCCGTGCTCATGATCACCGAAAGCAATGCGCCAAAAAACACGACCTGCAACCAGAAAGGCATGTGCTCGGCCACCAGCGTGGGCAGCACCAATTGCGAATCAACAGCCATCAGGCGCTCGACCATGGCATGGTCGATGAGGTTGGCACTGTAGGCCAAGAACAGGGGCACCGAAGCAAAAAAGAAATAGGCCACGCCGCCCAGCACTGTGCTCCAGATGGCAATGGATTCATTTTTGGAAGAGTTCACGCGCTGGAAAACATCCTGCTGTGGAATGGAACCCAAAGCCATGGTCAGCAGCGCCGCTGTCCAGCCGAGCATGTCCAGCAGGTCGAGGGTGGGCAGCCAGTTGAACTTGCCCTCGGCAGCTGCCTTGGCAATCACGGTAGCAACACCGCCGGCCTGGGTTGCCGCTTCTCCGGTGACCAGCAGCAGGCCAACGATGATCACAATCATCTGGACAAAAGTGGTCACCGCCACCGACCACATGCCGCCAAACACGGTGTACAACAGCACAACGCCCATGCCGATCAGCATGCCCTGGTTCATGGAAATGGCATTTACCGAAAGCACATTGAACACCAGGCCCAATGCGGTGATCTGTGCCGCCACCCACCCCAGGTAAGACAGCACGATGCACATCGACACCGCCAGTTCGACCGTGCGGTTGTAGCGCTGGCGGAAAAAATCTCCCAGTGTCAGCAGGTTCAACCGGTACAGCGGGCGCGCAAAAATCAGACCGAAAAGCACCAGGCACAGCGATGCACCCAAGGGGTCGGAAATCAGGCCGCGAAAGCCTTGGTCTAGAAAGGTGGCAGAAATCCCGAGAACCGTTTCGGCGCCAAACCAGGTGGCAAATACCATGGCCAAAACCACGGGAAACGGCAGATGGCGACTGGCGGTGATGTAGTCGCGCGCGCTGTGCACTTGTCGTGACGCATACAACCCGATACCGACGGACAGCGCCAGATAGATGAAGACAAGGGTCAGCAGCATCGGGGCATCCTTTTGAGCAAGTGGGTGTGAGGCGGAATCGGTGCGCGCGGATTATAGGTGGGGCCTGACGCGCAATGAAAGCACGCGGCCTGGATTCCACACCGGCAGCCCATCCGCGCAGGCGTCGGCCAACTATAATTTATGGTTTTTCGTATTCTCCCCATAGGAAACGGTATGCCTATTTACGCTTACAAATGCGGCTCCTGTGGTCATGCCAAGGATGTACTGCAAAAGATATCCGATCCCCATCTCACGGTGTGTCCCTCGTGCGGTGCAGAGACTTTCTCTAAACAGGTAACGGCCGCCGGTTTCCAGCTCAAGGGCTCGGGCTGGTATGTGACGGATTTCCGCGGAGGCAACAGCGGCGCCCCCGCCGCGCCAGCCGCTGATGCAAAGCCGGGGGCTGCCGCTGAGACTGCTGCCGCACCCGTCAGCACCAGTGATGCTCCTAAAAAAGAAGCTGCCAGCGCAAGCGCAGCAAGCGCTAGCAGCACTTCTTCTTCTACTTCGTCCACCTGAGTCCTTCATGGCTGCCTTGCGCAAATGGCTGTTGACCGGCCTTCTGGTGATCGTGCCAGGGGTGATCACGGCGTGGGTGCTCCACTGGATCGTGAGCACGCTCGACCAGACCCTGCAGATTCTTCCCATGGCTTGGCACCCCGACCGGCTGATTGGTTTTCACGTTCCCGGCTTCGGGGTCGTGCTTACCCTGGTGATCTTGCTGGTGGTGGGCGCAGTGGCCAGCAACTTTGCCGGGCGCAAGCTGGTGCAGTGGGGCGATGCCGTCGTGCACCGCATCCCGGTGGTCCGTTCCATCTACTCCAGCGTCAAGCAGGTGTCAGACACGCTGTTTTCCGAAAGCGGCAACGCGTTTCGCAAAGCCGTGCTGGTGCAGTGGCCGCGCGAAGGCGTCTGGACGGTCGCATTTGTGACGGGCTCCCCGAACGGCGAGGTGGCCGCCTACCTGCGCGATGAATTTGTCAGTGTGTATGTGCCCACCACGCCCAACCCCACGGGTGGCTACTTTGTGATGGTGCGCAAGAGCGACTGCGTCGAGCTCGACATGAGCGTGGATGCCGCCCTCAAATACATTGTTTCGATGGGCGTGGTCGCTCCCCCAGACCCCACGCTCGTGTCTCCCACTAAGTGAACCCTCAACGCGCCACAGCGGCGCCGGAAGTTATTGCCATGGCCATGCGTTCCCACTATTGCGGTCTTGTGACCGAAGCCCTGCTGGGCCAAACCGTCACCCTGTCGGGCTGGGTGAACCGCCGCCGCGACCACGGTGGTGTGATCTTCATCGACCTGCGCGACCGCGAAGGCTATGTGCAGGTGGTGTGCGACCCCGACCGCGCCGAGATGTTCAAGGTCGCTGAAGACGTGCGCAATGAGTTCTGCGTGCAGGTCAAGGGCGTGGTGCGTGCGCGCCCTGCAGGCACCACCAACGACAAGCTCAAGACCGGCCAGATCGAGGTGCTGTGCCACGAGCTGAACGTGCTCAACCCCTCGGTCACGCCTCCGTTCCAGATCGATGAAGAGAACCTGTCGGAAACCACGCGCCTCACGCACCGCGTGCTGGATCTGCGCCGTCCGTACATGCAGAACAACCTCATGCTGCGTTACAAGGTGGCCATGGAGGTGCGCAAGTTCCTCGACGCCAACGGTTTCATCGACATCGAAACCCCCATGCTCACCAAGAGCACGCCCGAGGGCGCGCGCGACTACCTTGTGCCCAGCCGCGTGCACGACGGCCATTTCTTTGCGCTGCCCCAGTCGCCCCAGCTGTTCAAGCAGCTCCTGATGGTGGCGGGGTTTGATCGCTATTACCAGATCACCAAGTGCTTCCGCGACGAAGACCTGCGCGCTGACCGCCAGCCTGAATTCACCCAGATCGATATCGAAACATCGTTCATGGAGGAGCAGGACATCCGCGACATGTTCCAGGGCATGATCAAGACGGTGTTCCAGAACACGCTGGGCGTGGACCTGGGCGAGTTCCCCGTCATGACGTACCAGGACGCTGCGCGCCTGTACGGCTCCGACAAGCCCGACCTGCGCGTGAAGCTCGAATTCACCGAACTCACCGACGTGATGAAGGATGTGGACTTCAAGGTGTTCTCGGGCGCCGCCAACATGAAGAATGGCCGCGTGGTGGGCCTGCGCATTCCTGGTGGTTCGGTCGAAGGCGGTGGCATCAGCCGCGGCGAGATCGATGCCTACACCGAGTTCGTGAAGATCTACGGCGCCAAGGGCTTGGCCTACATCCGCGTCAATGAGCTGGCCAAGGGCCGTGATGGCCTGCAAAGCCCCATCGTGAAGAACATCCACGACGCGGCCCTGCAAGCCGTGCTGGAGCGCACCGGCGCACAAGACGGCGACCTGATCTTCTTTGGCGCCGACAAGGAAAAAATTGTCAACGACGCCATTGGCGCGCTGCGCATCAAGATCGGCCACAGCGAGTTCGGCAAGAAGACGGGCCTCTTTGAAAGCCGCTGGGCACCGCTGTGGGTGGTGGACTTCCCGATGTTCGAGTTCGACGAAGACAACCAGCGCTGGAACTCGGTGCACCACCCCTTCACCAGCCCCAAGGATGGCCACGAGGACTGGATGGTGACTGCACCCGAGAAGTGCATCTCCAAGGGCTACGACATGGTGCTCAACGGCTGGGAAATGGGTGGCGGCTCGGTCCGTATCCACCGTGCCGACGTGCAGCAAAAGGTGTTCGACGCCCTCAAGATCTCGCCCGAAGAAGCGCAGCTCAAGTTCGGCTTCCTGCTCGATGCGCTGCAGTACGGCGCGCCGCCGCACGGTGGCCTGGCCTTTGGCCTGGACCGCATCGTGACGCTGATGACCGGCGCCGAGTCCATCCGCGACGTGATCGCCTTCCCCAAGACCCAGCGCGCCCAGTGTCTGCTGACGCAGGCCCCCTCGGTGGTGGACGAAAAGCAGTTGCGCGAACTGCACATTCGCCTGCGCAACCCCGACGCGGTCGTCAAGGCAGACTGATCGCACAGCGCAGCACCCTCCCCGTCATTGCAATGGCCGGGACTTCCTGAACGAAAGCGGTAGCGGCCTGTGGCCGGTGCCGCTTTTTTCATGGGCCTGCGTGTGCCATCTGCTGGTTCGTGAATCTGTAGATCGGTTGGAATGTTTTTATTCGTCGATTCGACAAGAGGCTGTCTATGCGTGTTTCTCAATCAGGCAAGGTAAACCCGGCGTTCCTGTGGCCGCTGGTGTTGCTGGCTGCGCTCACGGCGGGCTGCGGCGAGAAGAAGACCGAGCTGGGCGAAGGCGGGTCCGTGGTCTCTGGCTCTGCGGGCCCCGCGGGAGCGCAGGGGGCAGACAAGGCGCTGACCCAGTGCGCGCAGCCTGTGGCCACGCTGGCGCTGGCCGAGAACCCCAATGGCTACACGATGTCCGGCAGCTACCAGCTGCCGGCTTCGCCCGTCCCGCTGATCCGGTTGATTGCGCAGCAAAGCGGCTGCTTCCGGGTGGTAGACCGGGCGGCGGGTTTGCGCAACACGGTGCGCGAGCAGGAGCTCAAGGAGGCGGGCGTGCTGCGCCCCAACTCCACCTTGACCAAAGGCAAGGGCTATGAAGCGCAGTACACGCTCACGCCCAGCCTCACGTTCAGCGAGCAGGATGCGGGCCGCAGCATTGCTGGCGTGATTGCCATGATCCCCGTGCTGCGTGACGTGGCGGGACTGGTGGGCCTGGCAGAGCAGGTGAAGTTCAAGGAGGCGCAGACGGCCTTGCTGCTGACCGACAACGAGACGACCGAGCAGGTGGCTGCGGCCACGGGAGCAGCCCGCACCACCGACCTGGGCGCGGCAGGCCTGCTGTGGGGCAGGATGGGTGGCGCGGGCGGTGCGGGCTGGAGCAACACGAACGAGGGCAAGGTCATCGCAGCGGCGTTCTTCGATGCACACAACAAGCTGGTGACGCAAGTGCAGCGGCTGCAGGCCAAAGAACTGCCGCCGTTGGTTGCAACTCAGCCTGCGCGCCAGTAGGCGGCGCACCAAGGCAACGGCGGGCCGTGATGCCGCAGCTTTTCAAGATCCCGGAGTCTGTGCTGGTGGTCATCCACACCCCGGCCCTGGACGTGCTGCTGATTCGTCGCACCGGTGGTGAAGGGCATTGGCAGTCGGTCACCGGCAGCAAGGATGCGCTGGACGAGCCGTTCGACCGCACCGCGCGCCGCGAAGTGTGGGAAGAAACGGGCATCGACGCCCAGGCACCGGGTTGCGTGCTGACGGACTGGTACCTGGAGAACGTCTACGACATCTGGCCACAGTGGCTGCACCGCTATGCGCCGGGCGTGGTGCGCAACCGTGAACGGGTGTTTGGGCTGTGTGTGCCGACGGGAACCCCGGTGTCGCTGAGCCCGCGTGAGCATGATGCCTACCAGTGGCTGCCCTGGCGGCAGGCGGCGGATGCCTGCTTTTCCGCATCCAACGCCGAGGCGTGCCTGCTGCTGCCCCGGTGGACGCAACGGGGTGTGTGAATGTGGGCGCTGCGAGCGGCCACGGTGGGCAGCTTTTCACTATCTTGCCGCTTTGTTTTTTTGAATTAAATTGGCCTCTATCGCTTACTGGTAAAGCGCTAGTAGCTATCGAAATGATAGCTTCTGCTGCGGGCATGCTCCTGCAGTTTGAGCGGCCGCCCTTCAGACAGGGCGCAAGCGCAGCTGTGCAGCGAGGTCGGGTGCGTCGATGGGATTTTCACCGGTTGCCAGGCTGTCTGGTGATGGCTGCGGAATTGGTGCAGAGCCTTCTGCCGCACCCCGCACCCGCAATACCACGCCCCCCGGTCGGCGCTCATTGTCCTGGCCCAGAATGGCGCGCGCTGGCGCAGTGCCCACGCGCTGGCGCAGCGCATCAATGTCGTCTTGCAGCGCATCGGCGGTTTCCATGCGTGCGCTGTGTCGTAGCAGCACCTGCTGCGACATGTCCACCAGCTTGGAGTTGAGCGTGCGCTCCGCTTCTCTCAGCAAGGCCCGTACAGCGCCCGCCGGGTCGCCGGACAGGCTTTGCGCCATGGCCACTTCGGCGGTTTTGTTGATGTGCTGCAGGCAGTCGCGCACGACGGCGGCATAGGGCTCGTGCAGATTGCAGGCATTGGCCAGCAACTCGGTCAGGCCCCGTGTGTTGGCGTAGCGCAGGCCCAGCGCGCGGACCCAGCCTTCGCCCTCCGACAAATCGATGGACGTGGCGGCCAGCACCGCCAGCAGGCTGCCCAGGTTGCAGGCCGCTTCAAAGTCAAAGCTGCTGGCCGTGATCTCGATGGCCATGGCGCGAATCGACGCCACCGCCTGCGAGAACTGACGCTGCTGGATGAGCTGCAGCACCCGGGCCACTTCGGTGAACCGCTGAACGCGCCGGCTGGCGTGGTGCCGCTCCATGATGCGGGCAAAGTCGGCCATGCAGCGCTCAATGCCCTTGCGGTCGTTCTCGGCAAAGTACGAAAACGTCAGCAACACCAGCGACTGAAAATCAAACAGCTTGGAGTCGATGCCCAGTATGGCTGCGCGCGCCAGGATCTTGGTTGCGGTCTCGCGGTCGCCCATGTAGTACGACATCATCCCCAGCTTCTGCAGCCGCACCACCGAGTCCGGTGTGAGGCCGCTGGCGGTGCGGTAGGTCTCTATGGCTTGCGAGAAGTTGCCCAGCTCCACCTGCGCGCGGCCCAGCACGTCGTAGGCGTCGGCAAACGACGGGTCTTCGCCAATCAGCTCCTGCAAGGTGGTGATGGCGCGTGCCGCCTGGCCCGACTCGATCTGCGCGCGCGCCACGCCCAGTTTGGCCCAGGGCAGGGCGCGCGCGGCAATCACGGCCTCGAACAGCGTGCGGGCTTGGTCGTGGCGGCCCAGACGCAGCAGCAACTCAGACCCAATGCGGGCGGCGTACAACCAGTAGGGTTGGCGCGACTCAAACCGCTCTACACACAGCTGCGCCGCACGCTCAAAATCTTCCGCCTCGATGGCGTCGAAGATGGGACGCAGATGGATCTTGCGCAGGCGCGCCAGGCTCAGCCGCTCAAACAGCGCGCTGGGCGTGAAGGGCTTGAGCAGATAGCCGTCCAGCGCCGACTCGGCCGCCTCGGCCACGGCGGCGTACGAGGCCTCGGACGTGACCATGAAGAACACGGTGGAGAACGGCAGCAGCTGCGCCCGCCGCAGGTCGTCCAGCAGGGTCTGGCCCGAATAGCCGCCCTCGCCAAAGTACTGCTCGCACAGCACATAGTCAAAAACAGTGTGTTCCAGCCGGTTGCGCGCGTCCTGCACGCGGGTGCATTGCACGATGCGGGACACCCCGTACTCGCGCAGCTGCCCCACCAGAATGCTGCGTGATGTGGCATTGCTGTCAACAATCAGTGCCAGCACCGGGGGTGGGGCGGATTGTTCTTTTTCGGTTGCCATCGGTGGTTGTACCGGCCTGCTGCTGGCGTAGATGGAGGAGGCCCCCAGTGTAAGGGCGCCCGCACGACACGAATGCCGGGCAAACCCGCTGCGGGCGCGGCTTGCGACACAATCCTCCCTCGCAGACCGGGCTTCGGTTCTGGCAAAACGCGCTCAACTACTCCGATGAGGCTCATGGAACACGACGACATTCTGCGGGTGGCGACCTACAACATCCACAAAGGCGTGCAAGGCATCGGGCCCGTGCGCCGGTTGGAGATTCACAACCTCGGCCTGGCCGTGGAGCAGCTCGACGCCGACATCGTCTGTCTGCAGGAGGTGCGCAAGCTCAACCGCGGCGAACAGGCGTTTTTCCGCCGGTGGCCCGAGCTGCCGCAGGCCGAGTTTCTGGCGCCCGAAGGCTACGAGGCGATCTACCGCACCAACGCCTTCACCAAACACGGCGAGCACGGCAACGCGTTGCTGTCGCGCTGGCCGGTGATCGGCCACCAGCACGAGGACATTTCGGACCACCGCTTCGAACAGCGTGGCTTGCTGCATGTCGAGGTGGACGCCCACGGCCGCCGGGTGCACGTGATCGTGGTGCACCTGGGGCTCATTCCCGGCAGCCGCATCCGCCAGATCGAGCGCCTGCAGCGCTTTATCGAGCGCGAGGTGCCCACCGGTGCTCCGCTAGTGGTGGCCGGAGACTTCAACGACTGGGGCCAGCAGATCAAGCGCATGCTCGCCAGCTTTTTTCTGTACGAGTTTGAAGCGCCGCGCATGTTCACCTACCCGGCGCGTCTGCCGCTGGCGCAGCTGGACCATGTGTATGTGCGGGGCCTCACTCCGCTGTCGCTGCATGTGCCCAAGGGCCGCATCTGGTGGCGCATGTCTGATCACCTGCCGCTCATCGCTGAATTCAGGTTGTGAAGCCCCCCCTGAGTCGCTTCGCGCCTTCCCCCCAGAGGGGGGACGCCACCCGTGGCCTGGCAAAGCCAGTTCCACGGTGGCACTGGTATCGGGGCGTGCCAGTGCCGCGGGCTGCCGGTGCAGCGGCGTACTGTGGATCGCCGACATGAGAAGAAAACCTTCTGTCACGCTGCGCGGGTCCGATTTTGCTGACGACCACCAGGTGCGGCTGCTGCAAGGGGCCGAGGAGCTGTTCCCTGCCTTGATCGAAGCCATGGACGCGGCGCTGTCAGACATCCAGTTCGAAACCTATATTTTTGACTTCACCGGCACGGGTGCTGCGGTGGCCGAGGCATTGATGCGCGCCGCCCAGCGCGGCGTGCGTACCCAGCTGGTGGTGGATGGCGTGGGCACCGGCGCCTTGCCCTCCGACTGGGCGGGGCGCCTTCAGGCGGCAGGCGTGCAGTACAGCGTGTACTCGCCGCTGGGCCCGCTGGGCTTGCTGCTGCCCCACCGATGGCGCAGGCTGCACCGCAAGCTGTGTGTGGTGGACGGGTGCACGCTGTTTTGCGGCGGCATCAACGTGCTGGATGATTTTCATGACCCCAACCACGGCACGCTAGACGCACCCCGGTTTGACTTTGCCGTGCAGGCCACGGGCACGCTGGTGGAGATGGCCAGCGACACCATGGACCAGCTGTGGTGGCGCATGCAGGCCGTGCGCGACGTGCGCCAGCGGCGCTTGCCGGAGGCGCTGCAGGCCCTGCGCGCCGCCAGCGCTGCCAAGCACGCAGCCCGGTTGGCGGAGGCCGCAGACGGCCCGCCCCCCATGCGCGCCGCGCTGGTGCTGCGCGACAACGTGCGCAACCGCAGCCGCATCGAAAAGGCCTACCGCCGTGCCATCGGTGCGGCGCGGCACGAGGTCATCATTGCCAACGCCTACTTCATGCCCGGGGGCAAGCTGCGCAGAGCGCTGGTGATGGCCGCGCGCCGGGGCGTGCGCGTGCGCCTGCTGCTGCAGGGGCGTTATGAGTACTTCATGCAGTACCACGCGGCGCGGCCGGTGTATGGCGCGCTGCTGGATGCGGGGGTGGAGATCCACGAGTACGCGCCCAGCTTTTTGCACGCCAAGGTCGCCGTCATCGACGCGCAGGGCGACAAGCCATGGGCGACGGTGGGCTCGTCCAACCTCGACCCTTTGAGCCTGTTGCTGGCGCGCGAGGCCAATGTGGTGGTCGAAGACGCGGCCTTTGCCATCGACCTGCGCCAGCGGCTGGTGCACGCCATGCAGCACGCAGGCCATCGCATGGACCCGGCGCGGTATGCGGGCCGCCCGCTGCGCCAGCGCGTGCTCGACCGTGTGGCGTTTGGGCTGATGCGTCTGGCACTGTGGGTCACCGGCAACAGGTACTGAGCCTGGCGGGAGCCGCCGCCCATGTTTGCTATATAAATAATAGCTGTTAGCGCTTGTGTAATAAGCGATAGAGGCCAAAAACCCTATAAATCAGCTGAGTGGCGTTCGCTGGTAGGATGCCGCTCATGTCCAGTCAACCCGCTGCTGCTATGACGCCCACCTCGCCGGATGAAGAAGGTACCCCCGTTTCCGTCAAGATCCGCGAGCGGATCAACGCCTCTCGCAAACGCTTCAATGCCAACGACAACATCTCCGAGTTCATTGAACCCGGCGAGTTGGAGAAACTGCTCGACGAAGTGGAAGTCAAGATGCAGGGCGTGCTCGACAGCATGGTGATCGACACGGTGGGCGACCACAACACCAACAACACCGCGCGCCGCGTGGCCAAGATGTACCTCAACGAGGTGTTCCGGGGCCGCTACGTAGAACAACCCCCCATCACCGAGTTTCCCAACGCCGAGCACCTGAACGAGCTCATGATCGTGGGCCCCCTCACGGTGCGCAGCGCCTGCAGCCACCATTTCTGCCCCGTCATCGGCAAGATCTGGATCGGCGTCATGCCCAACGAGCACACCAACGTGATCGGCCTGTCCAAATACGCGCGCCTGGTGGACTGGATCATGGGCCGCCCCCAGATCCAAGAAGAAGCCGTGGTGCAACTGGCCGACCTGATCATGGAAAAAACCCAGCCCGATGGCCTGGCCATCGTCATGGAAGCCAGCCACTTTTGCATGTCCTGGCGCGGCGTGCGCGACATGGACAGCAAGATGATCAACTCGGTGATGCGCGGCGTGTTCCTCAAAGACCCGTCGCTGCGTCGCGAATTTTTGTCCCTCATTCCAGGAAAGAACTAACCCATGTTGGTACGCCTGCTTTACGCCAGCCGCGCGGTAGACACCACGCCCGCCGCCATCGAAGCCATCTTGACCCAGTCCCGCCAGCACAACCCCGGCTCCGGCATTACCGGCGTGTTGTGTTACGGAGGGGGTGTGTTCCTGCAAGCCATTGAAGGCGGCCGCTCGGCCGTCAATGAGCTGTACGGCCACATTCAGCGCGACAGCCGCCACCAGAACGTGGAGCTGCTGCACTACGAAGAGATCGCCGAACGCCGCTTTGGCGGCTGGACGATGGGGCAGGTCAATATGTCCAAGATCAACCATTCCATCTTGCTCAAATACTCCGAGCGGCCCGAGCTGGACCCTTATTCGGTGTCGGGCAAGGTGTCGTTTGCCTTGCTCGAAGAGTTGATGGCCACCGCCTCCATCATCGGAAGGGCTTAGAGATCACCCCCCTGAGGCGCTGCGCGCCTTCCCCCCGCTCTCGCACCGCTGCGCGGTGCGGGCAGGGGGACGCCACCGGTGCGGCGGGGCGGCCCTTGCACGGTGGCCACTCGTCTGGGCCGCGCCAGTTGCGGAGGTTGTGGGCGATACGAAGCCGCTGAATCGATAAACTCTCTAACGCCACACCAAGCCGCAGCCCACAGGCGCTGCGGCTTTTTGCATTCAAGCCTGTCCTTTTTTTACCCGTGACCCCCAACGCCTTCGCCCTCATCATCCTGGCCGGGCTCATCCACGCCTGCTGGAACATTGCCGCCAAGAAGGCGGGTGGCGACGCGCGGTTTGCGTTCTTCACCTCGGCGATCATGATGTTTGTCTGGGCGCCGCTGGGCTGGTGGGTGGGGCGCGACGTGGTGCCGTTGTGGGGCGCGGTGGAATGGGGCTTTGTGGTGGCCAGCGGCGTGCTGCATGTGGCGTACTACGTGATCTTGCTGCGCGGCTACCGCAAGGCGGACCTTACGGTGGTGTACCCGCTGGCGCGCGGCTCGGGGCCGCTGCTGTCGTCGCTGGTGGCCATCACGCTGCTGGGCGAGCAGATATCGGCCCTGGGCGCCTTGGGCATTGTGGGCGTGGTCGGTGGGGTGTTCCTCATCGCGGGCGGCCCCGGCCTGCTGCGCGCAGCGCACGACCCTGCAGCGCGCAAGCGGGTACACAAAGGCATTGCCTATGGCCTGCTCACCGGCGCCTTCATCGCCAGCTATACCGTGGTCGACGGCTATGCGGTCAGGTTCTTGCTGATGTCGCCCATCCTCATCGACTACATGGGCAACTTTGTGCGCGTCGGCCTGCTGGTGCCCGTGGTGCTGCGCGACCTGCCTACGGCCCGCACCCTGTGGCTGGCGCAGTGGCGGTTTGCCTTGTTGGTCGCGGTGGTCAGCCCCATGGCCTATGTGCTGGTGCTGTATGCCATGCAGCAGGCGCCCCTGTCGCACGTGGCACCGGCGCGCGAGGTGTCCATGCTGTTTGCGGCGCTCATCGGCGGGCACCTGCTGGGCGAGGGGGATCGGGTGGCGCGCATCTTGGGCGCCGTGTGCATCGCAGCGGGCGTCACGGCGCTGGCTTTGGGCTGAAGGAGGAGTGCCCCATGGTCTTTGATCTCATCGGCTGCGATTTCTCCAGCAGCCCCACACGCCGCAAGCCCATCATGCTGGCCCTGGGCCAGCGGCAGGGCGCGCGGGTGCAGCTGGTGGCACTGCAGCGCTTTGAAACGCTGGCTGCCTTTGGCCAATGGCTGGCCCAACCCGGCGACTGGGTGGGCGGGTTCGATCTGCCGTTTGGCCTGCCGCGTGAACTGGTACAGACGCTGGGTTGGCCGCTGCAGTGGTTCGACTGCATGGCGCACTACCGCAGCCTCAGCCGCGAGCAGATCCGCGATGCGTTTGCAGGCTTTTGCAACGCGCGCCCCGTGGGCGGCAAGTTTGCCCACCGCGCTACCGATGGCCCCGCAGGGTCCAGCCCGTCGATGAAATGGGTGAACCCGCCCGTCGCGTACATGCTGCACGCGGGTGTGCCGCTGCTGCTGGATGCGGGCGTGCACCTGCCGGGCCTGCATGCTGGCGACCCCCGCCGCGTGGCGCTGGAGGCCTACCCTGGCCTGCTGGCGCGTGAGGTGCTGCAGCGGCGCAGCTACAAAAGTGACGACCGCACCAAGCACACGCCCGACCGCCTCATCGCCCGCAAGGACCTGGTGAACGCGCTGGAGATCGGCCAGACGCGCCTCGCCCTGCGCCTCAAGCTCAGCCACGCCCAGCGCGACGCGCTGGTCGACGACGCCAGCGGCGACAGCATGGACGCCGTGCTGTGCCTGCTACAGGCCGCATGGGCCCAGCAGCGCCATGCCGAAAGTGGCGACGCCTTGTATGGTTTGCCACCGGGGCTGGACCCGCTCGAAGGCTGGATCGTGACCGCCTGAGCATGGTGGGCGGGCGCCGCCCATGTGTTTGCTATTAAATATATAGCTGCTAATGCTTATGGATAAAGCGCCAGAGGCCAAAAACACCAAAACTCTTGTCTGCTGAGAAGGCGTGCGGCCATGCCGTCACACGCTTCTGATCGCGCCAAAGTGAAACAGTAAGAAACAGCACGTCGGTAGCGCACAACACAAGGACTTGCAGGGCGCCGGGCGGCCGCGCCAAACGGCGCCACCCGCTGCTATTCTCGCCACCGCTCTTCCATGGGAGGGAGGGTCCAGTGGATCAACGACAGGTAAACATGAATAAAAAGGCAGTTTTGGGCACCGCAGCGGTGCTGGTGGTCGCAGGCTATGGCTCCGCGACTTGGACTATGGGCGAGCGCGCGCACAGCGCGTACCAGGAGGCGCTGACCGATGTGAGCAAGCTCGTGGGCCCCGAGGTCTTGGTGTCGCAGCAATACACCAAGGGTTTCTGGTCATCGCAAGGCCAGCTGGTGCTGCAGTGGACGCCGCCTGCGGCCGAAGAAGAGGACGAAGCCGAAGAGGAGGGTGACGCCGCCATAGCGGTCGTCCCGAAGCCCGTCCGCATCACGGTCGAAAACACCGTGCGCCACGGCCCGTTGGCCGGCTGGCGCCTGGCTGCGGCGGTGGTCGAAACACGCGTCGCCTCCGTAGAAGGCGTGGACGACAGCGTGCGCAAGGCGTTTGCCAAGGTCAGCGCGCCCACATTGACCACCGTGCGCAACCTCACCGGCAGCCACGACATCGCGCTGGCCTGGCCCGCCGGAGAGGTCGGCGATGGAGAAGAACGGGTGCGCTGGCAGCCGCTGGACTACCGCATGCATCTGAATGCCGACCGCAGCCGCCTGAGTGGCGACTTCGCCTGGCCAGAGTTCAGCATGGACTTTCAAAACACAAACGCTGACAGCGAAGAGGAGCCCGCCGCGGCAGAAAGCCCGGCAGAGCGTTTTGCCGTGGCGCTGCAGGGCATGAAGGGCGACTTCAACGTGCAATTGGACGACGGCCTGTGGCTGTTGGCGCCCGGCAGCGGCAAGGGCTCGTTTGGCAAGGTGACGGTTACGCGCGCATCGGCAGCCACTGCCGCCGCAGGCGCAGCGCCCGAGCCGCTGGTGGCGCTGCAGGATTTGTCGTACACCGCCACCATCGCGCGCACCGGTGCTCACCTGAACTGGGTCAGCTTCATGCGGGGCACGGGCAGCATCGGCCCCGTGGCGCTACAGGCGCTGGAGCTGAACGAAACCGTGAGCCGCATCGACGTCGAAGCCATCAAGCTGGTGCAGAAAGCGCTGCTCGACGCCTACAAAGCAGACCCGAACACAGCGGCGCTCTCTGCCGCCGAATCGCCCGTGAGTGCAGCGCTGATGGAGGCCGTGCCCAAGTTTGTGGCGGCCTTGCCAGCCTATGCGATGAAGCTGTCCGCCAAGGTGGACGGCGAGCAAGGCGAGCTGGAATACGGCGCCGAGCTCAAGAGCGTGCCCGATGCGGCGCAAATCGCCGAAGGCGCCTGGGCCCCGGCCCTGCTCAAGAGCACCGCCCTGCACGCCAGCGTGCGCCTGCCCAAGGCCTGGCTCCCGCAGTTGGCCCAGGCTGCAGGCCAGAAGGCCCCCAAGCCCGAAGACATCGACGCCATGCTGGGCATGGCCCAGGCGCAAGGCTTCGTCAAACAGGAAGCCGCCCACCTGACCAGCGCCGTGCGCATGGAAGACGGAAAAGTGGTGCTAAACGGCAAGCAAATCGACGTACCGTTTGGCCGCAAGTGAGTCGATGATCTGTTGAATGACAAGGAGCTTGCCGAACCCCATGCCTACGCCGTCACCACGCTCTTTGCACACCTCTCGGGCAGCCCCGGGCGTGGCGAGGGCAGCCGTGCTGGCGCTGGCGTTGTGGAGCTTCGCCTTCGCCGTCTCTGCTGCGCCAGCACCCTGGTACTACTGGCGCAGCAAGGTCGATGGGGCACGCGTTTGCGCGCAAACGTCCCCCGGCCCCGGCTGGGAGCGCGACAGCAGTGCCTATGACGGCCCGGGCTGCCAGCCCCGCCGCAAGGTGCTGGTCGTGCCGATGCGGTGACCCCCATCCGCACGCTCCACGCCGCTTGTTGAGTCGGCTGCTTTGAACTTCAAATACCCGTTCGGGCTGAGCCTGTCGAAGCCTTGCGCGGCGCTTCAACAGACCTGTCCTGAGCCTGCCGAAGGGCTCAGCGTGAACGGCTTCAAGGGGATTGATGCCGACCAACGATGGTTTTGATATAAAAAACATAGCTGTCAGCGCTTGCTGGATAAGCGCTAGAGGCCAAAATCACTTGCAATACTGTGTGTACATTCGATAATGTCACGCATGACCGAACTCATCCTCATCCGCCACGGAGAGACCGACTGGAACCGCGAACTGCGCTTTCAGGGCCACGTGGATGTCCCCCTCAACGCCACCGGCCACGAACAGGCCCGCCGCCTGGCCGAGCGCCTGGCCGCCGACCGCCCGATGGTGCACCACCTCATCTGCAGCGACCTCATCCGCACCCAGCAGACGGCCTCACCCAGCCTGCAGGTGCTGTTCCCCGAAGCGCGCATCGACACCCTGACCGACAGCGCCCTGCGCGAGCAGGCCTTTGGTGTGGTGGACGGCAAGCGCGTGGACGACGTCAAGCTGGAACACGCCGACGCCTGGGCCCAATGGCTGCGCTTTGAAGCCGACTACGCCATGCCCGGCGGCGAGACCACCCGCCAGTTCCACACCCGCGTGATGGACGCCATGCGCCGCATCGCCCTGCAGCACACCGGCAAGACCGTGATGGTCGTCACCCACGGCGGCGTGCTCGACATGATCTGGCGCACTGCGCGTGGTACGGGGCTGGATGGTCCGCGCCAGAGCGATATCCCCAACGCGGGCTTCAACCGTGTGCGGGTGGAGGGCGACGTGGTCGAGGTGTTGGATTGGGCCGATGTGCGGCACCTAGCGGATTTGCCGGCGCAGCCGGTTTATGACCAGACGAAGTTGGTGGTGCGGTGATCGATGAATTAAAACTTATCCGCCCGTCGAGTTCGCCAACACTGCAACTATATTAGTAACCGCAGGCTGCCCTAATTCCTGCATTTGATGCGTCATTAATATTTTGGTATTTGCTGCTTGAGGTGTACGTTGTGGCAGAGGTTACGCCTGAAACGAACCGCTTAAAGCCAACGTAACCGCCGTAGCTATTTTTTGCGTTGAGCTCCCCGCAGACCACTTTCCCGCCTTCATAGTCGGCGATACGTAAATTTTGAAATTTGGCGCTGTCTGGATCTTTCAAATTCTTCTTTGCAGCCTCTTGAGCTGAAATAAGAGCCTTTTCATTGCCGTTGATTTCGATGAATGACTGCATTTCTATCGAATATCCCTTGACTTCGCTTAGAGACATGTTATACAAATTTTGGATTGGATTTTGATATGTGCCATTCGGCGCACCGCATCCAATCAGAAATATTGCTGGCGCGGTTAATGCAACGTATTTTAAAATCATATTTTTCAAAAATTTTTGGTTATTACTGTGTTTTTTCCAAAATTGCATTTGGAAAGGCGTTTCGAGCGACTGTAATTTTCTTTCCCGCTATAGTTCCTTTTTTTCCAGCGGCATTCACATATGCTCGCAAGCTCTTGCCGGGCTCTGCAGTTACGAGCACCTGTAAAGAGTCCTCGTCGTGGTCCACAGATTGCCGCCTTTGTTTGGCGAGTAGGTTGAAATCGTCGGTGCTCAGGCAACAAATTTCAGCGGCCTGCACGCATATCAATGCGATGAACGCCTGATCATTGTGCTTTGTAAGTTTTCTTATGGCATCCAAATGATCGGCGTGAAATGTGAATAAATACTCACCGAGTGGGTTCGGCTCGGAGGCATATTTGCATAATAGGCCTTTGTTGTTGTTTATTTTAAATGCATTGTTTATTCTTTTTCCTCCGATTTTAATTGCGTTTATTGCCGTAAATTGATCATGCTCGGCGATTTGCATTAGTGCTGCGCCAATGTACTCATGTTCCACTCTGATTTTCATGTCGTCCTCCTAAAATTAATAGTAGTTGTGTAATTTTTAACTCAATTTATGCAACCCCAACACCCAATCCACCGAACTTAAGCTAAAATATCACCCGTAACCCATTGATTTAATTGGTTTTTTTGCAAATCTTCACTTGACGCCGAACACCCACATGGCAAGAAATATCAGGGTTAACCCTTGGATTCGATAGCGCAGCCCTTG
>CAMTXG010000019.1:0-45844 GCA_947085645.1 uncultured Gammaproteobacteria bacterium
GATTGCCCATGCTATTGGCCTGCTGGGCAAGAACTTGGTGCGCCGCGTGGCGGGTCGATCTCAACCCAGACCTGCGCGGCATGTGAAGCCGCATCCGCATATGGCTTACAAGGGGTAGGGGGCTTAAGTTCGGTGGATTGGGGTGTGGGGGTCGTTGGCGTGCCGCAGACCATTGCATCAGAAAATTTGAGCCAAATTAGACTCTAGCGCTTATCCAATAAGCGCTAGCAGCTATCAAAATCACACTAACCAGCTCACCGCTCTGTTGCAGCCGTTGAGCACTGACGCCCAACTGCAAGTCCACGCATCCCCGTGGAGTAAATTGCCCCGCATGCCCAACACCCCCGCCTCCATCTCCACCGCCGCCCCGGCATCCCTCATCGACTCCCCCCAAGCCGCCTGGCGCCTGCTCACCACCCTCGGCCTGGTCGTGCTAGGCAACAGCAGCATGTACGTGGTGTCGGTGGTGCTGCCCGCCGTGCAGACCGAGTTCGGCGTAGGCCGCGCGGATGCGTCGCTGCCCTACACGCTGATGATGGTGTGCCTGGGGCTGGGTGGTCTGTGGACGGGGCGCATGGCGGACCGGCATGGGCTGATGCCGGTGCTGTGCGTGGGGGCGGTGGCGGTGTGTGGCGGTTTTGTGTGGGCCGGGCTGTCGGGCAGCATCTGGATCTTTGGGCTGGCGCATGGGTTGATGGGGCTGGTGGGCAGCTCGGCCACGTTTGCGCCGCTGCTGGCCGACACGGCGCTGTGGTGGAACAAGCGGCGTGGCATTGCGGTGGCGATCTGCGCCAGCGGCAACTACATTGCCGGTGCGTTGTGGCCGCCCATCGTGCAGCACGGTATTGAGTCGATTGGATGGCGCCACACCTATGTGCTGATGGGGCTGGTGTGTGGCGCGGGCATGCTGCTGCTGGCGCTGCGCATGCGGCAGCGGGCGCCGTTGGTGTTGATGGGGGAGACTGCGGCTTCTACGTTGGCCTCTGCTTCTTCGATTTCTTCTTCTGCTGATGTGGCTGCAACTGCCCCCGCTCCGGCCGTGCTGGACCGCAGCCGCCCGTTTGGCCTGCGCCCGGTGCATGCGCAGTTGCTGCTGTGTGTGGCGGGCGTGGCGTGCTGTGTGGCCATGGCGATGCCGCAGGTGCACATCGTGGCGTATTGCTCCGACCTGGGTTTCGGCGCGGCGCGCGGGGCCGAGATGCTGTCGCTGATGCTGGCGTGCGGCATTGTCAGCCGCCTGGTGTCGGGCGTGATCTGCGACCGCATTGGCGGGGTGCGCACGCTGCTGCTGGGCTCGGCGTTGCAGGGGGTGGGGCTGGCGCTATTTTTGCCGTTTGACGGGTTGGTGCCGCTGTATGTGATCTCGGCGATGTTCGGGCTGTTCCAGGGCGGCATCGTGCCTGCCTACGCGATCATCATCCGTGAGTACTTTGCCCCGCAAGAGGCGGGCGCCCGGGTGGGCGCGGTGATCATGGCCACGCTGATCGGCATGGCGCTGGGGGGCTGGATGTCGGGCTGGATTTTTGACGTGACGGGCAGCTACCACGCGGCGTTCATCAACGGCATGGGGTGGAACCTGCTGAACCTGTCGATCATGGGGTGGCTGTATTGGCGGGTGCGGGGGCAGGGGGCAGTGAAAGGGGTTTCGCAGCCGGGTTAGCGCAAGCCCACCGCTTGACGGTTGGCGGCGATGTATCCATGTCGTGTTCCGCCGTACAACCGGTGATGTTCTTGTCGAGAGGCCTTGTGGTTATTGCAGAAGTCCCCGAATACTCACACGCGACCCAATACTGCTGAGTAGATGGCGAGAAGATCCATTGAGAGCTCAGCGTCTTTCCTCGACGCTGCTGCCGGTGCGGTGCTTGTTGCACCAGTAGTTCCGGGGGGCCTTCGTAAAACGCGATATTGAAAAGGGGGTGGCTGTCATTGCTGCTGCGCACCTGCCAGCCGGGTGCCACCTTGTCCGAAGGCGTTTGCTGCACCTGCAGGGAGCGCGGGCATACGTTTTCGGAAGGCGAAAGCGCCGCACCGGGAGGCTGTTGCGCCCAGGCAGAAGAAGCCGCTCCAAGCGCGATGAGAATGACTGCGAGGGGTTTTTTACAAGGCATGACGATTACTCCACCACTGAAAAGGCGTCACCATTGCCGCTGGGATCAACGAAGTTACCGTTCTTGTCCTTGCCTTTGAAAACCAAGACGCGCTTACGGATTTTGCCGCTGCCGGTCCATTGGTCCACCACGGTTATTCCAGACGCATCCTGAGAGACATACAGCGCCGCGTGATTGCCGGTGGGTTTGTTCGGATACTTGCCGTTGACGAAAGTAGCGATGGTTGTGCCCTTGGTGAGCAGCATATTGCCCCTGACCACAGCTCCTTCTCGCCACAACGATGTGGCTGGCGCACGGGCATGTTTTTTGACAAGCTCAACGCACTGTTGGGTCCCAACAGGGAGCCCCCCTACGAGCGACTCGGGGTCCTCGAAAATATAGGGCATACATGACTTTCACAGAGGAGGGTTAGGCGCGCCCCGCACTGGGTATGGGGGGCAATTGCTCAAAGCTGGGGCAGTCTAGAAGCAAAAAAACGCGCCAAAACGTGAGAGGTGCAACCAGTTGCGCATTGCCAAGACCAACCCGCTACTTCTGCAAATACCGCCCCGCCAGCTCCTTCTGCGCAGCCGCGTCCACGCCCAGCACGTCCACCAGATACGGCTGCACGCCGCCAAAGTCGTTGTCCACCATATGCAGCGCAGCGTCCAGAAACTCTTCTTGCACGCGCCACAGTACGGTCAACACTTCTTCAGGCGCGTGGCTGCCCATTCCGGCGGGGCGCTGGTAGAGGCTGTTGGTGAGCAGGTAGTCGTGCATGACCACATCGCGCGGCACGCCCAGTGTCAGCAGGATGAGGGCGGCGGCGAACCCGGTGCGGTCTTTGCCGGCGGTGCAGTGGAAGACGGTGGGCGCGTCGTGGGCCAGCAGCAGGCTAAAAAATTCGGCAAAGCGCGGGGCGTTGTCGTGCACAAAGCCGCGGTAGGTGTCTTGCATCAGCACCACGGCGTCTTGTGCGGTGAGCTGGCGGCCGGTGCGCTGCAGCTCCAGCGCACGCTGCACCACGGTGGGCTCGATGTGCAGCGGGTGGTAGGCAATGCCGGGCAGTGCGTAGGCGTAGGCAGCGCTTTCTGCCTTGCCCCGAAAGTCCACCGCGCGGGCCACGCCCAGGTCGGCCAGCAGGGCCTGGTCCTGCGCGGTCAGGCCCGCAAGGTGGTCTGAACGGAAGATGCGTCGCCATTTGACCTGCTGCCCGCCGTGGCCGATGTAACCGCCCAGGTCGCGAAAGTTGGTGGCGCCCATCATGGGCAGGGATCGGGTGGGGGCTTGCTGCGGCATGGTGCGAGGTGCGCGGTCAGTGAGGAGGGAGGTACAGGATAGTCGGGCTGTGTGGCAACCGCCTGTCGCGCGGGTGGCTGGGGGGTCTGGTGGTCGGTTGAGACGTGGACGGCCGCAACGGCAATGCGCCTGCGCCTCGCTACGGATGGCGCGTGTGCAAAATTGCGGAATGCTCCACCAGCGCTTTGTTCCCGCCCCACCAGACCTGCAGCCCTGGCTGGAGGCGACCGTGGTGGTGGACTGCCCTGCAGAGCTGGCGCAGTCGCAGTTTCCGGCGATGGTGTCGAGCATGCTGGTGGTGCGGCTGGCAGGGCAAGTGATGTGCCACGGGGCGCAGGTGCCAGAGGCGGCGTGGATGAGCGCCAGCACCTGCACCACGGTGTATGAGCACCACGGGCGCGTGCACGCCGTGGGGCTGGTGCTGCGGCCCGAGGCTGCGGCGGCGCTGTTTGCTGACGCATGCGGGGCGGTGAATGCGATTCGCCCTATGGCTGAACTGGCGGGCACCCGGTGGGCTGCGGTAGAGCGCGGTGTGCTGGCGGCGGCAGACGATGACGCCCGGCTGGACGTGTTGTGCGAGTTCATCCGCGCTACCGCTGCACCACCGTCTGATTGCGAGGTGCGGCGGCGGCAGGCGTTGGCACTGCTGACCGCGGCCTGCAGCGCCGATAAAGGCACCGGTCAGCACATGGGCCTGAGCAAGCGCCAGTTTGAGCGGCGCTTTGTGGCGCACTGGGGCATGGCGCCCAAGCAGTTTCAGGTGATTGCGCGGCTCTACAGTACGCTGTGGCACGCCCTTGCCAACGCGCCAGGCGGCCAGGGTGCCGAACTGGCGGTGGACCAGGGCTACTACGACCAGTCGCACATGGGGCGCGATGTGCGCAGGCTGGCGGGCCAACCGCTGCAGGCGCTTGTGCAAGACACGCGCACGCCACTCAGCACGCACTGGCCTTTGCAGATCGGCGCACAGACGCAGCCGAAACCGCTGCATCAAACACCCAAACCCACTCAGCCAACTCCACTGGTAGCGCCAGCGCGCAGGCGATAAGCCAGATAAAGCGGCATCGCAAACGCCAGGCTGATACCAAGGCAGGCAGCGATCCAAGCCCAGCGCCACGCGCCCAGGCTGCGGTCTGCCACAACCCAGACGGAAAACGCCACGGCGGCCAGGTACACGTCGAGCGTGATGCCGGTGGTCAGGGGGTTGGCAAACGCGTCGCGCCAGAAGACATCGGGCATCACGCTGCCGCCCGCCAAAAAGTACACCGCGTTGAAGTACCAGGGCACGGCCAGCCCCACAAAGGCCAGCAGCAGGAAGAAGGCGCGCAGGTGCTTTTTTTGCATCGGTTCGATCAGCCCCACGGATGGGCTGGTAGTAGTGAATCAATGCAGCGATTGGACGCGGGGAGCACCCCTGCCGGATAGGAAAAACCCGACATGCGCAGCGTGGCGCGCGCATGTAGGCAGCCCGCGCGCGGCGTGTGCGCGGCGTATCCACCTGCTGGCAGCGCCGCCGGTGGCAAAGCCAGCGGCGGCGCGCCCTTGAGCCTGGTTTATTTGCCCTGCACGTGCGCGTTGCGCGCCGTCACTGCCAGGTCAGGGTAGTTGGCAAACATGCCGTCCATGCCCATGTCCAGGTACTTGCGGAAGTCGGCCGCAGCCAAGGTGGCGTCGGCCTGGGCAAAGGTCCAGCCGTGCACCTTCAGGCCCGCGGCGTGCGCCTGGTCGATGAAGGCCTTGGTGACGGGGTAGGTGGTGTTGTTGATGAGCACGCCCACACCTTCGTTGAAGGCGGCCACGTCCTTCAGCGCAAGCATCTGCACGCCGCTGGCGCCGGTGACGCCCATGCGCGGGGTGCCGTCGGCAGCGGCGGTGGCCACGCCCAGCAGAACCTGGGGCATTTTGTTGTTCTGCGCGATCTGCTTGGCGCGCAGGCTGCGCAGCGTGGCTTCGCTGAACGACTGGATGTAGAGCTTGCTGTTGGCGTTGTAGCCGTTGGCGTTCAGCGTCTTCAAGATGCCGTCTTCCATCACCGGGTTGGCCTGTTTGGCCTCGGGGTAGATGCCCACTTCGCGGCCCACGGCGGTGCTTTGCTTTTTGGCAAAGTCCACCACTTCATGAAAGGTGGGCACGGCAAATGGGTTGGCGGCGCTGGGGGTAAAGCCGGGGTAGCTGGTCTTGCCGGTGCTGGTGGGCACCACGGTCAGGGTCTTGATTTCGGCCAGGGTGAAGTCAGACACCTTGTAGCTGCCGTTGCGCTGTGCGAACAGCGCGGCCACGTTGGTGGTGCGGGTCAGCGTGTCGTCGTGGATGGCGACCAGCGCGCCGTCTTTGGTGAGCTGCAGGTCGGGCTCGATGAAGTCGGCGCCCATGCGGATGGCCAGCTCGTAGCCGCCCAGCGTGTGCTCGGGCAAGTAGCCGCTGGCGCCGCGGTGGGCAATGACCTGGGGCTGCGCGGGTGCTGTGTCGTTGTCACTGCCGCCGCAACCGGCGATGAACAGCGCGGAGAGGCAGACTGCGGCGAGGGAGAAGGCTTTCATGGCGGACAGGTCCAGATTCTGATGAAAGAGGCGGACTCTATCGGCGCACCGTGGCAGTGGCGTGACATGGGCGAAGGGCCGTTGCGGCTGGTGCGCGGCGCGGTCGGGCCGGGTCAAGCCCGTGAATCCGCTACTGGGGCAGCGAGGTCAGGGCGCCGTCCACCGGCAGCTCCTGGCTGCCCTTGGGGCAGGGCTGGTCTGTGTAGGTGGTGCGGCCATCGCGCACACATTTGCGCGGCTGCGGGGCCAGGGGCTCTGACGCCGCGCCTTTGGCAGAGCGGGCCTGTGCGGCGGGTTGCTGCTTGCCAGGCGGCAATGTGTCGGTGCCGGGGCGGGTGATCTTCTTCCAGGCCTGCTCAGACCACGGCCCGGCGTGGGGCAGCCACTGGTCGCGGGTCCACCACGCAGCGGCGGCGCAAGCCACCAGGGCCACCGCGATGACGGCAAAGACAGTGCGTTCGGTGCGGCTGCGCATGCGGTGGGGGCCTCCGGTGGTGGGGACGGTGTTGGTCGGCCCACACAAGGCGGGCCACAGGCTGCCGAGCTTAAGCGAACGCAGCCGCACTGCCCACCGGCATCAGGGTTTCTTTCCCTGGGTGAGGGGCCGGCCGTAGCGGGCCGTCAGCGTCGCCTTGCCCAGGCTGTTGGCGTTGATCATGTAGCCCGCCAGCGCAGCGGTGGCGTCGGCGGGCAGGTCCAGGCGCGGCACTTTGAGGGCGTGTACGGTGAAGATGTAGCGGTGCGGCGCGTCGCCCTCGGGCGGGCACGTGCCGCCCCATGCGGCCACGCCGTAGTCGATGCGCACGTGGCTGGCGCCTGCGGGCAGCTTGGTGCCGCCTGCGGCACCGGCATCCGCGCGCAGTTCGGTGGTGCTGGCGGGGATGTTGACCACCGACCAGTGCCACCAGCCCGAGCCCGTGGGCGCATCGGGGTCGTAGGCGGTAACGGCAAAGCTTTGCGTGCCGGTGGGTGCGCCGCTCCAGCGCAGCGCAGGCGACTGGTTGTCGCCCGCGCAGCCAAAGCCCTTGAACTCGAAGCGCTGGGGCAGCGTGCTGCCTTCGGCAAAGTCAGGGCTGGTGAGGGCGAAAGCGTGGGCGTGGGCGGCTGGTGTCGCCAGCGCGCTGGCGGCCAGTGCCAAGCCCAGCGAGGCGATGGCGGACAGAACGCGGTGGTGGTAACGAGACTGGGGTTGTGGCATCCGGAGGCTCCTTGTGGTGGCTGCGTTGAACAAGGCCTTGATGGTGCTGCGCGCGGCCCCTAGGCGCTGGCCCGGCGGCGTCAATGGCTGTGCGCGGCGCGTCAAACGGATGGACGTCCCATCAAATCCCACCGCGTTCGGGCTGAGCCCTTCGACAGGCTCAGGACAGGCTTGTCGAAGCCTTGCGCAGCGCTTCGACAGGCTCAGCGTGCGCGGGTGTGAGTGTTCGCAGCCTGTTTCAGCTGCAGCGTCAGGGCCGCAGCTGCGACGGCGGAAAGCCAAACCGATCGCGGAACGCGGCGCTGAAGCGGCTGTGCGATTCGTAACCACACCGCGCAGCGATCTCGGACACCTGCAGCGTGGAGCTTTGCAGCAGCACCAGCGCCGTCTCCAGCCGCACGTCGCGCAGGCAACGGCTCACGGTTTCGCCCTCTTGCGCCAGGCGGCGCTGCAGGGTGCTGGGGCTGGTGGCAAAGGCGGCCGCAATGCGCTCCACCGACCAGTCGGCCTCGGGGCTGGGGCCGACGAGGCGGCGCACGCGTTCGGCCCAGCCCAGCTCGCCGGGCGGTGCAAACACAATGCCCGCCTCGGCCAGCATCAGCAGCACCTCGAGCGCGCGGTGCTCGCGCAGTGCCCGCGAGCTGGTGTCGCTCTCCAGCGCAGCCACAGCGCGCGTGAAGCTGTCTTCAAAAGCTGCGTCGGCCGCGAGGCCCGCGCAGCCCTGCACCGCAGGCACGGCCGCAAACTGGCCGAACTGCCGGTGGAACTGCTCCACCAGATCGGGCGCTAAACAAAGCAGCCGCGCCACGTAGCGGCCTTGTGGCGCGGGGTCGTTGACCACCTCCCACTGCGCGCCGCGCGGCAGCACAAACACCCGCCCGCTGGCATAGCGATGCCCGCCGCCGGGCGTGACCAGGTGCTTGGTGCCTGAGACCACCCAGCCCACCGAATCCATGCGCACCGTGACGGTGTGGATGCGGTGGTGGACACTGGTGGCAATCTGCAAAGACAGTGCGGGCTCAGCCATCACTCTTTTCCCTGCCGCGCACGCTCAAGCATTCACAGATACCCACCAACCGACACCCCGGCCGCGACTGTTGACGCGCTGCGCCGCACTGAGCGGCCCACTGCAGCGCAACACACCGCGCCTTAGCGCGACCGCGACACACCCACGTCAACGGTTCCATACACGGTGATGCCGCTGGCGCCCTGCTGAGAGCTGTCCGGGGCACTGGCGCGCGCCGAGCCAGGTGTGCTGTTGCAGCCGCTCAGCGCGCCGACGACCGCGAGGGCGAGTACCGCAGTGCGCCAGAAGGCTGGGGCGGGCGATGCTACCGATTGCGCATGTGACTTCATCATTCACCTCCGAGGTGGTTGCCCAGGATGCCCGCTAACTCGAACATGCCTGCGCTGTCTTTGCCAAACACTGCGCGCAACTTGTCGTCGGCGACGATGGTGCGCTTGTCCTTGGGGTCTTGCAGATTGTGGGCCTTGATGTATTCCCACATCTTCTTGACGGCCTCGGGCCGGGCCACGGGCTCGGCGCCGATCACTGCGGCCAGCGCGGCGCTGGGCGCCTTGCCGGCGGCGGCCTTGCGCGGTGCCTTGGCGGCAGCAGTCTTGGTGGCTGGGGCTTTCTTGGCGGCGGCAGGCTTTGCGGTTTTTTTGGCTGCAGCGCTTGCCTTGCCTGCCTTGGCAGCTACTGTTTTTGCAGCAGCACCGGGGCGTGGCGGGAACTTGGATGGCGCAAACTCAAAGTTAACCTTGCCCGCCTCTTTGTCCCACGCCAGGTGGGCCTTGAAGGCGCGGCGGGTGCGCATGCTCACAAACTTGTCGAGCAGGTCGGTCTTGCCGGTGTCCAGCAGCTTGGTCATCTGCTCGCGCTCCACGGGCTGCTGCAGGATGATCTTGCCGCTCTTGAAGGTGCAGCTGGGCGTGGGCTGCGCGGCGGTGGGCACGGCCTTGCTGCACACGTAGTTGCTGCCGTGCTCGTGCACTTCTGAGCCGCAGATGGGGCAGGCGCCGAGCGCGGCGTCTTCAAACTCCACGATCTCGCCGGACTCTTCGCCCTTCTTGTCGTCGCCAAAGTCGAATTCGAGCTTGTAGTTGTGCGCCTCGTCGTCGTACTTGATGATGATCTCGGACGTGAAGGGCCAACCCGCCTTGGAGCGGAAGCCCTCCAGCGGGCCAATCTTCTTGTCGCGCAGCAGGGCGTTGGCCTCGGCCGTTTCAAAGGTGCGGCCGGCAGGCGACTTGCCAAAGCTGAAGCCGCAACCCTCAGCGCCGCCCTTGCCTACGCAGGCAAAACGCCGGTAGTTCTCTTTGACCACGCCGCCGCAGTTGGGGCACGGCGATTCGAGCGTGGCGTAGTCGCCGGGGATGGTGTCGCGGTCGTATTCCTTGGCCTTCTTGACCATGCGCTCGGTCATGGTGGCGATGCCAGCCATGAAGGATTCGCGGGTGAGCAGGCCCTTTTCCATTTGCGAGAGCTTGAACTCCCATTCGCCGGTCAGGTCAGCGCGGCAGAGTTCTTCCACCTCCAGCCCGCGCAGCAGCGTCATCAGCTGAAAGGCCTTGGCCGTGGGGATGATCTCGCGGCCTTCGCGCAGCATGTACTTTTCGGTCAGCAGGCCTTCGATGGTGGCCGCGCGCGTGGCAGGTGTGCCCAGGCCTTTTTCCTGCATGGCTTCGCGCAGCTCTTCGTCGTCGATCTGCTTGCCGGCGCTTTCCATGGCGCCGAGCAGCGTGGCTTCGGAATAACGTGCAGGGGGCTTGGTCTTGAGGCCCTTTGGGTCCACGCCCAGGGTGTTGACCATTTCGCCGGGTTTGACGGGCACCAGGTTCTGGCCCTTGTCGCCGTCCTTGCCGCCTTCGACTTCTTCTGCAGCTTCTTTGCCGTAGATGGCCAGCCAGCCCGGCTTGACCAGCACCTTGCCTTCGGTCTTGAAGCTGTGGGGCGCCACTGTAGAAATGCGCGTGGTGACGGTGTATTCAGCACTGGGGAAGAACACCGCCATGAAGCGGCGCGCGACCAGGTCGTACAGCTTTTGCTCGGCCTCAGACAGACCACTGGGTGCCTGCAGCGTGGGGATGATGGCAAAGTGATCGCTCACCTTGCTGTTGTCAAAGATGCGCTTGCTGGGCCGGATGTAGTTGTTGTTCAGCGCCGTGAGCGCGTGCGGCGCCAGGTGCCGCATGCCGCTGTCGGCCAGCATCTCGAAGGTCTGCTTGGCGACGGGCAAATAGTCTTCAGGCAGCGCGCGCGAGTCGGTACGTGGGTAGGTCAGGGCCTTGTGGCGCTCGTACAAACTTTGCGCCAGGGCCAGCGTGGTCTTGGCAGAAAAGCCGAACTTGCCGTTGGCTTCGCGCTGCAGGCTGGTCAGGTCGAACAGCAGGGGCGACGCTTGCGTGGTGGGCTTGCTCTCTTCGGTGACGGTGGCCTGCTTGCCGCGCACGGCGTTGGCAATCGCCGTGGCTTCTGCGGCAGACCACACGCGGTCGGAGCGGGCCTCAACGTCTTCCGACTTTTTCCACTTGGGGTCGAACCACTTGGCGGGGTACTCACCAGCCTGCGCGCCGAAGGTGGCGTGGATTTCCCAGTAGTCGCGGCTGATGAACTTGCGGATCTTTTCTTCGCGCTCCACCACCAGCGACAGGGTGGGCGTCTGCACCCGGCCCACCGTGGTCAGGAAGAACCCGCCGTCGCGCGAGTTGAACGCCGTCATGGCGCGGGTGCCGTTGATGCCGACCAGCCAATCGGCCTCGCTGCGGCTGCGGGCGGCGTGGGCCAGGCCTGCCATTTGCTGCTCGGTGCGCAGGGCGTCAAAGCCGTCGCGGATGGCCTGGGGTGTCATGGACTGCAGCCACAGACGCTTGACGGGTTTGCCCAGCGGCTTGGCGCCACCAGCGTATTGCTCGATCAAACGGAAGATCAACTCGCCCTCGCGGCCCGCGTCGCAGGCGTTGATGAGCTGCGTCACGTCCTTGCGCTTGGCCTGCTTGACCACGGCGTTCAGACGCGTCTTGGTCTTGTCCACCGGCTTCAGGTCAAAGTACGGCGGGATGACGGGCAGGTGGGCAAAGCTCCACTTGCCGCGTTTGACGTCAAATTCTTCGGGCGCCTGGATCTCTACCAGGTGGCCCACGGCGCTGGTGACTACATAGCGGTCGTTTTCAAAGTGGTCGTCATGTTTGTCGAACTTGCCGGCCACAGGTGTCAGGGCGCGCACGATGTCTTGTGCGACGGATGGTTTTTCTGCAATTACCAGGGTCTTGGTCATTTTGGGGCTCTCGCCAGTCAATCTGGTTGCCCGGGTTCCGGGCGCTTCTACAATTCGGCTCTTACGCGCACGTACACGCATACACGCGCACGCACACGTGTGTGTGCACTATCAAGTTAACAGAGTTTTTGCCATGCCCCGCTCCGCATCGCCTTCTACCCCCACCCCTGTGCCGGGCCGCCGCATCCAGACCCGGCGCTCGGGTGTTCATGGCAAGGGCGTGTTTGCGGTGCAGGATATTGCAGAGGGCGAAGTCCTTGTCGAGTACACGGGCGAAGTGATTGGCTGGCAGGAGGCGCAGGACCGGCACCCGCACGACCCCCTTCAACCCAACCACACGTTTTACTTTCATGTGGATGAAGACCACGTGATCGACGCAAAGTTCGGCGGCAACTCGTCGCGCTGGATCAACCACAGCTGCAACCCCAACTGCTACGCCGACGAGCAGGGCTACCGCATCTTCATTACCGCGCTGCGCAACATCAAGGCGGGTGAAGAGCTGAACTACGACTACGGCCTGATCATTGAAGAGCGCTACACGCCCAAGCTCAAGGCCGAATACCCCTGCTGGTGTGGCAGCAAGAACTGCCGGGGCACCCTGCTGGCACCCAAGCGTGGCTGGGCACCGCCGGTGCCGTTGCCTCCGTCAAAACCCGCCACCAAAGCCCCCAAAAAAGCCAAACCACGGGGCCGCAGCCAGTGAGCGCCGCCCCCATCCGCTGGCCCGCCGAAACCATCTGGGAGGCCGTGTCACCCCTGTTACCGGGTTTTACGGTGGAGGTGCTGCCCACCATTGATTCGACCAACACCGAGTTGATGCGCCGCGCGCGCAACGGCCAGTGCGAGCCCACGCTGCTGGTGGCGGAGCAGCAGACCGCAGGACGCGGGCGGATGGGGCGGGTGTGGCAGAGCGATGTAGGCTCCTCCTTGATGATGTCCCTGGGCCTGCCACTGGCACCCGTTGATTGGTCGGGCCTGTCGCTTGCCGTGGGTGTGAGCGTGGCCGAGAGCCTGCAGCCGGTGCTGCCACCCCTGGGCGCAGGCCAGCCCGCGCGCGTGGGCCTGAAGTGGCCCAACGATCTGTGGCTGGGCGCCGGCAGCGGTGCGGCAGGCGACCGCAAGCTGGGCGGCATTCTGGTGGAGACCGCGAGTTTTGTGGCGCCCCAGACGTCGGTCGGCCAGGCAAGCGCCAGCACTGCACGGTATGTGGTGGTGGGCATCGGCATCAATGTGCTGCCCCGCAGCCCAGAGGGCATGAGCATGCCGCCCGGCTGCCTGCAGGACGTGGAACCCGGGCTGGACGCCCCCACGGCCCTGCTGCGCATCGTGCCGCCGCTGGTGGCCATGCTGCAGTCGTTTGCGGGCTACGGCTTTGGCCCCATGCAGCCCCGGTTTGCCGCGCGCGACGTGCTGCAGGGCCGGGCGGTGACGCTGAGCGACGGGCACACCGGCACCGCCCATGGCGTAGGTGATGATGGTGCGCTGCTGGTACACACTGCGGGGGGCATGCAGGCCATCACCAGCTCTGAAATCAGCGTGCGCCCCGTATTGGCAGCCCCCCTGAGCCGCTTCGCGTCATCCCCCGAGGGGGACGCCACCGGTGGCCCGGCAAAGCCGGTTCCACGGTGACCCTGGCCACGGCCGCGCCGGTTGTGTAGGCTGGGTGCTGCAAGCAAAACCTGAAGGAAAAGAATGAAAGAGAAGCCCCCATGCTGCGACTCGCTGTGATCGTGCTGCTGCTGGCCAACGCGGGCTACTACGCGTGGTCGCAGGGCCATCTGCGACAGTGGGGCTATGGTCCTCAGGACCAGGCTGAGCCCCAGCGCATGAACCAGCAGATCCGACCGGAGACGCTGCAGATCCTGCGGGTGAACCCCAGCAAGGCGTCGGCAGCGCCCACACCCACGCCAACGCCCACAGCCACTACAACCACCGCAGATGCCTCGACCCCCGCCCCTGCGGAGGCCGCCGAGTGCCTGCAAGCCGGCGTGTTTGACGAGCGCCAGGCCGATGCGCTGCGCACCGCTGCGGCCCGACTGCCGCAAGGCAGCTGGGCGATGGAGCCCACACCCGTGCCGGGGCGCTGGATGGTCTACATGGGCCGGTTTGAAGACATGGACACGCTGGACAAAAAACGGGCCGAACTGCGTGCCCGCAATGTGCCTTTTGATCGTGCGGGCGGCACGTGGGAATACGGTCTATCGCTGGGCCGTTTCGCATCTGAAGACGCCGCCAAGCGGGAACTGCAAAACCTGAACAACAAGGGCGTGCGCACCGCCCGGGTGATCCAGGAGCGCGCCGAGTCCCCCGGCTTTACCCTGCGCCTGCCCGCAGTGACTGACGCGCTGCGCCCGCAGCTCGATGCCCTGCGCTCCGCCATGGCGGGCAAGACGCTGCGCACCTGCGGCTGATTTCGCGCCACCGGCATTGCCATGCGGCTGTGCAGTTTTGCTGGGCTCAGCGGGCAGCCCCGTCCAATACCCCCGGCGCCCATCAACAGACTTTTACAGCCTCAATCCAGGCTGATCGCCCGCGTTTCGCCTTGGCGCAGCAGCCATACACGCTCCTGCGGAATGTTGCGCTGCGCCAGTGCCGCAGCCAGGTCACGCGGTGGGTGGTCAAACGCTTCTTGCGTGAGCATGAACGTGCCCCAGTGCACCCCCATGGCCTGCCTGGCTTCGACGTCCAGCATCAGCTGCACGGCGTCGTCCGGGTTGACGTGCATGGGCTTCATGAAGTTGCGCGGCAGGTAGGCGCCGATGGGCAGGGCCAGAAAGTCCACCGGGCCGATGCGGTGGCGGATGGCCTTGAAGTCGCCGCTGTAGCCGGTGTCGCCGGGGAACAGAAAGCGCCACGGTGCGGGCGCTTCAGGCCGCGTCCATTCGAGCAAAAATCCACCCCACAGCGATGCGTTGGTGTCGCCCAGGCTGCGGCGGCTCCAGTGCTGAGACGGGGTGAAGTGCACGCGCACACCGGGGGCAACTTCCGTATGCTCCCACCAGTCCATCTCGGTCACCGGGCCCATACCGCGCTTCACGAACCAGGGCCCCAGCCCCTGCGGCACCACCAAGCGCGGCGACTGGCCCGCCGCGTGCAGGCGGCGCAAGGTGCCGTAGCACAGGTGGTCGTAGTGGTTGTGCGAGATCAGCACCACGTCGATGGGTGGCAGCTGCTCGGGCGTGAGCGGTGCGGGCACACGGCGCGGCGCGCCAAAGCGCCCCAGCGGGCCTGCAAAATCGGCCAGCGTGGGGTCGATGAGCACGTTCAGCCCCGCCACCTGCAGCAGCATGGAGACATGGCCCAGCCAGGTCACGACGGGCGCCTGCTGGCGCTGCGCCAGGCGGGCGTGGTCGGCGGGCTGGGTCCACTGCTGCGCAAAGGCGGCATAACCGCCTGCGGGTTCTGCCAGCGGTTTGAAGTCGCCCCGCAGCGACCGCCACACCATTTCGTACCAGGGGAAGTTGCCAATCACCACCTCTGGGTGCGTGTTGGCATAGCGCCGACGACCCGGAGACGATGTCGGCGACGGAGGGGATGGCGGAGAGGGCGAACCGGGCAGCGAAGACATGGGCAGAGAGCGACGTGGGTGTGCAGGGCCCTGCATGATGCCGCAGCCCGTTGCTGCAAGCGCTGCCTGGGGGCTCTGGCCCGCAGCGCCCGCGTCAGCTGCCCGCCACCACGTCCCGCGCTTCAAACCGCACCGTAAAGCAGGCGCCGGGCGGCTGGTGGCCGGGCCGCGCATCCTCCAGCGTGACCTCGGCATCGTGTTTGCGCGCGATCTCCAGCACGATGGGCAGGCCCAGGCCGGAGCCGTCGGCCTCGCTGCCCAGGGCGCGGTAGAACGGCTGAAAGACCAGCTCGCGCTCGGCCTCGGGCACGCCGGGGCCCGAGTCTTCAACCTGCAGCAGCAGTACGTGGCCAAAGGTATCGGCCAGCACGCGGACAGTGATCACCCCAGGTTTGTCGGGCGACGACGGCGTGTAGTTGATGGCGTTGTCCACCAGATTGCGCACCAGCTCCTTGAGCAGCGTGGGGTTGCCGTCTACCAGCACGCCGGGAGCACCGGGCTCGGCGCCGTCGTAGCCCAGGTCGATGTGCTTTTCGAGCGCGCGGGGCACAGAGTCGCGCACCACCTCGATGGTCAGCCGCGCCAGGTCGCAGGGCTGGCGGGCAATGCCCACGCCGCTGCCCTCTGCGCGCGCCAGCGCCAGCAGCTGGTTGACGGTGTGGGTGGCGCGGATGCTGGAGCGGCCGATCTGCTGTAGAGAACGTTTGAGTTCTTCGGTGCTGGTGCCTTCGCGCTGCGCCAGGTCGGCCTGCATGCGCAGGCCTGCGAGCGGCGTTTTTAGCTGGTGGGCGGCATCGGCCAGGAAACGCTTTTGTGTGGCCAGCGAGTCGTTGAGCCGCTGCAGCAGATCGTTCACCGACGAAACCAGCGGCGCGACTTCGAGCGGTACGGTGCGGTCGTCCAGCGGGGAGAGGTCGTCCGGGTTGCGCGCGCGGATACGCTGCTCCAGCTGGTTGAGCGGCTGGATGCCGCGTGCCAGCGCCAGCCATACCAGCAGCACGGCCAGCGGCAGGATGACGAACTGCGGCAGCATCACGCCCTTGATGATTTCGGTGGCCAGCACGCTGCGCTTTTCACGCGTCTCGGCCACCTGCACGAGCGCCACGGGCGTGCCTTCAAGCGGCAGGCGCACCCAGATATAGGCCACGCGGATCTCGATGCCGCGCATCTCGCCGTCGCGCAGGCGCACTTCGCCAGACATGGGGACCTCGTCGGCGGTGGGCGCGGGCAGCTCGCGCTCGCCCGAAAGGAATTCGCCGCCCGGCCCGAGGACCTGGTAATAGACGATGTCCGAGTCGTCGGCCCGCAGGAGCTCGCTGGCGGGCTGGGGCAGGTTGAACTGCACCTTGTTGTCCACCACGGTCACCAGCTGCGCCAGCGCATGGGCGTTGTACTCAAGCGCGCGGTCAAACGGCTTGTTGGCCAGACCCTGCGCCACCAGCCAGGTCAGCGCCAGGCTCACGGGCCACAGCAGCAGCAACGGCGTAAGCATCCAGTCGAGGATCTCGCCGAAGAGGGAGCGCTGCTCTCGCTGGAAGATCTTCAAAGCGCTTACCGTGGTGGTTTTTGAATGAAATTGGCCTTTAGCGCTTATCCATCAAGCGCTAGCAGCTATCATTTTCTTCAACCCGGGATCTTTTCTAAACAGTAGCCCAGGCCGCGCACGGTAGCGATGCGGATCGGCCCACCTTCGATCTTCTTGCGCAGGCGGTGGATGTAGACCTCGATGGCGTTGTTGCTGACTTCTTCGCCCCACTCGCACAGGCGTTCCACCAGTTGCTCCTTGCTGACCAGCCGCCCGGCGCGCTGCAGCAGCACCTCCAGCAAGCCCAGTTCGCGGGCCGACAGCTCGATCATCTTGCCGTCGATGGTGGCCACGCGGCCGGCCTGGTCGTACACCAGCGGGCCGTGTTTGATGGCGCTGCTGGTGCCGCCCATGCCCCGGCGCGTCAGCGCCCGCACGCGGGCTTCCAGCTCCTGCAGGCTGAAGGGCTTGGCCATGTAGTCGTCGGCGCCAAAGTCCAGGCCCTTCACACGCTCTTCGACGCTGTCGGCAGCGGTGAGGATGAGCACCGGCAACGCTGAGCCCCGGCTGCGCAGTTTTTTGAGCACCTCCAGCCCGTGCATCTTGGGCAGGCCCAGGTCCAGGATGAGCAGGTCGAACTCGTTGTTGGTCATCAGCGCCGCATCGGCCTCGCTGCCGCTGGCGACGTGGTCCACCACGGCCCCCGAGGCGCGCAACGTGCGCAGCAGGCCATCGGCCAGCACCTGGTCGTCTTCGGCAATGAGGATGCGCATGGGGGAAGTCTCCTGGTAGTTGGCAACGGTCTGGCGCCGTGCCTGTCGCGCGATTTTAGGCGGGGCCGCGCGATCAGCGCGGACCGCTCGCCCACCCCCTCGGCGACACCTTCAGCGCGGATCGGTGGCCAGCAGCTTGTGCACCAGCGCCTGCAGGTCGGCCTTGAGCCGCGCCATGCCCTCGGGGTGCTGCGCCAGCGTCTGCTCGTCCATGTACAGCCTGCGGTTGATCTCCAGCTGGATGCTGTGGCGGTGCGCTGCGGGGTTGCTGTAGCGCCGCACCAGTTCCACGCCTTTGTAGGGGTGGTTGTGCTCCACGCTGTAGCCACAGCTGCGCAGGTACTCGCACACCAGGGCCGACAGGGCCGGGCTGGCGGTGGTGCCGTCCCGGTCGCCCACCACAAAGTCGGCGTGCACCAGACCCGGAAAGTCCGTGGCGTGGCTGGCGGCCACGGCGGGCATGGAGTGGCAGTTGATGTGGATGCTGTAGCCGTGGCGCGCGTGCGCCGCGTCAATGGCCTGCTGCACGGCAGCGTGGTAGGGGCGCCAGCAGCGGTCGATGCGCGCGCGCACCTCGGCCACGGTGAGCTGGCGGTTGTAGATGGGCTCGCCTTCGTCAGTGAACTTCCAGATCAGGCCCTTGCCCAGGCGCACCTTGCTCAGCACCTGGGGGTCGGTAGAGATGGGGTCGGTCCATGCGCCTTCGAGCAAGGTGGTGTCCAGCTCGGTGGTGTCGCGGTTGGCGTCGAGGTAGATGCGGGGGAAATGCGCCTCAACCCAGGCCACGCCAAGCGCGGGGGCAAAGGCGTAGATCTTTTCGACGTGGGTGTCTTCGGCGCGGCGCAGCGTGGGCAGGTCGCAGGCGGAGCCAAAATCGTCGGGGTAGCGTGTGCCACTGTGCGGGGAGTCGAGCACCAGCGCGGTGGTGCCTGGCACGGTGGTCACCATGGACGCGGCAGAGGGGCTAGACAGGCCGGGCGAGCCGGTGACACCGGGCTGGGCTTGCATAAATCGGTGGTGGATCAGTTTCAAGGCTGCATGCATAGGCAGAGTGTGCGCAAAGGAGGGCGGCTGGCCTAGCCGCCCAGACCGGGATGTGACTATGGTTATCCCTGAAAAAGGACAACCACGGTGTAGCGAACGATATTCACCGCATCTCGGCTATGGCCGTTACGGGCGCTTGGCCCGGTATGCGATCAGTCCAGCACCACCTTGGCATAAGCGGCCACGCGCTTCATCTTGTCGATCTCGCTGGCGATTTGCGCGGTGAACTCCTTGGGCGTGGTGCCCGATGGGTACAGCCCCTGGCCCGCCAAGCGTTCGCGCACCGCGGGTTCCTTGAGCGCCTGCGCCACGGCCTGCTGGATGCGTTCTACCGCAGCCGCAGGTGTGGCGGCAGGGGCGACCAGACCAAACCACGAAGGCTCATTGGCCTGCTTGTAGCCCAGCTCGCCGTAAGTGGGCACATCGGGCAACACGTCCAGGCGCGCGGGCCAGGACACGGCCAGTGCCTTCAGCTTGCCGGACTTGACGTGTGGCAGCGACGAGGCCACCTGGTCAAAGTACACCGCCACCTGGCCGGCCAGCACATCGTTGATGGCCGGGCCTGCACCACGGTACGGGATGTGCACCATGGAGGTGCCGGTGCTGCTCTTGAACAGCTCGCCCCACATGTGGCCGATGGTGCCGTTGCCAGGGGTCGCGTACGACACCTTGCCGGGGTTGGCCTTGAGGTACTTCACCAGGTCGGCAAAGTCCTTGACGGGCAGCGCGGCGGGGTTAATCACGATGACGCCGGGCGCCTTCACGATCTCGGTCACGCCGACAAAGTCCTTGGTGGGGTTGTAGGGCAGCTTGGTGTACACGGCGGGGTTCACACCGTGGGTGGACAAGGTGGCAACGCCAATGGTGAGGCCGTCTGCCGCCGCGCGGGCCACTTCGGCCATGCCGATGGAGCCGCCTGCGCCGCCCCGGTTTTCCAGCACCACGGGCTGCTTGAGGATGCGCGACAGCGACTCTTGCAGGCTGCGCGCGGTGATGTCCGTAGCCCCCCCGGGCGGGAAGGGCACGATGATGCGCAGGGGCTTGCCCTCTTGCGCCAAAGACATTCCAGGAACGAAAGATACGGCAGCCAGAGCGGAAAGGACGTGACGGCGTTGCATGGGCAATTCTCCTATGAAGTGCATTGAGGTTAATGGAATCAACGCCCTCTACCAAGCAATGGATATGCCTGATAACATTCCAATTCGGAATGATTTGATTACTTACCAACTAGGTCAACATGTCGTCCCTTCGCCGCCTTTCTCCCCCCTTGCACCTGCTGCGTGCGTTCTCCACCGTTACGCGGTTTGGCGGCATCTCGCGTGCGGCCGAGGCGCTGCACCTGACCCAGAGCGCGGTCAGCAAGCAGATCAAGGAACTGGAAACCTGGGTGGGCGTGCCGCTGTTCGAACGCAGCCGCAAACGCCTGGCGCTGACCCCAGCGGGCGAGCGCTATGAAAAAGCTGTGCGCGGCGTGCTGGCGCAACTGGAGGCTGCCACGCTGGAGCTGATCACCAGCGATGACGGCGGTGGCGCGCTGCACCTGTCCAGCCTGCCCACGTTTGCGGCCAAGTGGCTCATTCCGCGGCTGCCGCAGTTTCAGCAGCAGCACCCGCAGATCACGCTGCACTTTGTGCCGTATGTGCACAGCTACGACTTCACCCGACCCGAGTTGGACTGCGCCATCCTGTTCGGCGACGGCCACTGGCCCGGCGCCCATGCCCACCACATCACGGGCAATGATGTGGCCCTGATCGCGCCGCGCACCAAGGTGGCCGACTGGGCGATTCACAGCCCGCGCGACGTGGCCCAACAAACCCTGCTGCGCCACGTGACGGTGCCCGAGGCCTGGCTGCGCTGGAGCGAAACGCATGCGGTAGAAGGCGCTATCGACCCACTCGGTGGTCCGCAGTTCGACCAGTTCCAGACCATGATCCGCGCCGTGCAGGCGGGCATGGGCCTGGCGCTGGTGCCGCGCTGCCTGGTGCAAGACGAAATCACCGCAGGGCTGGTGCGCGAACCGCTGGCAGACGCCGCTCAGCGGGGCGGCTACCAGAGCGACGTGGGCTACTGGTTCTGCTACCCCGAAGGCCGCACGCAGCTGCATGCGCTGCAGTGCTTCAGGCAGTGGCTGCTGGCGTGCGCCGAGCCGACGGGGGCGCAGTCGCTTGTGGCAGGCTCTCAGCCCACGCTGTCGCCGCCGGCATAAGCCTCCAGCCCAATGGCAACCACGGTGGCCACATCGTTACCGACCTCAGTGCGGAACTCGGCCTCGGCCTGAGCTACTGCGTCACGAAAAGCCCGTAGCCACGCCAGCCCCGTGGGCGCAAAGGTGACGCGGCGCGCGCGGGCATCGAGCGGGTCGGCCTCGCGTGTGACCAGGCCCCAGGCTTCGCACTGGTCCACCAAGTTGGCCATGGCCTGTTTGGTCATGCCCGCGCGCAGGGCCAGGTCGGTGAGGCGGTCGCCCTGCAGCGACAGGTGGCGCGTGATGTGTACATGGGCGGCCGTCACCTGGTCGCGTGCCGCCAGGTTGGACAGCGCCAGAGGCACCTCGACATTGCGCGCCATGAGCTGCAGCACCCGTGCGTCAAATCGCCGCAGCGCGTGGCCCATGAGGCGCCCGAGGTGGGTTTGGCGCCAGCGGTCATCAGGAGCGGACGGTTGTGCGGCAGACGGGGCATCCGGTGAAAAATCAACCATCCCACATTGTCAGTCAAACTGACTAAAAATCGCTTTGGATGGATTCCATTGCTCGCATAAACTACTGTTCAAGCATCCAGCCTGTGATTAACCGCAGAGTGGTGCAAGCATCCAACCTGTTGTTTTTCAAGGAGTTTTCTCATGGACGTCGCAGTCAAAGGCACCAACCCCGCATTGCCAGTGAACACCGAAAAGGCCAAGGCCCTGGCCGCGGCGCTCGCCCAGATCGAGAAGCAGTTCGGCAAGGGCACCATCATGCGTCTGGGTGAAGGCGAAGTGATCGAGGACATCCAGGTCGTATCGACCGGCTCGCTGGGCCTGGACATTGCCCTCGGCGTAGGCGGCCTGCCCCGCGGCCGTGTGGTCGAGATCTACGGCCCGGAATCGTCGGGCAAGACCACGCTCACGCTGCAGGTGATTGCCGAGATGCAAAAACAGGGCGGCACCTGTGCGTTCGTGGATGCCGAGCACGCCCTGGATGTGCAATACGCCCAGAAGCTGGGTGTGCAACTGTCCGACCTGCTGATCAGCCAGCCCGACACCGGCGAACAAGCGCTGGAGATCGTGGACAGCCTGGTGCGCTCGGGCGCTGTGGACCTGATCGTCATCGACTCGGTCGCAGCCCTCACCCCCAAGGCCGAAATCGAAGGCGAAATGGGCGACAGCCTGCCCGGCCTGCAGGCCCGCCTGATGAGCCAGGCGCTGCGCAAGCTGACCTCCACCATCAAGAAGACCAACTGCATGGTCATCTTCATCAACCAGATCCGCATGAAGATTGGTGTGATGTTTGGCTCACCCGAAACGACGACTGGCGGCAATGCGCTGAAGTTTTACGCCTCGGTGCGCCTCGATATCCGCCGCACCGGCACCATCAAGAAGGGCGACGAGGCCATCGGCAACGAAACCAAGGTGAAGGTGGTGAAGAACAAGGTGAGCCCACCGTTCAAGACCGCCGAATTTGACATTCTGTTTGGCGAAGGCATCAGCCGCGAAGGCGAAATCATCGACATGGGCGTGAACGCCAAGATCGTTGAAAAAGCGGGCGCCTGGTACGCCTACAACGGCGAAAAGATCGGCCAGGGCCGTGACAACGCCCGCGAGTTTTTGCGCGAAAACCCCGACCTGGCGCACGAGATCGAGAACAAGGTGCGCGAGAGCCTGAACATCGCCCTGCTACCGCCGCTGGCAGAAGCTGCGCCTGCAGCCAAGCCCAGCAAGGCCGATAAAGCCGAGAAGGCAGACAAAGCCGACAAGGACGAAAAGTAAAGCGGCAGACGACGGGACACCACCCAAAATATGAATGAAATTGGCTGCTAGCGCCTATCCGATAAGCGCTAGCAGCTATGTTTTTCATAGTGTTTTTGGATTTGTACCATGGGATTTGGCACCCTCTCGCTCAAAGGCCGCGCGCTGCGGCTGCTGAGCCAGCGCGAACACTCCCGCGCCGAACTGGTCACCAAGCTGACGCCGCATGTGCAGGAGGGCGAAGACCTGGCGGCGGTGCTAGACGACCTGCAAGCCAAGGATTTCATCAACGAAACCCGCGTGGTCGAGTCGGTGGTGCACCGGCGCGCCAGCCGCATGGGCGCCGCGCGCATCCGGCAAGAGCTGCAGGCCAAGGGGCTGCCTGCCGAGGCGGTGCAACACGCGGTGGATCAGCTCAAGGACAGTGAACTCAGCCGTGCCCGCGAGGTGTGGCGCCGCAAGTTCGGCGCGGTGGCCGAAGATGCCCCGGCCCGCGCCAAACAGATGCGGTTCTTGATGACCCGCGGGTTCTCAGGCGATGTGGTACACCGCGTGGTGCGGGGCGGTGGCGAGTCTGATGACCGCTGAGGGGTCGGGCTTAAGAGCGGCTAACAAAACTCAGCGAAGCGGTTCTGGCTAGGCGCTGCGTCGCAGGCAGTACGGGCAGTACGACAAGACGCGGCAACGACGCCAGAAGAGTTTTGTTAGCTGCTCTAAACGCCCAGCATCAGGCGCAGGTTCTGCACCGCTGCACCGCTGGCGCCCTTGCCCAGGTTGTCCAGTCGCGCAATCAGCACGGCATGGCGGTGCTCTTCATTGGCAAACACGCGCAGCTCCAGCTTGTTGGTGTCGTTGAGCGCCGTGGCATCGAGCTTGCCGTCGGCCGTGGCGGGCAGCACGCTGACCCACTGCTCGGGCGTGTTGCTCTTGGCATAATGCGCAGCCAGTGCGTCGTGCAGGTCGGCAGCCTTGGGGGCGCCCGGCAGCAGGTCCAGGTGCAGGGGCAACTGCACCAGCATGCCCTGGCGGAAGTTACCCACTGCGGGCACAAAAATGGGCCGGCGCGTGATACCTGTGTAGGCCATGATTTCAGGCAGGTGCTTGTGCTGCAAGGTCAGCGCGTAGGCCTCGAACAGCGGCGCGGTGCCCGCTTCGTAGGCCTCGATCATGGTGCGACCACCGCCGGAGTAGCCGCTGACCGAGGGCAGCGCGAGCGGAAAGTCCTTGGGCACAAGGCCCGCATCCACCAGTGGGCGGATCAGCGCGATGGCGCCTGTGGCGTAGCAACCGGGGTTGGCGACGCGGTCGGCCTTGGCCACGGCTTCAGGCTGGCCTGCAGCCAGCTCGGGGAAGCCAAACACCCAGCCAGGCGCGGTGCGGTGGGCGGTGCTGGCGTCGATCACTTTCACCCTGCGGCCGGTGGTCTGGGCAATCTCGTCCACCATGGCCACGGTGTCGCGCGCGGCATCGTCGTGCAGGCACAAGATGACCAGATCCACACCCGCAATCAGGTCACGCTTGGCTGCGGGGTCCTTGCGCTTTTCGGGCGCAATGCTGACCAGCTCGATCTGCGGCATGGCCTGCAGCCGCTCGCGGATCTGCAGCCCTGTGGTACCGGCTTCGCCATCAATAAAGACTTTGGACATGGAGTTGCTCCTGCAAATGGTCAGCAGCATGGGCTGCAAAAGTGGTGAGAGGGCGGGCCGCTGGCCTGCCCTGCGGTGTCAGCTACGCACAAGGATGGTGCGTTGCAGCATGATACAGTCGCGGGTTGCCATGTCCCAAGCCCGCGGCCAGACAACTGTTCATGGTAAACGGGTACCAACCACCCTTCCCTGAGAGAGACCTCATGAAGATTCACGAATACCAAGGCAAGGAAATCTTGCGCAATTTTGGTGTGCCCGTTCCGCGTGGCATTCCCGCATTCACGGTGCAAGAAGCCGTCGAAGCAGCCCAGAAGCTCGGCGGCCCCGTGTGGGTGGTCAAGGCCCAGATTCACGCTGGTGGCCGTGGCAAGGGCGGCGGCGTGAAGGTTGCCAAGACCATTGAAGATGTGAAAGCGCGCGCCAGCGACATCCTGGGCATGCAGCTGGTCACGCACCAGACGGGCGCTGAGGGCCAGAAGGTTCGCCGCCTGTACATCGAAGACGGTGCCGACATCAAGAACGAACTGTATGTGTCGCTGGTCACCGACCGCGCCACGCAGAAGGTCGCCCTGATCGCTTCGAGCGAAGGCGGCATGGACATCGAGGAAGTGGCCCACTCCACCCCCGAGAAGATCATCACCGAAATGATCGACCCGCTGACCGGCATCACCGAAGAGCAAAGCCGCAAGGTGGCAGCAGCCATCGGCCTGACCGGCGCGTCCATCGACCAGGCCGTAGACATCTTCGCCAAGATCTACAAGTGCTACATGGACACCGATGCGTCGCTGGTGGAAATCAACCCGCTGAACTGCGACTCCAAGGGCAACCTGATGGCCCTGGACGCCAAGTTCAACTTTGACGCCAACGCCCTGTTCCGCCACCCCGAAATCGTGGCTTTCCGCGATCTGGACGAAGAAGACCCGGCCGAAGTCGAGGCCTCGAAATTTGACCTGGCCTACATCAGCCTCGATGGCAACATCGGCTGCCTGGTCAACGGCGCGGGCCTGGCCATGGCCACCATGGACACCATCAAGCTGTTCGGCGGCGAGCCGGCCAACTTCCTGGACGTGGGCGGCGGTGCCACCCCCGAGAAGGTCACCGAAGCCTTCAAGATCATGCTCAAGAACCCCAAGGTCGAAGGCATTCTGGTCAACATCTTCGGCGGCATCATGAAGTGCGACACCATCGCCACCGGCGTGATCACCGCCTGCAAAGCCGTGAACCTGAACGTGCCGCTGGTCGTGCGCATGAAGGGTACGAACGAAGAGCTGGGCAAAAAGATGCTGGCCGAGTCCGGCCTGCCCATCATCGCTGCAGACACCATGGCCGAAGCTGCGACCAAGATCGTTGCTGCCGTCAAGTAAGCCCGGAGAACACACATGTCGATCTACATCAACAAAGACACCAAGGTCATCACCCAGGGCATCACGGGCAAGACGGGCCAGTTCCACACCGAAAAGTGCCAGGAATACGCGAACGGCAAGAACTGCTTCGTGGCGGGCGTGAACCCCAAGAAGGCGGGCGAGTCGATCTTCAACATCCCGATCTACGCCTCCGTCAAGGAAGCCGCACAGCAAACCGGCGCCACCGTGTCGGTGATCTACGTGCCTCCAGCAGGCGCTGCGGATGCCATCTGGGAAGCCGTCGAAGCCGACCTGGACATGGCCATCTGCATCACCGAAGGCATTCCGGTTAAGGACATGCTGATGGTGCGCAACAAGATGAAGGCCAAAGAAGCGGCCGGCGGCAAGAAGACCCTGCTGCTGGGCCCCAACTGCCCCGGCCTGATCACGCCCGATGAAATCAAGATCGGCATCATGCCCGGTCACATCCACCGCAAGGGCCGCATCGGCGTGGTGTCCCGTTCGGGCACGCTGACGTACGAAGCCGTGGCCATGCTGACCGAAGTCGGCCTGGGCCAGTCGAGCGCCGTGGGCATTGGTGGCGACCCCATCAACGGTCTGAAGCACATCGACGTGATGAAGGCGTTCAACGACGATCCAGACACCGACGCCGTGATCATGATTGGCGAAATCGGCGGACCTGACGAAGCCGAAGCCGCCCAGTGGTGCAAGGCCAACATGAAGAAGCCGATTGTTGGCTTCATCGCTGGTGTGACTGCCCCTCCCGGCAAGCGCATGGGCCATGCTGGCGCGCTGATCTCCGGTGGTGCCGACACAGCCGACGCCAAGCTGGCCATCATGGAAGAGTCGGGCTTCATCATCACCCGCAACCCTTCGGAACTGGGCAAGCTGCTCAAGGCCCAGCTGAAGTAATCAGCATTCTGGCGCCGCCCGTAAGCACAATTACGGACGCATCGGGCCGTGGGGCCCGATAGACTAGCCACTCCCATAAAAAGAGAAGCGCTCGAAACCCTGGTTTCGGGCGCTTCTTGCATTCATAACAGTGGAGTTCAGCATGGAGTTTGTGCAAAGTGCCGATTTTTGGATCGGCCTGATGAAGATCGTCTGGATCAACATCATCCTCTCGGGCGACAACGCCGTGGTCATCGCTCTGGCTGCCCGCTCGCTTCCCCCTCACCAACAACAAAAAGCCGTTTTCTGGGGCTCCGGTGCGGCTGTCGTGTTGCGCATCGCGCTGACCTTTGCGGCAGCCAAATTGCTGCAGTTGTCGTTTTTGCAGATTGTCGGGGGGTGCCTGCTGCTATGGATCGGGCTGCAGTTGCTCAACAGCGATGAAGAAGGCGAGGGTGAGTCCAAGACCTATGGCGGCTTGATGGCCGCTGTTCGAACGATTCTCATCGCCGATCTGGTGATGAGCCTCGATAACGTGATCGCCGTGGCAGCTGCCGCCCATGGCAACAACGTTTTGTTGGTATTGGGCTTGGGGATCAGCATTCCCCTTGTGATTTTTGGCAGCACGCTGATGATCAAGCTCATGGAGCGCTTCCCCTTCATCGTGGTGCTGGGCGCGGCGCTGATTGGCTGGGTCGGCGGAGAAACCATTGCCAGCGATGCCGCCTTGCACGACTATGCGGTAGCCCATCCGGCGCTGCACTACGTGGCGGCGGCTTTGGGGGCGACCCTGGTGGTGGGTATCGGCAAGTTCTGGCCTTTGTGGTCCAGGCGTGCCTCTGCAACCTGATGCTCAGGCACATCCCCGAGAACCTGTTCACCAGTCCGCAGCCGATGTGACAAAAATGGCACGCCAAGGGCGCCCGAAGTTACCGCGCGCGACAAGAACATCACGCGGCGCTCCTAGCTAGCCCTGCCACTACATGGCGCCGTGACAGATTCAGTCATTTGTCACTGGGCGCAAATATTGCTTCGTCACCCACTCAATACCTGAGTGGAATAACAGCAAAGTGGGACAAAAAACCTCGGCACGGCGGCTTGATATGGGGCGTACCGACGGCTTTTGGAACGCACTGGCTGCGGCTCTCGTTATGGCCCTGTGCGCCGTCACCGGCCTGGCCGAGCGGCTTGAACTCCAGCTGTACGATGCCGCCGCCCGCATTTCAGCACCCGCCCCCCTCGCAGAAATCACCATCGTCGGCATCGACGACGCAAGCCTGGCCGCGCTGGGGCCCCAGCCGTGGTCGCGGGACGTGCATGCCCGGCTGATCGACGCCCTGTCGGCTGCGGGCGCAAAAACCATCGTCTACACGCCGCCCTTGTCGGACTCTCAGTCGGAGCCGGGGATCAGCCAGGTGCGCAAAATCAGGGCTGCATTGGCCAGTGCTGGTGATGGTTCACCGATGGCCGCAGAGCTCAACCGCGTGGCCGCCGAGGCGGAAAACGCCCTGGACACCGACGCCCGGCTAGCGTCCAGCATCCAGAAAGCAGGCAACGTGCTGCTGGCGTCCAGCTACGCGGCATCCGGCAAACCCACGGTACTTCCAGCATACGTACGCCGCAGCACCTTGCCTGACCCTGGCGCCTACGCAACGCCTGTGCATTCTGCGCGGCACCCGCTGGCGGCGCTCGGATCGGCGGCAGTGGGTGTCGGGCATCTCTACACCGTAGCCGATGAGGACGGCAAAGTACGCCAGGCGCCTCTGTTGCTGCAGTATGACGAAGTGGGTGTGCCATCGCTCGCATTGCTCGCTGCGCGCCACAGCCTGCACCTGACGGCAGACGAAGTGCGGGTTCAGGACGCCCCCAGGGCCCTGCGCGTGGGCGGACTGGACATCGCGACAGACCACGCGGCGGTGATGCGTCCGCGTGTGTACGCGTCGCTAGAGGGTGCGCCGCCGTTCCCCACCGCGTCGTTTGCCACCGTTCTGAATGGCAAGTCGTCTGCGGCCATGTTCCAGGACAAGCTTGTGATCGTCGGGGACACCAGCGACACCCTGGTGGCACCTTGGGCCGGTCCCGGCGGGCAATCCATCTACCCCGTGGAATGGCTGGCCCACACGGTTTCCAGCATCCGCCAAGGGCTCTCCGTGACTGCGCCAAGCTGGGCCCGAGCAGCATCCTGGGCTACCGTGCTGGGCGTATTGCTCTTTGTGGCCTGGGTGGCACCGCGGCTACCAGTGGTGGTCGGCGCTGGCACAAGCCTGGCCGCGGTCCTGGCCATGATGGGTACGGAGTGGGCACTGCTGCGCTACGCCGGGCTGTGGGTGCCTGTGACACTGGCCGCATTGGGCGCACTGACGGGCGCGGCAGCAATTGCGCTGCGCCACAGTCAGGGCGGCTCAACCACATCCAGGCACTCGGCAGAAGCCGCAGAAGCAGACCGCATGATGGGCTTGGCGCTGCAGGGGCAAGGCCAGCTGGATATGGCGTTTGACCGCCTGCGCAAGGTACCGCCCAGCGATGCGCTGATGGACAACCTGTACCACCTGGCCCAGGACTTTGAGCGCAAGCGCAATTTCGCCAAGGCAAAGGCTGTCTATGAGTTGATTCTGCGCCACAACAAGCAGTACAAGGACGCCCGCAGCCGCTACAAACGTGCGCGCGCCCAGTTGCAACAAAGCGCAGACGGTCCTTCCAGCACCCCTGCGTCCACACCGCCTGCGAGCAATACCCCGCGCTTGCCGGGAGATGCGGCCATAGGGATTCCCATGCTGGGGCGCTACCAGATTGACAAAGAGCTGGGCAAAGGTGCGATGGGTGTGGTCTATCAGGGGCGCGATCCCAAAATCGGCCGCGTGGTAGCCATCAAGACCCTCGCGCTGGGGCAAGAGTTCGAAGGGGCGGCACTCGTCGACGCCCGAGCCCGGTTCTTTCGCGAAGCAGAAACAGCGGGGCGCCTGCAGCACCCGCACATCGTGACTATTTTTGATGCGGGCGAAGAGCATGACCTGGCATACATCGCCATGGAGTTTCTGAAAGGCGCCGACCTGACGCATGCTTGCCGCAATGGGCACCTGCTGCCGATTCCCACCGTGCTGTCCATCACGGCCCGCGTGGCAGATGCGCTGGGCTACGCACACGCACACAACGTTGTGCACCGGGACATCAAGCCCGCCAACATCATGTTTGACGGCGCTGCAGATGCCGTCAAAGTGACCGATTTTGGTATTGCCCGCATTACCGATTCGAGCAAGACCCGTACGGGTCTGGTGCTCGGAACGCCCAGCTTCATGTCGCCGGAGCAGTTGGCGGGTAAAAAGGTGGACGGCCGGTCAGACTTGTACTCCCTCGGGGTCACGCTTTTTCAGCTGCTGACGGGGATGCTGCCGCTGCGCGGCGAATCCATGACGGAGTTGATGCACAAAATTGCAAGTGTGGACGCGCCCAACGTGCGTCAGCTGCGGCCAGAGGTGCCACCGGCCGTGGCAAAGGTCGTGGCACTGGCTTTGAAAAAGCGCCCCGAGGCGCGCTACCAGACAGGTCAGCAGTTTGCCGCCGAGCTGCGGGAAGCGGCCGCTGACGGTCATGCGGCGCTGGCTGCCCCCGAAGCAGTCGTCTATGATGCGGACCGCGATGCAACAGGGCATGAGATGGCGGATTTTCAGGAAACCGTGATGGAGCCACCCGCTGTTCGGGGTGCGGCATCCCCGCCCATTTCAGGCGCCCGATGACGCTCGCCGCAACATCCATGACCTATGAATTTTTTGCGCGGACAGACAAAGGCCGCGTGCGCACCAACAACGAAGACGCGGTGGCTGTCGACCGCGAGGCCCAGGTCGCCATCCTGGCCGACGGCATGGGCGGCTACAACGCGGGCGAGGTTGCCAGTGGCATGGCCACAACTTTCATACGGACCGAGATGGGCCGCTGGCTGGCGCAGGCGGGAAACACTCCGCAATCCACCGACGTGCGCCGGGCATTGGAACTCTGCGTCGAGAACGCCAACCATGCGATCCTGGGGGCCTCATTGTCCAACCCCCAATATGCCGGCATGGGCACCACGCTGGTAGTCGGCGTGTTCCATGGCAGCCGACTCATCCTCGGACATATTGGCGACTCCCGCTGCTACCGCTTGCGCGATGGTGCCATGCAGCAGATCACCCGCGATCACTCATGGCTGCAGGAACAGGTCGATGCGGGCCTGCTCACATCCCAGCAGGCCGCGCTCTCGTCCAACCGCAACCTTGTCACTCGGGCCTTGGGCGTCGAGCCCAACGTCATGATGGAAGTCAACGAGTTTCAGGTAGCGCCCAACGACCTGTTCCTGATGTGCTCTGACGGGCTCACGGACATGGTTGCGGATGCAGAACTGGCGGAAATGGTCCGCGCACCGCTCCCGTTGGAGGAAAAAGCCACACTGCTCATCGACACCGCCAACGCCAATGGCGGTCGTGATAACGTCAGCGTGCTGCTGGTGCAGGCTGCCGCCGGAGGCAAGAAGCGCGGCCTCATGTCTCGCTTGCTAGGAGCCGCTTGAGTGGCCCGAACTACAACAATTCATCACATCAGGAGTGGATCATGCCCAGAATGATCGTTTCAATCGACGGGGTCGTCATCAAGGAAGTGCAGTTGACCAAGGAGCGGACCACCCTGGGTCGGCGGCCTTACAACGACATCGTGATTGATAACCTCGCCGTGAGCGGCGAGCACGCCGTGATCCACATGGCCGGCCATGAAGTGGAGATCGAAGACCTGGGCAGTACCAACGGCACCTATGTCAACGCCAAAGCCGTCAAGCGCCAGGAGCTTCGCAATGGCGACACCGTAGAAGTGGGTAAGTACAAGATCCGCTTCTTGCACGAGGCCGAGGGCCAGAACTTCGAGAAGACCATGATCTTCAAGCCGGGTATGGTGCCACCGATGGGGTCGGTGTCTCGCCCGGCAGCACTGGCACCCACGCCCGCACCCGCTCCCATCTCTGCGGTCATCCGGGTGATGTCCGGCGCCGCAGCGGGGCGAGAAGTGTCGTTGCAGAAGGTGGTCACCACCATCGGCAAGCCCGGCGTGGCAGTGGCTTCGATCACCAAGCGGCACCAGGGGTTCGTGCTGGCCCATGTCGAGGGCCCCGATATGCCCATGTTGAATGGTGTAGCCATTGGCGCCTCGCCGGTGCCCCTCAAACACGGCGACCGGCTGGAGTTGGCTGGCACAGAAATGCAGTTTGAGCAGAGCTGACCGACAGCGGTAGTCGTTCAGCCCGGTCGGCCAGTCAGACTGCACAACGGCCGAAGGCTGAACATGCGGCAGCAGCTTTCATATTTGTTGCGCCACCGGTGGCGGCGCATTGGCATCACGCTGCTGCCCCTTTTTTTTGCGCTTTTGCACGTATCCAACGTGCTGCACCTTCAGGTGCTGGAGCGCCTGGACAACATCATCTATGACACCCGTCTGCGCGCCACCATGCCGAAGACGCTGGATGAACGCATCGTCATCGTAGACATTGACGAAAAGAGCCTGGGCCGCATTGGCCAGTGGCCCTGGGGGCGCGACAAGATGGCGGCGCTCTCACGCGAGCTGTTTGAGCGACAGCAAGTAGCTGTCGTCGGTTTCGACGTGATTTTTGCGGAGGCCGATGGAAGCTCCGGCTTGGGCAATCTGCAGCGGCTGGCCCAAGGGCCGCTCAAGTCCCAGCCCGGCTTTGCCGACTTGCTGCAGCAATTGGCGCCGTCTCTGGACTACGACGCGCTCTTTGCGCAATCGCTGTCCGGTCGCGCTGCCGTGCTGGGTTTTTATCTCACCAGCGACCGAGAAGGCCGCACCCGCGGCACCTTGCCAAGCCCCGCCCTTGCTGCCGATCAACTGCGCGGCCTCCCTCTGCGGGCCACATCCTGGAACGGGTACGGCTCCAACATCGAAGTGCTGGCCCAAGCCGTGCCCGCAGCTGGTTTTTTCAACTCAATCACGGATGAAGACGGCGTCGTCAGGTCCCTGCCGCTTTTGGCTGAGCATCAAGGGAACTACTACGAATCGCTCGCACTGGCTGTGTTTCGCCAGGTAATGGGTATGCCTGAAGTGCTGCCAGGTTACGCCCATGCTGTACCGCAAGGCGACTACGACCCGCTGCAGAGTATTGTCCTGCGCCAGGATGGTCGGTCGAAAGCGCTCCCGGTCGACGACCGACTGGCGACCCTCATCCCCTTTCGCGGCCCAGGCGATGTCTCGGGCGGCTCTTTCCGCTATGTGTCTGCTTCAGACGTGCTGGAAGGCGCGCTACCGGCGGCCAGCCTGCGCGACCAAGTGGTTTTGGTCGGGTCCACTGCGCCCGGCCTGCTCGATCTGCGCGTGACACCCGTGGGTCGAACGTACCCTGGCGTTGAAACACATGCCAATGTGTTGTCGGCGCTGCTCGATGGCAAAAACATCGTTCGCCCAGACTACGCCCTGGGGTTTGACGCGCTGCAGCTGCTGTGTGCAGGCCTTTTGCTGGCCGTCACACTGCCGCTCCTGGCCGCAGGGCATGCCGTGGCCCTGAGCGTGGGTGTCATTGCACTGCTGACTGGCATCAACCTGTGGCTCTACATATCGCACGGCTTGGCACTGCCACTGGCCACCGCCGTGCTGATGTCGGTGCTGGCCTTTGCACTCAACATGGTTTACGGCTACTTCGTGGAGAGCAAGTCGAAACGCGAGCTGGCAGCCCTCTTTGGCACCTACGTACCCCCGGAGTTGGTGGATGAAATGGTCAAAGAACCAGAGAACTACAGCATGCAGGCCACCAGCCGCGAGTTGACGGTGATGTTCTGCGACATGCGCGGGTTCACCGCCATGTCCGAGCGCATGGAGCCATTGCAACTGCAGGCACTGCTGAACGACGTGTTCAGCAGGCTCACACACATCATCCGGGGCCACCGCGGCACGATCGACAAATACATGGGCGACTGTGTGATGGCGTTTTGGGGCGCCCCGGTAGCGACTCCCGATCATGCCCAGCTGGCGGTGTCCGCTGCAATCGACATGGCGGCAGCCATAGCCCAGATCAACGAGAACCATCGCGAACGCGGGCTGCCAGAGATTGGCGTAGGCATTGGTTTGAACACGGGCACCATGTGCGTTGGTGATATGGGGTCAGACATTCGCCGCAGCTATACGGTCATCGGCGATGCAGTCAATTTGGGGTCGCGCCTGGAGGGGCTATCCAAGCACTACGGCACATCGATTGTGGTGAGCGAGAGCACCAAAGAGTTGGCGCCGCAGTTTGCGTGGCAGCAGCTCGACCTTGTGCGCGTCAAAGGCAAGGCGCAAGCTGTGGCCATTTACTGGCCTGTGTCCAAACTTGACGCTTTGGCGGAATCGCTAGCCAGCGAATTAGAAGACTGGGGGCATTTCCTCGCTGCCTATAGGGCGCAGGAATGGGCACAATGTGATGCCTACCTGAGTCGCCTTGCGGAATGCAGCCCAGGCAACGCCCTCTACCGCTTGTATAGCGATCGAGTAGCGCACTTGCGGCGACAGGTTTACATCGACGGTTGGGATGGCGCTACGAATTTCGACAGCAAATAGTTAATCGCGGTGGTCAACAACATACAAGGCAACACATGAAGGTTCGCGTGCTCGGATGCTCCGGCGCCATCGCCAAGGACTGCCGAACGACGTCGTTTTTGATTGGCGACAGCATCCTGATTGATGCTGGAACCGGCGTGGGAGACCTCTCGCTCGACGAGATGCGCAAAATTGACCATGTCTTCTTGACACACTCGCACCTCGATCACATTGCCGCATTGCCGCTGATGCTCGATGCAGTGTCCTCACTGCGTGATTCGCCAGTTGAAGTGCACGCACTTGAAGAAACCATCAAGGCACTTCAAGCCCATGTGTTCAATAACGTCATATGGCCGGACTTCAGTTCCATTCCAACGCCCACCAAACCTTTCCTCCGATACAACCCCGTCACCGTGGGCCAGCAACTGAGCGTTGGAGCTAGCGTGCTGGAGGTGCTGCCTGCAGTACATACCGTCCCTGCCGTTGGATACGCGGTACTTGGGGACAGCGGATGGTGGGTATTTAGCGGCGATACCGAACGAAACCCGGCGTTCTGGTCATGGGTCAATGCCATGCCGGTTCGCCAGCTTGTGGTCGAAACGGCCTTCAGCAATAGAGAGAGTTCGCTGGCAGCCAAAAGCCTGCATCTCTCACCCACCACTTTGGCCCAAGAACTCTCGCAACTTCGGTCAGACCGGGCCTTTCCGATCTACATCACCCATACCAAACCCTCAGAAACGGAGCTCATCATGGGTGAGATCCGGCAGTTCGATGCAGATCCGTCGAGGGAGGGCACCACTGCACACGACATCCACTGGCTCAAAGCAGGGGATGTTTTCGAACTGTAACAACCGTGTCGATCTGACAAGCATGGTCGGACAAAAATGTCACAGTAGATGCAGTTGATAGGCATACGATATGCTTGAGCTACCTCTTCTCAAGGTAGTATCAGAGCAATCTTGCTCAAATGACGCTGGCACACAATGTGCTCTAGTCTTACTACCCCGCCGAGCTGTTCGGCAGGTGCTCACTTTGCGAACTGAACTCGAGGAGAATTTATGAAACGTACCCTGCAAAAAGGTTTCACCCTGATCGAACTGATGATCGTCGTGGCGATTATTGGTATTTTGGCCGCTGTTGCTTTGCCAGCGTATCAGGATTACACGGTCCGTGCGAAGGTATCGGAAGCGGTTATTGCGGCCTCCAGCGCCAAAAGTGCTTTGGCTGAATCGTTTCAGTCTGACGGTGTTACCGGCTTGAATTCCGCAGCACTTGCTATTAACGCAACCCCTACGAACCAAAAAGCATCGAAGTACGTGCTTAACTACTGTGTGGGCCCAGGCACCGCTAATCCTACTGCGGCACTGTGCGCCGCTGCAGGTGCCGTTTCACCTTGGGTGATTTCTGTGGGCGTCGCCGCCAACGCAACTAACGGTATTCCCACGGGTCTGAACGGTAACCGTATCAACTTTGCACCTAACGTTCAAAATGCTGTTCCGGTTGCGACGTCGCAGGGCGCGATTGACTGGGCTTGCACCAGCATAACCGCCACCGCAGCTACGGCCCGTGGCCTCGCCAACCGCCCCCTAGGCTCCCTTCCTGCAAAGTACGCACCTGCAGAGTGCCGTTGATTGTTAGCGTGCGGATTCCCTAGGGAGCTCTAGCCGCACTTAAAAAATGGGCGCATTAGCGCCCATTTTCATTTTCTAGATTAAGCGATGAAACAGTCTCAAAGCCGTTGGCGATTTGCAACGATATGGGCGCTGCGCCATATTGGATTGAGTATAGTCGTGGCCACGCTGGCGTCGATACTCGTTTATCAATTTTGGTATCCGATGCCATATCGAGCGATGTTGGGTGTGGGAAGCATCTTTATTGTGCTTTTGTGCGTTGATGTAGTGTGTGGACCGCTGCTCACATTGCTGCTGGCCAGCCCGAGAAAGTCGCGCCGGGAGATGACACTTGACCTAACGGTGATCGGCGCAATTCAGGCCGCTGCTTTGGTATACGGACTGCACGCGGTGTGGATTGCGCGACCGGTGGTGTTGGCGTTTGAAACTGATCGGGTGACCGTCGTTTCGGCGAACGAGATCGATTCCGAGGACTTGCTTCAAGCGCCCTCAGAATTTCAGCACCTCCGGTTCGGCGGGGTTTTTCAAGTTGCAACTCGCAGACCAAAAGACAACGCAGAGTTCTTCCAGAGCATTGATCTCTCACTTGCTGGGTTTTCCCCCGCGATGCGCCCCTCGTGGTGGCAGCCTATGAGCTCCCAACATGATCAGATGCGCACTGTCGCAAGACCTTTAGCAGATCTTGTAGCTCGGCAACCGGAGCAGAGACATGCGCTTCAAAAGGCGGCCGCTGATTCAGGTTATTCGGTTGAGAAGTTGACCTATCTACCTCTCACGAGCAGTAAGACAAAAGAGTGGGTCGCACTGCTAAATGACTCGATGGAGATAGTTGGACACGCACCAGTGGATGGTTTCTAGAAGTTAAACCTGACGTCGGCTGGCATCCTATTTGATAAAGTCTATTGATCTACCCCGCCATATAGATTTCCGACTTTCCTCCATGCTTTTCCAAAACTCGTATATCGTGGATAGACATTCCCCGATCGACGGCCTTGCACATGTCATAAATGGTGAGAAGTGCAACTTGAACGGCAGTGAGTGCCTCCATTTCCACCCCAGTGGGGCCAACTGTTTCCACCGTAGCTGAACAGCTAATGCCAATGGCGTCCTTCGGAATGGCGCGAAATACTTCAAACTCAATAGTCACCCGCGTCAACGCCAACGGATGGCACAACGGAATCAACTCACTCGTCTTCTTTGCAGCCATGATCCCCGCGATGCGCGCAATGCCCAGCACATCGCCCTTCTTAGCCGTTCCGGATTCAATCAGCGCCAAGGTAGCAGGCAGCATTTCAATCCGGCCGCTGGCGACCGCAATGCGGTGGGTGGCGGGCTTGGCGCCTACGTCCACCATGTGGGCTTGGCCTTGGGCATCGAAGTGGGTGAGAGGGGAGTTGGGCGTAGACATGGTCGGTCAATGGGGCGAAACATTTGGGAAGCGAAGGCATCATACGGCGTTAGCACGCGCCGCCGCAGTGGCGCGGCCCTTGGGGTGGACAAAGGATCTTCGTGCCGATATTCAAGCTAAATTGGGCTCTAGCGCTTACTGGTAAAGCGCTAGCAGCTATATTTTTTGCAGCAATCAACACTCTGTGCATCCCTGAGGCAGTCGCCCAAGCAGGTTTGCCCACGCTGGGCGACCCCAGCGATCTCACCACCAGCGCCGAACGCCGCCTGGGCGACCGCATCATCCGCGAGCTGTACCGCGACCCGGACTACATCGACGACCCGGTGTTGTCCGAATACGTTCAGGGCATCTGGCAACCGCTGATGGCCGCCGCACGGACGCGGGGGGAGCTGTCGCCCGAGCTGGACGAACGGTTTGCGTGGGAGATCCTGCTGGGCCGTGACAGAACCGTCAATGCGTTTGCACTCCCCGGAGGCTACCTGGGAGTCCACTTGGGGCTGATCGGTGTTGTGACGACCCGCGATGAGCTGGCGTCAGTGCTCGCCCACGAGCTCAGCCACGTCACCCAGCGCCATATCTCGCGCCTGATCACCCAGCAGAGCAAACAAACGCCGCTTTTGATCGGTGCGATGATTCTCGGCGCGCTGGCAGCCAGCAAGAACCCGGGGGCCACGCAGGCATTGGTAGTGGGTGGGCAGGCACTGGCTATACAGAACCAGCTGAACTTCTCGCGCGATATGGAGCGTGAGGCGGACCGCATCGGCTATGGGCTGATGGCGCCTGCGGGGTTTGCGCCGCAGGGGTTTGTGTCGATGTTCGACAAGCTGCAACAAGCCAACCGGCTGAACGACAACGGCTCATGGCCCTATTTGCGCAGCCACCCCCTGACGACGGAGCGCATGGCGGACATGCAGTCGCGCACTGCGCCCGGCACGCCCGCTGCCACCGCCTCTACAGCGGGCGCCACCGAGCACGCCATGGTCGCGGCGCGGGCGCGGGTGTTGTCCAACCCGGGCGTGGATGCACTGCGCCAGTGGATTGCCGAGACCCAAAGCACCGGCTTTGCCAGCCAGCCTGTCGCCAAGCGTGCGGCGGTGCTGTATGCGGCCGCGTTGGCCAGCAACCAGCTGCGTGATGCACCGGCCGCACGGGCTGTCGCCAAACAACTGGATACGCTGGTGCGCCAAGACGCTGCAGCGCATCGGCTGGCGCGCCTGCTGCATACAGAGATTGAGCTGGCTGCGGGGGATGTGGATGCTGCACTGAGCGCGCTGCCCGGCGCGGGTGCTACGCCCCGCAGGCCCGAGCTGGCGCTGCGCACGCAGGCCTTGCTTCGTACCGGGCGTTCGGGTGAAGTTACGGCGGCCTTGCAGACCTGGGTGGCCACGCACCCCCGGGATGCGGCGGCCTGGCAGTGGCTGGCATTGTCATGGCAGGCACAAAACCAGCCGCTGCGCGCGATCCGCGCCGAGGCGGAGGTGCACGCAGCGCGGTACGACTATGCGGCGGCCGTAGACCGGTTCAAGGCAGGGCAGGACCTGGCGCGGCGCGGCGGGGCGGGGGTGGACCACATTGAAGCGTCCATCATCGACACGCGCCTGCGGGCGGTGGAGTTACTTCTTAGAGAACAAACCGCCGAGCGCTGATTCGATCAGAACGCCCAGCACCGTGTAGATCAGCGAACCCACCAGCGCGGCGACAAAGCCGGTGACTTGAAAACCGCTGAGCACCGAGGCAGCCGCCCAGAACATCAGGGCATTGATCACGAACAGGAAGAGGCCCAGGGTGACGATGGTGACGGGGAGTGTCAGCAGCACCAGCACCGGCCGCAGCACGACGTTGAAAAGGCCAATGACAAAAGCCGCGATCAACGCCGATGTGAAGCTCTGCACCTCGACACCGCTGTAGACATAGGCCACAAACAGCAGCGCTGCGGCGCTGAGCAACCATTTGATGAGAATTTTCATGGCGGGAGAATAGCACCGGGCACACACCCAGTGCATGACAGCCACCGCTGTAGAGGGCTCGCCCCCCAGATCGCTGCGTGCTGCGTATTCGGCTATTCGGCTATTCGGCTATTCGGCAGCCAGCATCCACAGCGCGCTAAAACCCGTGACTAGGCTACCCAACGTGCCGGGCAGCGACGACCACCGTGGCTTGGGCGCTGAGGGCTCCTGGGATGCATCCATCTTGGGCCTGCGTGCGTCCAGCACCTGTGCGGCACAGGCTTCTGCGGCCTGCAGCTGGTCGGTCAGCTCTGCCAGCGGGCCTTTGGCCACCACGGTGATCACCCTGGCGCCTGACTGGGGCAGGGTCGGGACGATCTGGGCAAACAGCTTGTCGGCCCACTTGGCGCGCCAGTTCTCACGGGCGCTATGGCTCACCCATTTGCTGATGCGGTGGGTCATGCGCGGGGCGCACGCCACCAGAACCCAGCGGGTACTGGCTGCCGACTCGCGCGCCAGCAAGGGGGCGAGTATCTGCAGCGCATAGGCTGCATCGTCCACGTACACAATGACTCTGTCCATATCGCCTCCAGATGAGGGGCCAGCAACAAAGGGGGCAACATGCCCCCTTTGTGTCAGCCAGTTCGCCAGTTGCTGGCGATTTCAGGCTCCAGGTCAGCCGTGGGCTGGGGCTGCTGCGGCACGGCGCGCCAGGATGGCCTTGCCAATCATGAACACTAGCACCGCACCTGCCACGCTGGCACCGTAACGGATCACGTCGGTCTGCGCAATCTTGAACATCCACTGCCATTTGTCGGGGTTGGCGAACACGGGGTCGGTTACCAGCATGCCGCCCGCAATCCAGCCCAGCAGCATGCCGCCCAGGACGATGATGAACGGGAACCGGTCCATGAGCTTGATGACCAGCTGACTACCCCACACGATGATCGGGATCGAGATCAAAAGGCCCAGCACCACCAGCAGCATTTGGTGCTCGCCGGCGTTCTGCGCCGCACCCGCAATGGCGATCACGTTGTCCACGCTCATCACCAGGTCGGCAACGATGATGGTCTTGATGGCAGCAAACAGTTTGTCGCTGGTTTCCATTTCGCCGTGGCCCTCTTCGTCGGGCGCAAGCAGTTTCACACCGATCCACACCAGCAGGATGGCGCCGACAAACTTGAGGAACGGCAGCGCCAGCAGCGTCATCGCGAAGGCGATCAGGATCACCCGCAGGATGATGGCACCCGCGGTGCCCCAGATGATGCCCTTGGTGCGCTGGGCGGGAGGCAGTTTGCGGCAGGCCAGGGCGATGACCACCGCGTTGTCGCCACCCAGCAGGATGTCGATGATGATGATCTGGCCGAGTGCAAGCCAGAACGCAGGCGAAGACAAAAAGTCCATAAATTCCTCAGTATCAGTGGGCAAAAGGACGGTGTGGTCGCCAATGTAGCGCTGGGACCGTCCCAGGGATAGGGTTTTGCAATGGGCAGATCAAGGGCGTGCCGCGAAGGACTGAGGATGCGAAGGGACGGCCTTGATCAGCCCACAACGGGCCCATCAAAGGTCTTGCTCGGCCCAGCGCTGCGGTGTGCGCCAAACCCGGTCCGCCGGAAGCAAATTTGCTTCGTATTGACGACGGTGCCGTTGCCGTGCAACCCGATGACCCATGGTGTGCATGGCTGCTGGGGAGCACGTCGGGAGCTACTCCCCTTCGAAGCAGCGATTGGAACATTGCCAGCGTAGGCGCGCAAGTACGTGGCGATTGCGGAAAGTGCGTACACCGGGCTGAAGATGGGCCTGTGTCGCGGGCGCGCCGCCGTGTCTGCCCGAGTGCCCAAACACCCGGCCATCAATGCAGCCGCATCTCCGACTGCACCGAAAACACTACGACCGGCATGTCGCCTGCAGGCGGCTATGATCCAGCCCCTTTGCGCAATCGCACCCATGGCCGCCATCCACATCACCGACATCGAAGCCGCCATCAACCACTGGCGCAGCCGCGCGCCGTCGCCCGATGGCATCACGCTGGCGCCCGAGCTGCGCGCGCTGGGCGAGGTGTATGCGCTGATGGTGTACTGGCATGAGGATGAGGCGGACGAAGACAGCTTCCCCGCACAGGCTTTGCAGGCGTGGCGGGCCTGGTACGACTCCACCCCCGACACGCCCTGCATTGCCATTTGCTCCACCAGCCAGGGCGACGATCTGTGTAAGGGCTGCGGACGCACTTTTAATGAAGTGCAGTTCTGGCCCGCGATGTCCCCTGCAGAAAAACGCACGGTGTGGCGCCGCATCACGCTCGAGCACACGGCCTGGCGCTTTAATCGCTATGCTGAACGCGCGGCAGAAGGCCGATCTTCGGCGCCAGCGCCGGAGACAACCGCATCTTCTTGAACGGTTGACACCTCAGAGGCTGAGAGTTTTTTTGCCGAGCCAGAAAGGCGCGCGAAAACGCCTCCGATCTAGGCGCAAAGCACAGCCATACCTCGGGCTATGGCGAGCATTTGCAACGACGAGCCGGGGCGTTTTCGCATGCAAGGCGGGCCGGGTAAAAGACTCTCAGCCTCTCAGTAGGCGCAAGCCCGCCGACGCCTGTTTGCCGCTCCGCTCCATCGATAAGCCTGTACGCGCCGCGCTCAACCCGTTATGGTGACCCCATGTTGCGCCTGACCCAAGCCCCGAACATCGCCATCGCCACGCTGTGGGCAGACTTGTTGTGCGAGGCGGGGATGACCGCGTCCGTGCAGCGCCAATACCTGGGTGCCGCTGCGGGGCACCTGCCACCAGACCAATGCCTGCCGGAGATCTGGCTGGACCATGACGAACACGCCACCCGCGCCAGGGCCTTGCTGAAAGACCTGCAGGACCTGCCACAGCGCCATTGGGTGTGCCAGTGCGGCGAAACCGTAGAAGGTGGGTTTGAGCAGTGTTGGCAATGTGGCACGCTCATGCCACGGGACTGATCAAATACTACCAAAATGATAGCTATCAGCGCATACTGGTAAAGCGCTAACTGCCATTTTGGCTTGTATTTTTTGATTCACTTCCAGCGCACAGGCTCCACATGCACGCTGCCCTGGGTGCTGCTCAGGGTGATGGCGCCTTCTTGCACCGTCGCTTGCAACTGCATGCTGCGCTCGGCCAGCTTCGCCAGCGCCTGGGATGCCTCGGTCGGGATGCGCCACACCTGCAGCTTCTCCAGCCGCGACAGCTTGGTCTCGATGCCCTTCCACCAGATCTCTGCCGCGTGGTTGAAGCAGTAGACCAGCACCGAATCGGCCTTGCTGCAGGCCTTGGTCAGCGGTTTGTCCTCGGGCTGGCCCACTTCGATCCACACACGTCGACGGCCGGTGAAGTCGGTGAGTGACGCATCCGGATCGTCCGGGTCCGACAGGCCTGCGCCAAACGCCAGCGTGGCGTCGCCATTGCACAGGTCGTTAAGCTGGTGCGCGGCAATGGCCAGCGCGGTCAGCCGGATCATCATGCGTTCGTCGGTCTCGCTCGGGTGGCGAGCCAGCGTAAGCGCGTGGTCGGCGTAGTAACCGTGATCAATGTCGGCGATCTGAAGATTCGCCTTGAAGATGGTGGATTTGATGGCCATGGTTTATTTGACTCTGTCCAGTTCGCTTGATGAGAGCAATGCGCTGGTGGCCAGCGCATAGGGTGCGGTGGCTGATACCTGTTCATGTCGATGTGGAACCTCGCCGCGTTGCTACGATGGTTGGGGGGTCGGCGGGCGTCGGGGCTTCCAGCGCAACGCCTGTTTTTCCACGCCGTGCCAGGACGCTACAGCAAGCAACAAAGCCCCGACGACGCTCAGCGCCAACGCGACAGGAAACGAGAGCTGGTTTGCAAACCACCAGATGATGATTTGCTGGACGGGAAAGCCGTAGATATACAACCCGTAAGAAAAATCGCCGAAACTCCCGACTCGGGCGACGCCGGGAGTGCAGCAGGTTCCCCACACGATTCCCAGTGCGGCTAAAGCGAACAACGGACTTTGTCCATTGAGCGGCGCAGGCCCATACAGGTACAGCAAGCCACATGCTACCAACACCAATACGCCCGTGATCCACGGGTGGGGCCGCCACACCGCGTCCCAGCGCGATAGCGCAGATCCAAGCGCGAAAATGATGGCGTATTGCAGCGCGAACGACCATTCAGGAAAAGGTGAAGCGCTGTAGCGCCACTGCAGCACTGCAGCCAGCGCGGCAAACACAAGCAACGGATACCAACGCCAGCGCATCAACCCCAGCGAACCCATCAGGGCCAATGCCACATAACAGCCGACCTCAAGCGGGATGGTCCACAACGGCCCATTCAGTGAGCCCGGGTGGGGGCTCGACGCAAAAATTCCGGGCAGGCTGATGTGGGTGTCCAGGACCAGATTCAAAAGATGCTGGCGCGTGGCCGGGTGCCCGAAGTACTCTGCCAGAGGCAGTTCCGTCAACACGGGCCCCAGCACAAATACAGACAACAACACCAGCACCGTGAGCCCCGGCCAGATCCGCAGAGCACGGCGCAGTGCGAAGCGACGCACGTTGGGGTCAGCCACCCACGACTGTGTCACCAGGTAGCCACTGATCCCGAAAAACAGCACCACGCCCAGGGCGCCGGGTTCGTTGCTGAATATGAGTGGCGGTGCATCCCCCATCAGCGCGAACTGATGGCTCCAGATGACCAGCAGCGCTGCAAAGAGGCGCAACGCATCAAAGTTGTTGGCACGATGCGGAGGCACTGGGCTCGCCTGGTTACCTGGCCCTCTGGCAGGCAATGACGGCACCTTGCTGTCAGACGCGGCGCGCCAGCTCGGCGGCCTTGCCCACATAGCTCCCGGGCGTCATCGCCAGCAGCCGATCTTTCTCGGCCTGGGGGATTTCCAGCGACTGGATCAGGCCGTGCAGCGCCTCGGCCGTCACGGTCTTGCCGCGGGTGACTTCCTTGAGCTTTTCGTACGCGCCCTGCACGCCAAAGCGGCGCATCACCGTCTGGATAGGCTCGGCCAGCACTTCCCACGATGCGTCGAGGTCTTCTGCCAAAGCCTCTTCGTTCAGCTCCAGCTTGTTCAGCCCGGTCAGCAGTGACGCGTAGGACAGCGCGGCGTAGCCCATGGCCACGCCCATGTTGCGCAGCACGGTGCTGTCGGTCAGGTCACGCTGCCAGCGGCTGATGGGCAGCTTCTCGGACAGGTGCTTGAGCAGCGCGTTGGCCAGGCCCAGGTTGCCTTCGGCGTTTTCGAAGTCGATGGGGTTGACCTTGTGCGGCATCGTGCTGGAGCCAATTTCGCCAGCCTTCAGGCGCTGCTTGAAGTAGCCCAGGCTCACGTAGCCCCAGATGTCGCGCGACAGGTCGATGAGGATGGTGTTGGCGCGCGCCACGGCGTCAAACAACTCGGCCATGTAGTCGTGCGGCTCGATCTGGATGCTGTAAGGCTGGAAGGTCAGACCCAGGCCCAGCGGCTCGGGCGTCTCGATGACCTTCTTGCTGAAGGCTTCCCAGTCGAAGTCAGGCCAGGCGGACAGGTGGGCGTTGTAATTGCCCACGGCGCCGTTCATCTTGCCCATGATCTTGACGGCGGCGATCTTCTCGCACGCGGTCTGCAGGCGCATCACCACGTTGGCCATTTCCTTGCCCACGGTGGTGGGGCTGGCCGTCTGGCCGTGCGTGCGGCTGAGCATGGGCACGTCGGCGTAGGCGTGCGCCATTTCGCGCAGCTTGAGCACGATCCGGTCGAGCCCCGGCAAGATGACCTGGTCGCGGCCCGAGCGCAGCTGCAGCGCGTGGCTGGTGTTGTTGATGTCTTCGCTAGTGCAGGCGAAGTGCACAAATTCAGACGCTTTTTCCAGCTCGGGGCGAGCTTCGAACTTGCTCTTGATCCAGTACTCCACGGCCTTTACGTCGTGGTTTGTTGCTTTTTCGATCTCTTTGATGGCTGCCGAATCGGACTCGGAGAAGTTCTTGATCAGTCCCAGCAGGTAAGCGCGGGCGCCGGTGGTCAGCGGCTTGAACTCGGCAAACCCGGCATCGGACAACGCAATGAACCACGCCACTTCCACCTGCACACGGCGGTGCATGTAGCCGTGTTCGCTCATGATCGGGCGCAGGGCGGCAAGTTTGCTGGCGTAACGGCCGTCAAGCGGCGACAGGGCGGTGATGGTGGACAGGCTCATGGCGCGCCATTGTAGGCGTGGCGTGTGCGTCAGCTTCGGGTTGGCGGCGCCCGATAGAATCAAAGTCACTTGTTCAGCTACCCCCGCGCACTGGAAGACAAACCATGAAATTGATCGGAGCCTCTGCCAGCCCTTACGTCCGCAAGGTGCGGATCGTGATGGCCGAAAAAAAGCTCGACTACCAGTTCGTACAGGAAAACGTCTGGGCTGACGACACCCACATTGCCACCTCCAACCCGCTGGGCAAGGTGCCTTGCCTGGTGATGGAAGGCGGCGAAGCGGTTTTTGACTCACGCGTGATTGTCGAATACCTGGACACGCTCTCGCCTGTCGGCAAACTGATCCCGTCGCAAGGCCGGGAACGCGCTGAAGTCAAAACCTGGGAAGCCCTGGCCGATGGCGTGATGGATGCTGCCATCCTGGCTCGCCTGGAAGCCACCTGGGCGCACCGCAAAGACAGCGAACGCAGCCAGGCCTGGATCGACCGCCAGCTGGTCAAGGTGAACGACGGCCTCAAGTCGATGAGCCAGGGCCTGGGCGACAAGCCGTTTTGCAGCGGCATCCACCTAAGCCTGTCGGACATTGCCGTGGGCTGCGCGCTGGGCTGGCTGGAGTTCCGCTTTCCAGGGATCACGTGGCGCAGCGAGTACCCTAACCTGGGCAAGCTGCTTGACAAGCTGATGCTGCGCCCGAGCTTCGCGGACACCAAGCCGTACTGAACGGCCGGTTGGCATTGCTGGGCGCGCGCGGAAACAGGCCTGCAGGGCCGCATAGGCACTAGCTGAGCCGGGCATCCACCACTGCGGTCTGTGGTGGCGCAGACTCGCAGGCGTTGTACGGCCTTCTCTAGTGTGGCGTCTCACAAGTAATTTGAATTATTTTGGTGCGTATTAATCCAAGGAGTTTCCCAGCAGGAGACTACGCCGATGGCCCACCCTGGACGCCCCGCCACGAAGCTGCAAATCACTGACGCCGAGCGCGCAGAGC
>CAMTXG010000020.1:0-279003 GCA_947085645.1 uncultured Gammaproteobacteria bacterium
CAGGGCTTGATGAGCGCATGCCTGGGGTGCCGGGCGGGTTTGTTGCGTTGAAATGGCTGGGCTGGGGGGGAATATCGGGGTTTCTCTGCCCGGTTTCTGTAGATTACGGAACCGGGGAATTGGGGTCACGGATTCAGGTATGAGATTAGCTGGGACTAATCCTTCATCAGCGCCCAAACCAAAGCCACGCCGGCAGCAAGCAAATCTCCTGTAAACCCTGCATCCGCCGCTTCGCTGGTGCTGGTGAAGGCTTTCTTCTGCCGCTCTCGCTCGGCTCGGGTGCGGTCGCGCTCCAGGGCCACTAAGGCGTCACCAATGTCTACCGTAGTTGGCTGGTTTGCGCTCGCCTTGGCCCGCATGCTTGCCTGCGCGTAGCCCTCCAGGGCGCGCACCACGGCCTGCGGGTCGATGAGCGAAAAGGCGGCGCGGCAGTAGGGGCAGGCGTGGTCTTTGCGGATGTCCACCGGGGCGCCGCAGCTGGTGCAGTAGATGGCGCCCACGCGTTTGGCCAGGTCGTCGATCTCGGGGCGCGTCATGTGGCGCACAAAGCCCTTTTCGACCATGAAGGACGAGAACGCGCTGAAGCGGCCGTGCTGGCGCCCACAGCGGTAAGTCATGTAGCGGCCGCTGCGCACCACGTCAAAACCTTTGGCCAGCGTGGTGTTGCAGCGCGGGCAGGCCATGGGGTCTGCCAGGGGCTGGTGCTGGTCGGTGCGGTGTTCGTGCAGCACGCGAAACAGCTCCACCACCGATGCGGGCGACAGCTTGAGGTTCTCATGCCGGTCAAACCACAGGCCCTGGCAGGCAAAGCAGATGTCCAGCTCCAGGGCCTCGCCCTGGTTGCTGGTGAACCGGTGGACCTGCATGGGCTGGCGGCAGGAGGGACAGGACGGTGCTGGGGTCATGAAGGTTCGCGGCGGAGAAACCAGGGGCGCAGAATGCGCCAGCCATGCCGCGCACTTGCAACTGGCGCCGATGCTAACCGGAGGTCAAAGGCGCCCGGCTGTAGTGCGCGTTCTCTGCGCATGCGCTTGGCAAAAATAAGGGTAAACCCGCATCGCCGCACCACCGCTTGTTACGATCCACGGCTTTGCTGAACGACCTCCCACGGAGCGCACACATATGTCTTTGGCTGATCGGGTGCTGTACCCAGACTTTCTTTCCCGCACCATGTCGGCCGACGAGGCCGCGGCGCTGATCCCCGCGGGTGCCCATGTGGGCATGAGCGGGTTCACCGGCGCGGGCTACCCCAAGGCGGTGCCGGGCGCTCTGGCGCGCCGCATCGAGAGCCTGAACGCGCAGGGCAAGGGCTTCAAGATTGGCCTGTGGACGGGCGCCAGCACCGCGCCCGAGCTGGACGGTGCTCTCGCGCAGGTGGATGGCATCGAGATGCGCCTGCCCTACCAGTCCGACCCCACCGTGCGCCGCCAGATCAATGCGGGGCAGATGCAGTACGTGGACATCCACCTGTCGCATGTGGCGCAGTTTGTGTGGTTTGGGTTTTTGGGCAAGCTTGACGTGGCCGTGGTGGAGGTGGCGGGCGTGCTGCCCGACGGGCGGCTGATTCCCTCGTCGTCGGTGGGCAACAACAAGACCTGGCTGGACCAGGCCGACAAGGTGATCCTGGAAGTGAATGCCTGGCACAACCCGGGGTTGGAGGGCATGCACGACATTTACTACGGCACCGATGTGCCCCCGCACCGCAAGCCCATCCCGATGACGCACCCGCACGAGCGCATTGGCGAGCCCTACCTGCGCTGCGACCCGGCCAAGGTGATTGCGGTGGTGGTCACCAACCAGCCTGACCGCAACAGCGTGTACGCCGCGCCCGACGACACGTCCAACCGCATCGCAGGCCACATCATCGAGTTCTTGCAGCACGAAGTGAGACGGGGCCGCCTGCCCCAGGACCTGCTGCCGCTGCAGTCGGGCGTGGGTAATATCGCCAATGCGGTGCTGGCGGGGCTGAACAACGGCCCGTTCATCAACCTCACGGCGTATACCGAGGTGCTGCAGGACGGCATGCTGGGCATGCTGCGCTCGGGCACGCTGGCCAGTGCATCGGCCACGGCACTGTCGCTGAGCCCTGCAGCGATGCAGGACTTCAATGACCGCATCGACTTCTACAAAGAGCGCATCGTGCTGCGCCCACAGGAGATCAGCAACCACCCCGAGCTGATCCGCCGCATGGGCCTGATTGCGATGAACGGGATGATCGAGGCCGACATCTACGGCAACGTGAACAGCACGCACATCATGGGCTCGGCCATCATGAACGGCATTGGCGGCTCGGGCGACTTTGCGCGCAATGCGTACCTGTCGATTTTCATGACGCCCTCGCTGGCCAAGAACGGCTCCATCTCCAGCATCGTGCCCATGGTTTCGCATGTGGACCACACCGAGCACGACGTGCAGATCATCGTCACCGAGCACGGCCTGGCGGACCTTCGCGGCCATTCGCCCACACAGCGCGCAAAAATCATCATCGACCAATGCGCGCACCCCGACTTTCGTCCGGCCCTGAACGACTACGTGGCCCGCGCCCGCAAGACGGCGGTGGGCCAGCACACGCCGCACATGCTGAGCGAGGCGCTGTCGTGGCACCAGCGGTATGTGGAAACGGGCAGCATGCGCCTGCATACAGACCCCGCCAGCGCGGTGTGAAGGCATAGCGGCGCGTACCCAGGGCCGTGGACGTTTGACAGCTAATTGGCAGGATGGGCGGGTAAAATTAGGGTTTTCCCTAGGTCCATCGACCCCTGCCTGTCCAACCCCACCAGCCCCCACCCGGGGCTGGCCGCTTTTTGTCTGCGAGCTTTTCACCATGCAACGTCGCCAGTTCACCCAATCCCTTGTGGCCGCCAGTACCGGCCTGCTGCTTGCCACCTCGTCACGCGCCGTGGGCGTGCAAGACCCCATGGACGCCAAGATGGTGGCCATCGGCTGCTCGCTGGGCACCACCGGCGCGCTCGCCAGCCTGGGCAAGGAACTGAAGCAGGGACTGGACGCGGGCGTTGCGCAGGCCAACGAGCGCGGTGTGCACGGCCGCCAGATCAAGCTGCTGGCCATGGACGATGGCTACGACCCTGCCCGTTCGGAAGACAACGTGCGCAAGCTGATCGCCGATGCCAATGTGGTGTCGCTGATCTCGTGCATGGGCACGGCCAACAACCAGCGCATCATGCCGCTGGTGGACGAGGCCCAGATCCCCTACGTGGCCCCACAGAGCGGCGCCACCTCGCTGCGCAAGGCCGAGTACCGCTCGGTGTTCCACGTGCGCGCCAGCTACACCGACGAAGCCCAGCGACTCACGCAAAAACTGGTGTCCATGGGCATGACCGACCTGGCCATCGTGTACCAGGACACTGCCTTTGGCCGCGAGTTTCTGGCCGACGTGAACAAGGCCATGGCCGCTGCCAAGCAACCAGTGCCCAAGGCGTTCAAGCTCGATGCCCAGGGCGCGCAGGTAGCCGATGTGGTGGGCAAAGCCGTGGCAGCCAAGGCGACTGCCGTGCTGCTGGGCACGGCGGGCGACGTGACCGCCACACTGGTCAACGAGTTCAAGAAGGTCTCGCCCAGCACGCCGCTGGCGGCCACCAGCGTGGCGCTGTCGGGCGACAACCTGCGGCAGCTGGGCGGCAAGGCGTCAGGCATTGCACTGTCGATGGTGCTGCCCGATGCCGCACGCACCAGTGTGGGTGTGGTGCGTGACTATCAAAAAGCCATGCGCGCGCTGGGCTATCAGGATTTTTCAGCCCGTAGCTTTGAAGGCTATGTGAACGCCCGCGTGCTGACCGAAGGCCTGGAGCGCGCAGGCCGCGACCTGACCCGCGCCAAGCTGCGCGCCGCCCTTGCCGGCATTCGCAGCAACGACCTGGGCGGCCTGTCTATTGACTATGCAGGCGGCGCACCGTATGTGGGCTCGCGTTTTCTGGACCTGGGGGTGATGGGCGCCAACGGGAAGTTTGTAGGCTGAGCCCGCCGGACGGGCCCGCTCGCTTGCTCACGCAGCGGACGTGCTCCCTTGCGAGGTGGGCATGGGCACAATCAGTGGCTTGCACCGACTTGAACTTGCCCTCCCCCACACACCATGCCCATCTGGAAAAAACCCATCGACCTGGCCCTGCTGAAGGCCGCCAACCGCAACACCGCCGTAGAGCACCTTGGCATTGAGTTTGTCGAGGTGGGCGACGATTTTCTGCGCGCGCGGGTGCCGGTGGACCACCGCACCATCCAGCCTTTTGGCCTGCTGCACGGCGGGGTCAGCGTAGTGCTGGCCGAGTCGCTGGGCTCCACCGGCGCCTACTACACCCTGCCCGAGGGCTACCGCGCGGTGGGTCTGGACATCAACGCCAATCACCTGCGCTCTGCGACCAGCGGCTGGGTGACCGGAACAGCGAAGCCTGTGCACATTGGCCGCACCACGCATGTGTGGCACATCGACCTGCACAACGAAGAGGGAGAGCTGACCTGCGTGTCGCGGCTGACCATGGCGATCCTGGCGCCCCGGTAGGGTTCATCCCCCTGAGGCGCTGGCCTGGGGCGCGCCAGTTTCTGAAATTGCCGGGAATTTGAGAAAAATCAGCCTCCAGCGCTTGATACATAAGCGCTGACAGCTATCTATTCAGTAGCATCCTGCTGCGCCATGCGCTCGCTCTTCCAGTACACGTCATCACCGCCGTCCACGCGGTTGAGCACGCGGGCCAGCACAAACATCAGATCCGACAGCCGGTTGAGGTACTGGCGCGGGGCGTCGTTGATGGCTTCTTCGTTGCCCAGCGCCACCACAATGCGCTCGGCCCTGCGGGCCACGGTGCGGCACACGTGGGCCTGCGATGCGGCGCGGGTGCCTGCGGGCAGGATGAATTCCTGAAGCCGGGGCAACGCGGCGTTGTGGTGCGCGAGGGCCTCGTCGAGCTGTAGCACGGCTTCGGCCTTGAGCAATTCGTAGCCCGGTATCGACAGCTCGCCCCCCAGGTTGAACAGCTGGTGCTGCACCTCGACCAGCAGCGTGCGCACCTCGCCGGGCATGGATTCGCACAGCAGCAGACCGATGTGCGAGTTGAGTTCGTCCACATCGCCCATGGCGTGGATGCGCAGGCTGTTTTTGGAGACGCGCTGGTTGTTGCCCAGGCCGGTAGTGCCTGCATCTCCGGTACGGGTGGCGATTTGTGTGAGTCGGTTGCCCATGGGGTGCCTTGGTGGGGTGGAGCGCTGAGGTGTCTTTCCGTCAGCGCCAAATGGATCGCGTGATTCTCCGCCAAACACTGCGCTAGCGGGTGTTGCGCTGCTCTGGCTGCTGCTCATGCCGACCTTATGAGTTACACCACGCTGGCAAATGTAGGCGGAGGCAACAGCAGGCAAGAGTGCTGGCCTTGGCCGACCCGCTGCGGTGCAATGCAAGCCTGTTCAACTTCGAAGGAGCTTAGCTTCCATGAAAGCACAGCAACGACGCACCCTGTTCGACACGCGCAGCGTGATGCTTTTCGCAGCCATCTCATTGGGTGGCGCGGGCGCACTGCAGGCGCAAGGTCAGACCTCCTCGCCCTCACCCCAGTTCGGCCCCAGTGAAAAATCTGCCCCACAGGCAGGCTCCAACTACTCCATTGGTCCCGGTCCAAATTCACCCTCAGTCACTTCCACCACGGCGTTTGACCGCGCAGATGCCAACAAGGATGGGCAGCTAAGCGCCAAGGAAGCCGCCAAACTCCCCGCTATTGGCCAACGTTTCAAGGAACTGGACACCGATCAGAACGGCACGCTCTCGCGCGATGAGTTCGAGAAGGGCGCCAACTCTTGATCCACCACTGACACACCGACACCTTGGCGCCTGCCTGCCAAGGTGCTACCTGCTCTTTTTTGAGGGCCTTCGGGCCCGGAAGCCTGCCCGCGCTGGAACTCCAGGGCGTGGGCGGGCTTTTCTGCGTGCGCGACAACGCTGGAGGGTTCGGGTCAACCGGCGCGTCAATCGTGCAGCGACGACAGAAATTGCTGCAACTCGGGCGTCTGGGGGTTGCCGAATAACTCCGCAGGCGTGCCCTGTTCATGCACGCGGCCCTGGTGCATGAAGATCACGCGGTCACTCACCTTGCGGGCAAACGTCATTTCGTGCGTGACCATCATCAGCGTCATGCCTTCCAGCGCCAGTGACTCCACCACGCGCAGCACTTCGCCCACCAGTTCCGGGTCCAGCGCGGAGGTGATTTCGTCGCACAGCAGCACCTGCGGCTCCATGGCCAGCGCGCGCGCAATGGCCACGCGCTGCTGCTGGCCGCCCGAGAGCTGGTCGGGCATGGCGTCAAATTTCTCAGCCAGGCCCACGCGGTCGAGCAGCTTGCGCGCCTGTGCTGCGACGGTAGCGGCATCGCGGGCTTTGACCAACGTGGGCGCCAGCATGATGTTGCGGCCCACACTGAGGTGCGGAAACAGGTTGAAGCTCTGAAAGATCATGCCCACCTGCTGTCGCAGTTCGCGCATGGCGGTGGCGCTCTCGTGCAGCAGCTTCTTGCCGTTGACGCTGAGCGCGCCTTCCTGAAAAACCTCCAGCCCGTTCACGCAGCGCAGCAGGGTGCTTTTGCCCGAGCCGCTTTTGCCGATGATGGCGATCACCTCGCCCTTTTGCACCTTGAGATCAATGCCTTTGAGCACCTCGTTCGTGCCATAGGACTTGCGCAGCGCCGTGATGTCGACGATAGGCCGGCCCGAGGGTGCTGCGTCGGTGGCAGCTGCGGGGGTGTTGATGCCGGTTTCAGTGGCGGTTGCCATGGAGTTTCCTTTCAAGCGACTGCGCCACCAGGCTCACCGGGAAGCACAAAACAAAGTACAGCAGCGCCACGCAGGCGTACACCAGAAACGGCTGGTAGGTGGCGTTGGAGATCATGCTGCCCGCCTTGGTCAGCTCCACAAAACCGATCACCGACGCCAGCGCCGTGCCCTTGATCACCTGCACCAAGAAACCCACCGTGGGTGGCACCCCGATGCGCAGCGCCTGGGGCAGCACCACGTGGCGCAACTGCTCGCCAAAGCTCAGCGCCAGACTCTGCGCGGCCTCCCACTGGCCCTTGGGGATAGAGGCCACGCAGCCGCGCCAGATCTCGGTGAGGTAGGCGCTGGTGTAAAGGGTGAGCGCAAAGGCAGCGGCTGTCCACGGCGATGTCTTGATGCCAAACAGCGCGATGCCAAAGTACGCCAAAAACAGCTGCATCAGCAGCGGCGTGCCCTGAAACACCTGCACATAGGCGCCCACGGCGCGGTCCATGCCCCGCAGTTTGGACAACCGCAGCACCAGTAGCAGCAGCCCCACCAGGCCGCCTCCGATAAAGGCGATGAGGGACAGGGACACCGTCCAGCGCGCCGCCAGCAGCAGATTGCGCAGGATGTCCCACAACGAAAATTCGACCATGGGGTGTTACCTCCCGATCAGAAAACGAGCACCCACCCACATGAGCAGGCGTCGGGTGAGCATCGACAGCGCCAGGTACACCAATGTGGCGAGTATGAAGGCCTCGAACGCGCGGAAGGTGTTGCTGGAGATCAGGTTGGCCGCGTAGCTCAGCTCGGGCGTTGATATCTGCCCGCACACCGCGGAGCCCAGCATCACGATGATGATCTGGCTCACCATGGCGGGCCACACCTTCATGAGCGCTGGCGGCAGCACCACGCGCCTGAAGGTCTGGCCCGGTGTCAGCGCCAGGCTTTCGGCGGCTTCGATCTGCCCGCGCGGCGTGGCCTCAATACCCGCGCGGATGATCTCAGCCGAATATGCACCCAGGTTGATCACCATGGCCAGCACCGACGCCAGTTCGGGCGACAGCTTGACCCCGAGCGCTGGCAGGCCAAAGAACAGAAAGAACAGCTGCACGATGAAGGGCGTGTTGCGCACCAGTTCCACATAGCTGGCCACCAGCCAGCGCAGTGGCAGCGCACGCGGCCCCAGGTTGCGGGCACGCGCCCAGGCACACAGCGTGCCCAGCAGCAGGCCCAGCACCGTGCCCACCACGGTAAGCCCAATGGTCCACACCACGCCGCGCACCAGCAGCGGCCAGTAGGACAGCACGGCAGAAAAATCAAGCGCAATCAGCATGGTGCGTTTGCCCCGCAGCGCTTGTCGCGCTGCGGGCCTGTTGGTTCAGCAGACGGTGGACTCGGACCTCACAGAGGCAGATCGCCTGCAGGGCGGCCCAGCCACTTGCTGGACATCTTGTCGATGTCGCCGGACTTGCGCGCTTCGGCAATGATCTCGTTCACCCTTTCACGCAGCTTGTCCTCGCCCTTGGCCACGCCGATGAAGTTGGGGCTGTCTTTCAACAGCAGCTTGTATTCGGTGGCCAGGTTCGGGTTCTTGACCATGATGGTTCCGGCCGTGGAGGCGCTGGTGGCAATGGCCTGCGTCTGGCCCGACACAAAGGCCGAGATGCTGGCCGCGTGGTCCTCAAAGCGCTTCACGTCCACGCCGGGGGGTGCGACCTTGGCCAGCTCCTGGTCTTCCATGGCGCCACGCGTCACGGCCACCGACTTTCCCGCCAGGTCGGCAAAGCTCTTGATGTTCAGGCTCTTGCTGGCGAACACGGCCTGGAAGAACGGGGCGTACGCGGCGGTGAAGTCGATCACCTTTTCGCGCTCGGGGTTCTTGCCCAGCGTGGAGATGACGAGGTCGGCCTTTTGCGTTTGCAGGTAGGGAATGCGGTTGGCGCTGGTCACGGGAATCAGCTCGACCTTCACGCCCAGCTTGGCGCCGATGTAGTTGGCCATCTCAACGTCGAGGCCCTGGGGCTTGAGGTCGGTGCCGACAAAGCCATAGGGTGGGTAGTCGGTGGGGATGGCGATCTTGATCTCTTTGGCCTTCATGATGTTGTCCAGCGCGTTCTGTGCGTGCGCGGCAGGCGCCATGAGCGCGGCAGATAGGCCTGCAGCGGCCAGCGCGCCCAGGGTCAGGCGGCGGGTGGAAGAAGTCGAGACAGAGGCACGGAGGGAGGTCATAGCAAGGCTCCTAAGTAGGTGGATGTGTCGTCGGGTGACGCGGGCGGGGTGGAAGCGGAATTGCGAGGTAGACGGGGTTTGCGCGGGGCCTTGGCAACAGCCGCAGCCGCACTGCCCTGCGCGGCTTTGGATTTGCGCTGTGGCGGTTGAGCAGGTGTGCCGGCAGGCCCCGGGCTTTTGTGCACGGGCGCCAGCGCGTCGCGCAACTCGGCCAGCGGGTCGCTGCTGGCCTGCAGGCGCAGGGCCGATTGCACCGTGCCGATGTGTTCTGACATGAGTGCCTCGGCGCGCGCAATGTCGCCGGCCTCCAGTGCCTCGACGATGCGCACATGGTCGTCGCAAGACTGCGCGGCGTCGTGCGACGACTGGTACAGCATGGCAATCAGCGTGGTGCGCGCCGTGAAGTCGCGCAGCGTGTCGGCCAGCAGGCTGTTGCCCAGGCATTCGGCCAGGCACACATGAAAGTCGCCCAGCAGAAAACTGCGCGCACCGATGTCGCTGCCTGCCAGCGCTGCCTTTTCACGCTGCAGGTGGTTTTTGAGCTGGCGCACCGCCGCCTTGTCCACCGTCTTGAGCTGGTGCAGCAGCCCCAGCTCAATCACGCGCCGGGCCTCAAAGGCCTCGCGCGCTTCGTCTTCCGACGGTTCGATCACATACCAGCCGCGCCGCGCGCTGACCGTGACGATGCCGCGCGTGGACAGCCGCGTGAGCGCTTCGCGCACGATGGTGCGACTGCAGTCGAACAGCATGGCCAGCTGCTGCTCGCCCAGGCGCGAGCCGGGGGCGAGCTTTTGCGCCATCACGGCTTCGATGATGCGGTTGCTGATCTCGGTGGCGGTGGTCATTGCCGTCTACCGATTGCAGGTTCCGTGCCAACTGGTATACAAGTTGGATGCACCACAGTGGCGCATCAAGGCAGTGTGGCTGCGTCTTGCTGACAGCGGCCATGCACCGGCGGCGAGCGCTGCGCACCAGCCTTGGTGCCCCCTGGGTCAGATCAGCGCTGCCAGCCTTGCCACCCACGACACCAGCAGCCCGGCAACCACCATCCGCACCACCACAGGTCCCGCCCAAGGCCAGGGGCGCACCCGGCGCCAGCCGACCAGAGCTTCCGCGCCCCATTGCGCAGCCACCAGGGCCATCAGCACCAACAACCCCACAGCGCCGGGATTGGCAGACCATGCCGTGACCCAATCGCCCTGCACAAAGGCAGCGCATGCGTGCGTACCGCCACACAGGGGGCATGGCAGGCTGGTGAGCGCACGGAACGCACAGCCCACGCTGAAGTCGTTGGCAAGCCACCACGGCGTGGCCGCCATGGCGGACGGGAGCAACAACCCCGCGCCCAGGCGCTGCAAACGCTGTGGCGTGCGCAGCGGCACCCAGCCACGGGGGGCTGCGTCAGAGCAGCTCGATGCGGACGGGTTCATCGCCGACCAGTTGACGCGCCATGTAGTACGAGCCGATCATCGCCAAAGGCGCTGTCAGCAAAACGCCGATACCGCACAGCAGCGACCCCAGGCTGCCGACGATGCCGAGCACAAAAGCGCACACAAAAGCAGAGCCGAGGTTTTTGGTAACGATGCTCCAGGCCTGGTTGAACGCGGCAACGCCATCCTTTTCACCTTGCGCCACCAGATACAGCGCCACCGTGGGCAGCGCCAGAATCAAAAGCCCCGGGATCACGCACAAGAAGAAACCCAGCGTCAGCACCAGCGTGCTGATGAGCCCGGCTACAAACGCTGGTACAAAGTCATCGAACCCGCGGAACACGTCGCCGATCTGCACCGGCTCCCCGTTGTGCTCCTTGGCAATCATGCGCATATAACCCACCAGCATCGGCCCCACCAGCAGTCCCCCGCTGATGCCTGCAACCACCGCCACCAGGAAGGTGGCGACGACATGGGTCACGACGTTTTTGCTGAACAGGTTCCAGGCGCCTGATAGGCAAGTACCCACACTGGCTGTAGCCATAGGATTTCCCTCTCTGAAGTAAAGTGTCAGGCCAGTGTATGCCGCGCCCCGCCTGCAAATCCAGCCATTTCTGAGGCAGCAGCCCGCCCGCAAGCACACACCCCTATTCAGGAGACCCAGACCATGAACGCCCCCACCGCTGCCGCCCACCTCTTGCCCGAAATCAACCTGCGCGATGTGCCACAGGCCCTCATCGACGCGCTGCAGGAGCGCTTTGGCGCGCAGTGCTCGCTGGCGCAGGCGGTGCGCGAGCAGCATGGGCGCGACGAGGGCTCGTTGCAGGCGCCACCACCCTCGGCCGTGGTGTTTGCACAGAACACACAGGATGTCGCCGACGCCGTGAAGCTGGCCAGCCAGTACGAAGTGCCTGTGATTCCCTACGGCGCGGGTTCATCGCTGGAAGGCCACCTGCTAGCCGTGCAGGGCGGCATCAGCATTGACGTGAGCCGCATGAACCAGGTGCTGATCGTGAACGCCGAAGACCTCACGGTAACCGTGCAGCCCGGCATCACGCGCAAACAACTCAACGACGCGATCAAGGACACCGGCCTGTTCTTCCCCATCGACCCGGGTGCCGATGCCAGCATCGGCGGCATGGCCGCTACGCGCGCCAGCGGCACCAACGCCGTGCGCTACGGCACCATGCGCGAGAACGTGCTGGCGCTGGAGGTGGTGACCGCCAGCGGTGAAATCATCCACACCGGCACCCGCGCCAAAAAGAGCAGCGCGGGCTACGACCTCACGCGCCTGATGGTGGGCAGCGAGGGCACGCTGGGCATCATGACCCAGATCACTGTGCGCCTGTACCCGCTGCCCGAGGCGGTGAGCGCCGCCATCTGCTCGTTCCCGAGCATCGAAGCGGCCGTGCGCACCACCATCCAGACCATCCAGCTCGGCGTGCCGATTGCCCGCGTGGAGCTGATCGACCACCACACGGTGCGCATGGTGAACGCCCACAGCAAGCTCACCCTGCGCGAAGAACCGATGCTGCTGATGGAGTTTCACGGCTCGCCATCCAGCGTGAAGGAGCAGGCCGAGACGGTGCAGGACATCGCCAACGAATTTGGCGGAAACGCGTTTGAATGGGCCAGCACGCCCGAAGAACGCACCCGCCTGTGGACCGCACGGCACAACGCCTACTTTGCCGCCGTGCAAAGCCGCCCCGGCTGCCGCGCCATCAGCACCGACACCTGCGTGCCCATCAGCCGCCTGGCCGACTGTCTGCTCGACTCGGTGCAAGAGGCCGAGGACAGCGGCATCCCATACTTTCTGGTGGGCCACGTGGGCGACGGCAACTTCCACTTTGGCTACCTGCTGGACCCCAACATCCCTGAAGAGCGCGTGACCGCCGAAGACCTGAACCACAAGCTGGTGGCGCGCGCACTGAGCATGGGCGGCACCTGCACGGGCGAACACGGTGTGGGGCTGCACAAGATGGGCTTTTTGCTGGACGAAACCGGCGCGGGTGCAGTGGACATGATGCGTGCCATCAAGCGTGCGCTGGACCCGAAGAACATCCTGAATCCGGGGAAGATTTTTGCGATGTGAAAGCACCGCAGTTCTTTTGAAAGAGCGCCGCTTGCGGCGCTTTTTTTATGCCTGCGTCACGCGGCATAGCTGGCGGAGAATGCGCGACCTGCTGCTGCTTTGCCTGGGCAGCATCTTTACTTCACAATTAATAGCTGTCAGCGCTTATCTATCAAGCGCTAGAGCCGATTTTTATCAGCTTTTCTGCACCATGAAAGCCATGCGTTACCTTCTGCTGTGCCTGAGCGGCATCGGCTCGTTGGTGTTTGGCGGCGCGCTTGTGCTGTCGCTGCTGAACCCGGGCTTTGTGGAACGCACGGCCAAGGACATCATCCGCCAGCAGATTGAAAAGAAGGTGCGCGAAAAGATCGATGCGCTCGACGCGCGGTTCCTGTCGTCTCGCGCTGGCGCCATCCTGCAGGCGAATGAGCAGGAAGCTCAACGCATCCGGCAGATGCTGGCAAACCAGCTGCCCGAACGCATTGAACGCGTCATGCACGAGATGGCGGACCTGGACTGCGAATGCCGCAAGAAGCTGAAAGGCGCTGTCCGCAGCGGCCTGGAAACACGCGCGGCCAGCCTGCTGCAAATGCAGGAACGCATCACGGCACTCATCCGCACGCAGTACATGGACACCGCACAGCAGCTCACGCGCGAGTTCCGTATTTTTACGGGCAGCAACGCCGTAGCGTTCCTTCTGCTGGGGGTGGCTGTGCTTGTGCGGCGCACCGCCGGCGTGCATCTGGTGCCCGCAGCCGTCGTGCTCATCGGCGCCACGGCCGTGGGTAGCGGTCTGTACCTTTTTCAGCAGAACTGGCTGCACACGCTGCTGTTCAGTAACTACCTCGGCTGGGGGTTTGTGGCCTACCTCGCGGTGTTGTATGCCTTCTTGTGTGATGTGATTTTCAATCGAGGCCGCGTGACATGCGAGTTGCTGAACGCGGTCGCGTCGGGGGTGGAGGTGGTGCCGTGCTGACGGCAGCTGCCAACAGGCATTGAATCGGTTTGTAACTTTGCTTGGGGTTCAGTAGCGCGCTGGCTAGGATGCCCGGCGCCTACCGCGACGCTGCGGTATGCAGCAGTGTCGTGCCAACGGGCACGTGGAGCACCACCCATCTACAGGAACTCACTATTTTGGCAACCTGCGAAAACATTGTCGGACTGCAATTGGACAGCGAAAGCCTGGCAGCCATCGAACGCATCAAAAAGCGCAGCCAGGCAGGTCAGCTTTTGGCCATGGCTTTGTCGGCGGGCGTACTCAACAGCATCTTCACCAAAAGCAACGCAGCCAATGCGGCATGGAACATCAGCCAGACGGACTGGCAGATGTATTCGCGAGCCATGCGCAGCATTCCCGACATCACGCGCACGGCGATTCGAAACGACGCACAACAAATGCAGCTGACGTACAACATGCGAAACAATCGCAAGCTGGAAAAATTTTGGGAAGGCGTTGCCCATGGCTGCCAGTAAGACCGCACTCTTGGCTGCAGCACTGTGTGCAGTGTTGGCAGCGCCCGGCGTGCTGGCCAATGAGGACGTGGTGCGCATGCTGACACGCCAAGTGACCGTCAAGACCGCGCTGCTGGGCGTTGCAGAACGCGAATGCACGGCCAAGGAAGCCGCGGCGCCCCAGCCAGCCCTGACCCCCGAGGCGTTGACCCGCCTGGGCCTGCAGCGCAACGACCTGGTTCTGGCGGTGGGTTATCTGGCCCAACGCAACCGGTATGCCTGTTCGCATACCGCGCTGGCAGACCTGCTGCTGGCGAGCACGGTACTGGAACGCGTGCAGAAAGACTATGGACACCAATCTGCGACAAAGTTGAGTGACGACCTCATCACTCTCGTACAGCCGGCCCCGCGGTACTTTGAAATAGCGGTGGCGTATTCCAGGCTGCCGGAATCAAGCCGTATGGCCGCGGAGCAACTGGTCGGCTCTAAGCCGTTTGATTTGTCTGCCGCGCTGCGCCAGATCCCGCGCGACTGACCGACGGCTCCCAACCATCCACCATGCGCATCGCCCTCGTCTCCGACATCCACGGCAATCTCGCGGCACTCGAAGCTGTAGCCGCCGACATCCGCCGCCGCGGCGCCGACCAGGTGGTCAATCTGGGCGACAACCTCTCCGGCCCGCTGCTGCCGCGCGAGACGGCGCAATGGTTGATGGCATCTGGCTGGCTGTCGCTGGCGGGCAACCACGAGCGGCAGGTGCTGCAGCTGCGTCCCGGCCACGGCGGTCCTTCGGACGCCTATGCGCATTCGCAACTCGGTGACGCAGAGTTTGCGTGGATGCGCACGCTGGTCCACTCGACAAGGCTCCGTGACGATGTGCTGCTGTGCCACGGCTCGCCGCGCAGCGACCACGAATACCTGCTGGAAACGCTGGACGGCAACATGATGCGTGCTGCCACCCCGGCCGAGATCACAGAGCGCCTGGCCGGACAAGCTGCTCCGCTCATCGCGTGCGGCCACACGCATGTGCCGCGCCAGGTTCGGATGGATGCAGGCGACCAAGGGATGCTGCTGGTCAACCCCGGCAGCGTGGGTTTGCAGGCGTACAGCGACGAACATCCGGTGGTTCATCAGGTAGAGAACGGGTCCCCGGATGCGCGCTATGCCATCGTGGAGCGCACTGCGCAGGGGTGGCAGGTGGAGTTCGTCAGCGTGCCGTACCCGCATGAATCCATGGCCCTGCTGGCAGAGCAGCGGGGCCGCCCGGAATGGGCGTTTGCGCTTCGCACGGGCTTCATGCCGGGCTGAGGTCGGCCGGTCGATCACTCGACCCATCCATCAGTCATCGTGCACCGCCCGAGAATCCGCAGGCGCCTGTGCGCGGTCGTGCATCCCGTAGTCCCGCACCACGGCAGCCACGCGCAGGCGATAGTCCGCAAAGACATGGTCGCGACCCGCCGCCTGCGTGCTGCGGTGTGCGTCTTGCTGGCGCCAGCGGGCCACGGCTTCTTCGTCGCGCCAGAAGGACAGGGACAACAGCTTGTCCGGTTCGCTCAGGCTTTGAAACCGCTCGATGGAGATGAAACCCTCCATCTGCTCCAGCACGGGCCGCAGGGCCGCAGCAGCGGCAAGGTAGGCGTCTTTCTGGCCGGGTGCGGGCACTACCTCAAAGATCACGGCCATCATGTGGCGGCTCCGGTGTGGGGTGCAGTGGCCGTGTGGGCGGGCAGGCCCAGCGTGCCTTCCACGCCCTGCGTGAAAGTGCGCTCCTCGCGCAGGATGAAGCGCTGCGCTTGCGCACAGGCAAAGTTGGCGCGGCCTTCTGGGTCGGTGCGCAGGCGGGCGCGGTAGGTCTCGTAGGCGGCCAGCGAATCAAAGCCGATCAGCCCCCAGGGCTCGTAGTTGCTGCCCTCGTGCGGCAGAAAGTAGCCCAGCAGGTGGCCGCCGCAGCGCGGGATGATCTGCCCCCAGCGGCGGGCGTAATCGGCGAACAGCTCGCGCTGGAAGGGGTCGATTTCGTAGCGGATAAAGCAGGTGATCATGGCGGACCCGTAGCGTTGATTGGCAAAGGCCTTCACCATAGGCGCCAGGCAGCGTGCACCGGGCTCGCGCGTGGTGCGTTTCACACCCCGGGGCGAACTGGCGCTGCGCGAATGGCTGACGGGACAGCCACAGCGAAGCGCCTGAACGACCACCTCAGTTCATTTTGATCAACCGCCAGTCAATCCGGTTGTCCGGCCGCTGCACCAGCTCCACGTTTTTCTTCATGGCCCAGGCCAGCATCTGGTTGTGCAGGGGGATATTGGCCACGGTGTCGTTCTGCAGTTGCAGGCCTTCCGTCAGCAGGCGGTTGCGCACGGGCAGGTCGGTTTCGGTTTTCACGCGGTCCACGATGTAGTCCATGCGTTCGTTGCTGTAGCGGCCCAGGTTGTAGTTGCCGTCGCCGCCCGTGGTCTTGGTGCGGGTGAGCGACTGCAGGGTGTACAGCGCATCGAACGTGGGCACGCCCCAGCTCAGCATGGCAATGCTGGCTTCGTGGCGCTGCGCCATGGGGTAGTAGCTGACGGCGGGCTGCGTGCGCAGCTTGGCCCTGACACCGATGCGCGACCACATCGCCGTGATGGCCTGGCACAGCTGCTCGTCCTGCACGATGGCGTTGTTGCTGCACGCAAAGTCCACCTCAAATCCGTCGCTGTAGCCCGCCTGCGCCAGCAGGTCCTTGGCGGCGTTCGGGTCGTACGGCAGGCGCTTGTCCACGGCTTCGGTCCAGCCGTTGACCAGCGGCGACACGATGGCGCCGGTGGGCTTGGACATGCCGCGCATGGTCACGCGCTGCAGGGTGGCGCCGTCGATGGCCTGGTACAGCGCCTTGCGCACGCGCAGGTCCTTGAGCGGGTTCTTGCCCTTGATGTTGCTGCCCACCAGCTCGTCGCGGAACTGGTCCATGGCCAGGTACACCGTGCGGTTCTCCACCATCTCCAGCACCTTGAGGTTGGGGTTGGCCTTCAGGCGCGCCAGGTCCTGCAGGCTGGTGTCGCGCACCATGTCCACCTCGCCCGACAGCAGCGCCGCCACACGCGTGGCCTCGGACTTGATGGGGATGTAGGTGATCTCGGTCACGTTGCCTTCAGTCTTGCCCGCGTTCCACCAGGTGGGGTTGGCAGCAAACACGATCTTCTGGTCGGGCACCCATTCCTTGAGCACAAACGGCCCGGTGCCCATGGCATTGCGGTGCGAGTAGGTTTCGTCTTTGGCCTTGATGTCCTTGGGCTCCACGGCGTTGTTCTTCTCGGCCCAGGCCTTGCTCATCACGCGCAGCTCGGTCAGCTGGTTGAGCAGCACGGGGTTGGGGTTCTTCAAGAAGATGTCAACCGTTTCGCCGTCCACCTTGGCGATGCGGTCCATGCCCTGGGTGTAGATGGAATAGGTGGATGTCTTGCTCATCGCACGCTGCAGCGAATAGACCACGTCGTCGGCCGTCATGGCCGAGCCATCGCTGAACGTCACGCCCTGGCGCAGTTTGAAACGCATTTGCGTGGGGCTGACCTGCTGCCACGCTGTGGCCAGCAGTGGCTCGACCTTGAGCGTGCGGCTATTGAACATGACCAGCGATTCATATACGGCGGCGTGGATGCCGTTGCCCAGAGCGCTGTTTTGCGAGTGGATGTCCATGGTCTGGATGTCGCTGGAGCCGGCCCACTTGAACGGTTTTGCCGATACGGTGGGTGACGCAACAGTTGCCAGGGCCACGGTAGCGGCCGCCAGCAAGGAGAACTTGAATTGCATGAAGTGGTCCTTCGTGAATTAAGAATTGAGAGGAGCTGGCAATATGCAGCAGGACACGCGCCAGCCCAAGCCCCTGCAGGCCCTGTGTGGCGCCGGTGATTCAGAGCCGCCAGGAGGATTGCGCAATTGCCTCGCCTGCGATAGGGGCGGTGCCCACCTGCGACAGGTTGATCACGTCCACCACGTTGTCCGCCCTCCACATCGAGCAGCACGCTTTCATCGCTGGAATCGGACACGGCCCAGAGCGGCATCTGCAGGTCTACCAGCCACTGCGCCGCCTCGCGCAACACGGCAGCAATGGCGGCAGCGTCTGACGGGCGGGCGAGCTCGGTGTGCATACAAAAGCGGTGTTGGCCTGCAGACACAGGGGGCGTGCGCAGGAAGATGGTGATGGGCAAGCAATGTGCCGTCGGCAGCAGTCACCGACCCGCAATGTTTACTCATATTTTTATAGCTGTTAGCGCTTTATGGATAAGCGCCAGAGGCCATTTTGATTCAATTTTTGGTGACAAAATTCTGTCTCGCAATTCCTAGCCCCCTCGCAGGCTTTGGCTTGCCGCCTACGATGCAGCCCACATGCCCCGCAGCGATCTGATCGTCCACCGCCCTGAAGGCCTGTACTGCCCGCCCGGCGATTTTTATATCGACCCCTGGCGGCCGGTGAGCCGGGCGGTGATCACCCATGCGCACTCTGACCACGCGCGCATGGGCTCGGCCCATTACCTGGCACATACGGACAGCGAAGGCACACTGCGCAACCGGCTGGGCACGAACATCGACCTGCAAACCCTGGCCTATGGCGACACCGTCGACCACCACGGCGTGCGCCTGTCGCTGCACCCGGCGGGGCATGTGCTGGGCTCGGCGCAGGTGCGCATCGAACACGGCGGCGAAGTGTGGGTGGCCTCGGGCGACTACAAGCTGGAGGACGACGGCACCTGCCCGCCGTTCGAGCCGGTGCGCTGCCACACCTTCATCACCGAATCGACCTTTGGCCTGCCCATCTACCGCTGGCCCTCGCAGCCCGTACTGTTCGCCGACATCAATGCCTGGTGGGCCGCCAATGCAGCGGCAGGCAAGGCCAGCGTGCTGTATGCGTACGCCTTCGGCAAGGCGCAGCGGCTGCTGCACGGGGTGGATGCGGGCATTGGCCCCATCGTGGTGCATGGCGCGGTGGAGCCGCTAAACGCCGTGTACCGCGCGGCCGGTGTAGCGCTGCCGCCCACGTTGCGTGTGACGGACCCTGGCCTTACCAAGGCGGACCTGAAACGCGCGCTTGTGCTGGCCCCGCCCTCGGCGGCAGGCACGCCCTGGCTCAAGCGGTTTGGCGAACACTCCGACGCGTTTGCCAGCGGCTGGATGCTGGTGCGCGGCGCACGCCGCCGCCGGGGAGTGGACCGGGGCTTTGTGATGAGCGACCACGCGGACTGGCCCAGCCTGCAGAAGGCCATTGGTGCCACGGGTGCCGAGCGCATCATCGTGACCCATGGCAGCACCGACGTGATGGTGCGCTGGCTGTGCGAGCAGGGGCTGGATGCCCAGGTGTTCGCGACCGAGTACGGCGCCGATGACAACGAGGACGACACGGGCGAAGCCGCCGCCCCAGCGCAGGGCAGCGCGCCGGAGACGGTCCCATGAAGGCCTTCGCCGAGCTGTTCAGGGCACTGGACTCCACCACGGCCCAGTCGGCCAAGCTGGCGGCGCTGGTGGCCTACCTGCGCGTGGCGCCGCCGTCCGATGCAGCCTGGGCCACCTACTTTCTGGCGGGCGGCAAGCCGCGCCAGATGGTGCCTACCAAGCGCCTGAAGGCCTTGGCGCAAGAGGCGGCTGGACTGCCTGAATGGCTGTTCGAAGAAAGCTACCAGGCCGTGGGCGACCTGGCCGAAACCCTGGCCCTGCTGCTGCCCCCACCCGCGCAGCCCACCGAGCTGCCGTTGGCCGAATGGATAGCCCAACTGCTGCCCCTGCGCGCCCTGCCGCCCGAGGAGGCCGACGCCCGGCTGCGCACGCAGTGGGACATGCTGGCGCCGGAGCAGCGCTTCGTGTACTTCAAGCTCATCACCGGCAACTTCCGCGTGGGGGTGTCGCGCCTGCAGGTGACCCAGGCGCTGGCCACCGTGAGCGCACTGGACCCCAAGCGCATCGCCCACCGGTTGATGGGCTACACGCAGATTGGCCGGCAGCCGCAGGCGGGCGACTACAACGCGCTGGTGGCGCCCGTGGACGAAGCCGCAGAGGGCGAGGCTGGGGGTGCGGGCGATGCCGGCATGGCAGGCCAGCCCTACCCCTTCTTCCTGGCCCACCCGTTCAGCCAGCCGGTGGCCGAGATGCCCGCGCTGTTGGGCGAGCCCGACGATTGGCTGGTGGAGTGGAAGTGGGACGGCATCCGCGCGCAGATCGTGCGCCGGAGCGGCGCGGTGTGGGTGTGGTCGCGCGGCGAGGAGCTGGTGACCGACCGCTTTCCGGAGCTGGCCGAGGCCGCGATGGCGGCGCTGCCCGACGGCACGGTGGTCGATGGTGAGATCCTGGTGTGGCTACCCGGCGAGCCCCAGCCCCGCCCATTTGCCGACTTGCAAAAGCGCCTGGGCCGAAAGACTTTGGGTGCCAAGCTGCTGCGCGAGCTGCCCGTGGTGCTGGTGACCTACGACCTGCTCGAACATGCGGGACAGGACCTGCGCCAGCAAGCGCAGCAGGCACGCCGCGCGCTGCTGGAGGCCACGCTACAAGCTGACACGGCCGCCGCCATTGCGCCCGCACCGCAGCACACCCTGCGGCTGAGCGCGCTGCTGCACGGCGCCGACTGGGACGACCTGGCGCGCCAGCGTGAGGCTGCGCGCGGCATGGGCACCGAGGGCTTCATGCTCAAGCACCGCCAGGCCCAATACGGCGTGGGCCGCACCAAGGACGTGGGCGTGTGGTGGAAGTGGAAGATCGACCCCATGAGCGTGGACGCCGTGCTGATCTACGCCCAGCGCGGCCATGGCCGCCGCGCCAGCCTGTACAGCGACTACACCTTTGCCGTGTGGAACGGCCCGCCCGAAGACCCCGAGCGCCAGCTGGTGCCGTTCGCCAAGGCCTATTCGGGCCTGACGGATGTGGAGATCGGCCAGGTGGACGCCATCGTCCGCAAGACCACGCGCGAGAGCTTTGGGCCCGTGCGCAGCGTGGATGCGACCATGGTCTTCGAGTTGGGCTTTGAGGGCATCGGCAAGAGCCCGCGCCACAAGAGCGGCATCGCGGTGCGCTTTCCGCGCATGCTGCGCTGGCGCCAGGACAAGCCGGTGGCCGAGGCCGACACCCTGCAGACCCTGATGGCGCTTCTGCCGGGGCAGGACACTGCCGCATGAGTCCAGGAGCCAAGACCTCGCCCCGCCGCCCGCGCAAGCCGCTGCCCACGGTGGCCGCCAATGCGGCCGCCGGCTGGATGGCCGCGCGCGGCTGGCAACCCTTCGGCTTTCAGCAAGAGGTGTGGCGCGCCATGGGCGAGGGCCGCTCGGGCCTGCTGCACGCCACCACCGGCGCGGGCAAGACCTATGCCGTGTGGCTGGGGGCGCTGCAGAACCTGGCGCTGGCTGGCGCGCCCGTGGCGCCCATTGCAGAGGCGAGTGCGCGCACGGCCCTGCGCACACGCCGTGCGGCAGCGCCGCCGCTCACGGTGCTGTGGATCACCCCCATGCGCGCCCTGGCCGCAGACACGCTGCGCGCATTGCAGGCCCCGCTGCCGGACCTGGCACCGGACTGGACCAGCGGCCTGCGCACCGGCGACACCGCCAGCGGCGAGCGCGCCGCGCAAGACCGCCGCCTGCCCACGCTGCTGGTGACCACGCCCGAAAGCGTGTCGCTGCTGCTGGCACGCGCCGATGCCCACGAGCGCCTGCGCCATGTGCAGCTGGTGGTGGTAGATGAATGGCACGAGCTGGTGGGCAACAAGCGCGGCGTGCAGGCCCAGCTGGCGCTGGCGCGCCTGTCGGGCTGGAACCCGGCGCTGCAGGTGTGGGGCATGTCGGCCACGCTGGGCAACCTGGAGGAGGCCCTGCACACCTTGCTGCCGCAGCCCGTGCCGGGCGCGCCACAGCCGCCGCCCGCCGTGCTGGTGCAGGGCCGCATCGACAAACGGCTGGAGGTGCAGGTGATGCTGCCCGCGCGTGCCGACCGCTTTGCGTGGGCGGGCCACATGGGGCTGAGCCTGCTGCCGCAGGTGGTGCAGTCGATCGAAGCGGCGGCGTCCACCTTGGTGTTCACCAACACCCGGTCGCAAGCAGAGCGCTGGTACCAGGCGCTGCTGGAGGCACGGCCCGACTGGGCCGGCACCATCGCGCTGCACCATGGGTCGCTGGGGCATGAGGTGCGCGACTGGGTGGAGCAAGGCCTCAAGGCCGGGCAGCTCAAGGCCGTGGTGTGCACATCGAGCCTGGACCTGGGCGTGGACTTTTTGCCGGTAGAGCAGGTGCTGCAGATCGGCTCGGCCAAGGGCGTGGCGCGGCTGGTGCAGCGCGCGGGCCGCTCGGGCCATGCGCCGGGGCGCAGCTCCAGCATCACGCTGGTGCCCACGCACAGCCTGGAGCTGGTGGAGGCCGCCGCCGCGCGCGATGCGCTGGCGCAGGGCCGCATCGAAGACCGGCACACGCCGCGTGCGCCGCTCGATGTGCTGGTACAGCACTTGGTCACCATCGCGCTGGGCGGCGGCTTTGTGCCCGATGCGCTGCTGGCCGAGATGCGCCGCGCACCGGCCTATGCCCCGCTGGCCGATGCCGACTGGCAATGGGCGCTGCAGTTCGTGCGCCAGGGCGGCGCGTCGCTGGCCACCTACCCGGACTTTCACCGCGTGGTGCCCGACGACGAAGGTATCTGGCGCGTGCCCGATGCCCGCCTGGCGCGCCGCCACCGCAGCAACATCGGCACCATCGTGAGCGATGCCAGCATGCAGGTGCAGTTTGTGAGCGGCGGGCGCTTGGGGTCGGTGGAAGAGAGTTTCATCGCCCGGCTGCGCAAGGGCGATGTGTTCATGTTCGCGGGCCGCCTGCTGGAGCTGGTGCGCACCCAGCAGATGACGGCCTATGTGCGCATCGCCCCCAAGGGCAGCGCCGCGCTTCCGCGCTGGAGCGGCGGGCGCATGCCGCTGTCGAATACGCTGGCCGATGCGATGCTGGAACAGCTGGCGCAGGCGGAGCGCGGCCAGTTCACCACGCCCGAGATGCGCTGCGCCCGGCCGCTGCTTGAGCTGCAGCAGGCCTGGTCGGCGCTGCCCACACCCAGCCGCCTGGTGGCCGAGACCCTGCACACGCGCGAGGGCTGGCACCTGTACCTGTACCCGCTGGCGGGGCGCCTGGTGCACCTGGGTCTGGCCGGGCTGCTGGCCTGGCGCGCGTCGCAGCAGGTGGCCAACACCTTCTCCATCGCCGTCAACGACTATGGGCTGGAGCTGCTTTCGGCCAAGCCCGTGGACTGGGCCACACTGCTGCCGAGCCTGATCGGCGAGGGTACGCACACCACCATCGGCAGCGGGCTGGAGGACGAAGTGCTGGCCAGCCTCAACGCCACCGAGATGGCGCGCCGGCGCTTTCGCGAGATCGCGCGCATTGCGGGCCTCATCTTTCAAAGCCACCCGGGCGAGCAGCGCAGCAGCCGCCAGCTGCAGGCATCGTCCTCGCTGTACTACGACGTGTTCACCCAGTACGACCCGGACAACCTGCTGCTGGCCCAGGCCCGCGCCGAACTGCTGGCCAACGAGCTGGACATGGAGCGCCTGGCGCGCACGCTGCGCGGCATGCAGGCGCAGACCTTGTCCATCCATGCGCTGGAGCGCCCCACCCCGTTCGCCCTGCCCTTGATGGTGGAGCGCTTTCGCGAGCGCCTGAGCACCGAAACCCTGGCCGACCGCCTGGCCCGCATGGCGCAGGCGCTGGAGAAGGCGGCCGACGACACCACCGGCACCCACCTCGCCGACCATCCCGTGAGCCCGGCCGACATGGCCTGGGACGTGCCCGACGGTGCCACCGCATCCCCGCGACGCACGCAAAGCGGCAAACCCGGGGACACACCCCGCCGACCCAGACGCCGCAACGGATTCTGAGCACAACGACGACCCATCTTGCCCGTGAACGCAGACCCTTCTTTCGCCCATCCAACCATCGCCCCGCCCGCAGGCGTCCAAGCCATCACCCTGCCTTGCGGCACCACCCTGTGGCTGCTACCCCAGCGCGCCGTGTGGTGGCCTGCCGCGCGCATGGCCTTTGCGGCCGACGTGCACTTTGGCAAGGCGGCCACCTTCCGCCGTGCGGGCCAGCCGGTGCCGCACGGCACCACGGCAGACAACCTGGCGCGGCTGGACGAAGTGCTGTCCGTGACGGGTGCAGAGCACCTGGTCTTTCTGGGTGACTTTTTGCATGCGCGCAGCGGGGCGGCCGCTGCGCTCTGGGAGCAGATCCTGCCCTGGCGCCAGCGCCATGCCCCGGTGCAGATGACGCTGGTGCGCGGCAACCACGACCTGCATGCGGGTGACCCGCCGCCGTCGCTGCGCATCGCACTGGTGGACGAACCCTGGCAGCCAGTGCCTGGGGCCGAAGTGCTGGCGTGCCACCACCCGCAAACAGTGCCCGGTGCCACGGTGCTGGCGGGGCATTGGCACCCTACCGTGACGCTGCGGGGGCTTGCGCGAGACAGCGTCAGGGCCTCTTGTTTCGCGTTAAACCCGGGGCTTTTGGTGCTGCCTGCGTTTGGGGCGTTTACGGGTGGTTCTACCCAACCGCTGCCGCAAGCCACGCGGCGGTTTCCGGTGCTGGCAGGGCAGGTGCGCGAGCTTTTTCCTTCTGCGCTTTGACGCTGAAGTCGGCGCGCGGGGTGCCACCGAGGGCTGTATTTTTCGCCACGTGGTTGCATGCGACCAGCGCCCAAAACAGCAGTATTTTTGAAGTGCCTTGGCGCTACCGCCCCCTCGAACGCGAAAAAAATAGTGATAAACATCAATGAATTTCGCATCATGGGATTCGATTGCGAAAACGGTGCGCAGGGGCTTTGCCAAGCGGGGAGAATCACAGAGCATCCGCGTTTGGCCCCGCTGTGACTGACTGACTGACTCACTGACAGACAGACAGACAGACAGAAGCAGCCGGGGGCATTTACATACTCGTTTCGTGAGACAAGCCATGACGACCCAGCAACCCACCATCATCTACACCCTGACCGACGAGGCTCCTCGCCTGGCCACGGCTTCCTTCCTGCCCATCATCCGCACGTTCACGGCGCCCGCGGGCATCAACGTGACCGAGAGCGATATCTCGGTGGCGGCCCGTGTTCTGGGCGAGTTCCCCGAATCGCTGACGGCCGAACAGAAAGTGCCGAACACGCTGGCCGAGCTGGGCAAGAAGACGCTGCAGGCCGACGCCAACATCATCAAGCTGCCCAACATCAGCGCCTCGGTGGGCCAGCTGCAGGCCTGTATCAAGGAACTGCAGGGCAAGGGCTATGCCATCCCGGACTACCCGGAAGATCCCAAGACCGAAGAAGAAAAAGCCATTCGCGCCCGCTACGCCCGCTGCATTGGCTCGGCCGTGAACCCTGTGCTGCGCGAAGGCAACTCCGACCGCCGCGCGCCCAAGGCCGTCAAGGAATACGCCCGCAAGAACCCGCACAGCATGGCCGAGTGGAGCCAGGCGTCGCGCTCGCATGTGTCGCACATGCACGCTGGCGACTTCTACCACGGCGAAAAGTCCATGACGCTGGACCGCGCCCGTGACGTGAAGATGGAGCTGATCACCAAGAGCGGCAAGACCACGGTGCTCAAGGCCAAAGTCTCCCTGCTCGACCGCGAAATCATCGACAGCATGTTCATGAGCAAGAAGGCGCTCGTGGAGTTCTACGAAAAGGAAATCGAAGACGCGCACAAGACGGGCGTGATGTTCTCGCTGCACGTGAAGGCCACGATGATGAAGGTGTCGCACCCCATCGTGTTCGGCCACTGCGTGAAGATCTTCTACAAAGACGCGTTTGCCAAGCACGGCAAGCTGTTTGAAGAGCTGGGCGTGAACGTGAACAACGGCATGGCCAACCTGTACGAAAAGGTGGCCACGCTGCCCACGGCGCAGCGCGAAGAAGTGCTGAAAGACCTGCACGCCTGCCACGAAGGCCGCCCCGAGCTGGCCATGGTCGATTCGGCCAAGGGCATCACCAACTTCCATTCGCCCAACGACATCATCGTGGACGCATCGATGCCCGCCATGATCCGCAACGGCGGCAAGATGTGGGGCGCTGACGGACGCCTGAAGGACGTGAAGGCCGTGATGCCCGAGTCGACCTTTGCCCGCATCTACCAGGAGATCATCAACTTCTGCAAATGGCACGGCGCGTTTGACCCCAAGACCATGGGCACGGTGCCCAACGTGGGCCTGATGGCCCAGCAGGCCGAAGAGTACGGCTCGCACGACAAGACGTTCGAGATCACCGAAGCCGGTGTGGCCAACATCACCGACCTGGCCACTGGCGAAGTGCTGCTGAGCCAGGAGGTAGAAGAAGGCGACATCTGGCGGATGTGCCAGGTCAAGGACGCAGCGATCCGCGACTGGGTGAAGCTGGCCGTGAACCGCGCCCGCAACTCGGGCATGCCCGTGGTGTTCTGGCTCGACTCGTACCGGCCGCACGAAGCGCAGCTGATCACCAAGGTCAAGATGTACCTGCACGAGCACAACACCGCAGGCCTTGATATCCAGATCATGAGCCAGGTGCGTGCGATGCGTTACACGCTGGAGCGCGTGATCCGCGGCCAGGACACCATCAGCGCCACCGGCAACATCCTGCGCGACTACCTCACCGACCTGTTCCCCATCATGGAACTGGGCACCTCGGCCAAGATGTTGTCCATCGTGCCACTGATGGCCGGTGGCGGCATGTATGAAACGGGTGCGGGTGGCTCTGCGCCCAAGCACGTGCAGCAGCTGGTGGAAGAAAACCACCTGCGCTGGGATTCGCTGGGTGAGTTCCTGGCGCTGGCCGTGTCGCTGGAAGACCTGGGCCTGAAGACTGGCAACGCCAAAGCCAAAGTGCTGGCCAAGACGCTCGATGCCGCTACCGGCAAGCTCCTGGACAACAACAAGAACCCGTCGCCCAAAACCGGCCAGCTGGACAACCGCGGCAGCCAGTTCTACCTGGCGCTGTACTGGGCGCAAGAGCTGGTCGCGCAGACCGAAGATGCCGAGCTGGCCAAGATGTTCGCCCCCCTGGCCAAGCAGTTGGCAGACAACGAAGAGACCATCGTGGCCGAACTGGCTGCGGTGCAGGGCCGGCCTGCCGATATCGGCGGCTACTACCTGCCTGACGTCGCCAAGCTGGACGGTGTGATGCGCCCCAGCCAGACGCTGAACACGGCACTGAAGGCTGTTGCCGCATAAGCGACGTTTCTTTTTGCTCCGCAAATCAGGCCCCGCATGTCGGGGCCTTTTTCATGCTTCGTTCAGCAATTGAACGAAGCCGTCAATTGCGCGTGGGCTTCACAGCCGATCAGGGCCGATCGCGGTCGGGAACGCGGATGTTCAGTGCTGCAGGCACATAACCCGGCACAAAGGCACAGCCTTTGCCAAACTGCGCCTCCATGGCGCGGCACTGCTGGGCAATGCCGTCCGGAGTCGGCGTCACCCCTTCATTCACCCAGCGCAGCAAAGCCGCCATCAGGGTGGGATAGGTGGGGTCGCTCAGATAGCTGTGGGTATTGTGCTGGGTGAAGGTCTGCACCAGGCGGCCTGCACTGCCGCCGCGCTCCATGGTGGTCTTGAAGTACGCATCGAGCTCGACCAGCGCTGTGGGGTCGTCGACGCCTTTCACGGTCAGAACGGGAACGGATATGCGTCCGGTCAGGTCGGTGTCTTCGGCGAAACGCGCATAGGCTGCCGGGTCGGCGCGGTAACGCAACACGCCGGCGTTCAGGGCCGCGTCGTCGGGCGAGCCTTTGTAGTCCACGCCCGTGTTGCCAAAGGGGCTCGCCCCACCCGTGCGGTGCTGCACCACGTCGCGGTAGTGGAATGTGGCCCAGCTCATGTGGCTTTGGATGGAGCTTGCAGGAATGCGGATCACGTCGGTGATGGTTTTGACCTTGTGTTGCTGCTCCGGGCTGCGCTCGGCAGCAGGCTTGTTCAGCGCCAGGCATTCATTAACGCGGGTCTGCAAGTCCGCCTGGGTCATCGCCGCGTCACGGGGCAGCCCGATGTGGAGCGGGTAGGCCACCTCTGTGGGGCGCGGGTGGTTGTTGCACAGGTACTGGTAGACCACGCGCAGGTCCGTGCGAAAGTCGTACGAGCGCGTGCCGCCCGCCAAAACACCACTGGTGAGCAGCACAGCGTCATAAGGGCGCTTGCCGTCTGCTGTGCGCGGGAACATCTCAGCCCCTTTGGCCGCCACACCCGCGCCCCACGACTGGCCATGCAGGATGGTGCGCTGCGGCTGCGCCACATGGTGCACAAAAATCTGCCGCAGGCGCTCCGTGTCTTCGGCGGCTGCGCGCACCTCTACGCCGCCCTGGCGGAAGGTGCTGGCCGCCCACGCATACCCGGCGCGCACCATGATCGACCAACGCTCCAGGTCTTCCACCGCGCGCTCGGCCTTGGGTACGCCCAGCGTGGGCCCGCCGTGGGCGTGCAGGACCAGATGGCCATTCCATTGCTGCGGGATGGCGATGAGGTAGTACGCACCCGCAGAGTCTTGCCCCGCCAGGCACCGGGCGATGGGAGACAGCGCCCTGGGGCATGGCGTGGCCACGGGCGCGGCCTCTGCCCCATGCGCCAGCGACGGGACCAACGGTACGTGAGGCAACGGCGCGCAAGCGGTCAGCAAGGCAGCTGTGGGTGCCAGGGCCAAGGGGAACCGTCGCAGCGCTGCTGCGAGGGATGTGGATGCCAACATGTTTCAGAAGCTCCCGGGCTGTGGAAAACTGGGTTTGTGCAGCAGCGCTGCGCAGGCCGCAGCCTCAACAGCAGATGGTTTCAATACTGGCCCATGTAGTCGCGCTTGCCCAGCTCAACACCGTTGTGGCGGGCGATCGCATACGTGGCATTCACGTGAAAGAAAAACTGCGGCAGGCCGTAATGCAGCAGGTAGTGCTCACCCACAAACTGCTTTTCGCGCGGTGTGCCGGGCTGGATGGTGACCTGACGCGTGGCGGCGTCGGCAAACGACTCCACGGGCAGGCCTTCGATAAAACCGAGGATGGCGTCGATGCGTTCGTTCAGATCCGCAAACCCGGGGCGTTCAGCGTCGGGGAACGATGGCACCTCCACCCCCGCCAAGCGCGCAGCCACGCCCTTGGCAAAGTCGCAGGCAATCAGCACCTGGCGGGCCAACGGGAACATGTCGGGGAACAAGCGCGCCTGCAGCAACGCGTCTGGCTCGATCTTGCGCGCCGTGGCGTGGGCCTCGGTCTTGGCCAGCACAGCCCTGAGGGCGCCCAGCATTTGGCGAAAGACGGGAATGCTGGCGTTGTAAATGGGGTAGGTCATGGGTGTCCTGGAAGTGATTCGAAAGGCTGCGCTACGGCGCATTGGATAAGGGCCCCTGCGCAGCAGGGACCGATTGCAACACAAGGCCCCGGGTCGCGCTTGATCGCCGACAGAACCCCTGGCGCACCGGGCGCACCCGACCCACGCAGCGGGTCTGAACCCGCTCCTCGTACCCCGTCAAGCGGCCGCCGCCACCGGCCGCGCAGCACGCGCTGCCACCCCCACCCCCACCAGCGCGGCAGACACCACGCCCAGCGCCAGCGTGAAGGCCGAGCAGTAGAAGATGCCCGAGGTCATGCCATGGTCCAGCATGGCGCCGAACACTGGTGCGGCCAGGCAAAAGCCCAGGTCAAGGCCGGAGTACACCGTTCCATACACGCGCCCCGTGGCACCAGGGGGCGCGGCGCGCTTGATCAGCATGTCGCGCGAGGGGCCCGCCAGGCCCGCGCCCAGCCCGGCCACCGAGACAACCACCACCGCCGCCATGCCGGGCAAAAAACCCATTCCCACCACCGCCAGCAGCGCAGCAGAACCCAGCAGGCACACCGCGATGATCTTCTCCAGCCGCTGCACCCGCCCCACCAGAAAGCCGCCGATCAGCATGCCCGCCGCGCCAAACAGCATGTAGCCGGTGACGACCATCGCCGTCACGCTCAGCGGCAGGCCGTACATCGATTGCAGCGCCGGGCTTGCAAAGCTCTGGATGGCGCTCAGTGCGCAGGTGCTCCAGAAGAAGAATGAGAAACAAAGCCACACCGAGCGCAGCTTCAGGAATGCCATAGGGTGCTCTGGCTCGGTGCCCCCCCCGCCGCCCTTGGCCGGGTGCGCCCAGGCGCCCTGCCGGTCATCGAGTGCATCGCGGTTCCAGACCATGACCGCCAGCACCGCCAGGGCCAGCAGGGCACCGCACAGGCAGGCCGTGCGCCACGAGCCGGTGGCCGTGGCAATGCCCGCCATGAACACGGGCGCTGTGGCCCAGCCCAGGTTGCCGCTGATGCCGTGCACCGAAAACCCGTGCCCCAGCCGCTGCGGCGACACGCGTTTGTTCAGGATGGTGAAGTCCACCGGGTGAAACGGCGCATTGCCCAGCCCGGCCAGCGCTGCCGCCAGAAACAGCCCCCCGTAGCCCTGCGCCAGGCTGGCCGCAAAGCCCGCCGCCGCAAAACTGGACAGCGCAAAAAACATCACCGGCCGCGCGCCCACCCGGTCCACCAGAAAGCCCGACAGCGCCTGGCCCACGCCCGAGATCACAAAAAACACCGACACCAGCAAACCCAGCTCGGAGTAGCTGAAGCCGAACTCCCCGATCAGCCACGGAAACAGCGGCGGCAACAGCATGTGAAAAAAGTGCGAGCTGCCATGGGCCAGGCCGATGAGGCCGATGGTGCGGGCGTCCTGCCGCAGCGGGACAGGGTTGGCGGCGTTGGCGGTGGCGCCAGAGGAGGAAGCAGTCATGGGCTTGATCTTAGGCAGCCAAGGCTCGGCAGGTTTACGATAGACGGCCAACTTCTATCGCAAACATGCCAAACCTAGCTGCTGCGACCGCTGCACCCACCCAACAGCCGGTAGAGCACTATGCCGCCGAGGTGGTGCCCCGCGCAGAGCGCGGAATGGCGCACGGAATGGGGCGCGCAGTGCAGCGCGGCCTGTCATATGTGGGCTCGCTCACACCCGAGCTGTTTGTGCCCACTGGCGCCCGCCCGGTGCGTGCCAAACTGCGCTGGCTGGCCGCAGACACCCAGGTGATGCCGCACAGCCACCCCTGGGCGCAGGTAGCCATCTCCACCACCGGCGTGATCCGGCTCACGGTGAGCGACGGCACCTACATCGTGCCGCCCTCGCGCGCGCTGTGGATTCCGCCCGGTGTGGAGCACGCTGTGACCATGGTGGAAGACGCCGACCTGCGCACGCTGTACTTTCACCAGCCCCGGGGGCGCTGTGGCCCCGGCGTGCCACGTGATCAGGAAAACGCCTGGCGCCAGTGCCGCGTGCTGGAGGTGTCCGACCTGCTGCGTGCGCTGGTACGCGAAATGCCCACCTTGCCCGATGGTGGCCCCGCAACCACAGCCGCCGAGCTGCGGCGAGAGCAGCACCTGAGCGCCCTGGTGCGTGACGAACTGGCCCGCGCCGCCGCCGTGAAGCTGGGCGTAGACCTGCCCCAGGACAAGCGCCTGCGCTACCTGTGTGAGGCGGTACTGGCCGACCCCACCCGGCATGACACCCTGGCGGACTGGGCGCAGGACACCGGCGCCAGCCCGCGCACCGTTGCGCGGTTGTTCCGCTCTGAACTGGGCAGCACCTTTACCCAGTGGCGCCAGCAGGTGATTCTGGCCAAGGCCGTGTCGCTGGCCGCAGGGCGCATGCCCATGGGCCAGATCGCCGCCGAGCTGGGCTACAGCGCCAGCGCGTTCAGCGCCATGGTGCGCAAGTCGGTGGGGCAGCCGCCAGGGCGGTTTCTGGGGCAGCAGCAGCCCGCACCAGGGCAGTAAGGCCAACAACTGCCACACCGCGCGCGCAGCGCCAGAGCGGTTCAGGAGAGCCCGGGAGGGGCACCAAGGGCAGATTGCGCCGCGCTGCTGACAGACTGATGGCGCCTCGTCCTGCGCGCTTGGCGCTGCCCGCCTACGTTTAGAAACATGCTCAGCGCGCACAGTGCTCCTATCTCTCGTAACAGGTTTGAACACAATGAAACACCACATCCGCAACCAGGTGGCAGCCCTCTTTTTTCTGCTTCCCGCCGCTACCACCTTGCTGGTGGTGCCCGGCACGGTCATGGCGCAGCCCGCATCCCCCGAGTTGCGGTCACTGCAGGTGGCCACAGACGACGGCCTGAAGGCTGGCGCCGATCTGCAGTTCACGGTGGAAGCCTCGCCGCGTGGCCGGGTGCACCTCAAACTTGACGGCGTGCCAAGCAACATCGTGCTGGAGGAAACCGACCGGGGCGTATACACGGGCAGCTACACCATCCGGCGCCAGGACCGGATCAGGGAAAGCAGCGCCGTGCGCGCGACGCTGAAGGTGCGCAACCGCACCGTCACCAGCAACTACAAGCTTCCGGTCGGCCTTGGTGGCCGGAACGTGGGCGCGGCGCCACCACCAGCGGCCCCTGGTCTGAAAATCGACCGCTTTTCGGTCGCCCCCATTGACAAGATGGAGCCCGGTGCAGAACTGCGCTTCACGCTCAACGGCGCCCCGGGTGGCCGCGCAAACTTCGACATTCCGGGTGTGATCGACAACGTGCCGATGCGCGAAGTGTCGCCGGGTGTTTATGAAGGCGCGTACACGATCCGCCGCATGGACAACCTGGCACCGTCGCGCCCCACCGTAGCCACCTTGCGTGTCGGTGACCGCACGGTCTCCTCGACCCTGACCCAGCCGCTGATCGCCGACGCCAGACCGCCAGTGATTCGCAACATGTCTCCGCGCGATGGTGAGTCGGTCCCGCGCAATGGAGTCACCTCGGTGTCTGGCACCTTTGATGACGTCGGCGGTGTGGGTGTGGACCCGCGAAGCGTTCGCATCGTGGTCGCCGGGCGCGATGTCACCTCTGCCGCACAGATCACGCCGCAGTTTTTCACCTACCGCGCAGAACTGCCGTCGGGCCGCTACCCGGTGGAAGTGACCGCCCGGGACATGGTGGGCAATGGCGTGCGCCAGAACTGGACGTTCAACGTCGCTCCGCAGGTAGACGCGGCACCCTCCACCGTGCAGCTGCAGGTGACCAGTCACACCAATAACACCGCGGTGGACAGCGGTCCGGTGGTCGTGCGCGGCCGCACCGTGCCGGGCGCAGTAGTGGATGTGAGGGTCGGTTCGGTGGGCACGCTCGTCGGCATGTTTGGCCTCAACAAGGAACTGCTGTCACAGCGGGTACAGGCAGACCGCAACGGCGACTTCTCGTTCACCTTCAACTCACAATTGCCGCTGCCAGGCACGCGCTACGAAGTGACGATGGCCGCCAACAGGGACGGCATGACAGGCACTGAAACACAGCTGGTGTTGTTCCAGAAGTAAGCTGTTGACGGCACCCAGCGTTGCAATCACCACAGACCGCGCCCGGCGGTCGTGGGGTTGCATGCAGCCAAACACGATATTTATGACTAAATAGGCTTTATCGCTTGATGGGCAAGCGCTAGTAGCTATAAATATAATAGCAATTGATTACATGACTCACGGCTGAAAATTCAGCCGCCCATGGACCCTAGCGGTCCATTTTTTGTGGCTTGCGCTGGCTCGCGGACCCGTCCGGTGGTCCCACAACCAAAGCCGTCAACCCATCAATCGATGGGAATGGTGACCGACGAATGCAGCGGAGCGGGTCGGCCAAAAAGATACCCCTGGCCCTGCGTGCAGCCCAGGGCCAGCAAGGCGTACTGCTGCTCGGGGGTTTCGATGCCTTCGGCCACCACGTTCAGGCCCAGCGAGCCGGCCAGGGCCAGCACGGCGCGCACCACGGCGGCGCTGGGGTTGGCGGGGCCGCCGGTGCTGCTGGCGGCGCTGTCGTTATCGCCTTGCGCGCCCTCATCACCCGTGCCGTCGCCTGCGAGCGGCTTCACAAAGCTGCGGTCGATCTTGAGCGTGAGCAGCGGCAGGCGGTGCAAATAGCCTAGCGATGAGTACCCTGTGCCAAAGTCGTCCAGCGCCAGGGCCATGCCGTGGCTGCGCAGGGCGTGCAGCACGGTGCTGGTGTGATCGGGGTCTTCGATGAGGGCGCCTTCGGTGATCTCCAGGCACAGGCGCTGCGGGGGCAAACCGGTGTCGGCCAGCAGCTGCAGCATGCGGTCGCAGAACACCGGGTTGCGAAAGTGGCGCGGGGCCACGTTCACGCTCAGGTACCCCGAAAAGCCTGCCATCTGCGCCATGGCGGTGCAGGCCAGCTCAAAAATCTGCCAGTCGATGGCCTCCATGCTGCCGCTGTCTTCGGCCACATGCACAAAGGCGCCGGGCGCCAGCAGCCCTTCGGTGGGATGGTGCCAGCGGGCCAGGGCCTCGTAGCCCAGCACGCGGCCGTCCAGCAGCGACACGATGGGCTGAAAGAACGGCTCAAACTGCCGCTCTTTGACGGCCACCCACAGCGCGTTTTCCAGGTCGAGCACGCGCAGAGCGTCGCTGTGCAGGTGCTCGTCGTACAGCTCGTAGCGGCGGCGGCCGTTGACCTTGGCGCGGTACATGGCGGTGTCGGCGTTGCGCAGCAGGTCGGTGGCGGTGGGCTGGGCGCGGTCGCACAGCGATATGCCGATGCTGGCCGACGCGAACAGACGCTTGCCCTCCACCAGCATGGGTTCGTCCAGCACCTCCAGCATGCGGCGCGCAATGCGCACGGCGGGGTCGGCGGCGGGGGCGTCGGCCACCAGCACGGCAAACTCGTCGCCACCCACACGCGCCACCATGTCGGGGGCGCGCAGCACGCTCGACAGGCGCCGGCCGATCTCGCGCAGCACGGCGTCGCCCGCATGGTGGCCCATGCTGTCGTTGATGAGCTTGAAACGGTCCACGTCGATGAACATCACCGCAAAGCGCTGGTCGGGGTGGCGGTGCAGGCGGCTTTGCAGCCAGTCCAGCCGCTCCAGCAAATAGCTGCGGTTGGGCAGGCCGGTCAGCGCGTCGTGCAGCGCCTCGTGTTTGAGCTGCGCTTCCACGCGTCGGCGCACGCCAATCTGCTCTTGCAGCTCGGCCGTGCGCTCGGCCACGCGCTGCTCCAGTTCGGCATTGGCCAGGCGCAGCGATTCGGTGGTGCGGCGGCGCACCAGGCTGCTGGCAATCTGGTGCGACACAAAACCCAGCAGGTCGCGGTCGCGCTCGGTGTAAGTCACGTCGGGCTGGTAGCTTTGCACGGCCACCACGCCCAGCGCGCGGCCCTCGCACACCAGCGGAACGCCCACCCACGAGCGCGAGCTGGGCCCGCTTTTGGTAATGGCGCCGTCTTCTGCCATGCGGTCAATCTCCGCCGCCGACGTTAGCAAGGGCTGGCCCCGGTGCAGCACGTATTCGGTCAGCCCCTTGCCCACCGGCCGCGCCTTGGTGCCGATCTGGTTTTCGTCGACGTAGTACGGAAACCGCAGCTCGCTGCCGTCGTCGGACAGCAGGGCGATGTAGAAATTGCGCGCATTGATCAGTTCGCCCACGCTGTGGTGCACGGCGCGATAAAAGTCCTGCACGGGGCCCAGGTCGTTGGCGCGCTCGGCAATGCGGTACAGCGCAGCCTGCAGGCGCTCGCCCCGCTGGCGGCGCGCCACCTCGGCATGCAGCGCCTGGTTGATACGGGCCAGCTCGGCGGTGCCCACGGTCACGGCGCGTTCCAGGTCCTGGCGGGCCTGCTTGCGCTGCAGGGCAGTCAGCACGTGGCTGGCCACAAACTCCAGCAGTTCCTGGTCCTCGGGGCCGTAGCGATCGGGCTGGTCGTAGCTTTGCACCACCAGCACGCCACGCACCTGGGCACCATCGCGCAACGGCACACCCAGCCAGTCGGACGAATGGGCGCCCAGGGCTTTGAGCTGGCCGTCCATCTGCTGCGCCAGGGCGCTCATCGACCCGCGCAGCGTCTTGCCACCACGCACCAGGTGCCAGGTGAGCGACTGGTGCATGTCGGCCATGGGGATGGGCATGCCCAGCGGCGGGATATCGGTGGTGGCGTCGTCCACGAAGTAGATGAACTCCAGCGTGTCGGCGTCAGGGTCGTGCAGCGCCATGAACAGGTTGCGCGCGTACATCAGGGTGCCCACGATGGCGTGCAACTGCTCCAGCATGGCGCGCATGCTCAGGTCCGCGCCCGCCAGATCAGCGATGGCAAACAGCGCGCGCTGCAGGCGCTCGGCCTGGGCCAGCTGGTGCACGGCTCCGCGCAAGCGGTCCAGCGTCCCGGAAGAGGACGCAGGCAATGGCTCGGCAGTAGGCAAAGTGGGCTGGCTCATGGAGTGAGAACGTATCGACCCTGTTTTTGAGGCAAAACAATCGCCGATACGCTCATGGTGGTACGACAAGCATTGTTGCCGAATGTGACAGCGCCGAAGGGCCTTCGTCAGGGTTCTGACAAAAGGCAGGCGTGTTGTCCTGCAGTGGTGTGACATCTGCACCGCAGTTCGCCACCCGCTCATTCCATCCAAATATTGAATGAAATGGGTCTCTAGCGCTTATCCAATAAGCGCTATTAGCTATCAACAATATAGCAATCACTCCAATCCCGGGGCCAGCAGCCCTGGCGACGCCCGGGTAAGGTGGCAAGCTTGCGCCCACAAAGCACCGCCCCAAGACCAACGCCCCTTATCTAGGCCAACCATGACCACAGCCCCGCACCCCCGCGACACCCACAGCTACGAACCCCGCCTGGGCCACGGCCTGCCGCACGACCCGTTCAACGCCATCGTGGGGCCGCGCCCCATTGGCTGGATTGCCACGCAGAACGCGCAGGGCGCCACCAACCTGGCGCCCTACAGCTTTTTTAACGCCTTCAACTACGTGCCGCCCATCGTGGGCTTTGCCAGCATTGGCTTCAAGGACACGGTGCGCAACGTGCAGGAGACCGGCGAGTTCGTGTGGAACCTGGCCACGCGCGATCTGGCCGAGGTGATGAACCAGACCTGCGCTGCCGTGCCACCCGAGGTGAGCGAGTTTGCACTGACGGGCCTCACCCCTCTGCCCTCCACCCGCGTGCGCCCGCCGCGCGTGGCCGAGAGCCCGGTCGCCTTTGAATGCCGCAGCACACAGATCCTGCAGCTGCAGGGCGTGGACGGCGCCACGGTGGACACCTGGCTGGTGCTGGGCGAAGTGGTGACCGTGCACATTGACAAGGCGCTGCTCAAAGAAGGCGTGTATGACACCGCAGGCGCGGGCCACATCCTGCGTGGCGGGGGCCCGGCCGACTATTTCACCGTGGGGCCGGAGCAGCTGTTCAAGATGTACCGGCCGCGCTGAGCCCCCGCACCACTGACCACCGGCCTGCCTTCACAGATCCGACAATTCCCCACGCTGGCGGCGCTTGGCGCTGCGCGGGCAAACTCCGACACTACACACCCACCCCAACCCTGTCGAGACGAGGTACTTAGATGCTCAATTTCCTGATGTTTGCCGCCGGCCTGGCGGCGCTGGTGGTCGGCGCCGATGTGCTGGTGCGTGGCGCGTCCAAGCTGGCGTTGTCGTTTGGCATATCGCCGCTGGTGGTGGGCCTGACCATCGTGGCCTTTGGCACCAGCGCCCCCGAAATGGCGGTGTCTGCCGGGGCCGTGCTCAACGGCCAGACCGATCTGGCCATTGGCAACGTGGTGGGCAGCAACATCTTCAACGTGCTGTTCATCCTGGGCATCAGCGCACTGATTGCGCCGCTGATCGTGCATATCCAGCTCATCCGGCAAGAAGTGCCGATCCTCATCGGCGCGTCGCTGTTGCTGCTGGTGCTGAGCCTGGACGGGCGCCTGGGGTTGATGGATGGCGCGCTGTTTTTCGGGCTGCTGCTGGTCTACACAGGGTTTCTCATCGTGCAGTCGCGCCGCGAAACCCGTGCGGCGCAGGACGCACATGCCGCCCCCAACGACTACGAGACCGAACTGAAGCCTGCTGCGCCGGGCGCCTGGGATTCGCGCCTGTGGGTGCAACTGGTTCTGATTGTCGTGGGGCTGGGCCTGCTGGTGGTGGGGTCGGACTGGCTGGTGACCGCATCGGTGGTGTTTGCCAAAGCGCTGGGCGTGAGCGATGTGGTGATTGGCCTGACCATCGTGGCAGCGGGCACGTCGATGCCGGAAGTGGCCACATCCTTGGCAGCGGCGTTCAAGGGGGAGCGCGACATTGCGGTGGGCAATGCGGTGGGCAGCAGCACTTTCAACATCCTGGGTTGCCTGGGGCTGTCGGGTTTGCTGGCGGGCAGCACAGGTCTGGTCGTGCCCAGTTCGGTGCTGGCCTTTGACATGTGGGTGATGCTGGCCGTGGCGCTGGCCAGCCTGCCCATCTTCCTGTCAGGACGCGAGATCGCGCGCTGGGAAGGCGGCGTTTTCCTGGGCTACTACGTGGCCTACGTCACCTACCTCATCATGGCCGCACAGGACCACGCCGCGCTGCCCACGTTCTCGTCCGTGATGATGGGCTTTGTCATCCCACTCACGGTGGTCACGCTGGTGGTGTCGCTGATCCGGCGGCCGCCGCAAGCTGCGGCCCCCAAAAGCTGATCCATACAGCGCTACTACTGCGCAGGCGCCCCGCACAAGCCGCCCTGCGGGTTGCGCGCCCATTGCTCGGTCCAGGCCCACACTTGCTGAACGCCGTCTACACCCGCTGCGGAGCGCTGCAGGCCGTGGTCGGCACCCTCGATGCGCCGTGCGCAGTAGGGCGCAGTGCGCAAGCGGGCCAGCTCCGCAAAACGCGCGTAGGCATCGGCGGGCACCAGCGCATCGTTAGTGCCCCATACTTGGAGCAGCGGCCAGGGGCTGCGTAGCAGCGGCAAGGTCAACGGCCAGTTGCGCAGGTCGCGCCAGTAGCCCAGGCTGCGCCCCTGCACCACCACAGAGTCGCGGGGAGCACCCGCCACAATCCGCGACAACGCGACCCAGTCGGCCTCTGCGCCCAGGCGGCGGGCCTGCAGCGCGCCAACCTCCTGAGGGTCCAGCCCGCTCGAACCGATAAGCACCAGGCCCGCCAAGTGCGGCACCTCGGGGGCGAGTGCGGGCAACAGTTCTGCGCCTTCCGATATGCCGACCAGGAGCTGCGGCAACGCGGGCTGCCCCTGGCGCAAAGCCGCATCGGCGCGCAAGGCCGCACGCGCGTGTTTGAGCCAGGTGGAATGCCGGTCCCGCCACACAAACAGGTGCGGGCAATGGGCGGAGGCTGTGCGCGCCTGGGGGTCCACCCACGGCTTGTGCAGTACCAGCACCTGGGCATGCAGCAGGCCGGCAAAGTAGCGCTCCGCAATCGGCCCCATGCCTGCACAGCCCGAGCCCGGAATGACGATTACGCGGTAGCGCAGCGGTGCGGTGCGTTCGCTGCGCTGCAAGGTCTGAAGGGTGGCGCCGTCGGCACCGGGCAGGGGCCGCTGCGCGAACCCTTCTGCAGGGGTCTGTGTGGGCGCCGCCAGGACGTCTACGGCGTACGCGGGGTGCGCATCCTCTGGCGCCCGCACCACCGGTGGCGGCGCAGCGCAGCCGGACAACACAGACGCAAAAGCAACCACAACACCCACGACCACAAAAAAGGCCAGCGCGGGGCTGGCCTTGGAGTGGCGCTGCGTGGCGACGGGAGGGTGCGTCACTGCGGGCACGGTGGCGTGATCGTCACTTGAGGATCAGCACCTGCTCAGGCTGCTGTTGCGGCTGCTGCTGGGGCATGGGCTGGCCGCCCTGCTGGTACACCACGGGCGGACGCACGCCACGGGCCAGGTGGGCGTCGGTGTAGCCCAGCTGCGTGGCGAGCTGCGCGTAGACGTCCTGCGCCAGCGACTGGGAGGTTTCGCGCATCACCTTGGCGCGGTTGGGGGGTGCGATGTCACCGCGAACCGACAAAATCTTGGTGTCGTTGCCTTCGCCCTGGGCAGAAAACGCGGCCTTGATCTCGTAGGTCTTGGTGTTGATGAGCGAGAAGTCGGCCAGCAGCTGCAGGCCATACTGCCGCGTGGCGCTGCTGGTGCCTTGCAGGGGCGACAGCGCGTCGGTGAAGTCGATGCTGGAGACCACACCAAACAGCACGTAGTCGGCACCGGCGAACTCGCCCTTCTTGATGCGGGCGATCACGTTGCCAACCTCGGGTTGCGCCTGGGGCGTTGCCATCTTGCCCCCCTGCACCTGGTTGAGCACCTGTTCGGCCTTGGATGGCTGGGGCTTGCCCGCGTCAAAGCCCTTGCCCTGCACCAGACGGAAGTATGTGCCCTGAAGCAGCGCACCCTTGATGTCATTGGTGTAGCCGCCCAGTTCGCGCTGCTCGATGTAGCTGTAGCGCCCGGCCACATAGGTGCCGCTGGCCTGCTCGGACGCCTGCATGGAGTGGCTGCCCGAGTGCGAGCCCGATCCGCCATACGGCCCATGGCTGTGGCCGCCGCTGTGGCTGCCACTGGCGCTCATCTGGCTGCTGCGTTGGTAGGTGCCGGCCAGGAAGTACTCGGACACGCGCTGCGCGTAGGCCAGGTCGGTCACAGCGATCTTGGGCGCAGTGTTCTGCTGCGCGTGGGCGGTAGCGCCCCAGGCCACGGCGGTGGCGGCAATCACGGCCAGGGCCGCGTTCAAGGTGGTTCTGCGTTGCATGGCGTGCTCCTCAGCGCTTGCTGGTTTTGCGAATCTCTTTTTCGTCCTGCCATTCGATCGTGCCTTCCTGCACGTCAAACAGCTTGAGCGTGAACTTGTAGTACACGTCCTTGGTGGCGTTGTTCTGCTTGACGATGCTGGTCAGCTCGCCTTCCATGCTGTACTTGGCGGCCGTCATCTGGCCGACCTTGGCGGTGGTGCCCTGCTTGTACAGGCCGCTCTGGTTCTGGCGCTGCAGCTCGTCCACACCGGCCTGCATTTCGTTGATGGAGCGCACAAAACGCACCTTGCCCGACTTGACCAGCGAGGTCTGGATCGAGTTCATCACGTTGGTGGTGTCGATGTACTCGCTGGTCTTGTTCTTCACGGTGGAGATCGTTACCGTGGGGCGGCCCTGGAAGATGCCGGTTTCGAGCAGGCCGCCGGTCATCTTCTCGGCAATCATCTGCAGGTCGGTGGAACCGAACTCGTTGGTCACCAGCTCGACAGCCTTGGCGTCGCCGTAGTTGACCTGGCGGTCAAAACGCACGGTGGGCGAAGACAGGTTCTGGCAGGCCGAGAGGGCCAGGGTGCTGGCCGCAAAGGCCAGGATCAGCGCGCTGCGCCGGATGGTGTTATTGCTCATGGTGTTGATTTCCTCTTAGTAATACGTTGCGCTTCTCGCGATCTGGGACGCTTGAAACTGGCGCTCCCCGTGCGCGGGCAGCCGCGCAAGGGCCGCCAAGCCGCGCATGCGGCGCTTCGCTGGCGTGCGCTGGCTGCGTCCCCCTCCCACGCGCAGCGTGAGAGAGGGGGAAGGCGCGAAGCGACTCAGGGGGTGCTTCATGTCTTCAGCGCGGCTCGACGTTCATTTCAAGGCGCAGATCGACTGCGGCGCTGGTGGGGGCCACGCTCTTGACGGTCTGCTGGCCCAGGCCCAGCACGCTCATCTGCTTCCACGATTCGCCGTCGCCCACCTGGTTGCCCACCTGGTCCAGCCACTTGAAGCGGTAGAACACGGTGCGGTCGGTGCGGCCCATGTTGGCCATGTCGGCCTGCACCACCAGGATGTCGTTCTTGCGCACGATGCGCATCTCGCGCACGGCGATGCTGTTGGCTTCGCCGCGCAGGGCGACTTTGGAGGCCACGGCCAGCGGGGTGGCCGGGTCGTGCTGTTGGGCACTGACACTGGTGGCCAGGGTCAGAAGGGCGGCGTACACCACGGCAGGGATGGCGGCCGTCAGGCCTGCAGGTTTAAAACGGGTGCTCATGCGAGAGGCTCCTTGGAAAGGGTCAAAAGAGGGTGGATTCAGTTTTTGGCTGCGGCTGCAGGCTTGGCTGCTGGTGCTGCCGCAGCTGGCTTGGCGACGGTGGGCTTGACAGCAGACTGGGGCACCGAGCGTGCACGGTTGTTGGTGGTGCGCACAGGCGCAGCGGGCGCCGCTGCGGGCGGTGCAGGCTGGGGTGCAGCCGCCACCGTGGGCAGCTGGCCCAGCATGGCCACGTCGCCGGTCAACACGCTGTTTTCATACAGGCGCAGGGGCACCAGCGCGTACTGGCCGTCGATCTTGATCGGCACAGGCAGTGCGCGGCCATTGATGGTGATGGTGTGCTCGCCCGGTGGCAGGTAGCCACGCGCCACGTACACGCGGCCGGGCAACATGCGCCACAGGCGGTCGTCGGCCTGCTCGGTCGCCACCGATGCGGCCGCGCCAATCAAGCCACCCACCAGGCCGCCGCGTTTTTGCAGCTCGTTCTGCAGCACGCCCTTGGCCACGGCGCGGGTAAAGCCGCGCAGCACCATGCCGGGCATTTCGTCCTTCAGGGCGCGGCGGGCCATCACGTTCACGTCCACCACTTTTTCGAGCTTGAGGTCAGTGCCAGCGGCAGAGATCGTGGTGAGCAGCGGGTCGGTCGAAGGCTCGATGACAGGGTATGAAATGCTGGCCGTGACCATGCCGCGGCCGGTGGGCACGGGCAAGGTGAAAGCCTTGGGCTTGCGGGCAGGCGCATCGCCCGCTTCGACCACGAACAGCACGTCGGTCATGCGCTGGCGGCGCTTCCAGGTGAAGCCGGTGCGCGTATCCAGCCCGCGCAGGCCTTCTTCCAGCACCGGGGTGTCGGGCTTGAGTTCAATCGCCTTGCGGTAGCCCGGCGCGGCCAACCCTGGCTCGTTGAGCATCTCGTACAAAAAGCCCGCCAGGTAGTGGCTCAGGGCGTTGGAGTAGCCGTTCTTGAGCGCCAACACTTCGGGGTCATTCAGCGTCTCCACCGGGTAGCCGTTGAGTTCCTTGCCGCCCGATGTGGCGCCCTTGGCCTTGGCCTCTTCTTCGGCTGCCAGGGTTTCCTTGGATCGGAACTCGGCAATGATGGCTTCGCGTTCGTGCGTGCGCTTGATGTCCACGCGGGCGTTTTCGAAATCGTTCACCGCCATGCGGTTGAGCGCCAGGCGTGTGGTCAGCCACACCTTTTCGTAGTCCTGGCCTTCATAGGCCTTCAGGCGTTCGCTGATCAGTGCTGCGCCCACGGTGCCCATCAGCTTGGCCGGGTTGGTCTTGGCGGTTTCTTCCCATTCCTTGACCTTGTTGTCGGCCAGCAGAAAGGCGTTGGTGCTGTCAGGGTAGCGGCGGTCCATGCGCAGCAGCTCGCCGCGTTCGAGGTTGTAGAGCAGCGCGGTTTTTTCATCTTCGGTTTTGGCAGAGCTTTCCAGGCTGGCCAGCGCAGCAGGGATGCCCCCTGTGCGGCCCGCGGTTTGCATGTCGGTGGCCAGCTTGTCGTGGCTTTGCATGGTGGCGCAGCCTGTGAGCGCTGCGCTCAGCGTCAGCACCCACAAAAGGCGCGGGCGAACGCGCAGGCGGGAACGAGATGCCAGTGTGGGCTGGTGGGTGGTCATGAATGCTCCTTGCAGATTGGACGGTTGAGCACCAGAAAACCCCGGCCCTGCCCACGCGCGCGGCAGCACCACACTGCAGGAACACCGTTCAGGGTGTGCCGCGCTGGATGCTGCCGATGACTGTGATCGAAGACCGGATGAGGGTGGCGCTGGCAGCCCGTGCGCCCCCTCCCGGCGCTTTGGCGTGCTGCTTGCAGCCCCCTCAGGCTGTGTGTTTCTTGGTTGTTTTGTGTAGGTTTGTAGCCTGGGGCGCAATGTAGCAAAAGCTTGTATCTTTTCTGTAACCATGCAACGCAGCGGAAACAGGTAGATACACATCGCATGTCATGCGTCCGTGCGGTTCAGGGGCATGCGATAGAGCCACACCACCCGCCCGCCCGGTGCGCGCAGCTGGGCACTGGGCAACACAGCGGGGATCGCGAACTCCAGGCTGACCAGCCAGGCCCCAGGCGCCAGCTCGGCCTCGGCCTTGGCGGCTGCGCGTGCCATGCTCTCGGGCCGTTGAAACAGGTACACCATGCGGTAGCCGCTCCAGTCGGCAGCCCACATGTCGCCACGCCGCACATAGGCCCAGGGGCAGCGCAGCGCACACAGCAGGCGCAGGGGCCAGCTCCATTCCACACCTTCGAGCTGCGCAGCCGGGTAGGCATGGCGCAGCGCCTTCAAACCGTCGCCCACGCCACAGCCTGCATCCAGCACCCGCGCGCCCAAAGGCAGCGGCGCCTGCAGAGCCAGCGCCTGCAGCGCATAGCGAGGCGTGGGGAACAGCGGTGCATCGCGCCAGGCGTTCAGCGGGTAGACCAGCAACAACAGCGACAGCGGCACCAGCCAGGCCCAGGTGGGCAGGCTGGCCGCCCCCAGCAGCGCCAGCGACAGCGGAAACCCTGTGGCAATCAGCCCTCGGCGCCACCAGCTGCCGCCCAACACACTGGCCGCCGTGCCCAGCAGGCATGCCACCAGCAGTGCGGCCACCGCAGGCACCGCCGCACGCTGCAGCAGCACAAAAACCAGCCACGCGCCCGCCCACGCCATCAATGCGGGCAGGGGCCAGGGCAAGCGCAGGGCCATAGGGTTCTCAGCCGCCGAGGGGCCCAACCCGCAGGGGGTTGTAAGACCGTTGTGCGGGGCGCAAAAGGGGCATGGTGGTGGGCTTCAAGGAGATGCGTAAATCACCCGGCTAACCATCGTGGGCCGCAGAACAGCGCGTTCGCCGCTCTGTGAAGAGGCCTTGCGGTCAACCCGGGTGTGTTGAACGCAGCGCAGTGTAGGCCCCGCACAGACGCATTTTGCCTGCGCAAGTTACTTGTGGAAACCGTTTGTGTGCGCTATTTCACGCATGTCTGCGCGGCAACAGAACCGCGCCCCGGACCAACGGTCGATCAGCCGCGCAGGCGGTCGATCAAGCCATTCAACGCTTCGAGCGAGCCGAACTGAATCGCCAGTTCGCCCATGTCTTCCACGCGCCCATGGCGCTTGACGCGCTTTTTCACGCGCACCTCGACCTCGGCCATGAGCAGGTCCGAGAGTTCTTCTTCCACACGCTTCAGGTCACGCGACTTTTCTTTCTGGGGCTTTTGCGGCACCAGGCTGAACTCGGCGCCAATCTTCTTGACCAGCGCCTCGGCCTCGCGCACCGACAGCTTCTTGGCTGCGATCTGGTTCCCTGCCGTGATCTGCGCGGCGCGGTCCAGCGACAGCAGCGCGCGCGCATGGCCCATGTCGATGTCGCCCGCCATCAGCATGGTCTGCACCGGCTCGGCGAGGTTCAGCAAGCGCAGCAGGTTGCTGGCGGCGCTGCGCGAGCGGCCCACAGCCTGCGCGGCCAGCTCGTGCGTCAGGCCGAACTCCTTGACCAGGCGCTGCAGGCCATGGGCTTCTTCCAGCGGGTTGAGGTCTTCGCGCTGGATGTTCTCGATGAGCGCCATGGCGGCCGCCGACTCGTCGGGCACATCGCGCACCAGTACAGGCACTTCGGCCAGGCCCGCCAGGCGCGAGGCGCGGAACCGCCGCTCGCCCGCGATGATTTCGTACAACGGCCCCTCTTGGCTGAGGGCACCCATCGCAGGGGAGGGCCCCTGCGATGCTCGTTCCTGGCGGCGCAGCCGAGCTTGTTCGTCGCTGAGCCGACGAACAAGAATCGGCTGCATGATGCCCTGGGCCTTGATGGATTCGGCCAGCTCGTACAGCGCACCCTCGTCCATGCGCGTGCGGGGCTGGTACACGCCGGGCACCAGCTCGGACAGCGGCAGGCTGCTGGGCAGCCCGGCTTCGGCCGCCTGGGCCTGCTCCACTTTTTCTTCGACCTTGGGGCCCAGCAGGGCTTCCAGGCCGCGGCCGAGGCCCTTGGGTTTTTTGGTGACCATGTTCTTGTACTCAATCTTTCAAAAGGGTGTGCAGCAGCGCTTGGCCTTCGGGCCAGTCCGCCAGGCCTGACTCGGCATTGATATGCCCACGCTCGCCATAGTCCACGAACCGCGCGCCCCAGGCCTGGGCCAGACCTTCGGCGCGCTCGAAACTGCAATACGGATCATTGCGGCTGCCCACCAGCACGGAGGGGAAAGGCAGCGGCTGGCGCGCAATGGGTGCCCAGCCGTGGATCTGCGCGGCCAGGTCGGGCCGCTCCACGTCACCCGGCGCCACCAGCAGCGCGCCCCGCACCTTGGCCGCGTGGCGGGTGTGCGCCGCCCACCAGGCGGTCAGGATGCAGCCCAGACTGTGCGCCACCAGCACCACGGGGCCGTCGGCATCGACCACGGTTTCTTCCAGGCGCGCCGACCAGTCGCCGCGCAGCGGGCGCATCCAGTCGTGTTGCTCCACGCGGTGGTAGCCGTGCGCCGACTCCCAGCAGCTTTGCCAGTGGTCGGGGCCGGAGTTCTGCCAGCCGGGCAGCAGCAGTATGTTGGATGGCTTCATTACTATCAATTCAATAGCTGCTAACGCTTATCCATCAAGCGCTAGATGGCATTTTGGCTATGGAAGCTGCCGCAGCGGGCATATGGTGCACGCGGTCCACCATCTCTTGCGCAAATTCGACAAACGCCTGGCTGCCCTTGGCCAGCGGGTCAAACACCACGCCGGGCAAGCCGTAGCTGGGCGCTTCGGCCAGGCGCACGTTGCGCGGAATCACGCTGTTGAACACCTTGTCACCAAAGTGGCCCTTGAGCTGGTCGCTGACCTGCTGCTGCAAGGTAATGCGCGGGTCGAACATCACGCGCAGCAGGCCGATGATCTGCAGGTCGGCATTGAGGTTGGCGTGCACCTGCTTGATGGTGTTGACCAGGTCGGTCAGCCCTTCGAGCGCAAAGTACTCGCACTGCATGGGCACGATCACGCCATGGGCGCTGCACAGGCCGTTGAGCGTGAGCATGCTTAAAGACGGCGGGCAGTCGATGAGCACAAAGTCGTAGTCGCCATCGGCCTCGGCCAGCGCGGCCTTCAGGCGCTTTTCACGGTGGTCCAGCGCCACCAGCTCCACCTCGGCGCCCGCCAGCTCGCGGTTGGCGCCCAGCACCCAGTAGCCGCATTTTTCCGACAACACGGCTGCCTCTTTGACCGAGGCGGATTCAAGCAGCACGTCGTACACCGTGAGGTCGAGACTGCGCTTGTCCACGCCCGAACCCATGGTGGCGTTGCCCTGCGGGTCCAGGTCCACCATCAACACGCGCTGGCCGATCTTGGCCAGGCCCGCAGCAAGGTTGACGGTGGTGGTGGTCTTGCCAACGCCACCCTTTTGATTGGCAACGCAGAAAATTTTGGCCATGTGGGTGTTGCAGTCCGTGTTGTTGTCGTTGTTTTATTTGGAGATGGCGAGCTTGATACCAAAACCGATCAGAAAGACGCCCGCCACTTTTTCCAGCACGCGGCCGATGCGCGGGTTGGCGCGCATGCGCTCGGCCAGGTGGTGGGTGAGTAGCACGGCCACCAGACCATAGAGAAACGTCAGCACCGCCACGGTGGCCGCCATCACGCCAAAGGTCATCAGCCCCTGGTGACGGGCCGGGTCTACAAACAGAGGAAAGAACGCCATGTAGAACACGATGGCCTTGGGGTTGAGCAAGGTGATGAGCCCCGCCTGCTTGAAGTATTGGCGCGGCTGGATGTTGAGGATGGGTTGTGCGCCGGGCTTGGCGGTGAGCATCTTGAAGCCCAGCCACGCAAGGTAGGCTGCCCCCAGCCACTGCACCGCATGAAAGGCCGCAGGGTATGTGGCCAGCAAGGCCGCCACACCGGCTACCGCCGCCCACATCAGCACCTGGTCACCCGCGATCACGCCCATCGTGGCTGCCAGGCCACCGCGCACGCCGCCCTTGCTGGTGGATGTGATGAGCGCCAGATTGCCGGGGCCTGGAATGGCCAGGAACAACACAATGGCGGCGACAAAGGCGCCGTAGTCTGCGATGCCGAACATGAACTCTCCCGGGGTGCTGGACGGGTGCGCAGAATGGTGGCACCCAAAGTGAGGTGCCGAGTTTACGCGACCACCCTGCCCCAACCGCTGAAAAGTCAGCAGTCCGCAGTCAGCGGTTACGCAGGCTTCATCCAGATGATGCAGCGCTCGGCGTCGAGGCCAGGAACGGCAAGCTGTTCCACGTGAAACACTGATACATCGGCGGGTAGCGCCGCAATCTCGTCCTCGGGGTGCTTGCCCTTCATGGCCAGCCAGACGCCGTGCGGTGCCACCAGTGCAGCACGCGACCAAATCACAAAGTCGGGCAGTGAGGCAAAAGCGCGGCAGCTGATGATGTCGAACGGTGTCGTCAACGTCTCGACCCGCGCGTGCACGCCATGCAGGTTACGCAGCTTCAACGCCACCGCTGCCTGCTGGATGAATGCCGCCTTTTTACCCACCGTGTCCACACAGCTCACATCCACCTCTGGGCAGCAGATGGCAAACACCACGCCGGGCAAGCCGCCTCCCGAACCCACATCGAGCAACCTGATCGGGGCTGGCGCATCGCCCTGCTGCAAAGCCTCTACATGCCTGCGCAGCGGCGCCACAGAGGCCAGGCTGTCCAGCAGATGGTGCGTCATCATCTCTTGCGGGTCACGCACAGCCGTCAGGTTGTAGACCTTGTTCCACTTCTGCAGCAGGGCCAGAAAATCCATCAGCAGGGTGACCTGGGCATCCGTCAGGCCCAGGGCCAAAGCCTCTGAGCCCGCCTGCAGCTGCTGGCGCAAGGTGTCGTTGTTCACTGCCGTCGTCATGCCGCCACCTCTCCCTCTGGTCTGGCTGCCGCAGCCACGGCAAACTCCTTGAACCCGCCCTTCTTCAAATGCACCATCAGCAGCGAGATCGCGGCGGGGGTGATGCCCGTGATGCGTGACGCATGGCCCAGTGTTTCGGGCCGGTGGCGGCTGAGCACCTGGCGCGCTTCGATACTCAGGGCCGTGACTTGCATATAGTCCAGCTCGGCCGGCAGACGCAGTTTTTCAAAATGCGCAGCGCGGCCCACTTCATCCCGCTGCCTGTCGATGTAGCCTGCGTACTTGGCAGCAATCTCCACCTGCTCCACCACAGGCTCACTGAGCTCGCCCAAGGTTTCACGTGAAACATCCTGGGACGCGTACTTGCCGCCATCCATCGACATCAGATTGGTGTAGTTCACATCCGGGCGGCGCAGCAGTTCAAACAGGTTGTACTCATGTTCGATGCTCTTGCCCAGCACCCGTTCGGATTCAGCGGCGGGCAGGTTGCGCGGATTCACCCAGGTAGCTTTCAGGCGTTCTGTTTCACGTGAAACAGCATCGCGTTTGCGGCTGAACGCATCCCAGCGGGCGTCGTCCACCAGGCCCATACGGCGCCCCACTTCCGTCAGCCGCATGTCGGCGTTGTCCTCTCGCAGCTGCAGACGGAACTCAGCCCGGCTGGTGAACATGCGGTAGGGCTCGGTCACGCCCTTGGTGATGAGGTCGTCCACCAGCACCCCCAGGTAGGCTTCGTCGCGGCCGGGCAGCCATGCGGCTTCACCCCGACATTGCAGCGCGGCGTTGATACCGGCGAACAGGCCCTGGGCTGCAGCTTCTTCGTAACCGGTGGTGCCATTGATTTGCCCGGCAAAAAACAGGCCCTGAATCTGGCGCGTTTCGAAGCTGCTCTTGAGCGAACGCGGGTCAAAGTAGTCGTATTCGATGGCGTAGCCGGGGCGCAGGATGTGCGCGTTCTCCAGCCCCTTCATGCTGCGCACCAGGTCGTACTGGATGTCGAACGGCAAGCTGGTGCTGATGCCGTTGGGGTAGAACTCGTGCGTAGTCAGGCCCTCGGGCTCCAGAAAGATCTGGTGGCTGTCCTTGTCGGCAAAGCGGTTGATTTTGTCTTCCACGCTGGGGCAGTAACGCGGGCCCACGCCCTCGATCTTGCCGGTGAACATGGGGCTGCGGTCAAAGCCGCTGCGGATGATCTCGTGGGTGCGCTCGTTGGTGTGGGTCACCCAGCAGGGCATCTGGCGCGGGTGCATGGCGGTATTGCCCATGAAACTGAACACCGGCACCGTACCCTCGTTCACGCCGCCCGGCATGCCGTCGCCGGGTTGCTCTGCGCACTTCGAAAAGTCGATGCTGCGCCCGTCCAGCCGGGGCGGTGTTCCAGTTTTCAGGCGCCCCTGGGGCAGTTTCAACTCTTTCAAACGTGCCGACAGCGACACCGCAGGTGGGTCCCCTGCCCGGCCCGCCGCGTAGTTGTTCAGGCCCACGTGAATCTTGCCGTCCAGAAAAGTCCCGGCCGTCAGCACCACCGTGCGGCTGCGAAAGCGGATGCCCACCTGCGTGACGGCGCCCACCACCCGGTCGCCCTCCACCATCAGGTCGTCCACCGCCTGCTGAAAGAGCCACAGGTTGGGCTGGTTCTCCAGCATGCGGCGGATGGCGGCTTTGTACAAAATGCGGTCGGCCTGGGCGCGCGTGGCGCGAACGGCGGGACCTTTGGAGCTGTTGAGAATGCGAAACTGAATGCCCCCTTCATCCGTGGCCAAGGCCATGGCACCGCCCAGCGCATCCACTTCTTTCACCAGGTGGCCCTTGCCGATGCCGCCAATGCTGGGGTTGCAGCTCATCTGCCCCAGCGTCTCGATGTTGTGGGTGAGCAGCAGCGTTCTTTGCCCTAAGCGCGCAGCGGCCAGCGCGGCCTCGGTGCCTGCATGGCCACCGCCGACAACGATCACATCAAATTCCTGGGGGTACAACATGGGGGGAGCTCCGGGGCCGTGCGGGCCCAATGGTCAAGTCGCCTGCATCAACGCGGGCAACCCGCGATTTTCCCACTTTGCATTCGCCACGTCGCGGGTCGGGTCAGCGAGGCGGTTGTTTCACGTGAAACAGGCTTGCAGGAATCCTGCCCCGTGCCTGTGATTCAATCGCACGCATGCCCAACACCACCACATCCACCCCTTCGCTGCTGATCTTTGCCGGCAGCACGCGCCAGCAATCGTTCAACCGCAAGCTGGCCCACGCCACCGCTGCCATCGCACGCGACGCAGGCGCCACCGTCACGCTGATGGAGCTGTCCGACTTCGACATCCCGCTGTACAACGCCGACCTCGAAGCCCAGGGCACACCGGCCGATGTGATCCGCCTCAAAGAGATTCTGTGGCAGCACCCCGCCTGGGTCATCTGCTCGCCCGAGTACAACGGCAGCTACACCGCCCTGCTCAAAAACACCATCGACTGGGCCTCCAGCCCCGTCAAGGGCAACCCCGACTGGCAAGACGGCACCAAAAGCTTTCGCGGCAAGGTGGTGGGCATGCTCAGCGCCTCGCCCGGCGCCATGGGTGGCCTGCGCTCGCAAAGCCACCTGGCGCCACTGCTCATCAACCTGGAATGCTGGCTGGCGCCTAAGGCGTTTGCGCTGGGCTCGGCTGGCAGCGCGTTTGACGACAGCGGCGCCCTCATCCAGCCCGCCCACCGTGACCGTGTGCGCGCCGTGGTGGACCAGGTGCTGTGGGCATCCGCCCGCCTGCAACCGGACGCAGGCCAGTAAAGGTAAACCGAAGGTGGACTGCCGCCCCGGCTGCGGCGCCTGCTGTACGGCGCCGTCCATCAGCTCACCCATCCCGGGCATGCCGCTGGGCAAACCGGCGGGGGTGCGGTGCATTCAGCTGGGGGACGACGCACGCTGCCGCATTTTTGGGCAGCCAGAGCGGCCAGCGGTGTGCGGCGGGTTGATGCCGTCGGTGGAGATGTGTGGCGCCAGCAATGGGCACGCATTGGCGTATCTGACGCGGCTGGAGCTACTGACGCAGCCAGGAAGTTCTGGCTGAACCGGTGGCGTCACCGGCTCTCGTCCCGGCAGGCGCAGCGCCCGCTACGTCATGGAGTGCAGTCCCACCTTGTTGCCCTCGGTGTCCACAAAGTGGGCAAAGAAGCCAAAGTCATTGCCGATCTCCGTCTTGGGAACAACCACCGCCCCACCCGCACGCTCCACGCGCCCCAGCATCGGGGCCAGGTCGTCCCCACCATTGAGGTACACCATCGTCCCGTTTTGCGAGGGCACGCTGCCCTCACCCTGCACAAGCGCGCCGCCGATAGCGTTCGGGTCGGTGCAAAGCATGCCCATCGTCGTCGGGCCCATTTCCAGCGTAGTGATGGTGGTGCCAAGAACCGTTTCGTAAAAGGTTTTGGCACGGCCAAAGTCGGTGACGGGAATCTCGAACCAGTTCAATGCATGGGGCATGGTGTGTCCTCAAGATGGATGAAGTTAACGAACCGCTTGTGAATATTTGCGCAGACTGGTCAGCACAACAAGCAGATTCCGAAAGTGCATTTTTTCACGGACCGAGATCAAGGCTTGGGCTATGTCCGATCCTCACAGCACGCAGTCAAAGGTTCTGCCGTAGCTGACGCAATGCACGGCACCAGCGCGAATGAGAGAGTTGCTGCCACCGCCTTCGCCCCGTTGCCCATCCGGCCCGCGAGAGACGTTGCCTGCGCGCTCCGGGTTGCATACAAATCTGCCATCTCTGCATCCTTTCAATTTCAGGTCAAAAGTGCCTCTAGCGCTTATACAGCAAGCGTTAGCAGCTATCAAAATAAAAGCTGCCACGGCGGCACTGTCACAAAACAGCTACCCCAGCGTCTGTACCAAACCAAGAGGACTCCCATCCCACGCCGCCATGACCACAACCCCCACACCGACCCCTACCGCCACCGACCCCTTCACCGCCCTGCGCCCCCGCCTCTTCGGCATTGCCTACCGCATGCTGGGCGTGCGGGCCGATGCCGAGGATGTGCTGCAGGACGCCTGGCTGCGCTGGAGCCGCCAGGACGTGGCCGTGCTGCAGTCGGCCGAGGCCTGGCTGGTAACGGTGGTCACGCGGCTGTCCATCGACCGGTTGCGGGCGCTCAAGGCCGAGCGCGAGGCGTATGTAGGCTGGTGGCTGCCCGAGCCGCTGGTGGACCTGCAGGGCGAGGGACACCACCACCAAACGCCCGAATCTGCGGCCGAGCTGGCGGGCGAGTTGTCGGTCGCCTTTTTGTACGTGCTGGAGCGCCTGGGGCCCGAAGAGCGCGCGGCCTTTTTGCTGCGCCAGGTGTTCGATTACGACTACCCCGACATCGCCGTGCAGCTGGGCAAAAGCGAGGCCAGCTGCCGCCAGATGGTGCACCGCGCCAGCGAGCGTGTGCAGCAGGCGCGCACACGTTTTGAGGTGCCCCAGGCCGTGCACCGCCAGCTGCTGCAGCGCTTCATGCGGGCCGCCAAAAGCGGTGACCGCAGCGCCATCGAGGCGCTGCTGAGCGAAGACGCGCAGCTGATTGGCGATGGCGGCGGCAAGGTCGCTGCGTTCCCCAAGCCGCTGCTGGGGCGGTTTCGCATTGCCATGCTGTACTGGGCGCAATACCGCCGTTTGGGCGAGCAGCTGGTCTACCGCATGGCCCTCATCAATGGCGAGCCGGGGCTGCTGCACTACGCCAACGGCCGCCTCGACTCGGCGCAGGCGTTTGTGACGGATGGGGAACAGATTGTGGGGATTTATGCGGTGCGCAACCCGGACAAGCTGGTGGGGGTTCCGGCCACGCTGGATCCATGAGAAACAACGGCACGTTGTCACAGCAGCAAGGTCGGGTGCGTCTTGAAGGGGTATGGAAGGCAGCGGCGCGCAGGCATCGCGGTCGTCCAGACAACCACCGTTTTTGTTTCGACCCTCTGTTCCCGACAACCAGGATCTCTTCATGACCCAGCACACCGCCCGCCTCCCGTACCACCAACTGTCTTCCAATGCCTTCATGGGCCTGTTGAACCTGTCTGAAACCATCAAGAAAGGCCCTCTGGGCACGCGCCTGGCCGAGCTGGTGTTTTTGCGCGTCTCGCAGATCAACGGCTGCGCCTATTGCATGGACATGCACTGGCATGTGCTGGTGAAGGAAGGCATGGAGCCCCGCCACCTGAACGCGGTGGCGGGCTGGCGCGAAGCGCCGTTTTTCAGCGACCGCGACCGCGCTGCGCTGCGCTGGGCCGAGATCTTGACCGCCACACCAAACAGTGACGCGAGCGATAAGGAATTTGCGAGGCTGCAAGCCGTGTTCAGCGAGGCAGAAATCACCGAGCTGGGCTTTGCGGTGGGCGTGATCAATGCCTGGAACCTGATCAATGCCGGCATGCGCGCGCCGATTCCAGAAACACCAGTCGTGTAAATTTCAAGCCAAAATGGCCGTCATCGCTTATCCAACAAGCGCTGATAGCTATCATTTTTATACATCTTGCGACCCCATGCGACGGGCGCCTGTGTAGCCTGCCTGACAGTCGCCCGCGCCCCATCGGCCTACAGTGGTGTCTCCCCCCCATCAACACAGACAGCGGAGACACCCCCCATGCTCAACATCCCCTCGCTGCAGGGCAGCGTCAGCCCCGAAGAATGGCAGCTGCGCTGCGACCTGGCCGCGTGCTACCGACTGGTGGCGCTGTACGGCTGGAGCGACCTGGTCTTCACCCACATCAGCGCCAAGCTGCCCGAATCGGTGTCGGGCGCTGGCGAGCACCACTTCCTCATCAACCCCTACGGCCTGATGTTCGACGAGATCACGGCGTCGAGCCTGATCAAGGTGGACATGCAGTGCAACAAGCTGCATGACTCGCCCTTTCCGGTGAACCCGGCGGGCTTCGTCATCCACAGCGCCGTGCACGAAGCCCGGCCCGAGGCCGGCTGCGTGCTGCACACCCACACGCGCGCCGGTGTGGCCGTGAGCGCGCAAAAGGGCGGCGTGCTGCCCATCAGCCAGCAGAGCACCTTCGTGCTGGGCTCGCTGGCGTACCACGAGTACGAAGGCGTGGCCTTTCGCGACGAAGAAAAGCCGCGCCTGCAGGCCGACTTGGGGCAAGCCAACTTCCTGATGCTGCGCAACCATGGGCTGCTCACCGTGGGCAAGACCATTGCCGATGCGTTTTTGTCGATGTACACGTTCGAGAACACCTGCCGCATCCAGATTGATGCGCAGGCGGGGGGCGAGCTGACGCAGGTGAACCCACAAATAGTGAGCGGCGTGGCACAGGCCATGCGGGTGCAAACGGGTGGGCTGGGTGGCGCGTTTGCCTGGCCCGCGCTGTTGCGCAAGGTACAGCGTGAGGCCCCCGGATACGACAGCTAAAAGAACGTGGCAACCCTAGCGCCTGCAGAAAAACAGCGCAGCGCATAGCATCAGCGGCTTTGACGTTCTCTCACTCAAGGATTGGTCCATGAAGCTCTATTACTCGCCCGGCGCCTGTTCCCTGTCGCCCCACATTGCGTTGCACGAAGCAGGCCTGGCCTACACCCCCGTGCTGGCCAGCACCAAGAGCCACAAGCTGCAAGACGGCACGGATTTTTACAGCATCAACCCCCTGGGCTACGTGCCCGTGCTGGAACTGGACAGCGGCGAGCGCCTGCGCGAAGGCCCGGCCATCGTGCAATACATTGCCGACCAGGTGCCCGACAAGCAGCTGGCACCCGCCAACGGCACCTTGGCGCGCTACCGCCTGCAGGAATGGCTGACCTTTATCGGCACCGAAATCCACAAGGGCTTCAGCCCGCTGTTCAAACCCACCACGCCCGAAGACTACAAGCCCATCGTGCGCGACAGCCTGCTGCAGCGCCTGCAGTGGGTGGACAGCCAGCTGGCCGAAAAGCAGTACGTCATGGGCGACCAGTTCACCGTGGCCGACGGTTATCTGTTTACCGTGACCAACTGGGCAAAGCCCACCAACGTGGATATCTCGGCACTGGCGAATCTGGCGGCCTACCGCGAACGCGTGGCGGCCCGCCCCGCTGTGCAGGCGGCGATGAAGGCCGAAGGTTTGCTGAAGTAAGACCTGCTGGGCCATTTCACGGTGACGGCGGCGTCACCGATGGCCTGGCACAGGGTGACTGCAGGCGTTGCCGCCCCGCGCCGACGCTTCGTATACAGCGCAATGGCATCGGGGCGCAACGCCTTCAAGTTCGCCACGCAGCTGAACCGCCAGCACAACGCCTCAGGCAAACCCATCTGTGTTGCGCCGCGAAATGCAGCGACTCGGCACACAGCACCGTAGGGCGGTAGGACGGTGGCTGCCCAGGGTTGGGCACGCGTTCGTGATATCGGGCTGGTAGCTCGGGCAATTCACTAGAACACCTCCGGGAAAGCGCGACGTCTCGGCGGCGCCTTCGATGCAATACTGGCACCATGCGGTTGGCCTGCCTATCCGTTGAGCGCTCACTGGGCCCTGGGAGGCTGTGAGACCCTCAAGCCCCCCACATCACCCATGCCGTCCTCACCTGCGATCCTGCCTTCCGATACGCCGGATGCCACGCATCTGGCGGCCGTTTATGCGGTGCTGAGCGAGACGAACGAGGCCGTACTGCGCGCTGACACTCCCCAGAACCTGTACGACCGGGTGTGCGCCGCCGGGGTAACCACCGGCGTATTCAAGTTGGTCGCTGTCTACGGAAACGAGCCTGGCACCGACTTGGTGTGCGTCCGGTCCATTGCCGGCACCTCCCCCGTGCCGCTCGGCGGCGGCGTGGACATCTCGCTGGACCCTTCTCGTCCGGAAGGCCAGGGCTTGATCGGTACAGCCTGGCGCACCGGAGTGTCCTGCATCAGTAACGACTATTTCGCCGACCCGCGCACCGCTCCGTGGCACGCGGTGGGCCGGCCAGCGCAGTTCGCTTCTTCGGCCGCAGTGCCGCTACGCCACCGTGGCGCTGTGATTGGGGTGTTGGGCTTCTATTCGGTCACGCTCGGCGCCTTCGACACCCGTACCGTCGAACTGATCGAGCGCATGGCACGCAATATCGGTTTTGGACTGGACCATTTCGCCAACGAAGCGGAACGTGCGTCTGCCCAGGCGCAGTTGCAGGCGAGCGAGCAACGTTTTCGCGGGGTGCTGGAAAGCCTCGAAGACGCCTATTACGAAGTCGACCTGGCCGGCTACTACCGTTACGTCAACGCGGCGTTCCTGCGCCTGTTCGATTTGTCTGCCAGTCACTTCATGGGGCGGCGCAACCTCGACTTCCAGACGCCAGAGATGGCCCGCGACGCCGCACGCATTTTCAAGAAGGTCTACCTCACCGGCCAGGCACTGCAAAACCAGTACGGACGCCATGTCCACCGCGACGGCAGCATTGTGGATACAGAGGGGTCGGTTCACCTGATGCGGGACGGCAGCGGCACTGCAACAGGGTTCTACGGCGTGCTGCGCGACGTGACACAACGCCTGCGCACAGAGGAGGCCCTGAAAGCAAGCGAGGAGCGCTATCGAAACATCCTCGAATCCATCAACGACCCCTACTATGAAGTGAACCTCACGGGCACGCTCACGTTTGTGAACCTGGCTTTTAGCCGCATGCTGGGTTACGAAACCGCCGACCTGCTGGGCCGCAGATACAACGCGTTCCAGTCACCAGAGGTCGCACAGCGGGTCTACGCAGTTTTCAACGGAATTTATCGAAGCAGGACGGCCGCGCAGGCGTTCGACTGGGAGATGCTGCGAAGCGACGGAACGGTGGTGGTTGGGGAAGGTTCGGCGCAGCCGGTGCTCAATGCCCGCGGCGAGGTTATCGGGTTTCGCGGAATTCTGCGCGACGTGACCGAGCGCCGCACGATGGAGCACGCACTTCGGGCCAGCGAGGCGCGTTTTCGCGCGCTCACCAACCTGTCAAGTGATTGGTACTGGGAGCTGGATTCCGATTTGCGGTTCAGCTTGGTAGAGGGCCGGGGCCGCATAGCACGACGTGCCCGGGCTTTCCTCATCGGTAGCCTGGCTGTTGATACGCCACTGGATGTTCTGCCACCGCACGACTGGGCGGGGTTGCGCGCGATGGTAGAGACACACGTCGGCTTTCGCGATGTCGTCATTCACCGTCGGTTGCAAGGCAGCAAAGGCTTTTTCCTGAGCGTGAGCGGCGAACCCGTGCTGGGACCAGACGGGGGCTTCCTGGGGTATCGGGGAGTTTGTCGCGAAATCACCCACCAGAAGCTGGCCGAGGGGCGGGTTCAGTACCTGGCCACGCACGACCCGTTGACAGGTCTGCCCAACCGCACGCTTTTCAGCGAACTGCTCGGAGCCGCCATACGCCTCAGCCGCCGCGAAGGCAGACAGTTTGCGGTGATGTTTATCGACCTCGACCGTTTCAAGTTCGTCAACGACACCTTGGGTCACGCGGCGGGTGACACATTGCTGTGCGAAATCGCCCGCCGATTCAAGGCGGTGCTGAGAACCTCGGACGTGCTGGCGCGACTGGGAGGGGACGAGTTCGTGGTGCTGGCACCGGAAATCAGCAACGCGGTGGCGGCCTTGACCGTGGCAGGCAAGCTGCTCGACACCGGATCCTTGCCCGTGTCCATTGACGGCCAGGAGTGTCGGGTGAGCGCAAGCATCGGAATTGCCCTGTTTCCAGACCATGGGGACAGCGAGCAACTGCTGATGAAAAATGCCGACATCGCGATGTATTCAGCCAAAGAGCACGGCAGAAACAACGCGCAAATCTACTCCAGCGTATTGCAGACCCTCGCAGTGGAGCGCCTCGTCCTTGAAACGCAGATGCGCCATGCGCTGGACCGCGGTGAATTCACCTTGCACTACCAGGCCAAGCGCAACCTGAAGACCGGCGTGGTGCATGGAGCGGAGGCTCTGTTGCGCTGGCGCAGCACGGTGCTGGGGGACGTGCCGCCAATGCGGTTCATCGGTGTGGCGGAAGAAACCGGGCTGATCGTGCCCATCGGCAAGTGGGTGCTGCGCGAGGCCTGTCGCCAAAACGTAGCGTGGCAGGCTGAGGGCTTGCCTGCCGTATGCATTGCGGTCAACCTGTCAGCGCGGCAATTTGAAGAAGATGTCTTTCTGCAGGACCTGGCGCAAGTGCTGGCCGAAACCGGTATGCCGGCAGCGTTCCTCGAACTCGAGATCACCGAAGGAATGGTCGTTCAGGACCCCACACGCGCCATCACGATGCTGAACGCCATCAAAGCAATGGGCGCCCGGCTGGCCATCGACGATTTCGGAACGGGATACTCGTCGCTTGCACAACTGAAACGCTTTCCCATCGACACGCTCAAGATCGATCGGTCATTCATCCGCGACATCGCTGCCAATGCAGAAGACAAGGCCATCACGCAAGCCATCATCGCCATGGGTAAAACGCTGTCCCTGACAGTGGTGGCCGAGGGTGTTGAGACGCAGCAGCAAGAAGAGTACTTGCGCGCACATGGCTGCGACGAGATGCAGGGCTACTACTTCAGCCGACCTGTTGAGGCCAAAGACTTCGCCGTGCTGTTGCGCCAATACGGGCTTGGGGGCTCATCGCACCGCTAGTCCTGACGCTGCGGTACCGAGCCGTTTGCGTGCGTTCACCGAAGCGATGCAACAGCAGCGAGGGTAGACCGTTGTTCCGAGGTCTGACCCGATCGCGCGATTGTGCGAAGCGGCGTGGCACCAACTACAGCGGCTTCTGCCGCCACGCCACAAGCGCCCCCACCCACAGCGCACAGGCCGAGAACACCAGCCCGCGCGCCAGGCCGCCCGGGCCGTCGGCGATAAAGCCCACCACGGTGGGCCCCACGATCTGCCCGGAGGCAAACACGATGGTGAACGCGCTGATGCCGCTGGCCCACAGCACCTGGGGCAGGTTGTGGCGCACCAGCGCAGTGGTTGATGCCACCACCGACAGAAACACCCCGCCAAAGAGCAGGCCCGACGCCAGCATCACCGGCCAGGCCGACGTAATGGCAGGCAGCACCGTGGCCACGCCCAGCAGGCCGTTGAGCAGCGCCAGCGCCTGCCCGCCGCGGCTGCGGTCCAACAGGCCCGCCCAGATGCGTGACGACAGCACCACCGCCAGCCCTAGCAGGGCATAGAACCAGGTCACCGCAACGCCGCTGGCGCCCTGCTCGCGCAGCAGCGCCACCACAAAGGTCATGTAGCCGATGTACCCCACCCCAAACAAGCCATAACCCAGCAGCGCGGGCGCCAGCGCCCGCCAGTGCACCCGGGCCGGGGGTGGCTTGGCGTTGAATGCGGTGGGTGCGGCCGCAGGCGCAGCCAGCACGCGCAGCACCCGCGCTGGCCACCACAACACCACAGTGGCTGCAGCGCAGGCCAGCGCCAGCGCCCACCAGGCCCAGGTCCACGCATGCGGGGCCGGGGCCGCAGCCAGCACAGAAGGCACCAGCACCGCCGACAGCGTGATGCCCCAGCCCGTGCCGCCGTAATACAGGCCCAACAGCAAGCCGCCCTGCCCCGGCGCGTGCGCACCCAGGCGCGCGGCCAGCAGGCCCCCGGCAATGAACACCAGTGCACTGGCCCCACCGGCCAGCAGCCGCTGCAGCAGCAAGGGTGGCGCGTCGATGAAAAAGCCGCTGAGCCCCATGAACACCGTGGCCAGCACAGCCCCCGCCACCAGCACCGTGCCCGGTGCCAGGCGCCGCAGCAGCAGCGGCGTGGCCAGCGCGCCTAGCAGGTAGCCCATGGCATTGACGGTGTTCATGCCCCCAGCCAGCGTGTACGACCAGCCCAGGTCCTCACGCATGGGCGGCAACAGCAGCGCATATGCAAACCGCGTGATGCCCAGCGACACCGCCGCCCCCATCGACAGCGCCACCGCCAGCCACAGCACCGGCAAAGACGGTACAGCTGTAGGCGCACTGGGGGGGATGGGATGCGTCGGCACAATGGGTTGAGGCATGGGGCGTTTGATTCTGCACCACCCCCCGGCAACGTGCAGAATGCGCTGAAAGTGCGGAACGTGCGGCAGTCCCAACGCACAGCCGCGGGCCAGGGCACGCCGGTATCACAAAACCAGCGCACTGGTTGACGCATGTGTGCTGCACGTTTTTCGTTGCAGCATTACCCTCGCTGACTTCACCGATTGTGTGCAACCCGTTTTCTGAAAGCCAAGCCATGCCATTTCTGTCCGACCCCGTGCAAGCAGGTGACCTGCAACTGGCCAACCGCATCGCCATGGCGCCGCTCACGCGCAACCGCTCGCCCAACGCCGTGCCTACCGACCTCGTGGCCACGTACTACACGCAGCGCGCCAGCGCCGGGTTGCTGATCTCTGAAGCCACCGCCATCACCCAGCAAGGCCAGGGCTATGCCGATGTGCCGGGCCTGTATGCGCCCGAGCAGATCGAGGGCTGGAAGAAGGTCACCTCCTCCGTGCACGCAGCAGGCGGCAAGATCGTGGTGCAGCTGTGGCACGTGGGCCGTGTCTCGCACACCGACCTGCAGCCGGGCAACGCGGCGCCGGTGGCACCATCTGCCATCCAGGCCAAGACCAAGACCGTGCTCATCAAAGACGGCGTACCCACCTTCGTCGAAACCTCCATGCCCCGCGCGCTGGAACTGGCCGAGATCCCCGGCATCGTGGCCGACTACCGCCGCGCTGCACGCGCCGCCATCGAAGCCGGGTTTGATGGGGTGGAAATCCACGCAGCCAATGGCTACCTGATCGACCAGTTCCTCAAGACCGGCAGCAACACCCGCACCGACGCCTACGGCGGCAGCATCGAGAACCGCGCCCGCCTGCTGGTCGAAGTGACCACCGCCATCACGCAGGAAATTGGCGGCGGACGCACCGGCATCCGCCTGTCGCCCGTCACCCCCGCCAACGACGTGATCGATGCGGACCCGCAGCCTTTGTTTGAATACGTGGTGCGCCAGGTGGGCCCCCTGGGCCTGTCGTACATCCACGTCATCGAAGGCGCCACCGGCGGCCCCCGAGAAGTGGAAGGCCGCCCATTCGACTACGCCGCCCTCAAGGCCGCGTACCGCGCCGCAGGCGGCAACGGCGCGTGGATGGTGAACAACGCCTACGACAAGGCCCTGGCCGAAACCGCCCTGGCAAACGGCGCCGACATCGTGGCCTTTGGCCGCCCCTTCATCGCCAACCCCGACCTGGTCACACGCCTGGAACGCAACGCGCCGCTGAACGAAGTGAACCGCGCCACGCTGTATGGCGGCGGGGCCGAGGGGTATACGGACTACCCGGCGCTGAGCGCCTGATTTCGCACCACGAAGGAATGGCCTCGTTGGGCCGCGCTGGTTGCAACTGGCGCTGCGCAAGCCAGCGGCCGCCCCGCCGCGCTGGCGGCGTCCCCCTTGGGGGGAAGGCGCCGCAGGCGACTCAGGGGGGGCTTCCAAGCCCTATCGGGCTGGGCGCCCGCATCACGATGCGGGTAAACAAGCGGTCATAGGCAGGGTCGCGGGGCTGTCCCGGTGCCAACGGGTTGGTGTTGGTCGCAAATGCCGCATCCACGGCCGCCCAGTCGGCCTGCTCAAAATGCTGCTGCGCGGCGGGCAGCACCACGGTCTCTTCCAGCCGCATGTGGTCCAGATAAAAGCGCACGTAGCGCTGCAGCGCGTCGGCAAAGGCCTCCCGGCGGCCATCCCCCATCAGCTCCCAGCCCAGCAACAGGTGCTGCAGATCGCGCACCGCCGCCTCGCCGCCCGCGTGCTCGCGCTCCAGCTGGGCAATGGCCCTTGCGGCCTCGGGGGACCGCTCTGCCACCCTGGGGAACAGCCAGCGCGATTCCTTGGGGTGGTGCTGCCGCTCAGGAAACTCGTCGATGTAGAACAGCATGGCCCGCATCACGTCAAAAAATGCCGCAGGCTCGTCGCCGGGGCCCTGGTCCGACATGAGCCGCAGAGACTGCAGCACCGCAGTCAGCGACGCATGCTCTTCGCGAATGGTTCGCAGACTGATCGACGACATGCAGCAACCCCTGGTTAGAAAAACCCCGAGGGTCGCACGCAGCGCCCGCCGCACCCCTGACGCAGGTCAATAAATGAACAGGGGCAACCGCCGGCAAAAAGGCCCTGCAAACAACGCCTGCAGGGCCTGGGTGGATCAAAACCGTGCGGCGACGCTCCGGCTGTGTGTTGCTGTAGTTGTTGGTGTTCGCGTTGGTGACCGAATGTCAGCGTATCAGCCGCGCCTGGCCCGGGCCAGCGGCCAGCATCTGGCTGTCGTGCCAGGGCGCCGCAACCGGGTGAGAGGCGTGGTGGCCATGCCCCGCCATCGACTCTGACAACCGGAACTGCTGCACCACCTGCGACAGGCGCGCCGCCTGCTCGCGCAGCGACTCGGCAGCGGCGGCAGACTCCTCCACCAGCGCCGCGTTCTGCTGTGTCATGCGGTCGATCTCGCCCACCGAGCTGTTCACCTGGCCGATGCCGGCCGATTGCTCGGACGCTGCGGCCGTGATCTCGCCGATGATGTCGCCCACACGTTGAATGCTGCTCATGATGTCCTTCATGGCGGTGCCGGCCTCTTCCACATGGCGCACGCCGCCGTCCACGGCCGTCACACTGCTCTGGATCAGGCCCTTGATGTCGCTGGCAGCCGCCGCACTGCGCTGCGCCAGGCTGCGCACTTCGCTGGCCACCACGGCAAAGCCCCGGCCCTGCTCGCCCGCGCGGGCGGCCTCGACGGCAGCGTTCAGCGCGAGGATGTTGGTCTGGAATGCAATGGAGTCGATCAAACCAATGATGTCGCCGATCTTGCGGCTCGACGTCGAGATCTCGTGCATGCTGGCCACGGCCTGCTGCACCACGCCGCCGCCATGGGTGGCCATCTGCGATGCCGACGCCGCCAGCTGGTTGGCCATCTGCGAAGACGACGCGGTTTGCTGCACCGTAGATGTGAGTTCAGACAGCGAGGACACCGCCTCCTGGGCATTGCTGGCCGTCTGCTCGGTACGCTGCGACAGGTCCTGGTTGCCGGTGGCAATCTCCTGGCTGGCCGTGGCGATGTTGCCGCTGGCATCGCGCACCTGCGCCACCAGCGCCCCCAGGCCCTGCTGCATGTCGCGCAGTGCGCGCTGAAGGTCGGCCACTTCGTCCTTGCCCTCGGCCACAATGTTCTGCGACAGATCACCCCCCGCAATCGCCTGCGCCATCTTCCGTGCGTCTTCCAGCGGGCGGCAGATGGAGTTCATGTTCATCAGCGTGGTGGGCACCACCACCAGCACGGTAATCAGCACCGCCAGCACAAACAGCCATTTCGTCTGGTTGGACACCTGGCCCTGTTGCTCCACCGACTTGGCGACCTCTGCACGCAACACGCTGTCCAGTTCTGCCATCAGCTTGTCGGCCTCGTCGAACTCAGCCACGGCCTTGCCGCTCATGCGGTTGGCGATGGTGGCGGTGTCGTAGCCACTGGCCTCCAGCTGGCGCGCCACATGAGCAAACAGCTCCCGATAGCTGTCCAGGCGCTTGACGATGTTGCGCACCACGGGGTTGTCAGCGTCTTCTTCGCCTTCCAGAAACTTGTTCGCCGTCTTCTTGGCTTTGTCCTGGCTTTCCTGCCATTTGGTGTGCGCAGCCTTTACGGCTTCAGGCTTCTCATAGCCAATGATCATGTCCTTTTCAAACTGGCGGATGGCGCCCATCTCGCCCCGCAGCTCGGCCATGTAGCCCACCTTGGTAAACGAGTGGTCCATGAAGTCCTGGCTCATGGCATGGATGCGGAACATGCCCAGCATGCCTGCGCCGCCCAGCAACCCTAACAGGCCCAAAACCACGCCAATGGCACCCAGCATGCGAAAACGTATGGTGAACTGCCGCATGAGCGAGAAGAGATTCATGATCTGTCGTCCTTCATATTGGTATGGTGCGCGCCGGACACTCAGCCCCCGTGGCCCGCGTTCTGAAACAAAGCGTTGCAGTTTGCCAGACATCCGTGACACGGACGTACGTGTTTATCACATGCGCCACCGCTTGAGTAAGAGGGCATTCGCCATCACGCTGACCGAACTGAGCGCCATCGCCGCCCCGGCCATCACCGGGCTCAGATAGCCCAACGCCGCCAGCGGGATGCCCGCCACGTTGTACGCAAACGCCCAGAACAGGTTCTGGCGGATCTTCATCACCGTGCGGCGCGAAATATCCAGCGCAGCCGCCACCAGCATCGGGTCGCCCCGCATCAGCGTAATGCCCGCCGCGTGCATGGCCACGTCGGTGCCATTGCCCATGGCCATGCCCACATCGGCCGCTGCCAATGCCGGGGCATCGTTAACGCCGTCGCCGACCATCGCGACAATGTGGCCCCCACGCTCCGCCGCTGCGCTGGGTCGCTGCCCCCCGAGGGGGCCTTCGCGCCTTGGGGCGGCCCGGCGGCGCTCATGGCGCTTGCCGTCAGCGCCCTGTTGCAACGCCACCACCTTGGCCGCCTTATCGCCGGGCAGCACCTCGGCCATCACCTCGCCCGCATCTGGGTCCAGCCCCAGGCGCCGGGCCATGGCCTCGGCCGCGCCCCGGTTGTCGCCCGAGATCATCACCGTGCGGATGCCACGTGCCTTCAGTGCCGCCAGCGCCTCGCGCGCGCCGGGCTTGGGCTCATCGCCAAACGCCATCAGCGCTTGTAGCTGCAAACCCTGCGGAGTACGCTGCGCCACCGCCGACACGGTTGCACCTTCGGCCTGAAGCGCCTGCGCACGCTCAGCCAGCGGCCCCATGTCGACCCCCAGCTCCTGCATCCAGCGCAGGCTGCCCACCAGCATGCTCTGGCCGTCCACCTCGCCCTCGGTGCCGCGCCCGGGCACCGCGCGCACATCCTGTGCCGTCGCCACGTTGATCTGCCGCTCGCCCGCCGCTGCCACCACCGCCCGCGCCAGCGGGTGTTCGCTGCCACTTTGTACGCCGACCACCGCCGCCATCACGGCAGCCTCGTCCAGCCCCGGCACCACCTCAAACGCCGTCAGCCGGGGCTGCCCCAGCGTCAGCGTGCCGGTCTTGTCAAAGGCCACCACATCCACCTTGTGCGCCAGCTCCAGCGCCTGCACATCCTTGATCAGAATACCGTTCTTGGCCGCCACGCCCGTGCCCGCCATGATGGCCGCAGGCGTAGCCAAACCGAGCGCACAGGGGCAGGCAATCACCATCACCGCCACCGCGTGAATCAGTGCAGTCTCCATGCCCACCCCCACCCACATCCAGCCCAGCAGCGTGGCCAGCGCCACCACCAGCACCACGGGCACAAACACGGCAGATACCTGGTCCACCAGGCGCTGGATGGGCGCCTTGGCAGCCTGCGCGTCCTCCACCAGCCGGATGATGTGGGCCAGCACCGTTTCAGAGCCCACGGCCGTCACCGCCATCACGATGCGGCCATCGCCGTTGATGGAGCCGCCCGTCAGGCTGTCCCCCACGTCGCGCGCTACCGGCAGCGGCTCGCCCGTGAGCATGGACTCATCCACCTGCGTATGGCCCTCGTGCACCGTGCCATCCACCGGAAACCGTTCGCCCGGCCGCACCACCAACTGGTCGCCCACCAGCACCTCGGCCACGGGCACATCTACCTCGCCGTCCTTGCCCAACAGGTGCACCACATCGGGCCGCAGCGCATGCAGCGCACGGATAGCTGCCGTGGTCTGGCGCTTGGCGCGCGCCTCCAGCCACTTGCCCAGCAGCACCAGAGTGATCACCACCGAAGACGCTTCAAAGTACAGGTGCGGCGCATGCCCCTCATGGGCCGTCAACCACAGCCACACCGACAGCCCCCAGCCCGCACTCGTACCCAGCGCCACCAGCAAATCCATGTTGCCCGACAGCGCCTTGGCCGCGTGCCAGCCCGCCTTGTAAAAGCGCGCCCCCAGAATGAACTGCACCGGCGTGGCCAGCACAAACTGCACCCAGGCAGGCAGCATCCAGTGCTGGCCAAACAGGTCGCCCACCATGGGCAGCACCAGCGGCGCAGACAGCAGCAGCCCAATGCCCACGGGCATGAAGCCAGCCCAGCGCGACAGGTCCTGGGGCGCGTCCTCCTGCCCGGCCGCACGCGGCTCGTAGCCTGCATTGCGCACCGCGCGGCGCAGCAGCGCCTCCATGGCGGCTGCATCGGCACCCACGCTGGTGGCAAACGCAATGCGCGCGGACTCGGTGGCCAGGTTGACCGACGCCTCCTGCACCCCAGGCACCTTGCGCAGCGCGCGCTCCACACGGCCCACGCAGCTGGCGCAGGTCATGCCGGAGATACCCAGGTCGAGCGAGTGGGCTGCCTCGGGGAAATCAAGAGTCGTGGTGATGGGGGTGTTGGTGTTCATGGGGGAGATGCTGATCCTTGACGTGATGGCAAGGTCAAGCATTGATATTGATCAACCCTCACATCATGAGTGTCTTGAACACCGTTTGACTCTGCCACGATGTCAAGCTTCAACATTCGTCTCGGTCGCTTCAACGGCCGCTATTTGAAAACCCCACAAGGACACACCATGACAACCACCACCACCCTCCAAGTGCAAGGCATGACCTGCGGCCACTGCGAACGCGCCGTCACCCAGGCCGTGCACCAGATCGACCCCAACGCCCAGGTGCGCATCGACCGCGCCAGCGGCAAGGTGGACGTGGACAGCACCGCCCCGCGCGAGGCCCTGGCCGCCGCCATCGCCGAAGAAGGCTATACCGTCGGGGCCTGAGCGCCGCGCCACCACACACCCAGCGAGGGCCACACCATGACCACGCCCCAATCCACAGATGCCGCGCAGGCTCCGCGCACCCGGGCCGCAGCGCCCCGCGCCACCACCTGGCCCGTGCCCATAGGCGTCGCCGCCCGGCGTGCGGGCATCTCGACGCGCATGGTGCGGCACTACGAATCGCTGGGCCTTGTCAAAGGCGTGGCCCGCACCGACAGCGGCTACCGCCAGTACACCGAGGCGGACGTGCACGCCCTGCACTTCATCCGCCGCAGCCGCGACCTGGGCTTCTCGATGGAAGAAATCGCCGAGCTGCTGGGCCTGTGGCACGACCGCCGCCGCGCCAGCAGCCAGGTCAAGCGCATCGCACAGCAACACATCGACGACCTGAGCGAACGCATCGCGCAGATGCAGGCCATGCAGCGCAGCCTGCAAACGCTGGTGTCCTGCTGCAAGGGCAATGACCGGCCGGACTGCCCCATTCTGGACGATCTGGCAGCGGGGCAGGCAGAACACCACGCACCCCGAGCCTCGCGCAAAACGCTACCAAATCAATAGCTACTAGCGCTTATCCATCAAGCGCTATAGGCCAATTTGGCTTGAATTCTGGCCCAAAAAAGCGCATCAGCCTCCGCTGGGCCGGGCAGGGTTCTTGGCTTTGCCGCTCGCCGCCTTGCGCTTGGGGGCAGGCACGGTGGCCCCAAGCGCAGTGTCATCCGCTGACCGCCGCAAAACCCCATCACACAGCGTTGCAATGCACTGCTGCGCCACCTGCTCGGGCGTGTACTCGCCGCCTGGCTGGTACCAGCGGCCGATCCAGCTCAAAGCGCCTGCAATCACAAACGCGGTCATCTTCGGGTCGCACGGCTGCAGCGATCCTTCTGCCACGCCCTCGGACACCAGGCGGCGGAACTCCTTGTCAATGGCGGATTTGAGGCGGCGCAGCTCCTTGCGGCTTTCGGGTGGCAGCTGCTCGTCGCCCACGCGGATGAGGCACATGCCAAAGTCCATGGTGACGATGCGTGCGTAGACCTGCATGCAGGTCATGAGCTGATCGATGGCCTTGCCGCCCGCTGCGCGAGAGGCCTCGATGCCCTCCATCATCATGTCCAGGCCCTGGCGCACGCACTGCAGCAGGATCTCGTCCTTGTTCTTCACGTAGTAGTACAGCGTGGGCTTGGTCACGTTCAGCCGCGCGGCAATGTCGTCGAGCGAGGTGGCATGAAAACCGCGCTCGTTGAACAGCTGCGCCGCCGCCTGCAATACGGCGTTGCGTTTGGCCTCGCGCTGCTGCTCGCGGGGGGATGGTGCAGGCAACCGGCCCGTTGGGCGGGGCAAGCCTGGCGCTGGCGAGGCCGCGCTGCTTGGGGGTGCCGCTTTAGCGGAAGGCATGGGAGCAATTCCTCGGAAAAATGGGACGAATTCAGGTGGGGGGCTGCGTATCCAATCGACCTGGGCGCACGATACCAACGCACTGACAGACGCCATTTTTCACGGCAACAAAACGATAGGGCTACCAGGCAGGGCCAGGCCCGGGGCACAGCGTCAGAAGGGTGCCGACTCCGGGTCGGTATCCACCGGCACCTCTTTAGGACCCGTCACCACACCACCGCCAGCGCTCTTGCGCGCAGGGGCAGATGAGACTGATGGAGCGGTCGAAGGCACCTTGGGCACACCGGGCGCGACAACGCCGTCTGCCGCCACCGCCTGCGCTGCGCTGGCCACACCACTTTCGGCCTCGCCGCCCAGCGCCTCGATAAGGTCGGGAATCAGCTTGACCAGCTCGCCCGTGGCAATGGCCACGTCGGTGTCAAAACCACCGTCGTCCGCCTTGGTGCCTTCAAACACGGTGTCCAGAAACGTCACCTTCTTGAGCTGCAGGCCTTCGGTCAGCATGAAGCTCACGCGGTCGTCCCAGGTGAGGGCCAGCTTGGTGGGCAGCTTGCCGGCGTCGATGTGGGCCTGTACTTCTTCGATATCGAGCGGGTGGCGGGCGTAACGGACCACGGCTTTTTCTTCACTCGCGCTTTTCAACTCGCATTCGCGGTCGACCGTGAAGCCCACGGGCGGCTCTTGTTCCTTGAGCCAGTGCGACATCGCTGCCTGGGGGCTGGTCTGGGTGTTGATGAGCGACACCGACAGGCCAGGCAGTGCCTCGACCAGCAAGGTCACCACTTCGTCCGCGCGGCCCTGGCTGGATGTATCGAGCACCAGCAGGCGCGACGCGGTGTCGATCCACACCCACATCGAACCCTGTTTGGTAAACGCCATGGGCAGCAGGTCGAGCTTGGCCTCGTCTTTGAGCTCCTTGCTTTCCTTCTTGCCGGGTTTGCGGCCGGTTTCCTGTTCGATGCGTTCGGCCTTTTCCTTCACGCGGCGGGCCAGCACGCTGCCGGGCAGCACCTTGGATTCGACCATGAAGCGCAAGATCCACTGGCCGCCGACCGACTCGGCCAGCGGGCCATGCGGGTCGCCCCGGGGCGGCACCCAGCCCAGTGACTTTTCTTGCGTGGCGCCACATTCGAGAAACGGCACCTTGGCCAGGGCTTCTTCCACTTGCGTCAGTTCGACCTGCCATTGCGGGGCAATGCGGTACACGATCATGTTCTTGAACACGGAAAACCTTTTGTTGGGGTCGTTGGTGGTAGGGGACGGCGGGCTGCGCTGCACTACGCAGACAAACAGGCCGAGCCGGAACACGCCATTGTCGGTGGTCACCAGCGCCGGGCCTGCGGCCCCGATGACTTGATGCAGATCAAGGGGCGAGATTTACTATATTTTTTATAGCTATTAGCGCTTATTAGATAAGCGCTAGAGTCGATTTTCATTAAAATTTTTTCTAACCCGCCACCAGCTTCTTGTCACAACTTTACACACCCACATTCAACAGGCATGGCGGCGATACATGCGGGGCGGACACTGACTCTCAATCGCCGGGACAACCGTTCTAGCGAGTTGATTGTTCAACCCCTGTGAAAGGACTCACACCATGGCTTTCCATTTCCACCGCCGTTTTGCCGCCACCGCTGTACTGGCTGCCCTGGCCCTGCCTGTGCTGGCCCAGCAGCCCCCTGCCCCAACCAGCGCCCCCACAGCGGCTGCCACGGCCCATGAAGGCCGCCACCAGGCCGGTGAACGCCACCACGGCCACCAAGGCGGCGGCAAGCACCATGGCAACCGTGCGGAATACCGCGCCAAGCACATTGCAGCCCTCAAAAGCGATCTCCAGCTAACGGCCGCGCAAGAACCTGCCTGGACCTCCTTCACCACATCCATGCAACCGGGAGAGCGCACCGCCCGCCTGGACCGCCAGGGCATGGACCAGCTGACCACCCCAGAGCGCATTGACCGCATGCGTGCAATGCGGGCCCAGCACGCGGCCGAGGCCGACCGCCGTGGCGAGGCAACCAAAACCTTCTACGCCGCACTGACGCCCGAACAGCAAAAGACCTTTGATGCCAAAGCGCACCGCAGCGGTCCCCACATGGGCAGCATGAAGCGTGGTGAAGGTGGCGGCGGCGAAGGGCGCCATGGCCACCAAGGCAAGCGTGTAGCCGCCGAGGCAAAGCCGACAGCACCAGCCCAGTAAGCCACGCAACAAATCACCAGCTACCGCTGGTTCATTCAAGCGCCAACCCAGGTGTCTTGCCCAACGAAGCCCGGAGTTCCTTCCATGGACTCCGGGCTTTTCCACGTGCGGAGGCAGTCAGGACGCCAATTTGTGGATAACCCTGGGAACAGTTGTGGCACAACTGGCTAGTTATCCACACAAAAACGCCCGCAGTCAAAGTTGTTGTCTGCGAGCCCCGCCATTTGTGCACGTTGCCCCACATGCTTTGAAGCAACGTAAGTCCTCTACAGCATTGAATAAAAAAGGCTTGTCCACAGAAACAGGGTCGCTCTACTACTACTGCTATTTATATATATAAAGCTATAGAAGAATAACCAGAACCCAAAACCGGGGTCTGAAAAGCGTGATGTGGGCAAGTCATGGAAAAAAGTCGCGGTAACGGACGGATGCCTGGGTGGGCGCTTCGGATGGCGCGCGCAGTTCCGGGTGGTGCGCTAGCCCTCCCGGGCACCGGCAACGAGGTCGCGCGGTCAGCCATCACCGGCCCTTTTCTGCCTATTTGCTATAAATAGAAGAGCTATCAGCGCTTGATGCATAAGCGCTAAAGGCGATTTTGACTCTATTTTTGAGAAGCGCCTGCCCCAGTGCGTAAAACTGGGGATAGTTTTGGCACAACCCTTGGGTTATCCACAGAAACAGGCGCGTGCCCGATTTTGTCCCCGATGGGGTGACAGCGGCGCAAGGGATCGGTACACAGGGTTCGGATGCACGCAAGTGCGTGTTGCCATTGGGGAAACAGCAGTTGTCCACACAAAAAACCGCCCTCTACTACTACGACTATGTATATATAGAAAACATAAGAAGAAGACAGAGAACAACCGGGCACGCTGCCCTGGCACCGCTGGTGCCGCTCGGAGGTGGTGACCGGCGGCGAAATGCCTGGCAAGAGTCGGTGGTCAATGCCGAGGCAGCCGACGAAAAAAAACCGCAGACTTTGATAGCTGCGGTTTTTTGGTAGCGATGCGGATCGCACACCGGGCTATGAAAGGCCCCTACTCAGCCCCAGGGCGCAGGAAGGCCTCCAGAACGTCCACAGACAGGGGGCGGCTGAAGAGGTAGCCCTGGTAGAGCAGGCAGCCTGCGCGGGCCAGCAGCTCGCGTTGCTCGGGCGTCTCCACGCCTTCGGCTATCACTTCAAGGCCCAGGTTGCGCGACAAGCCAATGATGGTTTCCACAATCGCGGCATCGTTGGGGTCGGTCAGCAGGTCGCGCACAAAACTCTGGTCGATCTTGAGCTGGTCCAGCGGCATGCGCTTGAGGTAGCTCAGGCTCGAATACCCCGTGCCAAAGTCGTCCAGCGAAAACCCTACGCCGTACGCGCGCAGGGCCGTCATGGTGGCGATGGTGGTTTCCATGTCTTCCACCAGCACACTTTCGGTCAGCTCCAGCTTGAGCAGGTGTGACGGGGCACCCGTCACGGCCAGAACCCGGGCAACGTCGTCCACAAAGCTGGCGTGGCGGAACTGGCGAGAACTCACATTGACGGCCATCGTCAGGTGCGCCAGCGCAGGGTCGTCCTGCCAGCTGGCCAGCTGCTTGCATGCGTTGTGCAGCACCCAGCGGCCCAGCGGCAGGATGAGCCCGGTCTCCTCGGCCAGCGGAATGAACTGTGCGGGCGACACCATGCCGCGCTGCGGGTGGGCCCAGCGCACCAGCGCCTCCACCCCCACGCAGCGGCCGGACTGGTGCATCTGCGGCTGAAAGTGCAGCAAGAAATCGTCCTGCGCCAGGGCCGAGCGCAGGTCGGCCTCCAGCGCCGCGCGGGCGGTGACCACGGCTTGCATGTCGGGGTCAAAAAAGCGCAGCGTGTTGCGGCCTGCCGTTTTGGCCTGGTACATGGCCAGGTCCGCCTGCTTGAGCAGCTCGCCCACGCTGGTCTGGTCGCCGGTGAAAGGGGCGATGCCAATGCTGGGCGTGCTGCGGTACTGGTAGGCAGCCAGTGCGTAGGGCACGGCTAGCATGGTCAGGATCTTTTCGCCCACGCCGCGGGCATGGATGGCCAGTTCGTGGGGCTTGGCGCTCAGCTCTTCCAGCATCACCACAAACTCGTCGCCACCCAGGCGCGCCACCGTGTCCACACTGCGCACGCAGGTGTTCAGGCGCTGCGCCACCTGCTGCAGCAGCAAGTCGCCCTGGTCGTGGCCCAGGGTGTCGTTCAGTGTCTTGAAGTTATCAAGGTCAATGAACAGTAGCGCACCGCCCAACTGGCGCCGCTGGGCATTGGCCAGCGCCTGGCCCATGCGGTCCATCAGCAACATGCGGTTGGGCAGGCCGGTGAGCGCGTCATAAAACGCCAGGCGCTGGATTTCCCGCTCGCTGGACTTGCGTGGTCGGATGTCGGTGTTGATGCAGAGGATGGAATGCGGCTTGCCGTCGTCCCCACGCACCAGGGTCCAGCGCCCCTCCACCTCGATGGGGCTGCCATCGCGATGGCGTTGAATGATCTCGCCGGTCCACTCGCCATGCTCGAGCACGGTCTGCGTTGCGCGGCGAAAATGGGTGGGGTCTTCGTACAGCAGTGTCTCGGTGGACTGGCCCAGCACCTGAAGCCGCGACCAGCCGTATAGCCGCTCGGCGCTCTTGTTCCAGAAGACGACGTTGTGTTCCAGGTCGCGCACCAGGATGGCATCCTGCGCCTTGTCCAGCAGCGAGGCCTGGTTGCGAATGCGGGCATCTGCCAGCTGGCGGTCGATCTCGGCCGATGCGCGGGCGGCAAAAATCTGCAGGGTCGAGGTGATGAAGCCTGTCTCGGCCAACGGCTGGCGAAACAGCACGAAAACAATGCCCACCACCTCGCCGTCGGCATTGCACAGCTGCTGGCCCACATAACCCTGCGCACCCACATGCCGCAGCACGGGAGCATCGGGGTACAGCTGCTGCACCCGGTCCGTCACCACATATTCGCGCTGCGACATCAGCTGCAGGCTGGGCGTGCCCTGCAGCGTGTACTCGTCGTTGGGCAGCATCTGCCCGTCCAGTACCGCCGCCAGGGTGATCACACGGGGTGGCTGGCCCTTGACCTCGGGCAGCAGCCGTACCACGCAGCCGCCCTGCGCACCCAGCGCGTCGGCCATGTTGCACACCAGTTGCACAAAAAATTCGGTGCCGGTGCTGGCAGACACAGCCGCCGCCACCTTGAGCACCGAGGCCTGCAAGCGCTGCTGCGCCTTGTGCGCGCGCAGGCTGGTGATGCCAAACGCCAGGTCGTTGGACAGCTCTTGCAGCAGTGCCGCCTCTTCGGGGCTGATCTGCAAGATGTCGGGCGCATACAGGTACAGCAGGCCGAACGTGCGGTGCTGGTCGCGGTCGCGCAGGGGCAGGCAGATCACGCCATGAAAGCCGTTGTCCAGCATGCGCCCGGTCCAGTCGGCAAAGTCGCCCTCGGAGCGAATGTCCTGCACGATCACGGGCTTGCCCGAGCGCACCGCCATGCCGGCAGGGCCTCGGCCATAGGGGTCGTCGGCCGACCAGCTCAGCTGCAGGTTGTCCAGGTAGTTCTCGTTGTGGCCTGCGTGGGCCACGGGCTGGATGGACTTGCGTTCGTCATCCAGCGCAAACCCCACCCAGCCCATGCGGTAGCCGCCAATGTCCACCGCAATCTGGCAGATCGCCTGCAGCAAGGCCGTCTCTGACGTGGCACGAATCAGTGTTTCGTTGCAGGCACTCAGCAGGCGCTGTGCGCGGCCCATGCGGGCCAGCTCGCGCTCGGTGCGTAAACGTTCGGTCACGTCGGTAGCCAGCACCTGGCGCGCAGGGCGGTCATTGAAGCTGATGCTGCCTGCGGTGATCTCCACATCCATCAACGTGCCGTCTTTTTTGACATGGCGGCTGATGACCGGCTTGTTACGCTGGTCCATCGGAATGGCGTCGATCATGGCCTTGATGGCATCGCGCCGCTCGACGGGCCAGAGGTCTGTCATGTGCATGGACAAAAGCTCGGCCTCGGTATAGCCGTAGTGGGTCTCCATCGACCGGTTGACCGCCTGCAGGCGCAGCGTTTGCTTGTCGTAGACCCACATCGGGTGCGGGTGCTCGTCAAATAGCATGCGGTATTGCAGCTCGGACGCATGCAGCTGCCCCGCCACATGCCGAAGCTGCACCATGGCTCCCAGCGATTCTGTGAGGATCTCAAGGTGCTCCACATCGCGGCGCGAAAACGCGTTGACCTTGTCGGACGTCACCTTGAGTGAGCCCACTACCGAATCGCCCGCGCGCAGCGGAACGGCCATGACCGAGCGCACGCCGTGGCGGTGGGGCATGGACGCCATGTCCCAGCCCGCAGCCTCGGTGTCATTGCACACCACAGTGCGCCCATCGCGCAGGGAGGGCCACAGAATGCTCCGGTCCACCGACAGCATGTTGCCCACCGGCCGCACATGGTCGCCCGCTGATGACTGGGCCACCAGTTGCCGACCCTGCAACAGCTCCACCATGGCACCGCGCGCGTTGGTCTGGCGCAGAACGGTGTCGGCCACCAGCTGCAATACCTCGGGCAGGGGCATGTCGAGCGACGAAATGCGCTGCTGCACCTGCAGAATTTCGGCGTGGTGCAGCGCCTCGCGCTGGGCCTGCAGGTCGGCTTCTTTCTGTGCGCTGATATCGGCCATGCCGCCTACCATGCGCACGGCCTTGCCTTCGAAGTCCCGTATCAGAAAGCCGCGGTCAAACACCCAGGCATAGCTGCCGTCCTGGCGCCTGAACCGGTATTCGGCAGACCAGTGGTTGGCGCTGCCCTCAATGGCGCTGTGGATATCTTCCAGCACCGTGTCACGGTCATCTGGGTGCAGCCGCAGCGTCCAGGATGTGCTGTCGGGCGGTAACTCGTCCAGCGGCACGCCAAACAGGTTCTGCATGCCCTCGTTCCACCACATGGCGTCGGTGTGCAGGTTCCAGTCCCACACGGCATCGGCTGTAGCGCGCGAAACCAGGTGAAAGCGCTCCTCGCTCACATGCCGCGCCTCGTTGGCCAGCCGCTGGGCCGATATGTCCTGAAAAGCGCCCTGGATGCGGATGACCTGCCCCTGGGCATTGCGCACGGCCTGCCCGGCGGTGCGCACCCAGAAGTGGCGGTCCCCGGGCATGACCACCTCGGCCTCCACATCAAACGACTTGCCATGGCGCATGCAGTCTTCAAACGCTTTCTGCATGACGGCCCGGTATGGGGGCTGATACAGGTCCAGAATCTGTTTGGCACCGCTCATGCGGCGCGTGAGGCCATAGGTAGCGGCAATCTCTTGCGACCAGATCAGCTGCATGCTGGGCAGCTCCACAATCCAGCCCCCTATGCGCGCAATCTGCCCGGCCACGCGCAAGGCCTCGCTCTGCGCCAGCATTTCCGCGTGCATCTGGTCGCGCTCTTGCACCATCTGGGCCAGCAGGCGCTGCTGGCGATGCAGCTCCAGCTGCGCCATGGCCTGGCCCGCCAGAATCTGGAGGCTTTCGATCTGATCGGGCGCCATGACCCGGGGCGTGGTGTCCAGCACCGCCAGGGTGCCCAGGGTGAACCCCTCCGGGTTGACCAGTGGAACACACGCATAGAACCGGATGTGCGGCTCGCCCACCACCATGGGGTTTTGCGCAAAGGCTGCGTGCTGGGTGGCGTCTGGCACCACCACGGGGTCGCGGCTGCCATCCAGGGCGTAGGCACAGAACGCAATGGCGCGCTCGGTCTCCTGAAACGGCACACCGACCGCTGCCTTGAACCACTGGCGCTCGCTGTCGATGAAGTTGACTACGGCCATGGGACATGCGCATACGCGCGCCGCCAGCTTGGCCAGCTGGTCAAAGCTGTCTTCGGTCCGGGTGTCAAGGATCGCGTAAGACTGCAGTGCGTGAAGCCGTTCGGCTTCTGCGGGGACTTGCGCTGGCGGTGACATGGTTATCAGGCGCCTGACCGGCCCGCTATGCCAACCCCAACCCCAACCTCAACCCCAAACCGCGAGCGCACAAACACCCCGTCCAGCATGGCTAGGCAGCAAACAGAAAGGGGTCGGGGCGGCGTCAACAACAAGGGCATCGGACAGTGAGCGGTGCGCGCGGGGCAGCAGCACCGGGGTTGTAGGGCAAATTGTTCTGAGCCACAACTTTAAAAAGGCGATGCTACACCGCAAGGCCATGTGCTGCCGTGGTGCCTCATACGGGTTTGCCCCACGTCCACGGGACAGGAGTCACATTGGCAACCTTCGCGCAACACGCGGCTTGCTAGTGTGCGGGGCTACAAAGCTCTGAACGCGCCTTCCAGACCCCTACCACTCTCACCAACGCCATGCCCGTGACTCCCTCTTCACCCCCCAGCTCCTTTCCGTCTACCGCCACCCAGCTCGACACCTTGCAGGCCCTTGTACTGGCCATGCCCATGGCCCAGACGTTGGGGCTGCGTTTTGTCAGCGTGCAGCCGGGTCAGGTCGAAATGGAAATCCCGGTGAGCGAAGCGTTCAGCTTTCGCCGAGGCCAGTTGCAGGCCACTGCCGTTTTTGCCATTGCCGACTTTGCTGCGGTAGCGGCCGCAGGCAGCGTTTTGCCGCCCGGCTGGGTCAACGCCACGGTGGACGCCACCCTGAAAATCGTGGCGTCAGCCAAAGGCGAGTGTCTGCGAGCCCGCGGGCGGGTGGTGGACGCAGGGCGCCTGCTCACCGTCTGCGCATCCGACGTGTTTGCCGTAGACGGCCACGGACAGGAAACGCTGTGCGCCACCCTGCTGGGTACCGCGCGCAATATCGACGCGACCGGCGGCGCGCGCTGAACCCAGCGCAGTTTGCGGTGCCAGAGACTATTTGACGAGCGCGCGGCGTGCGCGCACCGCTGCCGCCAGCCCCTCCAGCACCGGCACCGTCTGCGCCAGGCTGATACACGCGTCCGTCACCGACACGCCGTGCTGCAGCGCCTGGCCGGGCACGATGTCCTGGCGACCTTCTTGCAAGTGGCTTTCGATCATCAGGCCGGTGATGCGCGCATCACCCGCAGCAATCTGCTGCGCCACATCCTCGGCCACGGTGATTTGGCGCTGGTGCTGCTTGCTGCTGTTGGCATGGCTCACGTCAATCATCACTTGTTCGCGCAGGCCCGCCGCCTTCAGCACAGCACAGGTGACATCCACGTCGGCTTTTTGATAGTTGGGCTGCTTGCCACCGCGCAAAATCACATGGCAGTCCTGGTTGCCACGGGTCTCAAAAATAGCGGCCTGCCCCATTTTGGTCATGCCCATGAAGGCGTGGGATGCCTGCGCAGCCTGAATGGCATCGCTGGCCACTTTCACGCCACCGTCCGTGCCGTTCTTGAAGCCTACCGGGCAGCTCAAGCCGCTGGCCAGCTGGCGGTGGCTCTGGCTCTCGGTAGTGCGCGCACCAATGGCGCCCCAGCTCACCAGGTCGCTGATGAACTGCGGGGACAAAAGGTCCAGAAACTCGGTGCCCACCGGCAGGCCGGTAGCCAGCACATCCAGCAGCAGCTGGCGTGCCAGCTCCAGCCCTTCGTTGATGGCAAAACTGCCATCCAGGTGCGGGTCGTTGATGTAGCCCTTCCAGCCCACGGTGGTGCGCGGCTTTTCAAAGTACACCCGCATCACGATGAGGAGGTCCGCCTGCAGCGCATCGGCCTGTGCCTTGAGCTGGTGCGCGTACTCCATCGCTTGTGCATGGTCGTGTATGGAGCACGGCCCCACCACCACGATGAGCCGGTCGTCCTGCCCGTGCAGGATGCGCGAGATCGCGGCACGGCTGGTTTCGACCAGCGCCTTTGCAGCGTCGGGCGTGGGCAACCATTCCTGCAGTAGCGCAGGCGTGATGAGCGGGCGCACGGCCTTGATGCGCGTGTCATCAATGCGCGTGGTGTCGTGGGTGGAGATGGGGTTGGCGGAGCGGTGTGCGTGGGTCATGGTGGCCCGATTGTCGCGCGGCACACACCACACTTCTGAAGGCGGCTCATTCGCACACATCATGGACACTGGCGCGGCCCAGGCCAGGCACGCCGGGCAAGGGCCGCCCCGCAGCGAGCGCGTCGTCTTCCTCGGGGTGAAGGCGCGCAGCGCCTCAGGGGGGAACCCCTACGGCCTGCGGAACGCGGCGTTTTGCTTTGCCCAGTGGCGCGACTGCAAATGGTCCAGCCGCACCGTGCCGCCCGTGGACGGCGCGTGCACAAAGCGCCCTTCTCCCACATAGATGCCTGCGTGGTGGGGCTGGCGGCCGGTGCCAAACACCACCAGGTCTCCGGCGCGCAAGTCGCCGCCGTCAATCCGGTACCCCCAGTTGTTGAGCTGGGCCACCGTGCGCGGCGGCGGTGTGCCCACCTGGTTGCGGTACACATAACCAATCAGCCCGCTGCAGTCAAAACCCGATTCGGGCGTGTTGCCGCCGTACCGATACGGCGTGCCCACCAGTCCCAGTGCGTGAATGGCAATGTCGTGCGCCTGGTCCGCCGTCAGGGGCGGTGTGGTGCGGGTGGGGGCCGATGAAGAGGGCGAAGAGGGCGAAGAGGGGACGGGGGGCCGTGAGGTGCCGCAACCGCTCAGCACCAGCACGGCGGCGATACAGGCAGCAAAGGCCAGACTGTGAGAAACGCGCATGGGCCAAAGGGTAACGGATGGAGCCCGGCGCAGGCGCTGACCCCGTTCCTGCCCTGGGGATATTGATCAAAGCATGCGGCTGACGGTGGCCTCGTTTGAAGTCCGCAAACAGGTCAAGTTCATGCTGCAACTCGACTTGGAACCCCTCTGCCCCGTGCCCCGTGCAGCACCGTCTGCCGGCTAGCCTGTCTGACTGCCAGCCCAGCCCAGCCCGCGCACTGCACGAAGCAGGTCGGGCCGGGGCAAGATCAGCGCCGCCGCTTCTTGGTGCGGCCGTGTGGTGTGGCCACTTTGGGCGCCAGCCCCAGCGCGGCGCGCGCCAGTGCGTCGGCCGCTCCGTTGCGGTGGCGGGGCACCCACTGCAGGTCCACCTGTGCAAACTGCTGCAGCACGCAGCGCGTTTCGTCAAACAGCGGCGCCAGTCGGGCGATGGGTGCCACTGCGGGTTCGCTCAATTGCTCCACCAGCACGCTGCTGTCGCTGACCACCTGCACGGTGGTCGCTGCCGCCACCACTTGCTGCTGTTGTTCCAGCCACTGCAGTGCCCGCATCAGCGCGCGCAGCTCGGCTTCGTTGTTGCAGCCGGTGAAGGTGGTGACTTCGGAGATACGGTGATGCACATTGCCATCAGGCCCCACCAGCACGGCACCCAGACCCATGCGGCCGGGGTTGGGTACGGCGCTGCCGTCGCAGTAAATCAGCCAGTGGGCGGGTGCAGCGACCACGCGTTATTTGTAAAACGCTTCGACCTTGCCCTTGAGCTTGATCATCAGCGGCTGGCCCTTGCGGTCCACCGTCTTGCCCGCTGGCACCTTCACCCAGCCTTCGCTGACGCAGTATTCCTCGACATCGGTGCGGTCCTTGCCGTTGAAGCGGATACCAATGTCGTGTTTGAAAATTTCAGCCACATGGTGCGGGCTGCGGGGGTCCACCGACAGGTGATCGGGCAGGGGTGGTGGTGTGGTGGTGGTGGTGGTCGCGTCGGTCATGCAAAGGGCTCTCTAAAACAGAAAACGGAAAGCGCGGATTCTCCGGGATTTGCTCCCGCAGCACTCCTCCGTGCCCCTATCGCCCCAGCGGCGCCACACCCATAAGCCAGGCATGCGCCCAGAACGCAAAGCCCACCCAGGCCACAGTGCCCACCACCACGGCTGCAACGGTTCCTGCAGCAGTGCCCGGTGCATAAGCGGTGTTCAGCGCCCGGTCACGCTGGCGTGCAGCCCGAAAGCTCAGCACGGCCCACAACAAGAAGCTGCCAAACAACACCACGTCTGCCAGATTGCCGTTGGACAACAAATGCGCCAGTGCCCACACCTTCACGCCCAGCACCATGGGGTGGTGCAGCCTGGCCTTGATGGCATTGCGCGGCACATAGGTGGCAGCCAGCAGCACAAACGCAATCAACGTCAGCAGCGCCGCAGCGTGTCGCATGCCGATGGGTGGCACCCACAACACCACCGGCTGCTGCCGCGCCAGGCCATAGCCCCAGATGATGAGCACCAGGCCCACGGCAGACACCACCGAATACAGCCCCTTCCACGGCATCTCGCCCCAACGCGCCACGGTCTGCGTGCGCCAGCCATCGGCCACGATGCGCACCGAATGCACGCCTAGAAACAGCACCAATCCAAGAACGAGAAACAACATGGCAAAGCCTTTCATCGGGGGTCGTGATGTGCGTATTGTTTTGGCAGCTGCTCGGCGAGTTTCCCGCACAGTGCCAGCCGCAAGTATGCCGGGATTCTGCAGAAAATATGAGTCAAAAGTGCCTCTAGCGCTTGTCCATAAAGCGTTAGCAGCTATTTTTTTGGTAGTAACCGGCGCATCCAGTCAGAGATCAGCAGCGCAGTGCTCTCACACCACCGCATGCTGCGCCAGCAGCGCCCCCACCTTGGGCTTGGCGCAGCGCTGCAGCGTTTGCAGCAGCGCATAGCTGGGCTCGGCCACACGCCAGTGCGTGCGCAGGTCGTGCTGCATGCGCGCCAGCAGCGCAGCGGCCATCTCCGCATCGGCCAGCGCCCGGTGGGCCTGCCCCGTGCGCGGCAGGCCGTGGTAGTCCACCAGCGTGCCCAGCTTGTGGCTGGGCGCCTGCGGGTACAGGCGGCGCGACAGCAGCACCGTGCAGGCAAACGGGTGGGGCGCGGGCAGGTCCGCCTGCGCCAGCTCGGCCTGCCAGAACTTGCTGTCGAACGATGCGTTGTGCGCCACCATGGGCGCGTCGCCCACAAAACGCGCGGCGTCCTGCATCACCCTCGCTGCATCGGGCGCCGCGTTCACCATCGCATTGGTGATGCCGGTGAGCTGGGTGATGAACGACGGAATCCACACCCCGGTTTTCATCAGGCTCTGGAACCGGTCCACCACCCGCCCTTTTTCCAGCAGCACGATGGCCACCTCGGTCGCACGCGCGCCCTGGCCGGGCGATATGCCGGTGGTTTCAAAGTCGATGACGGCGATGGGGGGCATGGGGTGTTGCACTGCAGTTCAGAACGCCGGAACAGCGCTCACGCCGCGAGATTGTGACGCCCCGCGAGGCACCCTCTGCTGCGAACTGTCATTGCGGGCGTGGTCGAGCATGCCCCACAAAAAACCGCAGCATCTCCTGCGTAGCGTTTACGCCGCGCGGGTCGGTGTGGCTGCCGCCCGCGTGCCCGCCTGCCCACGCATGCCCGGCACCCTGCAGCACCCAGTGCTCGGCCACGACCTGGCTGGGCGATGCCTTGTCGGCCGGGGCTCCGCCGACCACTGAATACACCGTGCGCGTGTAGCCTTGCCCGTGGGGTGACTGGCCCGTGTGCACCGTCTCGACGGTGGCGTGCCCCCCGCCCGGCGTGGTGGCCAGGGCCGACAGCGTGGCCTGGATGAGCTGCTCGCCGTTGTGCGCGTGCACGGTGGTGTCGGCGTCGCCGTGGAACACGATCATCGGCGGGGGTGGCAGCGCCTGTGCGTCAGCTGCGTGGCGGGCAGCAGCGCCCGGCTTGGCCCCTGTTTTCATCGCCGACAACGCCCCCATCACGTTGTGCGCCGCACCGGCCTTCAAGCCAGAGTGCACGCCCACAGCAGCAAACACGTCGGGGTATTCACGCCCCAGCAAGGCGGCCATGGCGCCGCCGGCCGACAGGCCCGCCACGTACACGCGCTGCCCATCCACCGGGTGGCGCGCCATCACGTCGTGCAGCATGGCCACCAGCAGCGCGGGCTCGCCGCTGCCGCGGTGCTGGTCGCCGGGGCGAAACCAGTTCCAGCAGCCGTTGGGGTTGGCGCTGTGGGGTTGCTCGGGGTACAGCACCAGCGCGTTGGCGGGCGCGGCGGCCGCGTTCATGCCGGTGCCGGTGGCAAAGTCCACCGGGTTTTGTGTGCAGCCGTGCAGCATCAGCACCAGGGGCATGGGGGTGTTGGCCGTGGCGCCCGGGGGCACGTACAGGTGGTAGTGGTGCGGGTTGTGCTTTGCGCCGGGGTGGGTGATCGCCACGCGGGTAAAGCTGCCGGGTGGTTCTGCCAAGGGGTTGGCTGTGGCAGAGCGTGGCGCAGGCCGGTTGCTGCGGTCAACAACCACCGCGTCTTCCACATCGGCCGGTGTACTGGCGCTGCGCCACAGTGAGGCGTGGCCCGCTGCGGGCTGTCTCGTAAAAGCCGGGGCCAGTGGGGCGACGGCTGTGTGGGCCGGTGCGGCAGAACTGCCGGTGTTGTTGCTGTGGCGCGCCACGGCCCCACCCAGGGTTTGTTGAATGACCCGCGTCGCGTCGGCCAGCTGGCCGTTGCGCACCAACTGGGTGGCTTCACCCATCAGGTGCTTGAGGTTGGTATTCCAGTCCATGGGGACTCCTTGTGTGAATGCGCGCACGGGTGGCACGCGGCGGTCCAGGTCGGCCGTGTTCATTGAATGCGCCCCGCCAGCGCTGCCTTGACCTCAGCACTGGCATGGAACGCGCCCAGCACCGTCACCGAGGCAATGGCGGCCTGTGCCAGTGCGGGCGGCACGTCGGTGTCGATGCTGGCCAGGCCCAGCACGCGGATCTCCAGCGCCTGGCCTGCCGCCTGCACGGCCTCCAGCTCGGCCCGGCCAAAGCGCTGCAGCCCCAGCACAAGCATCTTGCGGGCCACCACTTGGCGCACGGCCTCGTTCTGGGCGGTTAGCTGGTTGCGAATGGCGGTGCGGATGAAATCCGTGCGGTTGGCATAAAAGCCTTCGGACACCAGCAGGTCGATGTGCCCCAGGTCGACAAAACCCAGGTTGATGGTGACCTTTTCAGACTCTGGCACCTTGCCGCGGGGGGCAATGGGGACGATGTTGCTCATCAGCAAAACTCCAAAAAACATCCGTGTAGATGGTGTGTGGATGGCAATTGGATGCCGTTCAGCGGGGTTTCAAGTGCGGTGGGTAAAGAAAAAGGAGCCCTCGGGCTCCTTTACAAATGCATTCGCTATGAAATTTGTAGCTGTTAGCGCTTTATGGATAAGCGCTAAAGCCCCTTTTTGCTTGAAATTTACCGCGCTGGCAGTTTCACACTTGAGTGGCGCCCGCTGCTCCGGCTGGGATTACGACAACGTCAACTCTTTGTGCTCACCCAGATCGCGCGGCTGCTCGCCCTTGATGGCGGCCTTGGCCATCTTGAAGATCTGCACCATCTTGCTTTCGTCCACATCCCAGTACTCGGCATGGCGAACGCGCACCACCAACAGGGCCAGATCAGGGTCGGACACGCCGCCAGGGAACCATGCCTTGGCCATGGGCGACCACAAGGCTTCCTTCTGAGCGCGGTCGTCCGTAAAGCGTGCCTGGCCCGACATGGATACATAGCTGTCGTCGTCGGGGTTGGAGTACGAGACGTTCACTTCCCCGTCGGTCAGCAGTCGCTCGTACAGTTCGCCCGACTTGGGGATGAAGAAGTACAGCTCGCTCTGTTCGTCAAACTTGCGGTTTTGGGTGGTGAGCGGATGCGCATGCAGCATGCCTGTGGACGTGCGGTGCGTCAGCATGCCAAAGCGGATGTCCTTGATGAGTTTCCACAAGGTTTCGTGGGCGGCGGTGTCGTGTTGCATGGGGGTGGTCTCCAGCGGGTCAGAGGTCGGTGAGCGAAGTGCAGTAAGCGTGGGGGCCTCCAGCTCGTTACCCACTGGTGATAACGAAGCAAAAGATTTGAGTCCACTGTAGGCGTCGCTACACGCTGGGGGCGTCGGCTTGGGGCGCTGATGAATGTGGGCGTTTGTCCGACAGGACGGTCGCTATACGCAAGACTTCACGCGCAGGACTCAAGCGTCTGAAAGTGATCGAAGCAGCGCGGCTTCGAGCCCGGGCAAGTCGTCTGTGATGGTCTTGAAGAGAATTTCGTGCGCCACTTGCTCGTACCCATGGGCAAGGATGTTGCGCAGGCCGATGATTCGGCGCCATGGAATGTCAGGCATCTGCTGCGCGCGGGAGGCGTCCACGCGGTACGCGGCCTCGCCCAGATTGATGAACAACTTCTCCACCGCAAGGCATAGCACACGGTGCTTCGCAAACTCTGCTGCGCTCAATGGCGCCACCAAGGCGCGCAGTTCTTGTACAAACTGCAGCATGTCTGCCAAGTGCGCGGGGGCGCGGTCCAGCGTCACTGGAACAGGGGGCGCAGCTGCGGCTCGATGGCGCGGCGCCGGTAAGGGTTGTTGAGAACGGACGGGAACGCCAGATCAATCTTGCGACCGTCAAACGCCGCCGACAACTCATCTTGCATGTCCACCAAGGCAAAGCCACTGGGCGCTTCGCCGGGAATGAATTCCACCAGCAGGTCCACATCGCTGTCGGGCCCCTCCTGGTCCACCGCTGCAGACCCAAACATCTGCAGCCGCCGCACGCGGTAGCGCGTGCAGATGTCTGCAATGTGGGACTGAAGGGTGGGGCTGATCTGCATGGGCGGAATTATGAGGGAGTGCCCGGCGCGGCACCATGCCAGTGCCACCGTGGAGCGGGCTTTGCCCGGCCACGGGTGGCGTCCCCCTGCGGGGGAAGGCGCCGCAGGCGACTCAGGGGGGCGTTCTACAGCGGCGCGCGTTGCTCCAGCGCAAAAGGCGGCAGCCCTTTGAGCAGGCGCTGGCCGTAGCTGGTGCGCGTCAGGCGCTTGTCATAGCAATAGACATGCGCCATGTCTTCTTCGGTGCGGATGGCGCGGCCCACCCATTGCGCCAGGCGGATGGCGGTGGCGGGCACCACCAGCTCGCTGAAGGGGTCGCGCCCCACGGCGCGCAGCCACTCGGCGCGGGCTTCACCCACCGGGTCGTCGGGCGGGGCAAAGGGCAGCTTGGTGATGAAGACCGATTCGCACAGCCGCCCGGGCAGGTCCAGCCCCTCGCCAAACGACTGCATGCCGAAGATGACCGAGGGCTCGCCACCCTCCACCCGTTCGCGGTGGCGCTTGAGCAGCTGCGTGCGCGGCAGCGCGTTTTGCACCAGCACCACGCTGCGCATGGCGGTGGGCAATGCGTCCACCGCCTGCCGCATCTGCTCGCGCGAGGTGAACAGCACCAGCGCACCGTATTCCACGCGGGCAATGTCGTGCAGCAGCGCATCGACCATCTCGGTGGTGAACTCGGCGGCGTTCTTGGGGTCGGCGCGGGTCTCGGCGGCAATCAGCGTGCCCTGCGCGGCGTAGTTGAAGGGGCTGGCCACCTCCAGCGTGGTGGCGGCGTCGTCGCCATGCAAACCTGCTTCGCGCAGAAAAAATTCAAAATTGCCGCAGCTGGTGAGCGTGGCCGACGTGAGCACCGCGCCGCGCACCGCGCTCCACAAGTGGTTGCGCAGCGTGGTGCCGGGCAAGATGGGGCTGGCGTGCGCCTTGACCACAATGAAGTCCCCATCCACCTCCAACGTGAACCACTTGGCGGCGGGCACAAAGCTGCGGTCGGCGCCCTGGGGCGCATCCTGCAGCAGCAGTTGTGCGGTGGCGTGCAGCTCTTCAAGCCGGGGCGCCAACATGCCGATTTGCGCGTACAGCGTGGACAAGCGTTTGGCCTCGTCGGGCTTGTCACGCATTTCGGCACGCAGGGCTTTGCTGATGGCGCGCAGCGCTTCGAGGAACCCATCGGCGCTGGCCGCCAGCAGCCCGAGTGGTGCAATCAACTGCTCGGGCAATTCGCCACGTGGCACGCGCACGCGGGCCGGGCCCCAGGTGTCGCGCTGGCTTTTGAGCGTGTCGCCATACACCTCCATCACGATGCGCGCCAGGTCCTGCAGCGTCTGCCGCAGCTGGGCCGCGTGGCGCGGAATGTCGGCAATCTCTTCGACCTCCAGCAGCGCACCAATGCGCAGGCCCCGGCTGGAAAGCCGCTCGATCCAGGTGATGCGCGACAGGTCCATGCTGCACGCAAACTGCTGCAGCGCCGTGGCGGGCAGGTGGTGCGCCTCGTCCAGGATCAGCAGGCAGTTGTCCAGCTCGGGCAGCACGCGCGCGCCCAGCGACGACAGCAGCAAGTCATGGTTGGCCACAATGACTTGCGCACCCACCAGCTCCTTGCGCTTGTCGTAGTACGTGCATTGGCTGAACGCCGGGCAGTGCTTGCCGGTGCACGATGCGCCCTCGGCCGCCACAGGGCTCCACACCTCGGGCTCGGGCGGTGTGTCCAGGCTGTCACGGTCTCCGTCCCACGCGCCTTTTGAAAGCGTCTGCGCCATCGTCGAATAAAACTGTATGCGTGCCTCGGTCTCATGCCGGGGGCGCTTGGCGCGGGCGGCGGCTTCTTCGTCGGCAAACAGATCGTCGTCGCCCTCTTCTTCCGCCTCGCCCGTGCCCGCCAGCCGGTCGAGCTTGAGCTTGCACACATAGCGCCCGCGCCCCTTGGCCAGCGCAAATTTGAAGGGCTGCGGCATCAGCGCCAACAGTGCGGGCAGGTCCTTGTTGACCAGCTGCTCTTGCAACGCCACGGTGGCGGTAGAGATCAGCACCCGCGTGCCGCGCGACAGCGCCAGCGCAATGGCCGGTGCGCAGTACGCCAGCGACTTGCCCACCCCCGTGCCCGCCTGGATGACCGCAATGGACCGCGTGGGCGCGGCTTCTTCACCGTCCTCTGCATCCACCTTGCCCAGCGTCGCCGTGCTGAACGTGCGCGCCACTTGCTCGGCCATCAGCCGCTGCCCGGCGCGGCTGCGAAAACCGGGGGTGGCAGCCACCACCGCATCGAACGACTGCAGGGCCGCTTGGGCCCACTCATTGGAAGACATAGGAGGAGTGTGTCACGGATGGTGGCCTGACTTTTTGTGTGAAAAGTGGGCCTGGCGCTTCATGGAAAAGCGTGAGCAGCTATCTATAAAGTAGCGAATGAATGTTGATGTTGCTCGATCGAACGGTGGCGGCTATGCTCAAGAATAACTGATTTTTTATACAGCCTTTTCTTGCACATGATGGTGGAATGCCCATGAAAATCCTGCCCACTGAATTCGACGGCCAAGCCATCCGCCGCGTGTACGACGAAAGCACCGAGACCTGGTGGTTCTCGGTGATTGATGTGGTGCAGGTGTTGACGCAACAGCCCGACGACCTGACCGCTCGCAAATACTGGAATCAGCTCAAGCGCCGGCTTGGCAATGAAGGCAGTCAACTGGTGACAGCTTGTCACCAGTTGAAAATGCCCGCTGCCGATGGAAAACAGCGCCTCACCGACGTTGCCACCGCCGAAACCTTGCTGCGCTTGGTGCAGTCCGTCCCCAGCCCCAAGGCAGAGCCCATCAAGCTCTGGCTGGCCAAGGTGGGTTACGAGCGGATGCAGGAGCTGGCCGACCCGGCTTTGTCGCTGGACCGCGCCCGCCAGACCTGGCAGCAGCATGGCCGCAGCGACAAGTGGATTCAGCAGCGCATGACGGGGCAGGAAACCCGCAACAAGCTCACCGACTATTGGAGCGAGCACGACATCAAGGCGGGCAGCGAGTTCGCCATCCTCACCAACATCATTCACCAAGAATGGGCGGGCCTGAGCGTGTCGCAGCACAAGGAATTAAAGGGCCTGGCCAGCCACAACCTGCGCGACCACATGAGCGAGGCCGAGCTGATCTTTACCGCCCTGGCCGAGCTATCGACCCGCCAGATTGCCGAGAGCGTGCAGGCCACCGGCATGGCTGAGAACAAGACCGCCGCAACCACCGGGGGCCGCATCGCGCGCCAGGCCCGCAACCAGCTGGAGAGCCAAACCGGCAAGTCTGTGGTGACCGGGGCCAACTACCTACCGCCCGATGTGCCTAAGGTGCCGAAGTTGCCCAAGGCAGCGAAGGCAGTCAAGACCGCGAAACCGACGCAGGTCAACAAGCCGTCCAAGAATGCGTAGGGCACAGCGCAACTTCACTCACACCCTCTCACCAGGAGCCGCCCGTCGTTGATGACGCAATTGCCCCACCGCTGGGGTCAGCGTCAGAGCAAGCAGCCTTGCGCTGCAAGGCCTGCTCACTGAGACACCGTTGCCAGCCCCTTGCCACCGACACCCAGCGTTCGCTGGTGCGAGCTGTGCTTGATGGCCGATCAGCGGGCTGGCCCTCAAGGCAGCCGTGCAAGAAAATCCCCGCACAGCTACAGGAGAGCAAAGATGCAGGGGGAAATGCGTGGGGATATGCGCGTAACGGCGGCACGTTTGGGGGCGCGGGCAAGCTTCGTACTCGGCTGGCTGTGGGCGCTGGGCCTTGTAGTGCTGCCGTGCATGGTGAGCGCATCCGGCGCGTGGGCTCAAAAAGCCCCCTCTTCGGCTGCCCGCCTTTTGCGGGCACGCTCGCCGCGTACACGGTTTACAAGCTGGTGGTGAGCGCGAAGGCGCGCCGCAAGGCGATCCTCTTCTTGATCGGCGTGATCGTGTTCATCTTGCTCCATGCGCTGGAGCGGTGGTTGTTCTGGTGACGGCAGGCTCCGCACGCCCGCAGCGGCGCAGGGCCTGGGCCTACAGCGCGGGTCGGCCAGCGGCGTTAGGGTGGACGGACTCTACGTTGCATACCAAGGCCCAGCATGAAAACGACCCCCGCCGCATCCCGTCCCGATGAGGAAAAAGTCCCCTCTGCCCCCGTGCCAACGCGCACCGAGCGGCGCGTGAATACCACCCAGCCCCAGCCACAGCCCGGCAGCGCACCCGAAGACCTGAGCGGCCCCGAAGCCCGCCTGCCGCACGAGCGCGACCAGTCGGTGGACATGACCGGCGGTGAACCCGATGCGCAGATGGAGCAGGCTTACCGCGACGTGAAACGGGGCCTGCAAGACACCGACCGGGGGCCAGTGGCTGACAAGGCGTACCAGAAGCAAAAGCGCGCCGATTGATTGCTGTTTGGGTCGCTACTCGTTACTACTCTTTGCGGACGATTGCTTCACTTGGTCCACCAGATATCGAAACGAGCTACCGCACTGCAGCGTGCCGATGAATCCTGGCCGCAGCTTCCATTCACAGTGCTCTAGGCGGTGAATCATTGATCCTCTCAGGTAGCAAGGAGCTAGGTCGTATTCGTCGTGTATGACACGACTTTCGACCTCTTCGGCAACCCGAAAAAAATGGCCGATATCAATGGATGAAAGATCCAGGTCCGAAGCCTTGCAAGTGGTCGGTTCAGACGTATAGAAATCGGTTGTGCCTACAAATATCTTTGCCTCGAAAATGAACGTGAAAAAGACCACTGCCAATGCCGCAAGCAACGCGACGGCGGTTACGTGCCATCGCTTCATTTCGGCACGGCGGATGCAGCTTCGCCAGGGTTCTTGTAAGAAACCTGGGGATGCTTGTACACATCTTTGCTGGATATGGAAAAGTGCGAATAGAGCTCCCCTGTGAGCCATTGCAGGGAATTGTTCTGCTCTGAAGTCACTGTCTCGTATTTCTTGTCGTCGATGCTGCGACCCACGATTTCAATGCCAATGGAATCTCCATTGATGGGATAGCGCTGCGGATATGGCTTGGCACGTTCGTGTGCATCCAACGCCCGTACGTGACTGGACCAAGACATTGCCTGTATCCGGGCCATCGCGACGCCATCGCAAGATGGTTTGTCAACCTCAAGGCATCTTGACCGTATGTGCCTTCCGACGTGCTGACAACGCATCAAGAGGCTTGCTGTTTGGTAAACCTGCCCATTCTTGTCGATAAGAAAGTGGGCGCCATGGGGACTTCGCGCATAGCTGTTGAACGTCTGCTGGGCTGTAGACGAGTCCGTCTGGTGCAACACAATTGCTACCACCGTGCTGATGGGACCGTGTTCCAGGTTGAGATAGCGACGCACGATGATCCGTCCATCAACAAAGATACCCTCGGGTGTAATTTTTGGCATCCGGGCATATTAGTAACGCCCCAGTGCAAGAAAAACCCATTCTTGTTCGTACGTTGCAAGTGATGTGACAAGCTGAATCTGCACACACGAGCTACAGGGCAGGTGCGATCCTCTGCCCCGCCATCCCTCACCCCCGCTCGCGCAGCGCCCGCTCAATCCGATCGCGCCGCACCGTCGTCTTGGGCACCTTGAACGGGAACCACGTGCGCACGTCTTCTTCCAGCCCGATGCCGTGCATGTAGTTGTAGATGGCCTTTTTGAGCGCGCCGCCCAGCGCGTCGTGGTCCACGCCCGTGGGGTCGATGAAGGCCACGTCGTTCTTGGCAAAGTCGCCCGGAGGCAGCGGCGCCAGTGTCACGCCGTACTCCTCGGGGTTCTTGCCGACGGGGGAATGCACCGTGCAGGCAAAGCGGTGAAAGAACCCGCTCTGGATGCAGCCATTGGCAAACAGCTGGCGCACGTATTCGAGCGCGTCCACGGTGTCTTGCACCGTCTGCGTGGGAAAGCCGTACATCAGGTACGCATGCACCAGAATGCCCGCGTCGGTAAACGCCCGCGTCACGCGCGCCACCTGGTCTACCGACACGCCTTTTTTCATGAGCGTGAGCAGCCTGTCTGACGCGACTTCGAGCCCGCCCGAGATCGCAATGCAGCCGCTGTCGGCCATCAGCTCCGCCAGGTCGGGCGTGAAGGTTTTTTCAAACCGCACGTTGCCCCACCAGCTGATGCCTGCGTTGCGCGCGATCAGCTCGGTGGCCAGGGCTTTGAGCGCCTTGGGCGGCGCGGCCTCGTCCACAAAGTGAAAGCCCGTCTGCCCCGTCTCGCGCACGATCTGCTCGATGCGGTCGGCCAGCACCTGGGCACTCGCGCCCTCGTAGCGGCTGATGTAGTCGAGGCTCACATCGCAGAAGCTGCACTTTTTCCAGTAGCAGCCGTGCGCCACCGTCAGCTTGTTCCAGCGCCCATCGCTCCACAGACGGTGCATGGGGTTGAGCATGTCGAGCAGCGACAGGTAGCGATCCAGCGGCAGGCCGTCCCAGGTGGGCGTGCCCACCTCGGCAAAAGCGATGTCGGCTTCCATCATGTTGATGTACTGGACTTGGCCGTCATCGCCACGCACAAAGGTGCGCACCAGCCGCTGGCGGCCGCGTTCGCCGCGCACGTGTTCCAGCAGCGCCAGCAGCGGGCGCTCGCCCGCGTCCAGCGTCACGTAGTCGAAGTGGTCGAACACGCGCGGGTCGGCCAGCTCGCGCAGTTCTGTGTTCACAAAGCCGCCGCCCAGCACCGTGACGATGTGCGGGTGCCGTGCCTTGATGGCCTGCGCAATGCGAAACGCCGCATACACCGAACCCGGGAAAGGCACCGACAGCAGCACTACATCGGGCGCGTGGCGATCAATGGCCTCATGCGTAAGCGTGAGCAGCATGTCGTCCACCAGCGTAGGCGGCGCTGCCAATGCCTGTGCCAGCGGGTCGAACGTGGGCTGGCTGCCCGCCAGCGATTCGGCATAGCGCACGAACTCGAAGCGCTCGTCCACCGCATCGCGCAGCACATCGGCCAGGTCATTCAGGTACAGCGTGGCCAGGTGCTTGGCCTTGTCGTGCAGGCCCAGGGCGCCAAACGCCCAGCCCAGCGGGTCGCCGCCTTCGTCGTCCACATACACGTCCAGCGTGGCAAAGCGTGGGCCTTCGGGCAGGTAGTTGCGGCCTGCAATGCGGTGCGCCAGCGTGCTGTCACGCCCCTGCAAAAAGGCGATGGCGGGGCCGATGGTGGCCAGGTACCGGTCCTTCTGCGCGGCAAAGCTTTGCACGGCGGGGCTTTGTTTTTTGGCGGGCAGTGCGTCCACCTTGGCAGCCACGGCCTTCAGGCCATCGGGCGAGAGCAGCTGCAACACCAGCGCCAGCGCGAGGTCCTCCTGCACAGCCGTGACGCCGCGCGAGCGCAGAAAGCCCGTGAGGTAGGCGGTGGACGGGTACGGCGTGTTCAGCTGCGTCATCGGGGGGATGACGGAGAGCACGCGCAAGGACTTGGGAGCAGGGGCGACGGCAGACATGGTGGGAAAACAGGCAGTGGGGCGATGCGGTGCCGCCGCGAGGAGATCGTGAAACACCGATTATCCGGCCCTGCCTTATCCCTTGCTGGCTGGTGGCGCGTGGGGCACCCATTCAACACAAACGATGGTGCCCGAGCCAGCGCTAAATTGCTCTCGCTTCCAGCTGTGTAGTGGCGCTGCCTATGCAAGACATAATTCCCCGCGCCGGCCCACAGCGCAGGTGTGACCGATCTCCACTGCCACTGCAATGCAATGCGAAAAAGTCTTGACGATGAAGAATCAAATGAATGTCCTGTTTGCAACTCTATCTGTAGCCTTACTCATGACAGGCTGCGCAACCAAATATCAAGAGCCAAGCGAAACGGAGCGGTCTGCAAAGGTTCGTTTCGTGGCGAACGAAGACATGCTGATCGGCTCAGGGTACAAATCCCCAGCAGGCTGCACGCCGCGGCCAGACAGACATATAAGTTCGCAAATGGAGCAAATATCGATGTTTGGTCCGAAAGCCTTTTTTGGTTTGCCTTTCTCGCCAGGGGACAGCTTGCAGATGCCGGACCCACCACAGAAGCGGCAATTCTTCACTGAAAAAAAATTCAGGGCAGGGGAGCCTGTCACTTTGGGGTTCTATATGACGCTCAGAGAATGGGTGGGTGGCGGTACACGTACGATGGAAAACTGCTCGGCTGCATTGACGTTTGTCCCTCAGATGGGTCACGACTACCAGCTGCGCTTCGCTGCAGCCGGAGACCGTTGCCGGGTCGTGCTGCAACGCTACGACCCGGTGGCCCGCGTTTGGACGCTTCCAGCGGATTCCAATCGAGTAACGCAGGCGCCGATGTGTCCCTAGTCCACACATCCCGCGGGTTTTCCGGCTTGCGTGGTTGCCACGGCGTCGCGTTCTGGGCCTGCGACTCAGCCTTCAACTGACGGCCGCCCATTGTTGAAACCCGGCTTGCATTCCCGCGACCCCGCCTTTGTGAAGAGAACCCCATGGCCCAACACATTGCCACCGTCAACTGGCAGCGCGGCAACGACGACTTTCTGGACAAGCGCTACCACCGCGCGCACACGTGGCAGTTCGATGGCGGCGCCACCGTGCCCGCGTCGTCGTCGCCCCATGTGGTGCCGCTGCCGTATTCCGATGCGGCGGCGGTGGACCCGGAAGAAGCCTATGTCGCAGCGCTGTCGAGCTGCCACATGCTGTGGTTCATGGACTTCGCCAGCCGCGCGGGTTTTCGGCTGAACAGTTACACCGATGCGGCCGTGGGCACCATGGCCAAAAACGCGCAGGGCCAGCTCGCTGTGACCCAGGTGCTGCTCCAACCCGTCACGGTTTTTGATGCTGCCCATGCGCCCAGCGCTGTACAGCTGAATGACCTGCACCACCGCGCCCACGCATCGTGTTTCCTGGCCAACTCGGTCAAGACGCAGATCGACTGCGCGCCTGTGCTCGAGATTGAACCTGCAGTGAAAGGCAACTGACATGGCCAACCCCAACCGCCAATTTCAGATGACGGACCCCACCGCCCTGCAGGCCCTGGTGCACGCGCAGCCACTGGCCACGCTGGTTGTAGCGCAGGCCGGTGCGCTGCACGTCAACCACATCCCGCTGTACCTGGACCCGGCCCGCGGCCCCCACGGCACGCTGGTGGGCCACGTGGCGCGCGCCAACACCGTGTGGCCGCTGCTGCCGCAGCAGGCCGTGGCCGTGTTCCACGGTCCGCAGGCCTATGTGTCGCCGTCGTGGTACCCGTCCAAAGCCATTGACGGCAAACAGGTGCCCACCTGGAACTACGCCACGGTGCACGCCCATGGCACGCTCAGCGCGGTGGACGACGCCGAGCGCCTGCGCGCCATCCTGCACACCCTGAGCGAGCGCCATGAGGCCCACCGCCCCCACCCCTGGCGCCTGGACGACGCGCCGCCCGACTACATCGACAAACTGCTGCGCGCCATCGTCGGCATCGAACTGGCGGTGGAGCGCTGGGAAGGCATCTGGAAGGTCAGCCAAAACCGCACCGACACCGACCGCGCGGGCGTGGTGCAAGGCCTGCTGGCCGAGGGCACGCCTGCGGCGGCGGCGATGGCGGGGCTGGTGCGGGCGACATAACACGCCCCTGGTGGAAAATCAAAATTCATAGCTGCAAGCGCTTGATGGATAAGCGCTGCAACCTTTTTTGACCACATTGTTGCTGGATTTGCGCGAACCACCGCACCCCGTTCGGGCTGAGCCTGTCGAAGCCCTGCGCCGCGCTTCGACGGGCTCAGCGTGAGCGGCCGTTGTGTTGACGGAGGGCGACCGGATTGCACAACGGCATCGAGGCGCCCTTTCAAAGCAGTCAACCACCGGCAGCTTCACCCCGCCAGCATCTCCACCCGCAACGCCACCACCGGCCCCGCCACCGCAGGGTGCGCGGCCAGCGCAAACACGGCCAGGTCCACGGTCGACTGCGCCACCGCGTCCGTCAGCACCAGCACTTGCACACCGCTGCCCGGCGGCAGGGATTTGTCGTTGGCCAGCGCCACCTGCAGCACCGGCACCTGCTGCGCCGCCAGCCACGCGCCCACGGCCTCGATCTGCTGCGCGTTGTGTACGGGTACGCGCAGGTAGTGGCGCGTGTGTACGGCAGCGCGGGGCAGCACGGCCAGTTGTTCGTCCATGGAGTGCGTGTGAAAACCCAGGTGCGGCACCCGCTGCGCTGCACTGGTGCCATCCAGCCGCGCCACATCCACCAGGTCGGCAATCACGGCCGATGCGGTCTGCTCCGACCCCGCGCCCGCGCCATAGAACATCGTCACGCCCGCCGCATCGCCTTTGACCATGATGCCGTTCATCGACCCGTTCACATGCGCCAGCAGGTGCGTGGCGGGCACCAGCGCGGGCTGCACGTGCAGCTCGACCCCTTCGTTGCGCCGCCGGGCCACACCGAGTAGCTTGATGCGGTAGCCCAACTGTTCAGCGCATGCCACGTCCAGCCCCTGCAGCGCAGTGATGCCCTCCACCTGCGCATCAGCAAACCGCACCGGCATGCCAAACGCATTGGCCGCCAGCAGTGAGATCTTGTGCGCCGCGTCGATGCCCTCGATGTCAAAGGTCGGGTCGGCCTCGGCATAACCCAGCGCCTGGGCCTGGGCCAGCGCGTCGGCAAAACCCACGCCCTCATCGCGCATCTTGCTCAGGATGAAATTGGTGGTGCCGTTGATGATGCCCGCCACCCATTCGATGCGGTTGGCCGTGAGGCCTTCGCGCAGAGCCTTCACGATGGGGATGCTCACGGCCACAGCGCCTTCGTACGCCACGGCCACGCCGTGCTGCCGCGCGGCGGCAAAGATCTCGTTGCCATGCACCGCCAACAGCGCCTTGTTGGCCGTGACCACATGCTTGCCCGCGCGAATGGCAGCCAGCACCCAGTCGCGCGCAGGGCCGGTGCCGCCTGCAGCCTCCACCAGCACATCCACATCGGGGTGCGTGGCGACCTGCATCGGGTCGTTGGTCAGGGCCACATCGGTGCCCACCACACTCATGGCGCGGGCCAGGCTGCGGGCGCAGACCACCACCAACTTGATGCCCCGCCCCGCACGGCCCGCAATCAGCGCCTGGTTGCGCGCCAGCACGCGGAAGGTGCCTGCGCCCACGGTGCCAATGCCGATCATGCCCACGCGCAAGGGGCGCATGGCCTCAGCGTGCGGTGGCAACAAAGGGGCTGCGAGGGACGGGACGGGATCACGGACCATGGACTTCTCCGGCTAACGAACGAACAAACAAAAAAACCCAGCTGCCAGAGCTGGGTTTCAGTCAATTCGTCTTGGGAGAGAAGAGAGAGCGATCACCAGGTGGCTGCCGAAACGGCCACCTGCGCGTGCTCAGGTGGCCGCGGGGGTAATGGTGGTAATCATTCGTGCACCCATCGCCCGCGAGAGTGCGGGCAGCATCATGCACAGACCCATGGGGGCTGCTGCAGGTGCGGTGAAGGCGATGTGGGTGAACGACATGAGGGGCGCAGTGTAGCGCAGGGCACGGCGGGGTCGTCAAGCCCCGGTGTGGGTGGTGCACGCCACGGCGCGCCCTTTGTTTGCAGCGAATGCAACTATTTTGATAGCTGCTAGCGCTTATGGAGTAAGCGCTAGCGACTGATATGGCTTAAATTTCTCTAAGCCAACGCGTTAACTGACCAGCGTGGCTGTCAACGTGATTTCAGGCACGGCCGCCAGTGCCTTGGACAGCGGGCAGTTCGCCTTGGCATCTGCCGCCAGTTTTTGAAACGCTGCATCGTCCATGCCCGGCACCTTGGCCTTGAGCGTCAGCGCAATGCGGTCGATGACAAAACCATCGCCCTCTTTCGTCAGGCGCACGGCCGCCGTGGTGTCGATGACCTCGGTGGATACACCCGCCTTTTCGGCTGCAAACGCAAACGCCATGGTGAAGCAGGCCGCATGCGCTGCGCCCACAATTTCTTCGGGGTTGGTGCCCTTGCGGTCGTCACCAAAGCGGCTGGCAAAGCCATAGGGGTACTTGTCCAGTGCACCAGTCTCGGTGCTGATCTGGCCCTGGCCGGACTTACCGGCACCTTCCCAATGAACGCTGGCGTATTTTTCAGACATGGAGTTCTCCTTGAGGTGGATGGGTTGAATGCAGTGGCAGTGGGCTTGGTGAAGCCGCAGGCACACACGTTTGAAGGCGTTGGCGCCGCTGCGAAGCGCTCCATCTCAACATCTCCACCAATGCACGGTTGTGGGACAGAACCGCATGGGCCTGTCCCGCCGACCGATTACTCAGTCCCTCTGTCGCATGAAGTGGAGGGCGCCGATACCGCTGGCGCTGAGCCCGCCACCCGCACCATGGCTATGGCGTCAAACGGGCACCGCACTGCACACAGCGCGCACCCGGTGCAGCCGGGCGCATCATGCAGCGCAGACCGCTTGGGCCCCCAGGTGTGCGGGCCCAGCACCTGCAGCGACAGCACATGCGGCGGGCACACTGCCACGCACCAGCCGCAGCCCGTGCAGCGCTGCAGGTCAATGGCAGGCAAGGCCTTGCGGGGTGCAGTCATGGTGGGCAGCATAGTGCGGGCGGGCCGCCGTGTGTAGCTTGATGACCCCCGTTACAGTCACAGCCCATATGCCCAGCAACACCACCTCCACCGTCGTCACCCAACACCTCTTCATCCGCGGCCATGTACAGGGCGTGGGCTACCGCTGGTCCATGGCCCAGACCGCCGAGCGCCTGGGCGTGACGGGCTGGGTGCGCAACCGCAGCGATGGCCGTGTCGAGGCCTGCGCCTGGGGCTCGCCCGACGCCGTGCAGGCGCTGATCGACTGGGCACACCAAGGGCCCGCCGCTGCGCGGGTGGACGCGGTGGTGGTGGGCAACGTGCCCGACGGCGGCGACCCACCGCAGGGTTTTGCACAGCGCGATACGGTGTGATGCCCCAAACGGCCCAGCCGCCAATCCCGGTTCTTGTTCTGCAATCCACGGGCACATCACCGTAGCAACGGCTTGGCGTGCACACCGACCGCGCACCCCACCGCGCACCCCACTGCATCGCAAGCGACGACACAAATAAAACCTGTCGCCTGAACACGCCGATTGCCTACAAGGGCGTCCACATGCCCTGGGGACCATGGTGACTCTGCATTCCGCACATCACCACCCACCCCCAGGAGACATGCCATGAGCGATCTGAACCATCCCAACACCGACCGCAACGCAGACCCCCTCACCAATGAGCCGGGCGCACACCCCATCGGCACCGGCATCGGTGCCGCTGGCGGTGCCGTCACAGGCGCAGCAGCCGGTAGCCTCGGCGGCCCCATCGGCACTGCAGTGGGGGCTGTCGTGGGCGCCGTCGTTGGCGGCTTGGCCGGCAAAGGCGCAGCCGAAGCCGTCAACCCCACCGCCGAAGACGCCCACTGGCGTGACAACTATGCAAACGAGCCCTACTACTCCGACGCCTACACCTACGACGACTACGCCCACGCCTACCGCGCCGGCTACCAGAGCGTGATCAACGGCCGCGGCGATTGGAACGAAGCGCGCACCGATCTGGAGCAACGTTGGGACGCAGACCACCGCCAAAGCAGTCGCCTGAACTGGATGGACGCAGAACCCGCCGCGAAGGCCGCCTGGGAGCGTGCAGACCGGATCTGGAAGCAGACGAAGCAGGAGTGAATACGGCTTGGAGGACGGCACGCCTTGCCATGGCTTCGGCGGCCCCTCTCGTGACGCGCGTCGCGGCGAGCGTGATTTCCACTCCGCTGCCACGTGGCAGCTTCGGGCTCATTGTGTGCCGCCCATCACCTGCAGTGAAAACACGTGCGCGCATTTGCTGCTGACATTTGTCCACCAGTCGGTCGGACAAAAATCAATCAATCAACGAGTCCACCCCCTCAGCAGGACGCCTCTCATGAACACATCTACACAGCCACAACCTGACCGCATTGACGTGCAGGATTCAGAATCGCTCAGCCGCTGGACGCGCGAGCTGGCTACCACCGAAGCACAGCTCAAGGACGCCGTAGCGCAAGTGGGCGACAAGGCGGCGGATGTTGAAATGCACCTGAAGGGCGCGCGCAGCACGACCAACAAAGACCGCATCGAGCAGGCGGGGGCAGACGAGGCCAGCTGACCGAGAGCACCCCGAACATGAAATCCGTATGCGATGGCGCGTACTGAACCCACAAAGTTAAAGGGAAAAGGGGCTCGACGTTACCGACGGCGTTGCGTACAGCAATGTATTAACGGCCGTTGCGGTCCGAATCGCGCGCTCATCTGCATTGATGCGCGGTGCCATGTGTCACGCCATGCGTGCTTGGCGCGTTCCCAGTCCATCGACGATGTGCCCCACGCAGTTCTCCAGTCGCGGCTCAGCTTGGGCTCCACGCCGTCTAACGAATGGTTGAGGTAATTGGTGTACGAGTCAGCGCCATAGCGGCAGGCCAGCTGGTATTCGTCGTAGGTCTTGCCACCGGTCACGTTGGGGCGCGAAGAATAGTTGTCGTGCCAGTAGTTGTCCTCGGCCACCGGGTCCTCCTTAACGTGGTAGCTCATCACCGCCCCGGCCACGGCACCCACGGCCGGGCCTACATACCCGGTCATGCCACCGGCTAGGGCCTCTGCGGCCGCGCCGCCTATTGCGCACACCACCCGCCACACCGCTCATGCCAGTCTTGCCCGCTATGTGGGTTGTGTTGTCGTTGCGATCAGTCATGGTGTGTCCCTTTCAAAAATGCCAGCCCCGCAGCTTGAAGGCAGTTGCAGGCGTGGCGTGTGGCAGATGGGGTTGCCGTACAGGTGGTGCGCTTCGCGGGGAAGCGGCGCAGTCGGTATGTGTGCGGGCGGGAGACTGCAGGTGTCGGTGGGGATGACAGGGGGACGCTCTGCTAAAGAATGCAGCAAGCTTACGCTGTATTTTTATTCAGGGGGACATTTCAGCGACATAATGTCGTCCAGTTGTCCCAGAAAATTTGTCCAATCATGATGCTCACCACCGACTTAGACGACCAGCCCGCGTTGAACTACCTTCTCGCTGCACAGTCTGCCTGGCCGGCCCTGAACCTTGCCTCACATTTAGGGGTTTCGTTGCGCACCCTGCAACGCTGGAAAGCAGGGGAGATCATTCCTCCCCGCCATGTCGTCAGCGAGCTGCAGCGGCTGCTGGATTTTGGTCGGCCACAAACCTCACGCGGCGACTTCCGGTTTATTGACCTGTTCGCCGGGATTGGCGGCATTCGCCAAGCCTTCGAGGCTATCGGGGGCGAATGCGTGTTTACCAGCGAATGGGACAGCTATGCTCAAAAAACCTACGCTGAAAACTACCCCGGCGGCCATCCGGTAAATGGTGACATTACGCAGATAGATGCGAACGATATTCCGGACCATGACGTGTTGCTGGGCGGTTTTCCGTGCCAGCCGTTCTCGATTGCGGGAGTCTCAAAGAAAAATGCGCTGGGACGTGCACATGGTTTTCAGGACGAGACGCAGGGTACCCTGTTCTTTGATTTGGCCCGGATCATCCAGACCAAGCAGCCCAAAGCTTTTTTGCTGGAGAACGTTAAAAACCTGCAGTCTCATGACAAAGGCCGGACTTTTGATGTCATTCAACGCACTTTGAGAGAAGAGCTGGGGTACCAGATTCATTGCAAGGTGGTTGATGGAGCCCACTTTGTGCCCCAGCACCGTGAGCGAATTCTGATTGTCGGCTTCAGGGATCCTGTTATTTTCGATTGGGACATGGTCGATCTCCCTCCCAAGGGCGTACATGTGCTGGGCGACATCCTTCATCGCGACAAAGATGAGCCATTTATCGAGGCTGATGCAGACAAGTACTTTGACCATAAGACTAGTCGCGTGCTTGAAAAGTACACGCTGACCGACAAGCTGTGGGCGTACTTGCAGGAGTACAAGAAAAAGCACCAAGCGGCAGGTAACGGCTTTGGCTTCGGGCTTGTGACCCCTGAAAGCGTGACCCGGACGTTGTCGGCCCGTTATTACAAGGATGGGTCCGAGATTCTTGTGAGCCAAGGCAGCAAGAAAAACCCGCGACGGCTGACTCCCCGGGAGTGTGCACGCCTTATGGGCTTTCCTGACTCCTTCAAGATCCCTGTTTCCGATACGCGTGCGTACAAACAGTTTGGCAACTCGGTCGTCGTGCCCGTTATGGAGGCGGTGTCGCGCGCGATGCAACCGATGATCGTTGGTTCTTTGGACCAAGTTGACGAACGACGGGTAGCTCGAACTGTTCGTTCGGACTGATCAATGACCGACATCGTTGATTCGGCAACACGTAGCCGGATGATGTCCGGTATTCGTGGAAAGAACACCAAACCCGAGATGCTGATCAGAAGTCTGCTGCATCGGCGCGGATTTCGGTTTCGACTACACCGCAAAGATTTACCTGGGAAACCGGATATCGTCCTATCTAAATTCGGCGCCGCGATCTTTGTGCATGGCTGTTTTTGGCATAGCCATGAGTGTCCGATATTTAAATGGCCAAAACGCGAACGGATTTTTGGCGAACGAAAATCGATGGAAACAGGCTTAGAGATGAGACGGCAATAAATTTGTTGCTTGCGAGTGGTTGGCGGGTCGCGGTTATTTGGGAATGTGCAATTCGGTCTAATCGTCAAAACCCTGATGCACTATTAAAAAATCTATGCGACTGGCTGACTACGGAGGATGGCACCCATTTTATGGAAATTCCTGATTCATGAATAGGTCAGGTGAAAAGTGGCTGTGCTAATGCCAAAGCGGCATCCTATTGTTTTTTATCTCTCGTTCAAAATAATCTTTGAATGACAGCACATTATTTTTTTTGCGATAAACCGTCGTGTCTGAGTGTTTGAGCACTTCGGGAACCACAAGAAAAATGCCTGATTCGGCCATGTCTTCTATAGCACTTTCCGTGATGTTTTCATCCACGGTGGCTAAGTACAAATCGCAGTTTTTGATCTCTGCATGGACCTGTTTCCAGCGCTCGCGCAAAGTGGTTTTGGCGCTGAGTACAAGTGCTTGCTGCTTTGTACGGTGCGGATTCTGATAGGTTTTGTAGTTTGGTAGCACAAAGTCCGGTCGTTTCTTGGACTCAATTACTACTTGGACTTCATGAGGTATACCGCCATCCGTTAAAAGACGTTCAATATGCAACTCGAACGATTTCCCTGCTCTTGATTTTCGTTGCTGGGCTGCAGAAAGCAAGATCCTGTCGATTTGAGGGAATTGGTCAATTATTGAAGTTATTGCCCTCTCGATCGTCATAGTAGATCGATCGAAACCAAAAATGATTTTAACTAGCTCTAGAGAGCGAGTTTGGAGTTCGTATTCTTTGAAAAGATTAAATTCAATATCTCGACTAATCCTCATTATTGAATTGCCTGGCTCATCAAGCTCAAACGGATTCAGGTTGGTTCGTCCGCATGCTTCGAGATAAATTTCTTGCGCTCTTCTCGCCAGCTCCTTTGGTTTTGGAAGACCTGCAATACCTTTTGCGAATTCGTCCAGCTTACCGAATCTCCAGGCCTCAAGCGCACTCTCCAAAAAAGATTGTGTCTTATTTTTGGTTTCTTTGACTATTACTGCTGGCTCAAAGAATCCCGAGTGAAAATCGGATGACAAATTAAAATTATTGCGAAGATAGTCAGCCGCTTGGCTTGCCGAATCAGCCACCAAAGCGGTAAATATCACATTGCCGTCTTGAGACACCCGGCGTCCCATGAGCACAAGCGATGCAGGGCTGATGCCGCGAAATGGCGCTTTAACTACGTTGGTCAGGTGTGTCTCTTCACCTTTACTCGAGTAGTTGACTAACCGTGCCTCTTTAATCTCGCCTCCGGCTTGAGGCCAGACGACGTCAAACCAAGCTTCATAAATCGGCATTCCACCTTTGGGGCGGATTTTTTCAGAGAGCGGAGGGAAGAAACCGCTGTCTCGATCGGACTGAGGGACGTAAAAACCCCCTTGGTGAGCATTTGGATTTTCTACCCACTGCCAATCATTCAGGGCAAGCTTCTTGATGTAGACGAGATCTGCCTCATGAATCGCGGCATCGAAAGCGGCAAGAGAGTCGCTTTCATCTTCGACGAAAAGGTCGTTGTTCTCAATTGAGTCCATTTCCTACTCTCCCGAGACCCCCAGTCTCAAAGACCGGAAGTCTTTACACGTCAATGTTGCCTGCCCGCAAAGCGTTGGTTTCAATGAAATCCCGCCGCGGCTCCACCTCATCCCCCATCAGCATCGTGAACACCCGATCCGCCTCGATCGCATCGTCGATCTGCACGCGCAGCAGACGGCGCACGTTGGGGTCCATCGTCGTTTCCCACAGCTGTTCGGGGTTCATTTCGCCCAGGCCCTTGTAGCGCTGGCGGCTGGTGGTGCGTTCGGCTTCGCTGATCAGCCACTTCATGGCCACGCGGAAGTCGCTGACTTTTTCTTCCTTGGCTTTTTCGCCTTCGCCGCGCATCACCTTGGCGCCTTCGGCCAGCAGGCCACGGAAGGTTTCGGCGGCTTCGGCCAGGGCGGCGTAGTCGGCGCCGTGCACAAAGTCTTGCGTGATGACGCTGCTCTTGATGTTGCCGTGGTGGCGGCGGCTGATGCGCAGCAGGGGCTTGTCGGTGCGCACGTCGAACTCGCCAGCCACTTCGGCGGGGGCGCCGGTGGTGTTCAGTTCGCGCAGCTTGGCCTGCAGGGCCACGGCGCTGGCTTCGGCGTCGGCCACGGTGTCAAGCTTCAAGCTCACGCCGTCGGCAATGGCGCGCAGGGCTTCGGCGTCCATGAAGTTGCCCAGGCGGGCGATGACGCTTTCAGCGATCTGGTGCTTGCGCGCCAGTTCGGCCAGGGTCTCGCCGGTCAGTGTTTGCGGGTTGGCGCCGCCGGTGGTCACGCTGGCGTGGTTCAGTGCAATGCGCAGCAAGAAGCCGTCAAGCGCAGGGGCGTCCTTCAGGTACAGCTCTTCCTTGCCGGCCTTGACCTTGTACAGCGGTGGCTGGGCAATGTAGATGTGGCCGCGCTCGACCAGCTCGGGCATCTGGCGGTAGAAGAAGGTGAGCAGCAGGGTGCGGATGTGGGCGCCGTCGACGTCGGCGTCGGTCATGATGATGATGCGGTGGTAGCGCAGCTTGGCCACGTCGAAGTCATCGCCACCGGTGGTGCCGCCGGCCTTGCCGATGCCGGTGCCCAGGGCGGTGATCAGCGTCAAAATTTCGTTGCTGGTCAGCAGCTTTTCGTAGCGGGCTTTTTCCACGTTCAGGATCTTGCCGCGCAGCGGCAAAATGGCCTGGAACTTGCGGTCGCGCCCCTGCTTGGCAGAGCCACCGGCGGAGTCACCCTCGACGATGTAGATCTCGCACATGGCGGGGTCTTTTTCCTGGCAGTCGGCCAGCTTGCCGGGCAGGCCCATGCCGTCGAGCACGCCCTTGCGGCGGGTCATTTCGCGGGCCTTGCGGGCGGCTTCGCGGGCGCGGGCGGCCTCCACGATCTTGCCGCAGATAATTTTGGCGTCGGCCGGGCGCTCCTGCAGGTAGTCGGTCAGCAGCTTGCCCACGATGTCTTCCACGGGGGCGCGCACTTCGCTCGATACCAGCTTGTCCTTGGTCTGGCTGCTGAACTTGGGCTCGGGCACCTTCACGCTCAGCACGCAGCACAGGCCTTCGCGCATGTCGTCGCCGGTCACTTCAACCTTGGCCTTCTTGGCAAACTCGTGCTCTTCGATGTACTTGTTGATCACGCGGGTCATCGCGGCGCGCAGGCCGGTCAGGTGGGTGCCGCCGTCACGCTGGGGGATGTTGTTGGTAAAGCAGAGCACTTGCTCGCTGTAGGCGCTGTTCCACTGCATGGCCACTTCCACGCCGATGTGCGTGCCGGGGATGCCGCCATACGTCTCGGCCGGGCGCTCGCCTGCGGCATAGAACGAGGTGGGGTGCAACACCGTCTTGCCCTTGTTGATGAACTCCACAAAGCCGCGCACGCCACCGGCGCCCGAGAAGTCGTCTTCCTTGCCGGTGCGTTCGTCCTTCAGGCGGATGCGCACGCCGTTGTTCAAAAAAGAGAGTTCGCGCAGGCGCTTGGCCAGGATCTCGTAATGGAAGTCGTTGTTCTCTTTGAAGATCTCGGTGTCGGGTAAGAAGTGCACTTCGGTGCCGCGCTTGTCGGTGTCGTCCAGCACCTGCATGGGCGAGACTTCGACACCGTTCACGGTTTCGACAATGCGGTTTTGCACAAAACCCTTGCTGAACTCCAGCACATGGACCTTGCCGTCACGGCGCACGGTCAGGCGCAGCATTTTGCTGAGCGCGTTCACGCAGCTCACGCCCACGCCGTGCAGGCCGCCCGAGACCTTGTAGCTGTTCTGGTTGAACTTGCCGCCCGCGTGCAGTTCGGTCAGCGCAATCTCGGCGGCCGAGCGCTTGGGCTCGTGCTTGTCGTCCATCTTCACGCCGGTCGGAATGCCCCGGCCGTTGTCGGTCACGCTGATGGAGTTGTCGCTGTGGATGGTGACCACGATGTCGTCGCAGTGGCCGGCCAGGGCTTCGTCGATGGAGTTGTCGACCACCTCGAACACCAGGTGGTGCAGACCGGTGCCGTCGCTGGTATCGCCGATGTACATGCCAGGGCGCTTGCGCACGGCCTCCAGGCCTTCGAGGATGGTGATGGCGCCTTCGCCGTAGCCTTCGCTGGCACCCGCCTGGTTGGTGTCGATCTTGTTGACGGTGGGCTCAACATGGCCGGAGACGCCGGTGTCTTCGGGCTCGGAAGGAATGTTGTCAACGGTCATGGTGGGCCTTGGGATCCGTGGAAACCGGGGTTTCCAGTGTGTCAATATGAGTCAAATGGGGCTCTAGCGCTTATCCAGTAAGCGCTAGCAGCTATTAAAATCGTAGTAGCCGTGGTCAGGCTGTGCAGCGGTGCTGCAGACGGGTTGGTGGCCGCCTCAAATGCGCATCGGCATCACCACGTACTTGAAGCTGTCGTTCTCGGGGATGGTCAGCAGCGCCGAGCTGTTGCCGTCCGAAAGCTCCACCTTCACCATGTCCTGGCCCATGTTGGCCAGGGCGTCGATGAGGTAGGTCACGTTGAAGCCGATCTCGATGGTGTCGCCACCGTAGTCGATGTCGAGCTCGTCCACGGCTTCTTCCTGCTCGGCGTTGTTCGACGCCACGCGCAGGGTGCCGGGCTCCAGGTTCAGGCGCACGCCCTTGAACTTGTCGCTGGTCATGATGGCCGTGCGCTGCAGGCTGGCCAGCAGAGGCGCGCGGCCCAGGGTGATGCTGTTCTTGTGGTTTTTGGGGATCACGCGGTTGTAGTCGGGGAACTTGCCCTCGACCAGCTTGGTGACGAACTCCATGCCGCCAAAGGTGAACTTGGCCTGGTTGTTGGCAAACTGCATCTCGATGTGGGGCTGGTTGTCGCCGCCCGCGTCAGACAGCAAACGCTGCAGCTCGATCACGGTCTTGCGCGGCAGGATGACTTCCTGCTTGGGCACTTCCACATCCAGCGTCGCGCTGGCAAAGGCCAGTCGGTGGCCGTCGGTGGCCACCAGGCTCAGCTGCTTGCCCTCGGCCACGAACAGAATGCCGTTGAGGTAATAGCGAATGTCCTGCACCGCCATCGCAAACGAGACCTGGCCCAGCAGGTCTTTCAGCGTCTTTTGCGGCACGCTGAACACGGGGCCAAACGCAGCGGATTCCTGCACCAGCGGGAAGTCTTCAGCAGGCAGGCTTTGCAGCGTGAAGCGGCTCTTGCCGCCTTTGAGGATCAGTTTGGACTGGGCAGATTCCAGGCTCACGGTCTGATCGCCGGGCATGGTTTTCAGGATGTCGATCAGCTTGCGGGCGCCTACGGTGGTGGTGAAGTCGCCGGTGTCGCCGCCCAGCTCTGCGGTGGTGCGGATCTGGATTTCGAGGTCGCTGGTCGTCAGCTGCAGGGCATTGCCCGTCTTGCGGATCAGCACATTGGCCAGTATGGGCAGCGTGTGGCGGCGCTCCACGATGCCCGCCACGGACTGCAGAACCGCGAGAACCTTGTCTTGTGTTGCCTTCAGGACGATCATGTCATCAACCTCTTGTGGTTTTTGGGACGGTGCGTGGACAGCGGCGCAGGTCATGCCTCCCCCTGCTGCACAGCCCGTCATTTTGCCCTTTTACAGGGCGGATTCTGTTCGAGGCGCTTCCCACCCGTTTTCAGCCCTTGAGCGTCTGCTCCAGCACATGGAGTTGCTGGTTCAGTTCGGTCAGCTGCTGGCGCTCACCCGAGATCTTGCGCACGGCATGCAAAACGGTGGTGTGGTCGCGCCCGCCAAACAATTCTCCGATTTCGGGAAGACTCTTTTGCGTCAGCTCCTTGGCCAGGTACATCGCAATCTGGCGCGGCCGTGCAATGCTGGCCGGGCGCTTCTTGCTGTACATGTCGGCGACCTTGATCTTGTAATAGTCGGCCACCGTTTTCTGGATGTTCTCGACGCTGATCTGCCGGTTCTGTATCGACAGCAGGTCGCGCAGCGCCTCGCGGGCCAGCTGGATGGAGATTTCCTTCTGGTTGAAACGCGAATACGCAAGGATCTTGCGCAGCGCGCCTTCCAGTTCGCGCACGTTGGAGCGCACGTTCTTGGCCACGAAGAAGGCCACTTCTTCGGGCATTTCGGTGCCTTCCACCCGCGCTTTGTTGATCAGAATCGCCACGCGCATTTCCAGCTCGGGCGGCTCAATCGCCACCGTCAGGCCCGAGTCAAAACGTGACACCAAGCGCTCGTGGATATTGGCCAAGCCCTTCGGATACGTGTCCGAGGTCATCACGATGTGCGACTTTTTGGCCAGCAGGGCTTCGAACGCGTTGAAAAACTCTTCCTGCGTGCGGTCTTTGTTGGCAAAGAACTGCACATCGTCGATCAGCAGCAGATCGAGCGAGTGGTAGCGCTCCTTGAATTCATCAAATGTGCGCCGCTGGTAGGCCTTAACCACATCCGACACGAACTGCTCGGCATGGATGTAGAGAACTTTGGCGTCGGGGCGGTCTTGCAGCAGGCGGTTACCCACAGCGTGCACCAGGTGGGTTTTGCCAAGGCCCACGCCGCCATAGATAAACAGCGGGTTGTACAGATGGCCGGGCATGCCCGCTACGTGCATGGCGGCCGAGCGCGCCATGCGGTTGGCCGTGCCTTCCACCAGCGTCTCAAACGTGAGGCCTGCATTGAGCCGGTTGCGAAACGCGCCTGCTGAGGCTTCATCGCTGTTGCTGGACTGTGGTTCGGACTGAGAAACGGCGTTCGATTGTTCCGTCGCTGCGGGGCGAGCGTAAGTACGCACAACGGATTCGCGCTGAGCGAGCGCTAACTCCAGCGTGACAGGCTGGCCATAGAGCCCCTCTAGCAGCGCGGCAATGCGGCCCGCATACTGCGCCCGAATCCAGTCGAGCTTGAAGCGGTTGCCCACGAGCACGGTGACTTTTGAGAAGTCTTCGGCCACCTGGGCAATGAGGGGCTTGATCCAGGTGTTGAACTGCTGCTCAGGCAGATCTTGCGCCAGTTGCTCTACGCAGGCTTGCCACAGGCCCTGACCGGCATCGGAGCCGGGCGACGATGGAGGGCTGTGGGAGGGTTCCTCGGTCATTTCTGGGGGATTCTTGTTGTGGATAGGAGGAACGGGGCTGGGCGGCGGATTGTAGCTTGTCAAACAGTTATCCACAATTTGAAAACTGCTGTTGTGAGAGGTGCTGTTGGCCCGAGAGGGGCGATAACCTGGGTGGAGTGGATGGTCTGAAGCGACCGTGGTAACCGCCACAAACGCGTGTCAAACCCGGTTGATCGGCTGCCCCGAGATAGGCCTGCCCGCCAAAAGGCATTGCCAGTCGTCATCAAGCCTGCGATAATTTTCGGTTTCCCTGAATGTGTTCAGGGTGATTTGACCCGGCGCGCCGAAATTTGTGCCCCGTCGATCTGCTGCCAAGGTGCTGTTTTCAGCCTGTGGTTGTGCAGGTTGCAGGGGGTTCAAGCGCAGCGACCGAAACTGAACCTCAAGGAATAGCATCATGAAACGCACTTACCAACCCTCCAAGACGCGCCGCGCACGCACCCACGGTTTTCTCGTCCGCATGAAGACCCGCGGCGGCCGTGCCGTTATCAACGCACGCCGCGCCAAGGGCCGCAAGCGCCTGGCCGTCTAAGGCCGGTACGGTCTACGGCCTGCACCCCGCCTGGCTCCGGTTTGTACCGTCAGGTTCCAAACGGGGCGCTTGCATGCATCGGCTGAAAACCCGACCCCAGTTCCAGGCAGCCATGGCGGGAGGCACTGTCTCCCGCACTGCGCATTTTGCGTTGCACCGCCTGGTGTTGGACGTTGATGGCAGCGCCAGCGCCGCCAGCCATGTCAATGCTGCAGCACCCACAGGGCCCGGCTCCTTGCCGTCAACGCAAGGGCCGCAGGCCCTGTTTGGCGTTCAGGGCGTCTGGCTTGGGGCCATGGTGCCCAAGCGCTGGGCGCGCCGCGCCGTGACACGCAATACCATCAAGCGGCAGATATACACCGTGGGCGCCACGTTTGAGGCCAGGTTGCCGCAGGCCGCCCATGTGGTGCGTCTGCGCACGGCCTTTGACCGAAAGCAGTTTGTCAGTGCCACGTCCGACCAGCTCAAGCTGGCGGTGCGCGCAGAACTGCTGCAGCTGTTCGGCCATGCCGCACGCCGATCTGGCGTTGCTGCCACCAGCCCGGCTGCGGCCGTGCTGGCGGTGGCCGATACGGCGACGGCGGCGCCATGACGGTGATGCAGCGTCTGCTGATGGGTGTGGTCAAAGGCTACCGGTTATTCCTCAGCCCCTGGCTGGGGTCGTCGTGTCGGTTTGAGCCCACCTGCTCTGTCTATTCGCTGCAGGCGCTGGAGCTCTATGGCGCAGCGGCAGGCAGTTATCTCACGGTGCGCAGGCTGGTACGCTGCCACCCCTGGTGTGACGGGGGCCATGATCCGGTTCCCCAGAGCCCGCAAGACTTGCCGCGCAGCATGCGGCTTTTCTCGCGGCTGTCCCATCCCACCACCCCACCATCCTCACCAAAGAAGTCTTCATGAACGACATTCGCCGCACCATCCTGTGGGTGATTTTTGGCTTTTCCATGGTTCTGCTGTGGGACAAGTGGCAACTGCACAATGGCAAACAGGCCACGTTTTTCCCCACCACGCCCGCGGTGACCGCACCGGCTGCGGCTGGCGCTGCGTCCAGCGCCACCGGGGCTTCCAGTGTTCCCGTGTCCAGCGTGCCTGCTTCGAGCGTGCCAGTGGCTGCAGCCACGCAACAGGGGGCTTCGGCCGTACCCGGCCAGCCTGCCTCGACAGCAGCCCCCGCTTCGCGCGAACGGGTGGAGGTGAAAACCGATCTGTACCGCCTGACGTTTGACAGCGAAGGTGGCTCGCTCACCCACGCCGAGCTGCTGCAGCACATCGACATGGCGGACAAGACCCGCAACTTCCTGCTGCTCGACGAGAGCGTGCAGCGCGTTTACGTGGCACAGACCGGCCTGATTGGCGGCAGCTTCCCCACCCACAAGACCCTGATGACAGTGGTGCCCGGCCCCCGCGAACTGCTGGATGGCCAGGATGAGATCACCGTGCGTTTCGAGTCGCCCGACCAGGGCGGCCTGAAGCTGGTCAAGACCTGGACCATCAAGCGCGGCGCTTACGACATTGCCGTCAGGCACGAAGTGGTCAACACCGGCACGTCGCCCATGTCGCCGCAGCTGTACCTGCAATTGGTGCGTGACGGCAACAAGCCACCGGGCGAGTCGTCGTTCTATTCCACCTTCACCGGCCCTGCGGTCTACACCGACGCCAAGAAGTACCAGAAGGTGGAGTTCAAGGACATCGAAAGCGGCAAGGTCGATATCCCCAAAGATTCGCCCAATGGCTATGTGGCCATGGTGCAGCATTACTTTGCCACCGCCTGGCTGCTGCCCGACGGTGTCCTGCGCGAACTCTTCACGCGCAAGGTCGATACCAACCTGTACTCGGTGGGCATGCTCACCTCGCTGGGCAGCATTGAGCCTGGTACCAGCAAGACCATAGACGCGCGCCTGTTCGCAGGCCCGCAGGTCGAAACGCAGATGGAAAAGCTGTACCCTGGCCTGGAACTGGTCAAGGACTACGGCTGGCTCACCATCCTGTCCAAGCCGCTGTACTGGCTGCTGGACCAGCTGCACAAACTGTTGAACAACTGGGGCTGGTCCATCGTGGCACTGGTGCTGCTGCTCAAGATCGCGTTCTACTGGCTCAACGCCAAGGCCTACGCCAGCATGGCCAAGATGAAGGCCATCAACCCCAAGATCATGGAGATGCGCGAGCGCCTGAAGGACAAGCCGCAGCAGATGCAGCAAGAGATGATGCGCATCTACCGCGAGGAGAAGGTCAACCCCATGGGTGGTTGCTTCCCCATCATGATCCAGATCCCTGTGTTCATCGCGCTGTACTGGGTGCTGCTGTCCAGCGTTGAAATGCGCAACGCGCCCTGGATCGGCTGGATCCGCGACCTGTCCACGCCCGACCCGTACTTTATCCTTCCGCTCCTGATGACCGTCAGTTCGCTGCTGCAAACGGCGCTGAACCCCGCGCCACCGGACCCACTACAGGCCAAGATGATGTGGTTCATGCCGCTGATCTTCAGCGTGATGTTCTTCTTCTTCCCCGCTGGCCTGGTGCTGTACTGGCTGACGAACAACATCTTGTCGATTGCACAGCAGTGGCTGATCAACACCCGCATGGGCGTGCCGCCGCAATTTAATTTGCCGAAGTTCAAGTGACGCTGCTGCGGCAACGCTGACATCAATGAAATGACCCCCGAAAGGCCGCGCAAGCGGCCTTTTTCTTGCCCATCCACCTTGTACAGTCGTCATCACCATGCTTGCCCGCCACCATGACCCCATCGTTGCCATCGCCACCGCCCCGGGGCGAGGGGCTGTCGGCATCGTGCGGGTCTCGGGCCGCCGAGTTGACGCGCTGGTGCAGGCGTTGTGTGGCCGATCACTCAAGCCGCGCGAGGCCACCTACCTGCCCTTTCGCGATGCCCAGGGACAGCCCATCGATCAGGGGCTGGCGCTGTATTTCCCCGGCCCGCACAGCTACACCGGTGAGGATGTGCTGGAGTTGCAGGCCCACGGCGGCCCTGTGGTGCTGCAGTTGCTGCTGGCGCGCTGCCTGGAGGCGAGCGCTGCCACCGACCCTGCAACCGGAAAGTCGTGCCTGCCGGGCCTGCGCGTTGCCCAGCCGGGTGAGTTCACCGAGCGGGCCTTCCTGAACGACAAGATTGATCTTGCCCAGGCAGAAGCGATTGCCGACCTGATCGACGCCAGCACCGAGGCCGCCGCGCGCAGCGCCAGCCGGTCGCTCACGGGCGCGTTCTCGGCCGAAATCCACGGCCTGCGCGACGCGCTGATCCACCTGCGCATGCTGGTGGAGGCCACGCTGGACTTCCCTGAAGAGGAAATTGACTTCCTGCGCAAGGCAGACGCTGCTGGGCAGCTATCAAAACTGCAGCAAACGCTGGCGTCCGTCATGCAGCGTGCGCGGCAGGGTGCGCTACTGCGAGAGGGCATCAAGGTCGTCATTGCCGGGCAGCCCAACGCGGGCAAAAGCTCGCTGCTCAACGCACTGGCGGGGGCCGAGCTCGCTATCGTCACCCCCATTGCAGGCACCACGCGCGACAAGGTGCAGCAGACCATCCAGATCGAAGGCGTGCCGCTGCACATCATCGACACTGCCGGGCTGCGGGACAGTGATGATGAGGTGGAGCGCATTGGCATCGCCCGCGCTTGGGACGAGATCGCGGCGGCCGACGCGGTGCTGTTTTTGCACGATCTATCGCGAGCAGATGCTACAAATTACATAGCTGCTGACGTAGACATAGAAAGCGCTCTGGCCCAAAAACTGCCCCAATCCGTTCCTGTCATCGATGTCTGGAACAAGCTGGACTGCGCCGCCTCGACTTTGGAATCGTCGGAATCCTCGCCCCGTGCTGCACGCCCCGCAGTGCGCCTGTCGGCGCGCACCGGCGAAGGCCTGGAGGGCCTGCGCCGCATCCTGCTACAGGTGGCGGGCTGGCAGTCCGCGCCCGAGAGCATCTACATTGCCCGTGCCCGCCATGTCGAGGCCTTGCAGGCTGTGGCTGCGCACCTCCAGGAGGCTTCCGACCAACTGCTGGCCACGGGCCCGGCGCTGGATCTGTTGGCTGAAGAACTGCGGCTTGCGCAGAATGCGCTCAGCACCATCACGGGCGAGTTTTCCTCAGACGACCTGCTGGGCGTGATCTTCTCGAGCTTCTGCATCGGAAAGTAGCTACCGTTGGTCGTTCTAGTTTGTAAACGGACGTAAACAGCGCTTGTGCCCAACCTGTAACAAGGGTACTTTCGGCGAACCATGAATGTTTCACTGCCCGCAGCCACCAAGGTCGACCTTCACGGTCTGATCGACGCCATTGCACAGGCCAGTGCCGACGACAGCATGACCAACCCGCTGACGCCCGCGCAGTGGGACGTGCTTTCTTCCTATCTGCTGCCGGTGGTCCTGCCCGCGGGGCAGGTTCTTTTCTCCCAGGGTGCCACTGACCGGACGCTGTATCTGGTCGAAAGCGGCAGCCTCAGCGTGCACTACCAGGACGAAAAAGAACGCCTGCGGCTGGCCATTGTCGGCCCGGGCTCTGTGGTGGGCGAAGGCGCTTTTTTCTCGCACCGCGTGCGCAGCGCTACCGTGCAGGCCAGCGCGCCTTGCAAGCTGTGGAGCCTCACCGCCATCCGCTACACCGAACTGGCCAACCGGCAACCCGCCATTGCGCTGGGGCTGGTGATGGCGGCGGGTTCTGTGCTGGCCAAGCGCCTGGGCAACCGCCGCCGCCGCGTTGCCGCCACCTGAGAGACTGACTCCACCCGACGGGCGGCTGCTGGACGGAACTGCGCGGGCTTCTTCGGGGCACTGGGCGTTGCGTCGCGCGGTACACTCGTTTTGAGTATTTCCCTGGCGCCGTCCGAAGAAAGCAAGCCATGTCCCTGTTCAGTTGGTTCAGCCGTAAACCTGCACCCCCCAAGCCGCGCGCAGCGGCCGAGCCTTCCGGTCTGTTGAATGCCGACGCGACGGTGCCGCTCTCCCCGGGTCGCCACGGAAAACCACTGAATGAAGCCCAGCCCCCTGAACATGCGGCCAACCGCAAGAACGAGCGTATGGAGCGCCGTGAACTGCTCTACACCGTGGTGCGCGACGCCATGGTGCGTGCCGGCGTGCTGTCGGCCAGCTATAAGTTCAAGGTGCTGTCGCTGGACCAGCGGGGTCGCCAGTTTCTGGTGATGATGGATCTAGCCCGCGAATACGGCGGCGAGACGGTGCGCCTGAGTGAAATCGAGGCCCTGATTGCCCAGACCGCCAAGACCCGCTACGACATCCTGGTGACCGCTGTGTACTGGCGCATCAACGACCACGTGGCCGTTGGTATTCCTCAAAAAGGCGTAGCCCCCCTCGGTGCCAGTTTGCCCCTGCAGGTAGCACCTGCAGCGTCAGCTGTGCGGCGCCCTCCGGTGGCGGTGGCCCCGTCGCCCGTGGCCCCCGTGCGTCCTGCGGCGCCGGTCGCCGCTGCATCGCCGCTGCGTCCTCCCGTGGCGGCCACGGCCCCTGCGCCGCTGGCGCCTGTGTCGCTGCCGGTGGCTGCGGCAGCGCCTGCCTCGGCCGCCGCACAACGGCCTGCACCGCGTTTTGAGCCCATTGAGGCCGACGAAGTGGCAGCTTTTAAGCGGGCGCTGGCCAATGCGGCCGGTACCGCCGCCGTTGCAGTACCCGCTGCAGCGGCCCAGCCGGGTGTTCCCGTGCGCTCGGGGCCGCTGTTGCCACCGACAGCGCCCACCGGTTTTGAAGATACCGAGATGCCCGGCGCAGACGGTGCCGCGCCAGACCTGGGCAGCACCCAGTACGGCGAGCTCAACTGACGCTCAGGTCATCCGCTGGCGTAAGGCGTCGGGCTGTGGGGGCCTCAGTGGCCCGCAAAGTCCACCAGCGTGTAGAGCGGGAGCCCCGACTCGCGCAAACGGTCTGAGCCGCCGAGCTCGGGCAAGTCCACAATGGCAGCGCCTTCGGTCACGGTGGCGCCCAGCTTCTCCAGCAGCTTTTTACCGGCCATCATCGTGCCGCCGGTGGCAATGAGGTCGTCAATCAGCAGCACGCGGTCGCCCGCCTTGACGGCGTCGGTGTGCAGCTCAACGGTAGCGCTGCCGTATTCCAGCTCGTAGGTTTCTTCGACCGTGGTGAACGGCAGCTTGCCCTTTTTGCGGATGGGCACAAATCCCACGTTCAGCTCATAGGCCACCACGGCGCCCAGGATGAAGCCGCGCGCGTCGAGCCCTGCCACCACGTCGGGCCGCAAAGCCTTGTCCATGTACCGGTGCACAAAAGCATCGATCAGCACGCGAAACACTTTGGGGTCCTGTAGCAGCGGGGTGATGTCCCGAAACTGAACGCCTGGCGCAGGCCAGTCGGGCACGGTGCGGATGTGCTGGCGCAGGTATTCGTTGACGCTGAGGGGTTGCAAAGGCTGGGACATGGCAGGTTGGAATGCGGTGGGGGGAGCCGAAGCGCGGCCCAATGGTGGGCAACACGGTGCGACTGCGCCGAGTGGCGCGAAGGGCACGAGTGTAGTCACAGGCACAGCGCAGCGGGTCAACTGACAAGCCTCATGCGCACATCGGGCTGCACCCCTCCATAATCGGTCTTCCTTTTCATCCCTGTGCTGCTGTTTTCAGCGGGCACTTACCAAGAGCGAAGATCGGCCCATGCCCGTCTCAGTCCTGCTGATCGAAAGCGATCCCCGCCATGCGCAAGCCGTGGTGGATGCTTTGGTAGACCCGTGGTCCGGATGGCGGGTGGATGTGGCAGAGTCGCTTGCGCAAGCCCGTGAGCAGTTGGCACAGGGTCGGCCCGACATCGTGCTGGTGGCCCAGCGCACCGTAGACGGGTCCGCGTTCGATCTCTTGGAGGCGCTGCACGGGCTGCCCACCATCATCGTTGTACGTGCGGGTGCTGAAACCCACGCCGCCCAGGCCATGCGCTATGGGTTCGACGACTTTGCAGTGCAAGACCCGGCGCTGGATTACCTGCTCACGCTGCATGCGCAGATCGACTCGGTGCTTGAACGCCATGCGAGCACCCGTGCACGCGCGGCGGCCGAGGCCATGCTGGCCCGTCAGCACCGCCTGTTGCAGGCCATCTCGCGTGCGCAGGCCATGTTCATTGCCAGCTCTGGGCCCCGGGCCGCGTTTGAGGCATTGCTTGATGAGTTGATGTCGCTCACCAACAGCGCCTTCGGCATGGTGGGCCAGGTGCAGTGGGCCGCAGACGGGCACGCCTACCTGCGCGTGCATGCCATGACCGACATCAGCTGGGACGACGCCTCGCGCGCCCGGTATGCCCAGCACGCCGAAGAAGGCATGGTGTTTGACAACCCGCAATCGCTGGTCGGAGCGGCACTGTTGTCGGGCGAACCGCTCATCAGCAACGACGCGAGCCACGATGCGCGCGGGGGCGGGGTTTCGGGAGGCCATCCTCCACTGAAGACCTATTTGGGGCTTCCGATACATGCGGCGGGCGAACTGGTGGCCATGGTGGGCCTTGCCAACCGTCCCGGCGGCTACACGGCCGCAGACGTGCAGTTTCTGCAGCCGCTTCTGAGCACGGTGGGGCAGCTGGAGATGGCCCGCCGTGCTGAGCTGGCGCGCTGCGCTGTCGAGGCCGAGCTGGCCCGCACCAGCGCCCTGCTGGCTGACAAGACACGCGCACTGGAAGCCACACTGGCCAGCGTGTCGCAAGGCATCACCAACGTGAATGCCGAAGGGCGCATCTGTGTCTACAACCGGCGCTATCTGGAACTGCTGGACCTGCCCCAGGAGTTGCTTGACACAAAACCCAGGGTCGATGAGATGGTCCGGTTCCAGACCGAGCGGGGCGATCTCGGCCCGGGGTTTGAGCTGTTCGAACCCTCCGTGCGCGGCGTTGTGGCGACGGAATACGCCGCCCACGGGGGCAACCTCACCATGCCGGACGTGTATGTGCGGCGCACGCGCACGGGGCGTTTCCTGGAGGTCCGAACGCGCATGCTGGAGCAAGGGGGCATTGTCCGCACCTTCACCGACGTGACCGACTACCTGACAGCGCAGGAAGCCCTGCGCCTGAGCGAGGCGCGCTGGCGCAGTCTGACCCACCTGTCGTCCGACTGGTACTGGGAGCAGGACGCGCAGTTTCGCTTTGTGCGGCTGAACGGCAACCCCCACCACGCTTCCGGCGTGCCTGATGAGATCCATTACGGCCTGACCCGCTGGGAACTGCCCGACACCTCGGTCAGCGAAGCCCAGTGGCGCGAGCACCGCGCACAGCTGGAGGCGCACAAAGTCTTTCACGATTTCGAGATGGAGCGCAAAGCCGAGGACGGCACCCCCATCTGGGTGTCGATCAGCGGCGAGCCGATCTTTGACGAAGAAGGGCAATTCACCGGCTACCGCGGCGTGGCGCGTGACATCACCGAGCGCAAAAAGGCCGAAGCCGAGATACAGCGCCTGGCCTTCTACGACGAACTCACCGGCCTGCCCAACCGGCGACTGTTGATGGACCGCCTGGAGCGCGCTGTGACCGCCAGCTTGCGCGGCAAGGGCCATGGCGCGCTGTTGTTTCTGGACCTGGACAACTTCAAGGGCATCAACGACACCATGGGGCACGAGTGGGGCGACCGCCTGCTGGTGCAGGTGGGCGCCCGCCTGGTTGCCAGCGTGCGCGCCAGCGACACCGTGGCGCGCCTGGGTGGCGACGAATTTGTGGTGGTGATCCAGGGCCTGCACATCGAAGCCGCAGAGGCTGCAGCCGAGGCCGAGGCGTTGGCCCAGAAGGTGTTGATGTCGCTGAACCAGCCCTATTGGGTGGATGACTGCGAGATGCACAGCACCCCGAGCATTGGCATTGCCCTGTTCCGCGACGCGCAGCAACCGGTGCAAGAGCTGCTCAAGCGAGCCGATCTTGCCATGTACCAGGCCAAGGCGCAGGGCCGAAACACCCTGTGCTTTTTTGACCCGGCCATGCAGGCGGCAGCGTCCGCGCGGTCGGCGCTGGAGGGCGACATCCGGCAAGGCCTGGCGCGCAATGAGTTCATTCTGCACTTTCAGCCGGTGGTCGACGAGTCCGGCCAGGTGCTGGGCGCCGAAGCCCTGGTGCGCTGGAACCACCCACTGCGCGGCATGGTGGCACCTGGCGACTTCATTGCGCTGGCCGAACAGACGGAGCTGATCTTGCCCCTGGGCCGCCAGGTGCTGGTGATGGCCTCCCGCCAGCTGGCGCAATGGGCCCTGGCGCCCGCCACTGCAGGCTGGAGTGTGGCCGTCAACGTGAGCGCGCAGGAGTTTCGCCAGCCAGCCTTTGTGCAGCAGGTGCTCACGGTGCTGCAGGACACAGGGGCTGACCCCCGCAAGCTCAAGCTCGAACTCACCGAAAGCCTGCTGCTGCACGACGTGGAGGACAGCATCCTCAAGATGCAGGCGCTGCGCACCCTGGGCGTGGGTTTTTCGCTGGACGACTTTGGCACCGGCTACTCATCGCTCAGCTACCTCAAGCGCCTGCCGCTTGACCAGCTCAAGATCGACCAGAGTTTTGTGCGCGACGTGCTGACCGACCCCAACGACGCCACCATCGCCTGCACCATCATCACCCTGGCCCGCAGCCTGGGCCTGGACGTGGTGGCCGAGGGGGTGGAGACCGAAGGCCAGCGCGCTTTCTTGCTGCGCAACGGCTGCCGGCAGTTTCAGGGCTACCTGTTCGGCCGACCCGGGCCCGCCGAAATGCTTGATGGACTATCAAAAATATAGCCATCAGCGCTTGATGGATAAGCGCTAGAGCCCTATTTCATTCATATTTTGTCCAGCCCGGTTGAAAACTGGCGCTACATAAGGCCAGGACCGCCGCGCAAGGGCCGCCCCGCCGCGCAGACGGCGCTCCGCTTGCGTGCGCTGGCGGTGTCCCCCTTCCCGCATTGCGCAGCGATGCGAGAGAAGGGGGAAGCGGCGCAGCCGCTCAGGGGGAAGCACCCTGCCTCTATCCCCGCAGCAACTTGTCCTCGGCCAGCGACAGCGCTGCCGGATGCCCCGACAGCACCAGGGTGTCGCCTTCGGCCAACTGCGCGTCGTCCACGGCTGCAGTCATGTGGCCGTTGCCGCGCCGCAGGTTCACCACCCGCACACCGATGGTGGGCAGCGCCAGCTGGCCCAGGTTCTGGCCCACTGCCATGGAGCCGGGTGGCAGGTTGATGGTGGACAAGCGCTCCTGGTCCCGTTCGTTCACCGTATCGTCGTCGGCGCCGTGAAAGTACCCGCGCAGCAGGTTGTAGCGGGCATCGCGTTGGTCCTGCACCAGCCGCAGCACCCGGCGCATCGGCACACCCACCAGCGCCAGCGCGTGGCTGGCCAGCATGAGCGATCCTTCAATCGCCTCGGGCACCACCTCGGTGGCGCCGGCCTCCTGCAGCTTGTCCAGGTACATGTCGTCCTGGGTGCGCACCACCACCGGCACCTGGGGCGCGTGCGAGCGCGCGTTGGCCAGCACCTTCAGGGCGGCTGGCACGTCGATGTAGGTGATCGCCACCGCGCTGGCACGCACCAGGCCAGCGGCCATCAGCGCCTGCAGGCGGGTGGCGTCGCCATACACCACCGAATTGCCCGCAGCAGCCGCCTGGCGCACCCGGTCGGGGTCCAGGTCCAGTGCCATGTAGGGGATGCCTTCATGATCCAGCATGCGCGCCAGGTTCTGCCCGCAGCGGCCAAAGCCGCAGATGATCACGTGTTTGCTGGTGTTGATGGACTTGCGCGCGATCGACGTCATCTGCAGCGACTGCTGCAGCCAGTCACTGGCCACCAGCTTCATCACGATGCGGTTGCTGTACATGATGAGGAACGGCGTGGCCAGCATCGACAGCACCATGGCGGCCAGGATGGGGTTCATCAACGCGGGCTGCACCAGCCCGTTGGCCTGGGTGAGCGACAGCAGCACAAACCCGAACTCGCCCGCCTGCGCCAGGTACAACCCCGTGCGCAACGCCACGCCGGTGGTCGCCCCCATGCTGCGGGCCAGCACCAGGATGATGACCAGCTTGACCAGCAGCGGCACTGTCAGCAGCGCCAGCACCAGGCCCCAGCGGTCCACCAGGATGTGCCAGTCCAGCATCATGCCGATGGTGATGAAAAACAGCCCCAGCAGCACATCATGAAACGGGCGGATGTCCGTGCCCACCTGGTGGCGGTATTCCGTCTCGGACACCAGCACACCGGCAATGAACGCGCCCAGCGCCAGGCTCAGCCCCGCCAGCTCCGTCAGCCACGCCAGGCCCAGCGTGATCAGCAGCAGGTTGAGCATGAACAGCTCGTCACTCTTGCGCCGCGCCACTAGCGTTAGCCACCAGCGCATGACCCGTTGCCCGCCGGTAAGCAGCAAGCCCACCAGCACAATGGCCTTGATCAGCGCCCAGCCCAACGATGTGAGCAGCTCGTCAGGCGACGAGCTGAGCGCGGGAATGAGCACCAGCAGCGGCACCACGGCCAGGTCCTGGAACAGCAAGATGCCCATCACGCGGCGGCCGTGTTCGCTCTCTAGCTCGGCGCGCTCGGCCATCAGCTTGACCACGATGGCCGTGCTGCTCATGGCCATCACGCCTGACAACGCCAGCGCTGTCTGCCAGCCCATGTCCCATACACCGCCCACCCAGCGCGACAGCAGCAGCGCCGCTGCCGTCACCACCGCCATGGTCAGCGCCACCTGCATCAGCCCCAGGCCAAACACCAGTTTGCGCATGGCGCGCAGCTTGGGCAGGCTGAATTCGAGCCCGATCGCAAACATCAAAAACACCACGCCAAACTCGCCCAGATGCCGCACGCCCTCGGAGTTCTGGGCCAGTGCCAGCGCGTGGGGGCCGATCAGCACCCCCGCGGCCAGATAGCCCAGCATGGGCGGCAGCTTGAGGCTGCGGCAAACCACCACGCCCAGCACAGCGGCCAACAGGTAGAGCAAGGTCAGGGCGAGAGAAGACATGGCGTCGATGCTATCCGAGCGCTGCACCCGGAACCCGGTCCTTTGTGCCGCCGACTTTGCCCTGCTGCAAGGGGCGGCAAAAAGGGCGAGTGCTGCTGGCGCAGGCCCGGTCGATAGAATCCCCGGATGACTCCCGCCCCCGCCGCGCTGCCCCCTTTTGACGCTGAACAGGCCCTGCGCCTGGCTCGCGAAACGTTTGATATTGAAGCCGCAGCCGTTTTGGGGCTCAAAGCCCGCGTGGGCGATTCGTTCGCGCAGGCCGTGAAGGCCATCCTCACAGTGCGCGGCCGGGTCGTGGTGATGGGCATCGGCAAAAGCGGCCACATCGGGCGCAAGATCGCCGCCACCCTGGCGTCTACCGGTACGCCCGCCATGTTCGTGCACCCCGCCGAAGCCAGCCACGGCGATCTGGGCATGATCAAGTCGATCGACCTGGTGCTGGCGCTGTCCAACAGCGGCGAGGTGGACGAAGTGACCACCCTGCTGCCCGTCATCAAGCGTTTGGGTGCCACGCTGGTGGCCATCACGGGCCGTCCGCAGTCCACCCTGGCTCGGCATGCAGACATCGTGCTCGACAGCAGTGTCGAGCGGGAGGCCTGCCCACTGCAGCTGGCGCCCACCGCCAGCACCACGGCCCAGTTGGCGCTGGGCGACGCGCTGGCGGTGGCATTGCTCGACGCACGCGGGTTCCGCCCGGAAGACTTCGCGCGTTCCCACCCCGGTGGCGCGCTGGGCCGCCGTCTGCTCACGCATGTTCGTGATGTCATGCGCTCGGGCAGCGCCATCCCGCGCGTTGCACCCGACGCATCGTTCAGCGACCTCATGCGCGAGATGAGCGCCAAGGGGCTCGGTGCCTCGGCCATCGTCGACCCTGACGGGCAGGTGCTGGGCATCTTCACCGACGGGGATCTGCGCCGCCGCATCGAAGCGGGGGCCGACCTGCGGTCCGCCACCGCTCGCGAGGTCATGCACGCCAGCCCGCGCCGCATTGCCCCAGACGCACTGGCCGTGGATGCCGCCGAAATGATGGAAGCCCACGCCATTACCAGCGTGCTGGTGGTGGACGCTGCAGGGGTTCTCTCCGGCGTGGTCCACATCGGCGACCTGATGCGGGCGAAGGTGATATGACCCTGCCTGTGCTGCAATTCCCGCCAGAGCTGCTGCTGCGCGCCCAGGGCGTGCGGGTGGCTTTCTTCGATGTGGACGGCGTGCTGACCGACGGCAGCCTGTACTTCAGCGAATCGGGCGAAACGATCAAGCGCTTCAATACGCTCGATGGCCATGGCCTGAAGCTGCTGCAGAAGGCGGGCATCACTCCTGCTGTGATCACGGGGCGTGACTCCGCACCGCTGCGTGTGCGCCTGAAGGCTCTAGGCATTGAACATGCCGTGTTTGGCACCGAGGACAAGCGCCCGGCGGCCGAGCAGATCATGGCCACCTTGGGGCTCGACTGGACGCATGCCGCCGCCATGGGCGACGACTGGCCGGACTTGCCGGTACTGCGCCGAAGTGCCTTTGCCTGCGCCCCCGCCAACGCGCAGACCGAGGTGCGTCATGCGGCGCACTACGTCACACAGGCCCGCGGTGGCGACGGTGCCGCGCGCGAATTGTGCGACCTGCTGCTGGTGGCCACAGGCCGCTATGCAGCGCTACTGGCGGACTACACCGCATGATCCGCCGAATCCGCCAGGGCTGGGAGCAGCTTTCGCTGTATCTGCCGGTGCTGCTGATGGGCCTGCTGGCGCTGGGCACCTGGTGGTTGGTGCGCAATGCGCCCATGCCCCAGTTACCCACCATCGAGCGGCCAAAGGGGCACGAGCCCGACTACTTCATGAAAACCTTTTCGGTGAAGAGTTTTGACGCCACGGGGCGTCTGCAGAGCGAGGTGCAGGGCGACGTGGCGCGGCACTACCCGGACACCGACACGCTGGAGATCGACAAGGCCCGCATGCGCTCGGTCACCCCGGATGGCCGCGTCACGGTAGCCACTGCCAACCGCGCGCTGACCAACGCCGACGGCACCGAGGTGCAATTGTTCGGCAACGCCATCGTGGTGCGTGAGTCCTTGTCCGCCAAGGCCGGGGTGCCCGCGCAGCCGCGCCTGGAGTTCCGCAGCGAGTTCCTGCACGCGTTTACCAACACCGAGCGGGTCCGTTCGGACCAGCCCGTCACACTCACGCGGGGCGGTGACCGTTTCACGGCCGACAGCATGGAATACGACAACCTCGAACAGGTGATGCAGTTGCGTGGCCGTGTGCGGGGTGTGCTCATGCCGGGCACCACCAAATAGGAGCCCGCATGGCAACTCCCCTTGTCTTCATCACCGGAGCGTCCAGCGGCATCGGCCAGGCGTTGGCCCTGCGCTTTCACAAGGCGGGCTACAGGCTTGCGCTGGTCGCCCGCCGCACTTCTGAGGTAAAAACATGGGCTGGCGCTCAAGGGATAAGCGCTGATAGCTATGAAATTTATAGTGCAGACGTGGCCATCACCGACAGCATCATTGCTGCGGGCCGCGACTGCATGGCGCGCCAGGGCCTGCCGGATGTTGTCATAGCGAACGCCGGCATCAGCGTGGGCATGGACACGGCGGTGCGGGACGACATCGACGTGATGGCCCGCACCTTTGCCACCAACAACATCGGCATGGCCGCCACCTTTCAGCCCTTTGTGGATGGCATGGCGCAGCGGCGCAGCGGAACGCTGGTGGGCATCGGGAGCGTGGCCGGTATCCGCGGCCTGCCCGGGCATGGCGCCTATTGCGCGAGCAAGGCGGCCGTTATTAGCTACTGCGAGAGCCTGCGCGGCGAAATGCGGCCGTATGGGGTGCAGGTGGTCACCATCTCTCCGGGGTACATCGACACGCCGCTGACCCAACAGAATCGCTACAGCATGCCGTTTCTGATGCAGGCCAGCGATTTTGCAGACCGGGCTTTTAACGCCATTGCCTCGGGGGTGAGCTACCGGGTGATTCCCTGGCAGATGGGCGTGGTGGCCAAGCTGCTGCGCTTGATCCCCAATCCGCTGTTTGACAAACTTCTGGCGGGCCGCCCCCGCAAACGCCGCCAGACCGAAGTGCAGTAAACCGCGTCTGGCTCACCGGGCAACTGCTGGGTCAAGGTTGAGGGTTTGATGGCGCCTTTGCTGTCGGCATGAAAAAAGCCCCCGAAGGGGCTTCACTAAACTGTTGGTGGCGTGGTTCAGTAGCCGTTGCCGCCACCCCCGTAACCACCGCCGCCGCCATTGCGGCCACCGCCACCACCGCCGCCGTTGCGAGAGCCCGAACCGTAAGGGCTGCGGAACCCGCCTTCGCTGCGGCCACCGCCGCCGCCATAGCCGCCACCCCCCCCATCACGGCCTCCTCCACCGCCTCCGTAGCCACCGCCGCCGCCTTCACGACCACCACCGTAGCCGCCACCACCACTGCGGCCACCGCCGCCGCCGTAGCCGCCTCCACCGCCGCCAAACCCACCACTGCGGGGGGGGCGGGGCTCCATGGGCCGGGCTTCGTTGACGACAATGCTGCGGCCGCCCAGAGGCTGCCCGTTCATGCCGTTGATTGCGGCCTGGGCTTCAGCGTCATTGCCCATTTCCACAAAACCAAAACCTTTGGAGCGACCCGTGTCGCGTTCCATCATGACCTTGGCGCTGGTCACAGCGCCAAATTGACCGAAGGCCTGTTCCAGATCGCTGTCGCGCACCGAGTACGGCAGGTTGCCAACGTACAGTTTGTTGCCCATTGAGGGACTCCTCAAAAACACATGGATAAAGCGATGGAGTCCCGAAAACGCAGCCAGCTAATCTCAATGACGCTCTCAGCGAAACTGACGGATCACCGCAAACTTGGAAGGCGGGGAAGCCCGCCAACCCATTATGCGCCACACTTTTGCAGAAAAAGCAAGCGGTAATGCGCGCTGTGGCAGAGATACCTCGCAGGCATGAAAAAAGGAGCCCGAAGGCTCCTTGTTTTGCCGTCAGCAGACTGCAAAGTCTGCCGATGAGGTCTTTTTAGTAGCTACTACGGCCACCGCCGTAACCACCACCACCACCGCCGCCGCTACGGCCGCCGCCACCACCGTAGCCGCCACCGCCGCCGCCACCGTAGCCGCCACCACCACCACCGCCGCCGCCGAAGCCACCGCTGCGAGGAGCACGGGGCTCCATAGGACGGGCTTCATTGACCACGAGGTCACGGCCGCCGAAATTGGTGCCATGCACGCCTTGAATGGCGGCTTGGGCTTCAGCGTCGCTGCCCATTTCGACAAAGCCGAAACCCTTGGAGCGGCCGGTGTCACGTTCCATCATGACCTTGGCGCTGCCGACCGAGCCGTACTGGCTGAAGGTCTGTTGCAGGTCTTCGTCGCGGAAAGAATAGGGCAGGTTGCCCACGTAAAGTTTGTTGCCCATGAAGGACTCCTGAAAAAACATGAAAACGCGATGGAGCCCGACGCAATCAACAAACCTGTGACGACTTCAAAGACGCGAAACTGACCATTCACCGCTAAGCTAACTGCTCTCCTGCAAGCAGAAAAGCGAAGTCATTATTAATCACTTTACGTACCCCGTGGGTGTTTATTTCGCTGCCGGAACCTGTTTGGCAGCGAAATTGCGTGGTTTTTAGGGTGAAAGCCCGGGCAAACCATAGGGTAAAATGCGCGGGTCTTTGGGGAGTAGCCCGCCCGGCCGCGCAATGCGCCGGGGGCATGCGTCAACACACTTGGGTTGTTACAACCTATGGCGTATGCGGTTTTAGAGCTGGGCGAGACCATTGACTGCATGCCGATCCATAGGCCGGAGTCGGGGTGCAGTCAATGCGTTTTCCACCCATCCGGCCGGATAGGACCCCCCACCCCATGGAAGCTTTTTTTGTTTCAACTGCTATCGTCGCGCTCGCCGAGATGGGTGACAAGACGCAGTTGTTGGCTCTGGTGCTTGCCGCGCGATTTCGCAAACCTTGGCCGATTGTGTTCGGCATTCTCGTAGCCACGCTGGTTAACCACGCTTTGGCGGGTGCTGTGGGCGAATGGGTCACCACGTTTGTGGGCCCGCAGGCGCTGCGCTGGATATTGGCCGCTTCATTCATTGCTATGGCCGTGTGGATGCTGATACCTGACAAGCTCGACGAGGGCGATGCGGTAGGTACGCCACGCTGGGGGGTGTTTGGTACCACCGTGGTCGCATTCTTCCTGGCCGAGATGGGCGACAAGACCCAGATCGCCACCGTCATGCTCGCGGCCCAGTACAACGCCTATTTCTGGGTGGTGGCGGGCACCACACTCGGCATGATGATCGCCAACGCGCCGGTGGTGTGGCTGGGCGAGCGCATCACGCGCCGCGTGCCCATTCGCGCCGTCCATGTGGTCTCGGCGGTGATTTTTTTGGTGCTGGGGATGGTGGCGATCTTCACGCCCGCCGGGTGAGCAGCAGCGGCCGTTTTGGTATATTTGCCAGACGCGCCGATTTGCCACAGCTTGCGGGCGCTTTATAAATCCTGCTAAAGACCCGTCCGACACATCTGCCCGGCCTCGTTTTTAGCGACGCCGGGTTTTTTTATGTCGTTTTTTGCCACGCCCCAGACCATGCATTTTCCGGAGGTGCTGCCGCTGCAAAGCGGCGCAACCATCCGCGCCTTTGACCTGGCGTACGAGACCTACGGCACGCTCAATGCCGACCGCTCGAACGCCGTGCTCGTGTGCCACGCCCTCAATGCCTCGCACCACGTCGCGGGCGTCTACGCCGGGCAGGACAAGAGCGAGGGCTGGTGGGACAACATGATCGGCCCCGGCAAGCCGGTGGACACCGACCGATTCTTCGTGATTGGCGTGAACAACCTGGGCTCTTGCTTTGGCTCCACCGGTCCCATGCATAACCACCCCGATACGGGCGAGGTCTATGGCGCGGACTTCCCGGTGGTCACGGTGGAGGACTGGGTCAACGCCCAGGCCCGCCTGCTCGACCGGCTGGGCATTGCGCAACTGGCCGCCGTGCTGGGCGGTAGCCTCGGCGGCATGCAGGCCCTGTCGTGGACGCTGCAGTACCCTGACCGCGTGCGCCACGCCGTGGTGGTGGCTAGCGCGCCCAACCTCACGGCCGAGAACATCGCCTTCAATGAGGTGGCCCGCCGCGCCATCGTGACCGACCCGGACTTCCACGGCGGCCACTTCTACCGCCATGGCGTGATCCCCAAGCGGGGCCTGCGCATTGCCCGCATGATCGGCCACATCACGTACCTGTCCGACGACGTGATGAACGAGAAGTTCGGACGCAGTCTGCGTGCCCCCACGCTCCCCGCTTCGCGTGGTTCGCTGCCCCCCGAGGGGGCTGGTCCGGCTCGGGGCGGCCCAGCGCCGGACCTCCGCGATTACCTGTACAGCACCCAGGACATCGAGTTTCAGATCGAAAGCTACCTGCGCTACCAGGGCGACAAGTTCAGCGACTACTTCGACGCCAACACCTATTTGCTGATCACCCGCGCGCTCGATTACTTTGACCCCGCGCGTGCCCACGCGGGCAACCTCACGTGCGCCCTGGCCCGCGCGCAGGCCAGGTTCCTGCTGGTGAGCTTCACTACAGACTGGCGCTTTTCACCCAAGCGCAGCCGCGAGATCGTGAAGGCCTTGCTCGACAACCGGCGCAGCGTGAGCTATGCCGAGATCGACGCGCCCCATGGGCACGATGCCTTTTTGCTCGATGACGCCCGGTACATGGGCGTCATGCGCTCTTACTTCGATAGCATCGCCAAGGAGTTGCAACCATGACCGAAAAAGCGGCGATGCAGGCCTTGGCGCGCCTGGTGCCCCCCGGCTCGCGCGTGCTCGACCTGGGCTGTGGCAACGGCGCCATGCTCGACTACCTGCAGCGCGAGCGCGGCTGCAGCGGCTATGGCGTGGAGATAGCCGACGCCAACGTGCTGGCCTGCGTGCAGCGCGGGGTGGATGTGATCCAGCTCAACCTCGACGAGGGGCTGGCCATGTTCGACGACAACTCGTTCGACGTGGTGCTGCAGATCGACACGCTGCAGCACCTGCGCAATGCCGAAACCATGCTGCGCGAGACGGCGCGTGTGGGCCGCACGGGCGTGGTGGCGTTTCCCAACTTTGCGCACTGGCCCAACCGGCTTTCCATTCTGCGTGGGCGCATGCCTGTGACGCGGCGCCTGCCGTATCAGTGGTACGACACCCCCAACATCCGCGTGGGCACCTACAAAGACTTCGAAGTGCTGGCCACCAAGAACAGCCTGCGCATCCTGGATTCCTTCGGGTTGCAGGACGGGCAAGAGGTGCGTTGGCTGCCCAACGCACGCGCGGGCACGGCGGTCTTCCACTTCGAACACGCGTAGCGCTTAACGGCGCGTACGCTGCGGCGACACGCCGCTGTCAACTGCATCGGCTAAGGTGCGGACTCTGTTTGTAGGAGACCCGCATGATCCGCATTTCCTTGCGCGCCGTGACTGCCGCCGCGCTGCTCACCACCTGGGCGCTGGGTGCCGTGGCCCAGGCCTGGCCGCCCACCCCCACCGTCATCGCCCACCGGGGCGCATCGGCCCTGCGGCCCGAGCACACGCTCGCCGCTTACCAGCAGGCCATTGACGACGGCGCCGACATCATTGAGCCCGACCTGGTGATCACCAAAGACGGCGTGCTGGTGGCGCGGCATGAGAACGCCATTGCCATCCTCAACGCCGACGGTTCGGTGAAAGAAGCGACGACGGACGTGGTGGACCGCCCCGAGTTCGCTGGCCGCAAATCCACCAAGACCATCGACGGCAAGCCCATCACTGGCTGGTTCACCGAAGACTTCACCCTGGCCGAGCTGAAAACCCTGCGCGCCCGCGAGCGCATCCCCGCGCAGCGCCCGGCCAACGTGGCGTACAACGGCCGGTTCGAGGTGCCCACGCTGCAGGAGGTGATCGACCTGGCCAAGGCGGCGACTGCGAAAACCGGCCGCGTGATCGGCATCTACCCCGAGACCAAACACCCCACCTACTTCCAGTCCATCGGCCTGCCGCTGGAAGCGCCGCTGCTGGCGGCGCTGGAGAAGAACGGCTGGAACCACAAGGACGCGCCCGTGTTCGTGCAGTCGTTCGAGGTCAGCAACCTGCAGGCGATGCGCAAGCTCAGCAGCGTGCGCCTGGTGCAACTGGTCGCGCCCTCGGGCCGGCCGTATGACTTTGTGGCGCAGGGCGCGGCCAACACGCGCGCTTATGCCGACCTGATCACCCCCGAAGGCCTCAAGCAGGTGGCCACCTATGCCAATGCCATCGGCCCCTTCAAGACGCTGGTGGTGCCGGTCAAGGACGGCGTTCCCGGCGAGCCCACGACGCTGGTGGCGCGAGCCCGCGCCGAAGGCCTGGCCCTTCACATCTGGACGCTGCGGCCTGAAAACGCCTTCTTGCCCGCAGGCCTGAAGAAAGCACCGACCACCGATGGCACGGTGCGGGGTGACAGCGTGGGCGAGATCACGGCTTACCTGCGCGCAGGCATCGACGGCTTCTTTACCGACGACCCCGCCGTGGGCCGCGCGGCCGTTCAAGCGTTCACGGCGACGAAGTGACGGGCGCCGGGCGCGACTTGCCCGGCGTGGCGCGCGTGCCCTGGCGCTGCCCCAGTTGCCGCGCCTTCTCCACCCACTGCGCCAGCCGCTCGGCGCTGGCGCTGCGCACCGGGCCAAAGCTGTGCACCTGCACGGGGCTGATGCCGCAAAACTCCAGGATCGCCTTCTTCATCTGGTGGTGCCCCGGCATGCGCGTGACCCAGCGGAAGTACCACGGCGGCGAGTCCATGGTCACCAACAGTTCGGCCGATCGGCCGGCCAGCAGCTTGTCCCACAGTGATGAGCCCTTGCGGTACTTGAAGGCGTAACCCGGCAGCAGCACACGGTCGATAAAACCCTTGAGCAGCGCGGGCATGGCGCCCCACCAGATGGGGTAGACCCACACCAGATGGTGCGCCCAGGTGATGTCGGCCTGCGCGGCCAGCAAGTCAGGCTCCAGCGGCTGGGCAGCGCCGTAGCCCTGAAACAGCGGGTTGAACGCAAGCTGCCCCACGTCCAGAAACCGCACCTTGGCCCCTGCTTGTTGCGCGCCGTCGGCATACGCGCGTGCCATGCCAGCGCACAGGCTGTCGGCTGCGGGGTGGCCCAGGATGACCAGAATATTGTGTTGCTCTGCCACAGACGCTCCATCACGGTGTTGTTGAAGGCGCCATGGTCACCTTGCCCCACGGGGCAGAGTCAAGCGGTCCGCTCAAGTCGGCGCGAATTTTGCACCGCCCACTGTGGTGGCGGCACCAAATTGCGCGGGGTTGTGCGCTGGAGGTGCCATCGCCAGTGTGGTGGGCGCAGCGCAGGCGTCGGGCGCCATGGGCACGGCCAGCGTGTCGCAGGTGTGCAGTTCGGCTTCCAGCGCGGCCAGTTGTGTGTCCAGCGCTGACAGGCGCGCCAGCTCCTGCGCCACGGCGGCCCGCCGTCCGGCCACCAGTTGGGCCATGCGCTCCCAGCCCGCAGCGGTGTCGATGTGGGGCAGGCCGTCCAGCTCCGACAGCCGAAAGCCCAGCGCCTGGGCCTGGCGGATCAGCAACACGCGCGCCACATCGGCCTCGCCATAGTTGCGGTAGCTGCCCGCGCGCGCCACCGTGCCCAGCAGGCCCCGGGCTTCGTACAGCCGGATGGCCTTGGGCGTGGTGCCGGTGCGTTGGGCGAGTTCTCCGATGCGCATGGGGGTCCTGTAAAGAGAGAAAGACTATCAAATTAATAGCTACTAGCGCTTATCCATCAAGCGCTAGAGGCCAATTTGACTCATATTTTTGATGCGTGAGACTGGGTTGAGGCGTGTCAAGGGCGGCTGGCCTGGATGCTGCACGATAAGCTGCTGCGCTCTGATTCCACCTTCTGCCCCTGCCCCGCCATGCCCCAGTTTGCCGCCAACCTGAGCCTGATGTACACCGAGCTGCCGTTTCTGGACCGCTTTGCCGCTGCGGCGCGCGACCGGTTCACGGCGGTGGAGTTTCAGTTTCCCTATGCCTTTGAGCCCGCTGACATCGCCGCGCGGCTCACGGACAACGGCCTGCAGCTGGTGCTGTTCAACGCCCCGCCCAGCGGCACCGACCGCTCCAGCATGGCCAGCGCTTGGGAGCGGCAGGCGCGCGGCACGGCGGCGCAGCCGGGACGCGAGGCCGAGTTCCGCGCGGGGGTGCTGGAGGCGCTGAGCTATGCCGACGCGCTGGGCTGCCCGCGCATCCATGTGCTGTCGGGCATGGTGCCGCAGGGAGTTGAGCGCGAATCTCTCAAAGACCTGTGCGTGAGCAACCTGCGGTGGGCGGCTACCGAAGCCGCCCGCGCTGGGCGCGACATCCTCATTGAGCCCATCAACCTGCGCGACATGCCGCGCTACTTTCTGAACCGGCAGGACCATGCGCATGAGTTGCTTGATGCCGTGCAGGCGCCCAACCTCAAGGTACAGATGGACCTGTACCACTGCCAGATCGTGGAAGGCGACGTGGCCACCAAGCTGCAACGCTACCTGCCCACGGGCCGCGTGGCGCACATCCAGATCGCGGGCGTACCGGGCCGGCACGAGCCCGACCAGGGCGAGCTGAACTACCCGTTTCTGTTCGACACCATCGACGCGCTGGGCTACACCGGCTGGGTGGGCTGCGAGTACAAGCCTGCGGCAGGCACCACAGCGGGGCTGGGCTGGCGTGAAAAGACTTTGGCGGTGCGCAGGTGATTTGCTAGAAGGTTTTGGAGGGCTGTTCCAGTACGCGCGAATGCGTAAGGGAATGCGTGAATAAATGTAACAAGTTTCTGGCCGTAGAGTGAACAAGAGCGTTCTCACGCATTCGAGACACTTTTCTTAGACCGGCTCAGCCGGCTTTTGCATTCATTCCAGGAGACATTCCCCATGGCCGCACCCCTTGCCAACAACCGTTCAGTCGCGCGGCAGGTCACGCTCACCGCCATTGCGCTGGTGGCGTTGGTGCTGGTGCTGGTGGGGCTGGCCATTGCTGTGCTGACCGAGCGCAGCACCCGCGCGCAGGTCACCGCCAGCGTGGGCGACACAGTGCAAAGCGTGGCCCAGTCGCTGGACGCGGCCGACAACACCAACCGCGAACTGGTGCAGCTCACCATGCGCGGGTTTCAGCGCCATTTTGAAGCCACCTTGCAGCTCGATGAAGCCTCTGGCGAGCTGCGCAGCTACGGCGCGCTGGTGAACGAGGACTACGGCTCGGTCGACAGGTTCGCCAGCGAGACCGGCGGCATCGCCACCGTGTTCGCCAAAAAGGGTGACGACTTTGTGCGCGTGACCACCTCGGTCAAAAACGAGCAAGGCGAGCGCCAGCAAGGCACTCTGCTGGGCAAAGACGACCCAGCCTATGCCACTGTGTCCAAGGGCGAGACCTACACCGGGGTGACTGTGGCGGGCGGCAAGCCCTACATGGGCCACTACCTGCCTGCCAAGGATGCATCCGGCAAGGTGATTGCGCTGCTGTTCGTTGGTAACGACATCAGCGTGTTCCACGCCATGCTGCAAAAGCAGGTGGCACAGACCCAATTTTTTGAGCGCGGCGGCACGTACGTGGTTAACCCCGGACCCTCGTTGGACAAGGCCGTTTTTGTGTACCACCCCACCGCGCGCGGCAAGCGCGTGCTGGACGTCTACCCGCAGGCCCGCCCGTTTTTTGAAGCCCTGGCCGCATCGCCCGACGGCTTTGTGCGCGAGGCCGCGCCCGTGCTGGGTGCCGGTGCAGAGGACCCCTGGGCACTGGTGCGCAAGACCAGCGGCGGCTGGTGGGTGGTGGCCGAGGTGCCCGACAGCGAAGCCATGGCCAGCCAGCGCCGCGTGACGATGGCCGTCTGGGGTTTGATGGCCGTGGCAGTGGTGCTGCTGGCGATGGGCCTATTCCTCATGCTGCGCCGCAGCGTCAGCCGCCCTCTGCAGGACCTGACCCAGGCCATCACCCTGGTGGCGCAGGGCGACCTCACCGAAGAATTTCACACCACGCGGCGCGACGAGATTGGCGCGCTGGTGCAGGAGGTCGAAGGCATGCGCCAGCGCTACACGCAGATGCTGCAGCAGGTGCGCACGGCGGTGGACAGCATCACCACCGCCAGCGCCGAGATCGCCAGCGGCAACCAGGACCTGTCGGCCCGCACCGAGGCCACGGCCAGCAGCCTGGCGCAGACCGCGCAGAGCATGGACCAGCTTACCGCCACCGTGCGCCAGTCGGCCGACGCCGCGCGCCAGGCCAACCAGCTGGCCAGCACTGCGGCTGAAGTCGCCGCACGCGGCGGTAAGGTGGTGGGGGAGGTGGTCACCACCATGGGCGACATCAACCAAAGCTCACGCAAGATCGCCGACATCATCGGCGTGATCGACTCCATTGCGTTCCAGACCAACATCCTGGCCCTGAACGCCGCGGTCGAGGCCGCTCGCGCGGGTGAACAGGGCCGGGGGTTTGCCGTGGTGGCCAGCGAGGTCCGCAGTCTGGCAGGGCGCAGCGCCGAGGCCGCGCGTGAGATCAAGGCGCTTATTGGTGCATCGGTGGAGCGGGTCGAATCCGGCGCGCGCCTGGTGCAGAACGCGGGCACCACCATGGAAGAAATCGTGGGGTCCGTCCAACGCGTGGGCGACATCATTGGCGAGATCACGGCGGCATCGAACGAGCAGTCCGACGGCATTGGCCAGGTCAACACCGCAGTCAACCAGCTCGACCAGATGACGCAGCAGAACGCGGCGCTGGTGGAGGAATCGGCCGCTGCAGCCCAGAGCCTGCGCGAGCAGGCCACGCGCCTGACCGGGGCGGTGCAGGTGTTCAAGCTGTCGCCTGGCGATGGCAGTGGTGGGCACCTGCAGTTAGCCGCTTCGACCGCATCGGCCGCGCCGTCGTTGCATGCCCCCGGCAGCGGCGCCCGCGTGCCTGCGCAACAGGAGTAGCGGCCCGCCCCCTTTCGGACCCTGGCGGCGATGGACATCCATTGGTTTGCAGCAACAGGGCGTTGGTTTATGCTGACCTGAAACCGCGTCCACCCTCCGCACATCTTTGCATCCATGGCTGCCCACGTCCCCACCATGCTGGCAATGATCATTGTCAGCTCGCTCATGATGGCGGCCTCCATGGCCGTGGTGGGCTGGGGTCGGCGGCGCGATGGCCTGGGGCACTGGGCGGCGGCCCTGCTGATCAACGCCGCAGGGCATGTGCTGCTCATGCTGCGAGGCCAAGTGCCGGATGTGCTGTCCATGGTGGTGGGCAACGCGCTGCTGTCCGGCGTGCTGGTGGCGATGATTGCAGCGATCTACCAGTTTCATGGCCGCCCCATCCGATGGGGGCTGCTGCTGGCACCCACGGCGCTGGTTTTGGTAAGCGTTGTCATGTTGATGGACAACTTCCCCGCACGGGTCGGTCTGGTGGGAATGACCATCGGGCTGCAATCGTTGTGGGCGCTGGCCGCGGTGCTGCAGCGGCGCCATGACACCGTGGGCCGGGGGCACTGGCTGCTCGGGGCGGGTTTGGCGCTGGAGGCTTTGGTGCTGGTTGGCCGCTCGGTGCTGGCCTTGGGCTTGCCGCACACCGAGCTCAATATTCTGCGCAGCAGCGGTATGCAGACCCTCACGTTCCTCGCTACTTTCTCTGTGGTGCTGGTCAGCTCCATGGGGTTCGTGTTCATGTCGCGCGACCGGGCCGACGAGAACAACCGTGTGATGGCCGCGCTGGACCCACTCACCGGCGTGGCCAACCGCCGCTCGCTGATCGCTTCGCTCGACCGCGACGTGGCGCGGGCCATGCGCACCCGCGAATCCATTGCGCTGATGATGGTGGACATCGACCACTTCAAGCACGTGAACGACCAGTACGGCCACCCCGTGGGCGACCAGGTGCTGTGCAGCGTGGTCAATGTGCTGCGCCAGCGCGTGCGCGCGCAGGATCTGGTGGGACGCTATGGGGGCGAAGAGTTCATGGTGCTGCTGCCCGATACTGGACTGTTGGGCGCCGAGCAGCTGGCCCGCGAGCTGTGCAAGGCGGTCGAGGTGTCGCGCTGCAGGGTGGACGGCGTGGAAGGCGACGGGATCGCTGTCACCGTGAGCATTGGCGTCTTTGGCGGGCGCCTGGAGTCGGGCGACAGTTGGGACATGCTGATCGCCGCGGCCGACCGCGCCCTGTACCAGGCCAAGGAAAACGGCCGCAACCGGGTCGAGGTGGCCACGGTGCTTCGCCGCCCCAGCGCGCACGCGGGGGCCGATGCCAATCCCGAGACCCAGCCAGCGTCTTCCTATTGATTCGTGGCGCGCGGGCGGGTGTTGTGTTGGAATGCTGGTTTTGATTCCACCGTATCCAGGAGAGCCGCCATGAACGCCCGTGTCCCCCCCCAAGTCCTGCAACCCGCACTGGCCCTGGAACGGGTGAGCCAGGCGTGGGACAGCGACATCGTTCGCCAGCTCACCGACTACATCGCCATTCCTGCCAAATCCCCCATGTTTGCGGCCGACTGGGCCGAGCTGGGCCTGCTGGACACCGTGGTGCGCAATGCCGCCGCCTGGGTCGAAGCGCAGAAGGTAGAAGGCCTGAAGCTCGAAATCGTGCGCATCGAAGGCCGCACCCCCGTGTTGTTCTTTGAGATCGACTCCACCCAGCCTGGCGCCACCGACACCGTGCTGATGTACGGCCACCTGGACAAACAACCTGAATTCAGTGGCTGGCGCAACGACCTGGGCCCCTGGACCCCCAAATACGAAGATGGCAAGCTCTATGGTCGTGGCGGCGCCGATGATGGTTATGCCGTGTACGCCAGCATCGCCGCCGTGCAGGAACTGAAGCGCCAGAACGTGCCCCACCCGCGCATCGTCGGCCTGATCGAAACCTGCGAAGAAAGCGGCTCGCGCGACCTGCTGCCCTACATCGACGCCCTGAAGCCCCGCATGGGCAACGTGGCGCTGGTGGTGTGTCTGGATTCCGGCGCGGGCAACTACGACCAGCTGTGGCTCACCACCAGCCTGCGCGGCATGGCCAGCGGCACGCTCAAGGTCGAGATCCTCACCGAGGGCATTCACAGCGGCGACGCCTCGGGCCTGGTGCCATCCTCGTTCCGCATCATGCGGCAGGTGCTCGACCGGCTGGAAGACAGCGCCACCGGCCGCCTGCTGCCCGCCAGCTTTCACTGCGAAGTGCCCGCCGACCGCGTGGCCCAGGCCCGCGCCACGGCCGCCATCCTGGGCGAAGAGGTGTACCGCCGCTTCCCTTGGGCGCACTACGACTGCGGCGGCTCCACCACCTTCGCGCTGCCCACCACCACCGACCCGCTGCAGGCCCTGCTCAAGCGCACCTGGGAGCCCACACTCAGCGTGACCGGCGCCGAAGGCTTCCCGGCGCTGCAGGACGCCGGCAACGTGCTGCGCCCCTACACCGCGTTCAAGCTCAGCCTGCGCCTGCCCCCGCTGGTCGATGCAGCCCAGGCAGTGCAGCAGCTCAAGTCGCTGCTCGAAGACAACGCGCCCTACCAGGCCAAGGTCACCTTCCAAAGTGGCGGCGGCGCCACCGGCTGGAATGCCCCGGCCACCACGCCGTGGTTTGAAAATGCCCTGAACGAAGCCTCGCAGGCGCACTTTGGCGCACCCTGCGGCTACATCGGCCAGGGCGGCACCATTCCGCTCATGAACATGCTCAGTGAAGGCTTCCCCACCGCGCAGATGATGGTCTGCGGGGTACTCGGCCCCAAGAGCAACGCGCACGGCCCCAACGAGTTTTTGCATGTGCCCTATGCCAAGCGCCTCACGGCCTCTGTGGCCCACGTGATCGCATCCATGGCCCAGCATGCTGTGGCGCCTGCCGAGGTGGTCTGATCTGCCAGGCCGTCCGTTTCATCGACCCTTTGAGCAGGCCCTGACGACCATGGAAAAACGCGCATTTCTGCAGGCCTGTGCCGCCACCACGCTGGCGGCAGCGGTACACCCGCTGGTCCACGCCCAGGCGACTGCGGCAACGGCGGGGGCGGCAGCTCCTGGCCCACGCCACACCCTGTCGGGTACCAGCAGCGAGGGCAAGCCCGTCATGCTGACGGACTTTGCGGGCAAGGTGTGCCTGGTGAGCTTCTTCACCGCAGGCTGCGCCCTGTGCACCAACGAGCTGCGGTTGATGCGCGAGTTCTATACCAACAACCGCCAGCGTGACTTTGTGCTGCTGGGCGTGAACATGGATGAAAAGAGCGCCGACTTCATGCAGTACATCGAACTGCTCAAAGTGTCGGTGCCTGCCGAGCAGCGCTTTCCCATCGCCTGGCGCAACGCTGCCGGGCACCAGGACAGCTTTGGCCCCATCACCCGCCGCCCCACGCACTACGTTCTCAACCGCCAGCACCAGCAGGTGCTGCGCCGCGAGGGCAACTTTCAGCCGACCGACTGGGACGACCTCTGGGCATCCATCGTCTGATGCCACGTGTGCCCACATGGCCGCGCCCCTCCACTGCCAGGGTGGTGCCGTGCTCCCCCTGCATGGCCCCCACCTTTTTGTTCTGCGCTGATCGAGCGATGACGCTTGACCGCACCGTCCGCCATGACCTCTGACGACATCCTCCCTTCGACACTGACCACCTTCACCGCCAGCGACGGCGAGAACCTGGCCGTGCAGGACTGGCCCCTGCCTGACGGCGAGCCCCAGCGCGGCACCGTGCTGCTGGTGCATGGCCTGGGCGAACATGTGGGCCGGTACGACGCACTGGCGCGCAGGCTGAATGACTGGGGTTTTGCCGTGCGGGGCTATGACCAGTACGGCCATGGAGAGTCGGGCGGGCCGCGCGGCGGGCTCACGTCGGACCTGCGGCTGCTCGACGACCTGGCTGATCTGGTGGACGCCACCCGCGCGCGCATTCCTGCAGGCCAGCCGCTGGTGCTGCTGGGCCATAGCATGGGCGGCCTGGTGGCTTCGCGCTTTGTGTCGCTGAAGATGCGGCCCGTGGATGCGCTGGTGCTGTCCTCTCCCGCGCTCGACGCGGGCCTGGGCGCGGTGCAAAAACTGCTGCTGGCCACCTTGCCGCGCATTGCGCCCAACCTGCGCGTGAGCAACGGGCTCGATGCGCAGTACCTCTCCCACAATCCCGCCGTGGTCGCCGCCTACCTGGCCGACCCGCTGTGCCACGACCGCATCAGCGCCCGCCTGGCCCGTTTCATCGCCGACGGCGGCCCCGCCACCGTGGCCCGCGCCGCGCACTGGAGCGTGCCCACCCTGCTGATGTGGGCGGGCAGCGACAGGCTGGTCCACCCCACCGGCAGCAGCGCCTTTGCAGCCGCTGCGCCCAGGGCGGTGGTGCATTCACATTGTTTCGAGCCGCTGTACCACGAGCTGTTCAACGAAAGCCCCGAACTGGCGGCGCCAGTGTTCACCCTGCTGCAGCACTGGCTGGTGCGGCGCTGCCCGGTAGTGGCGTAGGTGTAGCCATACACAATTCCAAGCCAAAATGGCCTCTAGCGCTTGTCCATCAAGCGCTGGCAGCTATCATTTTTTAAGCAACCCACCCAGCATTCCGAATAGGTCGCTGGAGGTGCCAAACCCGCCCTGCGGCGCCTCGCCGCGCGGGCTGAGCTGGTCGATCAGGCCCGGCAGCACCTGGGCCAGCTGGCCCGCTGCGGCGCCAGGGCCCACGCCCAGTTGCGACGCAATCTGCGACAACGGGCCGCTGCCCAGCACCTTGGACAGCTGCTCGCCCGAGATCGCCTGGTTGGGCCCCGCGCTGAGCCACGACGCAATCACATTGCCCAGCCCCGCCTGCTGAAACTTGGCCATCAGGCCGGGCAATCCACCCACCGGGCCGTCATTGCTGATGAGGGACATCACGGCCTGCACCAGTTGCGGGTTCTGTGCGGCCATGCTGATCAGGCCGCCCAGGCCGCCCCCAGCCCCACCTGCGGCAGCGGCGCCGTTGCCGCCTTGCGACGCGTTGTTGATGACGGCACCCAGAACGGAATCGAGCAAACCCATGGTGTTCTCCTGCAGAGGAATCAAAGACAGCCGCAGAGCGGCTGCGCCATCACGCATGGTACGCAGGCAACCGGTAGCCGCTGTGTCAACAATCGTGAATTCTTCTACCGCAGAGCCTGAAGCAATAGGCTAGGCGCTGCCGCTTCGTTGTCATGCGCCGGTTCAAACGCGCCTGCGCTGCCAACCCAGCCACGCCAGCGCCAGCCCGGTCACCACAATGGGCACCAGCGAGCCCGCGTTCAGCAGCGTCCAGCCCTGGGTGGTGACCAGCACGCCGGACGAAAACGCGCTCAGCGCCAGCGTGGCGTACACGCAGAAGTTGATGGCCGCCTGGGCGCGGTCTTTCTCCTCGGGGCGGTAGGCCGTCATGGCCAGGGCGGTGCCGCCGGTGAACAGAAAATTCCAGCCCACACCCAGCAAAAACAACGCAATCCCGAAGTGGTGCAGCTCAATGCCCGACAGCGCCACCGCCACGCAGGCAAAGTTCAGCACCACGCCCACGCCCATCACGGGCAGCACGCCAAAACGCTTGATCAGGTGGCCGGTGAAAAAGCCGGGCGCAAACATGCCGATCACGTGCCATTCCAGCACCAGGGCCGACGCGTCAAAGTCGAAGCCACACACCTGCATGGCCAGCGGCGTGGCGGCCATCAGCAGGTTCATCACGCCGTAGCCCAGTGCCGCGCCCAGGATGGCGACCACCATGGTGGGCTGGCGCAGCAGCACGGCCAGCGGGCGGCCCTGCTCGCGTTGCCCGGCGGCGTTTAGCACCACGGGTTGCACCTCGAAGCGGATGGCCGCCATGCACACCATGGCCAGCAGCGCCACGCCCATCAGCGCGATGTAGGCGCCCGCAAACGGCACCGGGAACAGCGTGCGCGTGGCGCTGGCCAGGTTGGGGCCCGCCACCGCGCCCAGCAGGCCACCCGCCAGCACCAGTGACATGGCCTTTTCGCGGTAGTCAGGCGCGGCCAGTTCGGCGGCGGCAAAGCGGTACAGCCCGCCGTTGGCGCTGTAATAGCCCGCCACCACGGTGGCAGTGCACAGCAGCCAGAAGTTGGCGCTGAACGCGGCCCAGGCACACAGCGCGGCCGACGCCACAGCCACGGCCAGGCCGATCTGGAACGACACCTTGCGCCCCCAGCGCATCTGCGTTTTGGCCACCAGCGGCGTGGACAGCGCGCCGCCCACCACATAGCCCATCACCGGCAGCGTGGCCATCCAGCCAAAGGGCGCCAGCTGCAGCCCCACCAGGCCGTTGATGGCGATGAAGACGACGTTGTTGGTCAGAAACAGGCCTTGGCACAGGGCCAGCAACCACAGGTTTTTGTTCATGAAAGGCGACGGCTGTGCAAGGTGAGGAACTCAGGGACATCAACGCTGGCCTTTGCGGCCAGCGCTCAGGGGATTAGCCCAGCAAGCCCTTGGGGATCTTGTCGGCCTTTTTCTCCACCGGGTTGGCCAGCAGCCACTGGGCCGCGTACTGCCGCATGAACTCCTTGGCCTTTTCGGGGCGGGCGGTCAGCCACGCGTCGTAGGCGCCTTCGTTCAGGATGGCGGGCATGCTTTTTTCGCTGCCGGGCTGGCCGTAGCGGTGCAGCAGCGCATGGTTGTTGGCGTTCACGTTCAGCAGGCAGTAGCTGATGATGACTTCGCCATCCGCGCCCTGCCAGCGCGCCCACAGGCCCGCCACGCCCATGGGCTTGCCGTCCACGCGCGCCACGCGGGTGGGCACGGCCTTGCCGCTGCGCAGGTCGTCTTCGTAGAACGCGGTCATGGGCACGATGCAGCGCTGGCCGTTCAGCCACGCGTCGCGGAACGCGGTGCCGGTGGAGGCGGTGTCGGACTTGGCGTTGACCAGCTTGGTCGCGCGCAGTTTGGCGTCGGACGCGGACTTGACCCAGTGCGGCACCAGGCCCCACTGGGCGGGCACCAGCACGCGGGTGGTGTTGATGGCGGGGGGGTCTGCCGGCTCTTGTGGCGGGGCGTCAGTCGGAACATCCATAGCGACATCGGCAGCCGCCCTGGCAACAGGCTGGGCGATGGCTGCTGCCGTGGCAGCATGGACGATGAAGAAGCCTGGTTTGCGTGGCCACAGGTGGCGTTCGCCCAGCGCCTCGGGGGGCTCCACCGCAAACGCTTCGCGGTAGGTATCGGCGGCGGACAGGGTTTCGTAGTGGGTGCTCATGGGGCGATGGTAACTGTGCTGCCAGCGGATTTGAGGCAAAAATGGCCTCTAGCGCTTGTCAGGCAAGCGCTGATAGCTATAAAAAATAGAGTGGTTGCAGTGGTGCAGCCCTTCAGGAAAGCTGGCATGGGCCGTTCTCCCGTGGCAATGCGCGCCCGCTTTGGACATACTGTGCGCCACCCCACCCACCTGGAACAGAGGCCCGCCATGCAGCACAACGTTTCCCGTTTCATTGTTTCCACCACGGGCGCTGCTGCGCTGCTGGCCGCGGCAGGCGGGGCCCACGCCCAGCCGCAAAAGCTGCGCCCGGGCTTGTGGGAGCACACGGTGTCCATGAAAAGCCAGAGCGGCCAGATGGAAGCCGCCATGGCGCAGATGCAAAAGTCCCTGGCCAGCATGACGCCCGAGCAGCGCAAGCAGATGGAGCAGATGATGGCCCAGCAGGGCGTGAGCATCGGCCCCAAGGGCAATACGGTGAAGATGTGCATCACCGCCGAGCAGGCCGACCTGGACAACATTCCGCCGCAAGAGGGCTGCACCCAGAACGTCAAGCGCACAGGTCCCAACACGGTGGCCATGACCTTCAGTTGCAAAGGCAGTCAGGGCGAGCCACCCACGTCGGGCGAAGGCACGATGACCTTCAGCGGCCCCACGGCCTACACGGGCAACTTCAAGGTCAAGACCACCCACAGTGGCAAGCCCGAGCAAATTGACATGGCGCAGACGGGCAAGTGGCTATCTGCCGACTGCGGAGCCATCAAGCCCGTGCGCTAACGCCAAAGCCTCGTCCCGCTTGCTATCCCCCGCGATGGCCTGCCGCAGGGCGTTGGGTTGACGGTGCCACCACCACCCGGTTGCGCCCCAGCGCCTTGGCGGTGTAGAGCGCCTGGTCGGCGCGCTCCAGCGTGTGCTCCACCGAGTCGCCGGGCAGGTGCAGCGCCAGGCCTGCCGACACCGTGAGGTGCAGCGTGCCGGTAGCGTGGGGGATCTCCATGGCAGCCACTGCCAGGCGGATGCGTTCGAGCAGCTCGCGCGCGCCGTCCAGTTGCGTGTCCGACAGCATCAGCACAAACTCTTCACCGCCCCAGCGCGCCAGAACGTCGGTGTCGCGCACAGCAGAACGCACGGTGTTGGCAAAGGCTTGTAGCGCGCGGTCGCCGGTGGCGTGGCCGTGCGTGTCGTTGACGGGCTTGAAATGGTCGATGTCCAGTTGGGCCAGCAGCAAGGGCCGGCCGCTGCGCGCGCTGCGCCGATGCTCCAGCGCTATCAGGTCCTGCATGGCGCGGCGGTTCAGCAGGCCGGTGAGTTCGTCGCGCGTGGCCAGCTCGCGGTTGACCGCTAGCGCCTGGGCCAGCGCCAGGCGCTGCTCGCGCAGGCGCGCACGGATGCGCTGGATGCGCAGGTTCAGGGCAATGCATCCGGACAGCACGATGAGCATCATCAGTGCGTAGGCGGTGTCCAGGTAGCCAAAGGGACTGGCGCTGAAACGTGACGTGACCCCTATGGCAAAGGCAAAGGCCAGCAGCGCGTAGACGCCGATACCGATCACTTCGGCCATGGTCAGCGAAAAGGTGCCAAAAAAGAGAATCATCGCCAGCACGCTGGGGATCAGGCCCCGTGCGTCGCCGGCCAGCACGTAAGCCACGGCGCCACTGGTGATGGTCCAGACCATCTGGGGAATGGTGAGCGAGGGATCGCTGAGGCGGGCGGTTTCGCCCGACCGCACAAACGCCGTCATCACCAGCAGCCCTCCCACTGACATGGCCGCCCACCACTGCACGGCGGTGGCGTTGACCGAATCGCTCGCATGGGCCACCAGCAGCATCACGCCTGCGCTGCTGATCATCAGCAGCAGTGCCAACAAGGACATGCTCACCAGCGTGCGCCTGCGGGGGTCGGTGGAGAGGATGAGATCCCTCAGGCGCTGCCAGCGGGAGGAAGTGCGCAAGATAGGGGCTCCTGCCAGATCGATCGGCCGCGGGGTGCGCGGGGGGCCAGGCGGGTGGTGGCTACCGGCCGGTCGGGCATTGTACGGTGAGGTAATGGCGCACGTACAGCCCTGCGGTGCCCGTCAGACGCCGCCTGGTAGCGGTTCAGCGTAAATAGAGTGTCAGACGGTAAGCGCCGCCAGGGCTGCCAGCGGGGCGGTCTCGGCACGCAGCACGCGCGGGCCCAGGGTAACGGGTGCAAAGCCGTGTTGTAGGGCCAGGGTTTCTTCGGCGCTGCCCAGGCCGCCTTCGGGGCCCGACAGAAAAAGCACCGGGCGCTGGTCCCCATCGGCCTGCGCAGCGGCACGCAGTGGCGATGTGCCCGGCCGCAACGACAGCAGCAGGCGCTGGGCCGTCCCTGCATCGAATGCAGCGCCTGCCGCCGTGCCGGACGCGGACTCTGCGTGCGCGCGCACCCAGCCCGCAAGGTCAATGGCGTCGTGCACCACGGGCACGCGGTTGCGCCCGCACTGCTCGCACGCAGCCACGGCCACGGCCTGCCAGTGGGCGATCTTCTTGTCGGCGCGGTCGCCTTTGAGCTTGAGCACACTGCGCTCGGCCACCAGCGGAGTGATGCTGGCCACGCCCAGCTCGGTGGCTTTTTCTACCAGCCAGTCCATGCGGTCGTTGGCGGTGATGCCCGCCAGCAGGTGCACGGCGCGCGCGGCCTCGCGGTCGATGGCGTGGTGCGCGCCCACCTGCACTTGCACGTCGCTGCGGCCCATGCGCAGCACGGTGGCGTCAAACTCACCGCCTGGGTCGCCAGGGCCCTGCCCGCCGTGGAACAGCGTGATGCTGTCGCCCGGCTGCAGGCGCAGCACCTGCACATGCCGCGCGGCGCCGGGGGGCAGGTCCAGCTCAATGCCCGTGGCCAGGGGGGTGGGGCAGTGGAAACGGGGCATGTGCTACTCAATTTATAGCTGTTAGCGCTTTATGGATAAGCGCTAGAGGCTGTTTTTATCAATATTTTTGACCGGCGAAGCTGCAGGCTGCTACATCCGGCCGTAGGCAAAGCCCGTGACGGGCTCGGTACCCTCGATCTGGTCCAGCATCTTGAGCAGCGGGCCCAGCTGCCGGTAGCGGTCGGTCGTGGTGCGGATGTAGTGCATGAAGCGCGGTGCATCGGCCAGGTACTTGGGCTTGCCGTCGCGCAGGGTCAGCCGCGCAAAAATGCCCGCCACTTTCAGGTGGCGCTGCAGGCCCATCCATTCCACGCTGCGGTAGAACTCGCCGAAGTCGTTGCCCCAGCCGCTGGCACTGGTGGCGCCCAGCAGGCCGGCCTTGCGGGCCTTTTCCCAGTAACGCACGGTAATGTCGATGACGAATTCCTCTTCCCAGCTGATGAACGCATCGCGCAGCAGGCTGGCAATGTCGTAGGTGATGGGGCCGTAGACGGCGTCCTGGAAGTCCAGCACGCCCAGCGGCGCGCCTTGCTCGACAGGCGCCATCAGGTTCGAGCCGCCGCCGGGTCGCCCCAAGGCGGCGAGCGCCCCCTCGGGGGGCAGCGAACCACGCGCAGCGGGGAGCGTGGGGGCCATCAGGTTCCGCATCATGAAGTCGCGGTGCACATAGACCTGGGGCGCGGCCAGGTTGTGCGCCACGATGGCATCGAAGGCGCTTTGCAGGGTGGCCTGCTGTGTGTCGTCCAGTGTCACGCCCCGGTGTTTTGCCAGGTACCAGTCCGGGAACAGCGCCAGCTCGCGGCGCAGCAGCGCCTCGTCGTACACCGGCAGCACGCCGGGCTTGGAGGCCTTTTGCCAGTCCAGCAGCACATCGGTGGCCTGCTGGTACCAGGCGTAGGCGTCCTGGGGCTTGTCGGGGTTGAGCAGATCGATCAGCGTCTGGTGCCCCAGGTCGCTCAGCAGCATGAAGCCGCCAGGTTCATCAAACGCCAGGATCTGCGGCACGTTCAGGCCCGCTGCGGCCATGAGGCCCTGCACCTGCACGAAGGGCTTGCAGTTCTCCTTGTCGGGCGGCGCGTCCATCACGATGCGGCTGCCGCCTGCGGCACTGTCGATGCGCAGATAGCGCCGAAAGCTCGCGTCGGCCGACGCGGGGCGCAGAGTGGCGGGCAGCAATTGGTGCTGCGCCACCAGGGGTGCGAGCCAGGCCTCAAAGGCCGTCTGGCGGGCCGCGTCGGGCCAGGTCACCAGCGAAGAAGGGGGGCTTGCCACGGCCGCGCCGGACGGCGGGCTGGAGGGGGATGGGGGGAAAGGGTGGCTCATGGATAATCCGATTTTACAAACCCGCTCCCGGCGCGCTGTTGCTTAGTGACAGGCGACGCCCGGCGCAGGTCCTTTCATCTGCCCCAGCCCCCATCGCCCCACGTGCCACGCTGCAAGCTCCCATCCGTGCAGACCTCCTCCCCCCGGACCCGGCCCGCCTCGGCGAACGCTGTGCGGCTGCGTCCGCCGGTACCCGGGGTGCTGGCCTATGCCGTGGCCCTGGCGTGGTGCGGATTGCCCCTTGCGGCCACGGCGCAGTCTGCGGCGCCCAGTGGCTGGGACGCGCCACCGGCGCTGCGCAGCTCGCCCCTGTTGCAGGAAAGAATTCCGGAAGACGTGCGCTCCCGACTCCCCATTTTTGTCACCGGTGACCGGGTGGAGGGCCAGACCGACCTGAACGCCGTCATCGAAGGCAACGCCGAGCTGCGCCGCGGCGACACCGTGATCCGCGCCGACCGCGTGGACTACAACGTTCCCGACGACCTGGCCAAGGCCCAGGGCAAGGTGCGCATCAACCGGGCCGGCAATGTGTACGAAGGCTCGGCGCTGGAGCTGCGCGTAGAGGCTTTCGAAGGCTTTTTCAGCGATGTGCGCTACCAGTTGCTGGCCAACCAGGCGCACGGCGATGCCACGCGCGTGGACTTTATCGACAAGGACCGGGCCGTGGTGCTCAACGCCACCTACACCACCTGCGAACGCGGCAACGAAGCCAGCTGGCAGCCCGACTGGGTGCTGCGCGCCAGCACCATCCGCATCGACAATGAAGAAGAGGTGGGCACTGCCGAGAACGCGGTGCTGGAGTTCAAGGGCGTGCCCATCCTGCCCATTCCGTACATCACCTTCCCGCTGTCAGACAAGCGCAAGTCCGGTCTGCTGCCGCCCACCATTGGCCTTGATAGCCGCGATGGCGTGGCATACATGCAGCCCTATTACTGGAACATTGCGCCCAACCGCGACGCCACCCTGCGCGCTGCGCTGATGACCAAACGCGGTGCCAACCTGGGCGGCGAGTTCCGCTACCTGGAGCCCACGTACAAGGGCGAGTTCAGCGGCGACGTGATGCCCAACGACCGGCTGCGTGACCGCCTGCGCTGGGGTTACAGCGCCAAACACGAAGGCAGCTTCAACACCGGCCTGGGCGGCCTGGGCCTGAACATCAACGTCAACCGCGTAAGCGATGACAATTACTGGCGCGACTTTGGGCGCGCCTCTGCGGTGCTGCGCCAGCGCCTGCTGCCGGGAGATGCCTCGCTATCGTGGGCGCGCAATGACATGTCGGCGTCGGTGCGCACCCTCAAATGGCAAACACTGCAGGACGTGAACTCGCCCATCGTGCCGCCGTACGACCGCATGCCCCAGCTGCAGTGGCGCTACACGCCCACTGACCTGGGCGGCGGCATCGACGCCAGCGTGGTGCTGGACAGCACCCGGTTCCAGGCCGCACGCGCGCTGACGGGCCAGCCCAACGCCAACCGCAGCTTTGCCATGGCGCAGATCAGTCGGCCGTTTCTGGCTCCGGGGGGCTTCATCACGCCGCGCATGCAGCTGCATGCCACGCAGTACCAGTTTGATTCCGCGCTATCCAACGGCGACCGCTCGGCCGCCCGCACCCTGCCCACCTTCAGCCTGGACAGTGGCCTGGTGTTTGAGCGTGACGCCGCCTACTTTGGCCGGGCGTTCTTGCAGACGCTGGAGCCGCGCGCCTTCTACACCTACACGCCGTACCGCGACCAGAGCCGCCTGCCCGTGTACGACACGGCGGCCAATGACTTCAACTTTGCCACCATCTACACCGAGAACGCGTTCGGCGGTAACGACCGGCTGGCCGACAACAACCTGCTCACCCTGGGTGTGACCACCCGCCTGCTGGACCCAAACACCGGTGCCGAGGCCGCGCGCTTCGGCATTGCGCAGCGCCTGCGCTTTTCGGACCAGAAGGTGACCCTGCCGGGCGGTACGCCCGCCAACGAGCGCCTGTCCGACCTGCTGCTGGGCGCTGGCATCACCTGGACGCCCGCGTGGGGCTTTGACTCCACCGTGCAGTACAACCCCAAGACCGGCCGCTCCATCCGCTCCACCATTGGCGCGCGCTACAGCCCCGGCAACTACCGCACCGTGAGCGCGGCCTACCGCCTGCAGCGTGGCACCAGCGAGCAGGTCGACATTGGCTGGCAGTGGCCGCTGAACGACCTGTGGGGCGACAAGGGCCAGGATATGGGCAAGGGCCGTGGTCAGGGCGCGGGCCGCTGGTATAGCGTCGGTCGGCTCAACTACAGCCTGCAGGACCGCAAACTGGTCGATACGGTGGTGGGCATCGAGTACGACAGCTGCTGCTGGATTGGCCGCGTAGTGCTGGAGCGCCTGCAAAGCAGCGTGACCACGTCCAACACCCGCCTGTTGTTCCAGATCGAATTCGTGGGCTTCTCGCGCCTGAGCCTGGGCTCCAGCCCCCTTGAAACGTTCAAGCAAAATGTGCCGCGTTACCAGTACCTGCGTGAGCAGGTCAGCACGCCCAGCCGTTTCAGCAACTATGACTAACGCTCTTTGACCAACGCCCTATGACCAACGCACTCCATCACCGTGTCATTGCCCTGGCCATCGCCACTGTGGCTGCTATGGCGTCGCAGGGCGCCGCCGCACAAGGCTTGCGCCCTTCTGGCGCGGCCACGGGCGGCGGGCCGCTGTCGCCCCGCCCCGCTGCTGCGGGGCCTTCCATCGCCTTGCCCGGTACCGGTGCCACCACCAGCAGCACGCCACGGCAGGCGGACTTCATCGTGGCAGTGGCTAACTCCGAACCCATCACCAACAACGAAGTGCGTTCACGCCTGGCGCGGGCCGAAGCCCAACTGGCACAACAAGGCGGGCCCATGCCGCCCCGCGATGTGCTTGCCCGCGAAGTGCTGGAACGCCTCATTCTCGAGCGCGTGCAGCTGCAGCAGGCGCGCGAATCCGGCATCAAGGTCGATGACTTTGCGGTGAGCCAGGCCGAGCAGAGCGTGGCGCAGCAAAACAGCATGACGGTGGACGAAATGCACCGCCGCCTGGAGCGCGATGGCATGAGTCGTGAGCGCTTTCGCGAAGAGCTGCGCAACCAGCTGCTGCAGCAAAAGCTGCGCGAGCGCGAGGTCGAAGCGCGCGTGAAGGTGACCGACCTGGACGTGGACCAGTACCTGCGCGAGCAACAGCAGGGCACCGACGTGTCAAACATGGAAATCAACCTTGGCCACGTGCTGGTGCTGGTGCCCGAAAACGCCACGCCCGCGCAGGTGGCCGAGCGCCAGACACGCGCCCAGCAAGCGGTCGGCAAGGTGCGCGCGGGCGAAGACTTTGCGGCAGTGGCCCGCGAGTTCTCAGATGCACCAGAAGGCCAGCGTGCGGGTGGTTTGCTGGGAATGCGTCCAGCCGACCGGTATCCCGATCTGTTCGTCAATTCCACCCTGGGGCTGCCGGTGGGTAGCATCGTGGGGCCTTTGCGCTCGCCCGCCGGGTTCCATGTGCTGAAAGTTGTCGAGCGGGTTGTCGCCGGGGTGCCCACCACTGTGGTGCAAACCCACGCCCGCCACATCCTCTTGCGCACTGGCCCGCAGTTGACCGAAACCGCCGCCGCCGCACGCCTTGCCGACTACCGCCGTCGCGTCGTGGCAGGCCAGGCAGACTTCGCCGCGCTGGCCCGCGAGCATTCGCAGGACGGCAGCGCCAAGGAGGGCGGCGACCTGGGCTGGGCCAACCCCGGTCGGTATGTGCCGGAGTTCGAGCAGGCGATGAACGCCCTCAAGCCCGGCGATATCAGCGAACCCCTGGTTTCGCGTTTTGGCGTTCACCTGATCCAGTTGCTGGAGCGCAGGGAGGCCAAGCTCACCCAGCGTGAGCAGCGTGACATGGCGCGCAGCACTGTGCGCGAGAAGAAGCTGGACGAAGCCTACGCCACCTGGGCGCAAGAGCTGCGTGGCCGCGCGTATGTCGAGTACCGCGACCCGCCGCAATAGGGCCCCCACGCTCCCCACTGCGTGTGGTTTGCTGCCCCCCAAGGGGGCCGCGCCTTGCTTGGGGCGGCCCGGCGCGGCGGCGGAGCCGCTAGCCTTGGGCACGCAGAGCAGGTGCGAACATTCCCCCTTCGACGGTCGCCCCCCGCACGCGCTGCTTTTCGAATCCTTCCCCATGCTGGGCGCATGCGCCTTGCGGACCTGATATGAAACACATTCCCCGCAAGCGCTTCGGCCAGCATTTCCTGTCCGACAAGGGCATCATCGAAGACATCGTCCAGGCCATTGGCCCGCAGCCGGGCCAGCCCATGGTCGAGATCGGGCCGGGTCTTGCTGCGCTGACGCAGCCTCTGGTGGAGCGCCTGGGGCGCCTTACCGTCATCGAGCTGGACCGCGACCTGGCGCTGCGCCTGCGGCTGCACGGGCAGCTCGATGTGATCGAGTCCGACGTGCTCAAGGTGGACTTCACCGCGCTGGCACACGCCATGCGCGAGAAAGCCGCGCTGCCCGACCTGCGGCTGCGTGTGGTGGGCAACCTGCCCTACAACATCTCCACACCCATCTTGTTCCATCTGCTCGACCATGTGCAGGTCATCGAAGACCAGCACTTCATGCTGCAAAAGGAAGTGATCGACCGCATGGTGGCCAAGCCCGCCACCAGCGACTACGGCCGCCTGTCCGTGATGCTGCAGTGGCGCTACGCCATGGAAAACGTGCTGTTTGTGCCGCCCGAGAGCTTTGACCCGCCTCCGCGCGTCGACAGCGCCGTGGTGCGCATGGTGCCGCGCGCAGAGCCCGCACCGGTGTCGCTGCCCTTGCTTGAAGAACTGGTCCAGGTCGCCTTCAGCCAGCGCCGCAAGCTGCTGCGCCACACACTGGGCCGCTGGTTGGAAGCGCGCCAGTTTGCCGGCCACTTCGACACCCAGCGCCGCGCCGAAGAAGTGCCAGTCACCGAGTTTGTCGCCCTGGCGCAGGATTGCTCTTAAATAAATAGCTGCTACCGCTTATGGGATAAGCGCCAGAGCCTGATTTGACTATAAATTTTCAGCAGCTGACGCGGCCCAAGCCGGGGATGCCAAGCAAGGGCCGCCCCGCAGCGAGGGCATCGTCCCCCTTCCCGAATTGCGCAGCGATTCGAGAGAAGGGGGAAGGCGCAAAGCGCCTCAGGGGGATGGTCCGAATTCAGGCGGCGTTAAGCCAGTAGCTCGCGTTGAATGGGCTGCTCATGCGCAGCGCCATGGGGGACACGTCAACCAATTTGTCCGTTGGCATCTTCTCGACGGGTTCTCCGCCGATGTCGATGCCCAGAGCGCCCTTGGTGTCGGTAGCCTCATTCGCCCGTTCTGCTTGGCTGGTGGATGCAGAACGGGCTACAGAAAAGAATAGAAACACCGGAACGGTATCTTGCGGTCACCCCAGTAGTCGGCGGCGTCGCGGAAGATATCGAGCAGCTGTTCACGCGCTTCCTTGTCGAACTTGCCCGTGGCCGGGATCTGCTCCAGCACCACGATGAAACCAGGCTGCGGGCCCGATTTGTGCAAGGGATCCGTCATGCAGTCGTACAACGCATCAAAGTTCTTGCCGAAGTGCGACGGGAAGGTGAATTGCCCGGCAATCAGGTCCAGCACATCCTGTTTGGACTGTGCATGGGCCAGGTTGGCGTACAAGAAATGGTGACCCATGGAGGTGGCCGCATCTTGCAGGTCCTGCACGCGAAAAGCGCGAATGGACTGCACGATGTTGGTGCGCACGCCACGCAGTGGCGTTTCCAGGTCTTTACGAAGTGGCGTCTGCATCTCCGCTACTCTTTCTTTTTAAAGTCCACAAACTTCTGGCATTTCGCAGGGCTGCGGGATGCAGCCTGCGGGTGGGGGATTCAAGGGGGCGCGCTGACCGCTGCCAGCGTATCTCTGGCGTGCGTGCAGCGCAACGGGGGTCACTCGACGATTTCGCGAAAACTGGCGTAGTGATCGCTGGTGTAGTAGCAGGCGTCCGGAACACGGGGCTTGCCTCCACACACAATGCGCCGGGCTCCCCGGTTGCGCGATCCTGGTGTTCTGACGGTGTACTCACGGTAGTAGCCCCGCTTGTGGGCGGGCAACAGCCGCTCGCGATTGCCAAAAACTGTTCCGTCCTTGTCATACGGAAAAGGCCCTCCCTCACGGATCAGCGCATACGTCGCCCGCCCTTGGGGCGGCAACTCGGCCAAAGCGATGGGGGTGATGGAACCGTCGGTGGACGGGGATTTCCGGGCGTGCCCCGCTACCGGGGACAACACGAACGCAACACCCAACACACACAAAAACCCTGCTTTGCGCGCCCGGGTGGCTACAGCCTTCAGCATCAACGAACCTTTCACACGACTTATGCAATTTGGGGACAGACGTTGCCCGTCCTCTAAAAACGCACTTCATACGCCCATGCTTGCATCAGTCCAGCGTCCAGAAACCTACGGGTTAACCCGAAATTTCGAGCCGCTAGTGTCGCTCAACAGTCCCTAAAAAGCAAGCGCCTGCACAAAGATTGGGCAGACGCTGAAGGGGGAAGCAAGCCTTTTAAGTTAGCGCTTGCTATCAATTTGTGGCTTATCTTGACACGTTGGCATCGGCCACGGTAAGCGCTGTCATATTCACAATGCGGCGCACGGTGGCGCTGGGCGTCAGGATATGGACCGGTTTGGCAGCGCCCAGCAGCACGGGGCCGATGGCGATGCCGCCGCCTGCGGCGGTCTTGAGCAGGTTGTAGGCAATATTGGCCGCGTCGATGTTGGGGAACACCAGCAAGTTGGCGTCACCCGTTAGTTCGCTGCTGGGCATGAGGGCTGCACGCGCCTTGCCGTCCAGCGCCACGTCGCCATGCATCTCGCCGTCCACTTCCAGCCAGGGGGCTTGCTGGCGCAGCAGTTCCAGCGTCTGGCGCATCTTGATCGCGCTGGGACTGTTGCTGGTGCCAAAGTTGGAATGCGACAGCAGAGCGGCCTTGGGCTTGACGCCAAAGCGCATCATTTCCTCGGCGGCCAGTGCGGTGATCTCTGCCAGCTCGGCGGGCGTGGGGTCGTAGTTGACATGCGTGTCCACCAGGAACACCTGGCGCCCGGGCAGCATCAGGCCGTTCATGCAGGCGTACACCGGCACGTCCTGTGCCGTGCTGTCGGCGCCGCCCGCGTGTTTGCCGATGACCTGGTCGATGTACAGCAAATGGTTGGCCGTGGTGCCCCAGGTGCCGCAGATCAGGCCGTCTACCTCGCCCTTGTGCAGCATCATGGCGCCGATCAGCGTCAGGCGGCGGCGCATCTCGATCTTGGCGACCTGCTGGGTGATGCCCTTGCGCTCGGTCATGCGGTGGTACGTTTGCCAGAAGTCGCGGTAGCGGTGGTCGAAGTCGGTGTTGACCACGTCGTAGTCCACACCTTCCTTCAGGCGCAGGCCAAACTTCTCAATGCGCTGGGCGATGATGGCCGGGCGGCCGATCAGCGTGGGGCGGGCCACCCTCTCGTCTACCACGATCTGCGCGGCGCGCAGCACGCGCTCTTCTTCACCCTCGGCGTAGGCCACGCGCTTTTTGGCGGCGGAGCGTGCGGCATCGAAGATGGGCTTCATCGTCGTGCCGGATGCGTAAACAAACTGCTGCAGGCGGTCGCGGTAGGCGTCCATGTCGGCGATGGGGCGTTGCGCTACACCGCTGTCCATGGCGGCCTGGGCCACGGCCGGCGCAATCTTCATCATCAGGCGCGGGTCGAACGGCTTGGGGATCAGGTACTCTGGGCCGAACGTCAGCTTCTCGCCCACGTAGGCTGCGGCCACCACTTCGCTCTGCTCGGCCTGGGCCAGCTCGGCAATGGCGTGGACGGCGGCAATCTCCATCTCATCGGTGATGGTGGTGGCGCCGCAGTCCAGCGCGCCGCGAAAGATGTACGGAAAACACAGGACGTTGTTGACCTGGTTCGGGTAGTCCGAGCGCCCCGTGGCCATGATGATGTCGCTGCGTACGCTGTGCGCCACCTCAGGCAGGATCTCGGGGTTGGGGTTGGCCAGCGCAAAAATCACCGGGCGCACGGCCATCGTTGCCACCATCTCGGGCTTGAGCACGTTGCCCGCCGACAGGCCCAGGAACACGTCCGCGTCCACCATCACCTCGGCCAGCTTGCGCGCGTCGGTCTTCTGCATGAACTGGCGCTTGTCGTCGTCCATCAGCTCTTCGCGGCCTTCGTAGACCACACCGGCCAGGTCGGTCACAAACACGTTCTTGCGCTGTACACCCACCTTGAGCAGCAGGTTCAGGCAGGCCAGGGCTGCAGCGCCCGCGCCGCTGGTGACCAGCTTCACGTCCTCGATCTTCTTGTTTGCCACCTTCAACGCATTCACGATGGCCGCCGCCACGGTGATGGCCGTGCCGTGCTGGTCATCATGAAAGACCGGGATCTTCATGCGCTTGCGCAGCTCGCGCTCCACATAGAAGCAGTCGGGTGCCTTGATGTCTTCAAGGTTGACAGCGCCAAACGTGGGCTCCAGCGCGGCGATGACCTCCACCAGCTTTTGCGGGTCTTTCTCGTCGATCTCGATGTCGAACACATCCACACCGGCGAACTTTTTGAACAGAACCGCCTTGCCTTCCATCACCGGCTTGGAGGCCAGCGCGCCAATGTCACCCAGGCCCAGCACGGCCGTTCCGTTGGTGATCACCGCCACCAGGTTGCCGCGCGACGTGTAGCGAAAAGCGTTGGCCGGGTCTTTGACGATCTCCTCGCAAGGCGCAGCCACGCCGGGCGAATACGCCAGCGCCAGGTCGTGCTGGTTGATCATCTGCTTGGTGGGGGCAATAGCCAGCTTGCCGGGCTTGGGAAACTCGTGGTACTCGAGAGCGGCACGGCGCAACTGGGCGCGCTTGTCGGAGTCCGTGTTGTTGTTGTTCTGGGCCGGGGTGTTCTCGGGCATTCAGTGTCTCCAACTATAGGTAGTGCACGACGGTGCGCAACGGCTGTGTGCGGTGTGTCAGCGTTAAGAACGTGGTTGCGATCTTTTCGGCCCTGAAAAGATCGTAACCACGTCCTGAGGGTGTGCGATTGTAGGTGGCGCATCGTGAAAACCCTAGTAAGCGAATCTGCTTACTCAGGTGGATGTGTGATGACCTTATGCACACCAATCATGGCGCGCAAATTCTGACGCGCGCGCCGCCGGACAGCGCTGCCGCCATAGAAAACGCCCCAAGGCCGCAGAGGCCATGGGGCGTGCAACGCCGGGAGCGCCCGACGCACCAGCGGACTGGTCTAACTGCTCAGCGGCTGCTCGGAAAGCTGAACACCGCGCCCTCGCGCACACCGGCACTGGGCCAGCGCTGCGTGATGGTTTTGCGCTTGGTATAGAAGCGCACGGCGTCGGGGCCGTAGGCGTGCAGGTCGCCAAACAGGCTGCGCTTCCAGCCGCCAAACGAGTGGTAGGCCACCGGCACGGGCAGGGGCACGTTCACGCCCACCATGCCCACCTGGATGTGGTCGGTGAAGTAGCGTGCCGCCTCGCCGTCGCGCGTGAAGATGCAGGTGCCGTTGCCGTATTCGTGGTCGTTGATGAGCTGCATGGCTTCTTGCAGCGTCTTCACGCGCACCACACCCAGCACGGGGCCGAAGATTTCTTCCTGGTAAATCTTCATGCCGGGCTTGACGTTGTCGAACAGGCAGGCGCCCAGGAAGTAGCCCGCTTCGTGTCCGGCCACCTGCACGCCGCGTCCGTCCACCACCAGCGTGGCGCCTTCGGCCACGCCCTGGTCCACATAGCCCTTCACCTTTTCGAAATGCTGCTTGGTGACCAGCGGGCCCATGTCGTTGCTGTTGTCGGTGCCGGGGCCGACCTTCATCTTGGCGATCTCGGTCTTCAGGCCCGCGATCACGGCGTCACCCACTTCGTCGCCCACGGCCACCAGCAGCGGGATGGCCATGCAGCGCTCGCCGCACGAACCATAGGCCGCGCCCATCAGCGCGCTCACGGCGTTGTCCACATCGGCGTCGGGCATCAACACCGCGTGGTTCTTGGCGCCGCCCAGGGCTTGCACGCGTTTGCCGTGTTTGCAGCCTTCGGCGTAGATGTATTCAGCAATGGGAGTCGATCCGACGAAACTCACGGCTTTGACGCGCGGGTCACGCAGCAGCGTATCAACGGCCACCTTGTCGCCGTTGACCACGTTGAGCACACCGGGCGGCAGGCCTGCTTCCAGCGCCAGCTGGGCGATGAACAGGGTGGACGAAGGGTCGCGCTCCGACGGCTTGAGCACAAAGGTGTTGCCACAGGCCACGGCCATGGGCCACATCCACAGCGGCACCATGGCCGGGAAGTTGAAGGGTGTGATGCCTGCCGTCACGCCCAGCGCCTGGAACTCGCTCCACGAGTCAATGCTCGGGCCCACGTTGCGGCTGTGCTCGCCCTTGAGCAGCTCGGGCGCGTAGCTGGCGTATTCCACGTTCTCAATACCACGCTGCAGCTCGCCGTGCGCATCGGCCAGCACCTTGCCGTGTTCGGCGGTGATCAGGGCGGCGATCTTGTCGGCGTTGTCTTCGAGCAGCACCTTGAGCTTGCTCATCACCCGTGCGCGCTTCAAGGGCGGCGTATTGCGCCACGCGGGGAAAGCGGCTTCGGCCGAGGCAATGGCCGCCTCGACGGTGGCCTTGCTCGCCAGCGCCACGCTGGTGGTGGACTGCCCGGTCGCGGGGTTGAACACTGGCTGGGTACGCGCCGTGTCGGCAACGATTTGGCCGTCAATCAGGTGGCCGACGGTGGTGGTGACGCTCTTGTCGTGGTTCATGGTAAGAATATGAATAAAAAGTGCCTTTATCGCTTATCCAGTAAGCGCTAGCAGCTATGAAAAAATGAGTAACTAAGCACTCTCGGCCTGCACTTGCAGGGTGGGGAGCACATGGCCCAGGGCCCGTTCGACGTACTCCTGCTTTTCGCCCACCGGGGCAAAGTAGTGCAGCACCTCCCGCGCGGCGTCCAGCCCTTTGAGGCGGGCGATGAGCCAGGCGACCAGGTATTGCGACGCCAGGCAGCCGCCCGCCGTGGCCACGTTGCCGCTGGCGGCGAATGGCCTCGGCACCACGGCCACGCCAGACTCCACCACCCAGGGTTTGCTGGTCAGGTCGGTGCAGGCGGGCACGCCGCCGAGCAGGCCCAGGCGCCCCACCAGGTAGGTGCCAGAGCACTGCGCGGCCAGCAGCTGGCGCTCTGGGTTGAGCACGCGCAGCTGCTCCATGATGGCCGCATCGTTGGCCACCTCGCGCGTTTTCATGCCGCTGCCCACCAGCACCGCATCGGCCTGCGCCAACTGGCTCAGGTCTTCATGGGCGTCGATGGTCAGGCCGTTCATGGACGTGACGCGCCGCGTGGGGCTGGCGATGCGCACCTGCCAATCCAGGTCCCCCAACAGGGCGATGCGATTGAGCATGCCAAAGGCGACCAAGGAATCGAGGTCGTTGAAGGCATCGAAGGTCAGGATGGCGATGTGCATGGAGGGCCAAACGGGGCTGGTAGAGGAAGAGGAGGCTCAGGCCGTTTCGGCCAAGGCGTCGCCCAGCGCGTTGATCAGGCGGTCGATCTCGGCACGTTCGCTGATGAACGGCGGCGCCAGCTGAATCGTGTCGCCGCCGTAGCGCACGTAAAAGCCCTTCTTCCAGCAGTTCATCGCAATCTCGTACGGGCGCTTGGCAGGTTCGCCGGGCACCGGCGCAATCGTGAAGCCTGCGGCCAGGCCAAAGTTGCGGATGTCCAGCACATGTTTGGCGCCCTTCAGGCTGTGCACGGCTTCCTCAAAATACGGCGCAAGCGCCTTCACGCGGCCGATCATGTCTTCCTTTTGCAGGATGTCGAGCGCCGCAAGGCCCGCCGCGCAGGCCACAGGGTGGGCCGAGTACGTGTAGCCGTGGGCAAACTCCAGCATGTACTGCGGGCCACCCGCAGCCATGAAGGTGTCGTAGATCTCCTTGGTGGCCACCACGCCGCCCAGCGGTTGCACGCCGTTGGTGACCTGCTTGGCAAAGTTCAGGATGTCGGGCGTCACGCCAAAGGCTTCGGCCCCCGTCCAGGCACCGCTGCGGCCAAACCCGCTGATCACTTCGTCAAAAATCAGCAGGATGTTGTTCTGCGTGCAGATCTCGCGCAGGCGCTGCAGGTAACCCACGGGCGGGATCACCACACCGGCCGAGCCCGAGAACGGCTCCACGATCACCGCAGCGATGTTCGATGCGTCGTGCAGGGCAATCACGTCCAGCAGGCGGTCGGCCAACTCTTTGCCGGTGGGCGGCATGCCTTTGTGGAACGAGCCAGCGGGTGGCTGGGTGTGGGGCAGGTGGTCGGCTTCAATGCCCTGGCCGAACATCTTGCGGTTGGCAACAATGCCGCCCACCGAGATGCCTCCAAAGTTCACGCCGTGGTAGCCCTTTTCGCGGCCGATCAGGCGGGTTTTGCTCGCCTGGCCCTTGTTGCGCCAGTAAGCGCGCGCCATCTTCAGCGAGGTGTCGGCCGACTCGGAGCCCGAGCCCGTGAAGAACACATAGTCCAGCCCGGCGGGTGTCAGTTCCTTGACCCGGTTGGCCAGCGCGAACGACAGGGGGTGGCCAAACTGGAAGGCCGGTGCGTAGTCCAGCTTCATGGCCTGCTTGCCAATCGCCTCGGCGATCTCGCGGCGGCCGTGGCCCAGGCCCGCGCACCACAGGCCCGACAGGCCGTCAAAAATCTTGCGGCCGTCCGAATCGGTGTAGTAGGCGCCGCTGCCCTCCACGATCATGCGCGGGTTGGCCTTGAACTGGCGGTTGGCGGTGTACGGCATCCAGTGCGCGTCCAGCCATTCGGCGTCCATGCGGGGGCCTTCAGCGCCAGCGGCGGGTTTTTCGATGTTGACGAAGCTCATGGGGTTCTCCAGTGCAAAGGCGGCGACACAAGGCGGGCAACCCCCTTCGCATAGGGGGTCGGACATGGGCCATTGTTGCGCCGCCTGTTAATCTCTCAAATAATCCAATATCAATGTTTACTTGACGGTTTATGCAAGTAAAACCACCCATATCCCAACCCTCCCTCAAACACCGCGCCGTACTGGGCCAGCTCAGCGACATGGACCTGCGCCTTTTGCAGGTATTCAAGAGCGTCGTCGAGTGCGGCGGCATGTCGGCCGCCGAGCTGGAGCTGAACATCGGCACCAGCACCGTCAGCCGCCACATGAAGGACCTGGAAACCCGCCTGGGCCTCACCTTGTGCCGCCGGGGCCGCGCGGGTTTTGCGCTCACGGCCGAAGGCCAGCGCGTGTACGACGAGACCCTGCGCCTGCTGTCGGCCGTGGACGCCTTTCGCAGCAGCATTGACGACATCCACCGCCGCATGGGCGGGCGGCTGGAGGTGGCGGTGTTCGACAAGACGGCCAGCAACCCGGCCGCGCACATTGGCGATGCGATTGCGCTGTTTGCCAGCCAGGCACCCGAGGTCAGCTTGCAGATGCATGTGGCGTCGATCCCGGCCATCGAGCGCGGGTTGATCGACGGCAGCTTCCATGTGGGCATCATCCCGGCGCACCGCACGTCGCAAAGCCTGGTCTACGCCGACCTTTTCACCGAAACCATGCTGCTGTACTGCGGCGCGCGACACCCCTTGTTTGGCACCGACCACGCCGCGCTCACCTGGGAATCACTGCGCGCCTACCAGTTCGCGGGCCTGGGCTACCACTCGCCCAACATGGAGCTGAGCCACAGCACCCGCCTGCCGCGCAAGGCCACGGGGTTTGACCAGGAGTCGATCGCCACCCTGATCCTGTCGGGCCGCTACCTGGGTTTTCTGCCCGACCACTACGCCGACGGCTTCGAGCGCCAGGGGCTGATGCAGGCGGTGTTGCCCGCGCAGTTCCATTACCGCTGCCAGTTTGTGAGCGTGCTGCGCAAGTCGCCCCAGCCGACGAGGGCGGCGCAGGCGTTTGCGCAGTGCCTGGTGCAGGCGCATGGTTGACGGCTTGCGCGGTGCGCAGCGCGGGCGGACAATGCGGGCTTTATCAGCGCTTTGAGCGGAGCACTCCACCATGGCAAGCATCTCTTCCATCGGCAGTTCTGGCCTGCAGGCCGCGCAGTTGCGGCTGGACGCGTCGGCCAACAACGTGGCCAACATGAACACACCCAACTACCGCCGCCAGGTGGTGCAGCAGGAAGCCGCTGCGGACAACGCTGGCGTGCGGGCCACAGTGCAGCGCGAGCCGCAGGCCGACGGGGTGGCGCTGGAGAAAGAGGCGGTGGAGCAGATGTCGGCCACCTACGCGTTCAAGGCCAATCTGCAGACGATCAAGGCGCAGGATGAAATGATGGGCTCGCTGCTGGATGTGAAGGCCTGATACGCTGAGCGCCTTTTGGCTCATCCCCTAAAAACAATGCCCCGCGATCCGGGGCGTTGTTGTTTCTGGCCTCCGTCAGCCTTCACTCGTATGGACCGGCAATCAACCCGCAGATGCCAGCCCGGCCAGCCGGTGCACCAGCCAGCGCTGAAAGGCCAGACCCGCCGCAGTGCGGCTCCGCAAAGGGATGTTGTACATGCTGGGCTCCTTTGGATCGGGCTAGGCAGGCTGCAATGCAGCGCTGGATGTCTGTGCTGCGGTAGCCTCGTTGGCTGTGCGCCGCGCAGCGCGGTCCCATGCCTTTTCATGGAAGAAAAATGCTACGGCCTGCACGGTCGGCTCCAGCAGGCTCAGCGTGAGCGATGCCCACAGGTTGCCGGTCACGGCATAGGCCACCAGGGCGGCCACGCAGATGTGGATCAGGTAGTAGCTGCCCGTCTTCATCAGCATGGCTTTGTTCTGGCGGGCGGCGCGGCGGATGTGGGACATGGCGGACTCCTTTTCACTTCTCATCAGGGCCTGCGGTGGCGTGCAGGGATGTTGAAATGGTAGTCATTCTCAATAGTCGTGGCTAATTGATCATCGCTAAACCGGAGATAGCCACTATCAAGCAGCGGAGGTTCGCGGCTATCTGAAGAGGCCCGGTTCTACGCATGAAGTTGTTCACGAATGGGGCCCAAAAAATGCCGCTGTGCGCCCTGCCCCCGTTGCTATGATGGCCGCTCTTTTGCCCAACCCCTCACTACGCCGGGAGCACACATGGCCCTCATGGACTTCATCAAGAAACAGTTCATTGACATCATCCAGTGGACCGAAGAGGGGGACGGAACGCTGGCCTGGCGCTTTCCCATGGCGGGCATGGAAATCCAGACCGGCGGCACGCTGGTGGTGCGCGAATCGCAGATGGCGATCTTCGTCAACGAAGGCCAGGTGGCCGACGTGTTCGGCCCGGGCACCTACAAGCTCACCACGCAAACGCTGCCGGTGCTGACCTACCTCAAGAACTGGGACAAGCTCTTTCAGTCCCCCTTCAAGAGCGATGTGTACTTCTTCAGCACCCGCCAGCAGATCGACCAGAAGTGGGGCACGCCCCAGCCCATCACCATCCGCGACAAGGACTTTGGCGCCGTGCGCCTGCGTGCTTTCGGTAACTACGCGTTCCGCATTGCTGACCCCAAGGCGTTTCACACTGAAATTTCCGGCACACGCGAGAGTTATCCCGTGGCCGACCTCGAAGGCCAGTTGCGCGGCATGGTGCTGCAAAACATCAGCAACGCCATTGCGGGCAGCGGCCTGCCGTTTCTGGACCTGGCGGCCAACCAGGTCATGTTTGCCGATGCGCTGACCAAGGAACTCGCGCCCCTCTTTGCCAAGCTGGGCATCTTGATCGAGTCGCTGACGGTGCAAAACGTCTCGCTGCCCGAAGAGCTGCAAAAGATCCTGGACCAAAAAATCGGCATGGGCATGGTCGGCAATGACATGGCCAAGTTCATGCAGTACCAGACGGCGCAGGCCATCCCCAAGTTTGCCGAGGGCGGCGGTGGTGGTGGCAGCGGCATTGCGGGCGATGCGATGGGCCTGGGCGCCGGTGTGGCGCTGGGCCAGGTGCTGGCGCAAAACCTGGCCCAGGGCCTGCAGGCTCCGGTGGCCCCCGCAGCCGCAGCAGCTGCGCAGACCGCTGCAGCGCCCGTGGGCGTCAAGCCCGAGGACGTGATGGCCACGCTGGAGAAGCTGGGCGAGCTCAAGTCCAAGGGCATCCTCACGCAGGAAGAGTTCGACGCCAAGAAGGCCGAGCTGCTCAAAAAGCTGGTCTGAGTCTGGTTGCTATAAAAATAATAGCTGCTTGCGCATGAGGGATAAGCGCTAGAGGCCAAAAAGGCTTCAAATCGTCGCTGAACGGCGCAGGCAGCACCCTCCGATGGCCACCGACCCCACACAGCCTACCCAGCGCTACTACCGCGCGCCCTGCCCCGGCTGCGGCGCGCCGGTTGAATTCCGCAGCGCGCAGTCCACGCACGCCGTCTGCGGCTACTGCCAGAGCACTGTCGTGCGCAGCGGCGACGTGCTCACGCGCCTGGGCAAGATGGCCGAGCTGTTCGACGACCACAGCCCGCTGCAGCTCATGGCCAGCGGGCGCATAAAGCTCGACGGCAAGGATGTGCCCTTTACCCTCATCGGCCGCCTGCAATACAAAGGCGATGCGGGTGTATGGACCGAGTGGGCCGCCTTCCTCAACGACGGCACCCTGGCCACGCTGGGCGAGGACAACGGCGCCTACGTCTTCACCCGGCCCATCGACCCCGGCCGCGCAATGCCCGACGCCGAGCGCTTTCGCATCGGCACCACCACGGCCATCAACGGCAAGCCCTACAGCGTGGCCTACACCGGCCAGGCACAGCTGATATCGGCCCAGGGCGAGCTGCCCAAGCTGCCCCCGCTGGGCCAGCCGTTTGACATGGTCGAGCTGCGCAGTGCCGACGGCGAAGTGGTCAGCATCGACTACGGCCACAAGCCCCCCAGCGTGGAGCGCGGCAAGGCCGTGCTGCTGGACGACCTGCAACTCAAAGGCCTGAAGGACGAGTCCGCCAAGGACGAAAAAGGCCGCCAGTTCAACTGCCCCCACTGCGGCGCGCCGGTGCAGGTCAAGCTGGCCACTACCAAAAGCATCACCTGTGCCTCCTGCGCCAGCGTCATCGACCTGAGCAGCGGCGTGGGCGCTGAGCTGGCGTCGACCGAGCAAGACGAACCCGTGCGCCCCATCATCCCGCTGGGCAGCAAGGGCCAGCTGCAGGGAGTGCACTGGCAGGTGGTGGGGTTTCAGCACCGCATGGGCGTGGAGCCCGGTGACGACGAACACTTTGGCTGGAGCGAGTACCTGCTCTACAACCAAAAGCGCGGTTTCGCCTTCCTGGTCGATTCGGAAGAAGGCTGGAGCATGGTGCGCCCCACCACGGGCGCGCCGCAAATGGCAGCCAACGGGCGCAGCGCCACCTACCTGGGCACCAAGTACGACCTCAAGTACACCTACGAGGCCGAGACCACCTACGTGCTGGGCGAGTTCTACTGGCAGGTCACGCGCGGGCAGAAAACCAGCAACCGCGACTTTGCCAGCGCCAAAGGGCTGCTGTCGATGGAGCAGACCCCGAGCGAAGTCACCTGGTCGAGCGGCGACAAACTGGCCAGCGACACCGTGGCCAAGGCGTTCAAGCTCGAAAACAAAAAAGACCTGCTGCAGCGCGACGACCCCGGCCCCTTCGTGGCCGCCAAAGGGATGGGCTGTGGCACGGTCATCCTCATCATGGTGGTGCTGTTCGTCCTGATCAGCATTCTGAGCAACTGCTCGGGCTCATCGGGCAGCGGCTACCGCAGCTCGGGCGGCTCGTTCGGCGGTTACTCGTCCGGCGGCAGCCACAAGTAGCGTGCTTCCATGTACACCAACGTTTTCAAGGAGATCACATCATGATGGGAATCGAATGGCTCAGGCCCGCAGCGTTTCTTGGGTCGATCCTGTATGCGCTGATCGGCGTGGTCATCTTCTGGCTGTGCTTCATCCTGGTCGACAAGATCACCCCCTACGACCTGTGGCGCGAAATCGTAGAAAAGCAGAACAAGGCCCTGGCCATGGTGGTGGCCGCGATGTGCCTGGGGATCAGCATCATCGTGGCGGCGGCCATCCACTGAGGCCGATGGGTGGGTACTGCCACCCCACCCGTGTGAAAATCCTGGCGCGCCACACTACACCACGGCGCAGTCCCCGCGTGACGGTCCCGGTGCCGCATGCCGTGCAATGTCCCCCGCGCCGCTTCACACCCCTTCCCCATGAACGAATTCCTCTCGTGGAACCTGCTCCACCACCGCCCGTGGGACACCCAGCCCCGCCTCACCGACGCCGAAACTGACGAACTCTTCGAGCTGATGGGCGACCCATCGCTGAACGACGACGCCATGAGCATCGACATGGCCGACGGCTACATGACGGCCATCGCAGCAGGCCCGTCCCCCGTGCTCATGCATGTGTGGCTGGAAGACATCTTTGCCCAGCCCACGCTGCCCCTGCCGCACGACCCGGCGCGCCAGCAGCGCCTGCTGCAACTGCTGATGCACCGCTATGCCGACATCCAGGCGGCCCTGGCGGTGCGCCCGGCTGAAGCCTTGGTAGACGCCCTCTACACGCCGCTGTCGTCGGTGGTGGCCGAGGGCGACTGCATCACCCCTTACCAGCTCAACGCCCAAGGCGATCGCACAGGCGACTGGGAGCTGAAAGACTGGGCCGAAGGCTTTCGGCGGGCTGTGGCCACCGACGAGGACTGGGAGCCATTGATGGCAGACCCCCAAGCTGCGGCCCTGCTCGGCCCCGTGGTGCTGTACTCCATGGGCTACAACCCCGACCGCCCAGAATTCCAGCTTGAAGCCGAGAGCGCAGAACTCTTGCCCGCACTCATTGTGTCGGTGTACGGCGTGCGCGACTGGTGGCGCAGCTACTGGCGCACCCACGGCGCCCGCTCCGCGCACCCCGTGAACCTGCCCACCGTGCGCGACACCCCCAAAGTCGGCCGCAACGACCCCTGCCCCTGCGGCAGCGGTAAAAAGTTCAAGAAATGCTGCGGCGCCTGAGCCGCCCTTGAACGACTAACGCCACCACGCACTGACCCGCCAAGCCTCCGCTCGCCCCTGAGACCCACCCCGCATGCCCACCCTCGACTGGCTCCACCGCGCCGCCGCCTTCTCTGTTGCAACCCAAGTGCCCTACCGCCTGCTGGACACCGTGTCGCACCACGGCAGCAGCGGCAACGGCCACAGCAATCCACGCAGCGCCACCGACAACCTGCTCATCCACGGCGACAACCTCGAAGCCTTGAAGGCCCTGCTGCCCTTCTACCGGGGCCGCATCAAGTGCATCTTTATCGACCCGCCCTACAACACCCAAAGCGCGTTTGAGCACTACGACGACAAGTTGGAACACAGCCAGTGGCTCAGCATGATGCTGCCCCGGCTGGAGCTGTTGCGGGACTTGCTGAGTGAGGACGGGTCGATCTGGGTGACCATTGACGACAACGAGGCGCACTACCTCAAGGTGTTGATGGATGAGGTGTTTGGGCGGAAGAACTTTGTAGCCAACGTAGTTTGGCAAAAGGTCTACTCGGTTAAGGGGTCCGCGCAGCATTTATCGGATATGCACGACCACATCCACGTTTTTGCAAAGTCAAAAGGCTCTTGGGTGTCTAACCTGGTACCGCGCTCAGATAAAAGCACGGCGCTGTTCAAAAACCCTGACAACGATCCGCGGGGTCCATGGAGGGCTGGTCCGTTAGCTGCGAGAAACCATTACAGCTTGGGAACATATGCAATAACTTGCCCTTCTGGACGAATTATTAGTGGCCCACCAACTGGGTCCTATTGGCGCGTTTCTCACGAAAAATTGATGCAGATGGACCGCGAGGGCCGTATTTGGTGGGGTAAAGACGGAAACAACGTTCCTGCACCCAAAATTTTCTTGCAAGAAGTCTCAGAAGGGATAACACCATCTACGCTGTGGCGGCATGAGGAAGTAGGGCACAACCAAGATGCTAAGCGTGAATCATTGGCGCTCTTTGGTGATGCAGTATTTGGCACTCCTAAGCCAGAAACTCTGCTCCACCGCATCCTCCACATCGCCACCAACCCCGGCGACCTCGTCCTCGACAGCTTTCTCGGCTCCGGCACCACCGCCGCCGTGGCGCACAAGATGGGCCGGCGCTGGATTGGCATCGAGATGGGCGAACACGCCCTCACCCACTGCCTGCCGCGCCTGCAAAAGGTGGTGGCGGGCGAGCAGGGCGGCATCAGCGCGGCGGTGGGCTGGGGCCAGGGCGCAGACGGGGCACCGTTTGACGGCGGCGGCTTTCGCCTGGCGCGGTTGGGTGCACCCGTGTTTGGGGCAGACGGCAGCATCGACCCCGGCGTTCGCTTTGCCACGCTGGCGGCCTACATCTGGCAGCAAGAAACCGCCACCGCGTGGGACGCGGGGCAGGGCACACCCGGCACGCCGTACCTGGGCATGCACTCTGTTTTTGATAGCAGCTTGCGCTTGCTGGACGGGCGCCAGGACCTGATTTCACCTGAAACTTTGGCACCCGCCCCGATGGAGTCGCCCGTGCCACCCGCGTCCGGGGACTCCGGGGTGACGGAGGTGGCTGAGCTGCCCGAGCCCCTGGCCCCCACCCTGCGCAGCCGCACCGCCTACTACCTGCTGTTCAACGGCATCCTGGGCGACAAGCGCCCGGCGGGCGGCAATGTGCTCACGCACGCGGTACTGCAGTCGCTGCTGCAACTGCACGCCGCCACGCCCCACCCCGACGCGCCGCTGGTGGTCTACGGCGAAGCCTGCCGCCTGGGCGCCGCCCGGCTGGCGCAGGCCAATGTGGTGTTCAAGCACATTCCGTATGACGTGAAGGCGCGGTAACGATGAACGTTCAGACCTCTACGACTGCCCACGAACTGCAAGCCTGGCTGCGTGCGCGGTTTCCCATAGAGGACGAGCGCCACGAGTGGAAAGAGTGGCGCAGCCTCAAGTCCAACGTCTCGGGCCGCAAGGGGGAGGATCTGGTGTCATACGTCTCGGCCCTGTCCAACATGGACGGCGGCTGCATCGTCATCGGCGTGCAAGACCACACCCTGGCGGTGACGGGCATCCAGGATTTTGCGGACTACACGGTAGAGAACGTAGTGCACCGCGTGCTGGGCAAAACGCCGGGGCTGCCGTCGATGGGGCTGCGCGTGCAGGAGCTGCGCGCCAGCGACACGGGCGCGGTGGTGTGGCTGGTGCACGTGCCACGCCACGCCCCGCGCGAGCTGGTGCTGGCGCACGACCAAGCCTGGCAGCGCGATGGTGACAGCCTGACGACGCTGCGGGAAGACCGGCGCCGGGCGATTTTGCTGGAGCACCTGGCGGGCGAGGACTGGAGTGCGGTGCTGGTGCCGCAGGCGACGCTGGAGGACCTGGACCCTGCGGCCATCGCCAAGGCCCGCGAGAAGTATTTTGAAAAGCACCAGCGTCAGCCTTGGGCCGCCCAAGTGCCGCTGTGGGACGCCGCCAAGCTGCTGGACAAGGTGGGGCTGACGGTGCATGGCCAGGTCACCCGTGCTTGCCTGCTGCTGCTAGGCCTGCCGGAGCGCGCTACAGCGCTGCTGTCGCCCCATCCGGTAGAAATCACCTGGAAGGTGGCGGCCGAGCGGGTGGCAGAGCTTTTTCATCCGCCGTTTTTGCTGACCACCACCCACGTGGCGCAGCACATTCGCAACCCCAATATCAAGCTCTTCCCCGCCAATGAGCTGTTGGCCGTGACCTTACCGCGCTACGACACCAACACGGTGCTGCTGGAGGGCCTGCACAACTGCCTGGCGCATCAGGATTACGCGCAGTGCGGGCGCATTGTGGTGGAAGAGTCTGCGGGGCTGGTGCGCATGATCAACCTGGGTGGTTTTTTTGACGGCCAGCCAGACGAGTACGCCAGCGGCCAGCGCACGCCAGAGCGCTACCGCAACGAGCGCCTGGCCAAGGCCATGGCCGAGGTGGGCATGATCGACAAACAGGGCTTTGGCATCCACGACATGGTGCTGGCACAGCGGCGGCGGTTTTTGCCACTGCCCGATTACGAAGGCTCTTCGCCCTCGCGCACGGTGTTCAATGTGCATGGGCAGGAGATCGACGCCAACTACACCCACTGGCTGATGGAGCGCACCGACCTGCCCATTGAGCATGTGCTGTGGCTGGACCGGTTGCAAAAAGGACTCAAGCTCGATGCTGTACAGGTGGCCGAGCTGCGCACAGCGGGGCTGGTGGAGGGGCGCATCTCCAACCTGTTCGTCTCAGCCCACGTGGCCAATGCCACAGACACCCGCACCGTGTACACACGAAACAAGGGGCTGGATGATCACTACTACAAAACGCTGGTTTTGCAGCATTTGCGTGATTTCAAAACAGCCCCTGCCTCGGAGTTGCGCGAATTGCTGATGAAAAAGCTGCCCGACGCACTCACGGCGGCGCAGAAGGAGTCGAAGGTCAAAAACCTGCTGACGGCGTTGCGCACCCGGGGTTTGAACGGCCAGAAAATCGTGGCCCAACGAAAGGGCAACCAGGCGTATTGGGCGCTGGAGCGCCCCTCGGGCTTGGGTTGAATGCGGTGATTTTCTTCGGTTTTAGCCGAAAGCCAGCCCAAACTTAACCGAGAGGCTCAAAAAATAGGCTTATGAATCAATCACTTGCTTCGGTTGCCGGAGGCTAGCCCAAACCCAATCAAGCCCAGTTAAACCAAATCCAGCTGTCAGTCCGCCGTTGCTTCATTACCGCTGTATCCATGACCACCCTCACCCTCAAGTCCTACCAGCAATCGGCCCTGGACGCCCTGGCCACCTATGCCCGCGCTGCGCGCATCCACGGCCCCGCAGCGGCCTTTGCCCAGCACGCAGGCCGCGCCTATAACGCCGACGCTTTTGGCCCCGATGTGCCCTGTGTGTGCCTGCGCATCCCTACCGGCGGGGGCAAAACGGTGCTGGCCGCGCACGCGGTGCCGCTGCTGGCCACCGAATGGCGCGGCACGGATGCGCCCGTGGCCGTGTGGCTGGTGCCCAGCGACACCATTCGCACCCAAACCCTGAAGGCGCTGCAAACCAGCGGCCACCCTTACCGCGAGGCGCTGGAGGCGGTGTATGGCCTGGGCTTGCGCGTGTGTTCGCTGGACGACGTGGCCCAGGTGCCCGCGCCGCAGTGGGGGCGGCAGGCGGTGGTGATTGTGGTGGCCACCATCCAGAGCTTTCGCATTGACGACGCGGGGCAGCGCAATGTGTACAGCTTTACCGAGGCGTTCGAGCCGCACTTCAAATACGCGCTGGCGCAGGGCTTGGGCGCCGATGGCGGGCGCGACCTGGCCTGCCTGCACGCGCTGCCCGATGCGGTGGTGACGTCCGAAGACGTGGCGCAAGACCCCACCGGCATCCTGGCCGGGTTTGTGGGCCAGCCGCGCTGGAGCCTGGCCAACTGGCTGGCGCTGCACCGCCCCATCGTCATCGTGGACGAGGCGCACAACACCAAGACGGACAAGAGCTTTACGGCGCTGCAGCGGCTGAACCCCTCGTGCATTCTGGAGCTGACGGCCACGCCGATTGAGGCGCGCACCAATGTGCTCTACCACGTAAGTGCGCAAGAGCTGGCGGCCGAGAACATGATCAAGCTGCCCATCGTGCTGGCCGAGCACCCCGAGGGCTGGCCCGCCGCCGTGTTTGGCGCGGTGCAGACGCAGCGCAAGCTCGAAGCAGAGGCACTGAAGGACGAGGCCGAGGGCCATGGCTACGTGCGGCCCATCGTGTTGTTCCAGGCCCAAAACGTGGGCGACGAGATGCCGCCCGAGGCGCTGCGCAGCTACCTCATCAATGAGCTGAAGCTGCCCGAAGCCCAGGTGGTGGTGGCCACCGGCACCACGCGCGGGCTGGAAGACCTGGACCTGGCCGCGCGCCACTGCCCCGTGCGCTTCATCATCACCGTGCAGGCCCTGCGCGAGGGTTGGGACTGCCCCTTTGCCTATGTGCTGTGCAGCCTGCAAAAGCTGACCAGCGCCACGGCGGTGGAGCAACTGCTGGGCCGCGTGCTGCGCATGCCGTATGCAAAGCGGCGCGGGCGCGAGGCGCTGAACCGGGCCTATGCCCATGTGTGCGCGGCAGAGTTCTCCGCCGCCGCCCACGCGCTGGCCGACCGGCTGATCCACCACATGGGCTTTGAGGCGCTGGACGTGGCCTCGATGATTGCCCAGCCCGCCACGCTGCCGCTGTTTGGGGGCGATGAATTGGAGTCAAATCAGCCACCAGCGCTTATGCAGCAAGCGCTGATAGCTACTAATTTTGAAGCACTGCAGGCCACGCCCGAGCTGCTGGCCCTGCCCGGTGTGCAGGTCAAAACCATTGCGGGAGCCGAACAGGTGGTGGTGGCCGGGCACATTGGTGCAGACACCGAGGCGCTGATGCTGGCGCAGGTGCGCGGCCCCAAAAAGCAGGAGCAACTGCGCGAGCAGGTGGCCCAGCACAACGCACTGGTGGCCGCGCAACTGTCGCCTGCATCACGCGGCGTGCCGTTTGCGCCGCTGCCCACCTTGGCCTACCGCGAAGACGCCCAGGCCCCCTTGTGGCCGCTGGAGCGCGAGGCCGTGCTCGAAGCGGTGGAGCTGGACTTGCTCATGCCGCAGGCCGTGCAACTGCCCGGTTTTCATGTGGTGCAAGAGTCGGACGTGTTCGAGATCAGTCTGAGCGCCGATGCCCGCGTCACGCTGCGCCGCACCGACGTGGACCAGATGGCCATGGACTACGGCAGCAGCTCCATCAGCGCCGATGACCTGGTGCGCTGGCTGGACCAGTCGCTTTTCAAGCAACTGCACGAGCTGACACAAACCCAGCGCCGCGCCTACCTGGCGGCGGTGGTAAGCGACCAGCTGCACCGCTGCGGCGTGCCGCTGGTGGTGCTGGCGCAGGCGCGGTTTCAGCTGGCGCAAAGCATCACCACCCACTTTGGCGACCTGCGCGACGCGGCGGCCAAGCAGCGCTTTCGGCAACTGGTGCTGCAGTCGGGCACTGACGGCGCTTGGCTGGTGGAGCCTGACTGGGTGCACCCGCATGTGTTTGAGCCCGGGCGCTACCCCGCGCCCGTGCTGTCGCGCTATGCGGGGCGCTACCAGTTTGGCAAGCACTACTTTCCGGTGCCGGCCGATTTGAAAGACGGCGGGGAAGAGTTTTTGTGCGCCAAGCTGATCGACGCGCACCCGCAGGTCAAGCACTGGGTGCGCAACCTGGACACCGCCCCCTGCGGCTTTGGCCTGCCCACATCGCGCGGGCGGTTTTACGCCGACTTTGTGGCCGAGCTGGTGGATGGCCGCGTGGCGCTGCTCGAATACAAAGGCGCGCATTTGCTGAACGACCCGTATGAGATTGAAAAGAGCCAGGTGGGCGCGCTGTGGGCGCAGGCCAGCGGTGGCCGTGCGGTGTTTGGCTGGCTGACCAAGCAGCAGGATGGCAAAACCCTGGCGCAACAACTGGACGCGGTGCTGGCATGACGCAGCCGCAGTCTGCGCTGCCGCAGGCACCAGGCCCGGCCCCCACCGGCCCCCGCCCCATCGAAGTCGCCCTGCTGTTCAGCGTGTTCGTGGTGGCCGCCTGCGGCCTGCTGTATGAGCTGGCGGCGGGCGCGCTGGCGTCGTATGTGCTGGGCGATTCGGTGCTGCAGTTCAGCACCATCATCGGCACGTATCTGTTTGCCATGGGCGTGGGCTCGTGGCTGTCGCGGTACTTTGAGCGGCAGCTGCCCGCGCACTTCTTGCGCATTGAGTTGATGGTGGCGCTGATTGGCGGGCTGCTGCCCGCCACGCTGTTTCTGGCCAATGCCTACGCGCCGGGGGCGTTTCGGCTGCTGCTGTACGGCATGGTGTTCATGGTGGGCATGCTGGCGGGGCTGGAGATTCCGCTGGTCATGCGCATCCTGAAGCGCAACGTAGCGCTCAAGGACCTGGTCTCGCAGGTGCTCACGTTTGACTACCTGGGTGCGCTGGTGGTGTCGATGGCGTTCCCGCTGCTTTTGGTACCGCACCTGGGCCTCATCCGCACGGGGCTGCTGTTTGGTGTGCTGAACGCCGCTGTGGCGCTGTGGGCGGTGTGGCTGTTTCGGCACGAGCTGCGGCGCTTGAAGGCGCACCTGGCGGCCTGCGTGATGGTCTTGGGCATTTTGCTGTCTGCGCTGGCGGGGGCCGAGCACATCACCAGTTTTGCGGAAGACAAGTTTTACCAGGACCGCATCATCTTCAGCACCGCGTCGCCCTACCAGCGCATCGTGGTGACGCAGGGCCGAGCAGGGCACCGGCTGTATCTCAATGGCAACCTGCAGTTTGCGCAGGCGGATGAGTACCGTTACCACGAGGCGCTGGTGCACCCTGCAATGGCTGCGCATGGCGCGCCCAAGAAGGTGGCGGTGCTGGGCGGCGGCGACGGCATGGCGGTGCGCGAGGTCTTGAAGTACCACTCGGTCGAATCTGTGACGCTGGTAGAGCTGGACCCTGCCATGACGCGCATCTTCAGCGAGAACCCGACTCTGGCACGGCTCAACGGCAACGCGCTGCACAACCCCAAGGTCAAGATCGTCAACACCGATGCGTTTGGGTGGTTGCAGGATGGCACGGACACTTTTGACGTCATCGTGGTGGACTTCCCCGACCCCACCAATTTTTCCATCGGCAAGCTCTACACCAACAGCTTTTACGCGCTGCTGGACCGGCGCCTGGCCGCCAGCGGTTATGCGGTGGTGCAGACCACCTCGCCGCTGGTTGCGCGGCAAAGCTACTGGACGGTGGCGCAGACCATCGAATCCGTGGGCTTGCGTACCGCGCCGTACCACGCGCATGTGCCCAGCTTTGGCGAATGGGGCTTCATCATCGCCAGCCGCCGACCGTGGCGTTTGCCGGATGCGCTGCCGGCCGATTTGCGCTTTTTAAGCCCCGACACGCTGCCGCTGCTGTTTGACTTTCCGCTCGACATGGCGCGGGTGCCGGGCGAGGTGAACCGGCTGTCGAACCAGGCGCTGGTGCATACCTTTGAACGGGAGTGGGGCCGCACCACGCACTAACGGAGACGGCCAACGGACGCGGCATGAAAGAGGCTGGCCGGGCGGTGTCGCTGCGCAGGGGGCGTGGGCGCAGCCCAGCGGACAAGATTGTTAACAAACTGTGCAGACGGGGCTTGGGCACAATGGACACCATTGTTTACAAGTTGCCCAAATGCTTGACCGGTTTTTTGTGGTTGGCGCCGACCAAGCGGTGCTGGACGTTTTCTGGAGCCATGACCCCTGGCTCGTTGCCGTATCGGTGGCCCTCGCCATTGCTTCGTCCGTCATGGCACTGCACCTGGCGGGCCTGGCGCTGCGCGCGCCAGACAAGTCCAGCCGCCGCCTGATCATCCTGTCGGGCTCGGTGGCCCTGGGGGGCGGCGTGTGGTCCATGCACTTCGTGGGCATGCTGGCATTCGAGCTGTGTGCGTCGGGCAACTTCAACCCGTGGATCACCATGGGTTCGGTCGTTCCCAGCCTGCTGGCGTCCTGGGTGGCGCTCAATGTGCTGGCGCAGGCGCAGGTCAACACCCGCTCATTGCTGGTCAGTGGCACGCTGGTGGGCGCAGGTATTGGTGTGATGCACTACACGGGCATGGCGGCGTCCGAGTTTGCATCCATCATGCGCTACGACGTGGCGGGTTTTCTGGCGTCGCTGGTGTTTGCGGTGGTGGTGGCTTGCCTGGCGCTGTGGGTGCGTTTTCGGCTCAGCCGCGTGGCGCAGATTCCGCGCTGGGCCGCGACCGCGCTGGGCGGCGTGGTCATGGGGCTGGCCATTGCCGGCATGCACTACATCGCCATGGCGGCGCTGCGCGTGGTGTCGCCCGTGGCCGAGCCGACTGCTGCGGGCGCGCATTCGGTGTACCTGGCGCTGGCCATTGCGATGGTGGCGCTGGTCATGGGCCTGGTCATCACGGGTGTGAACGTGAGCATCCGGTTTCGCCAGCTGCTGCGCGAAACCCGGGCCAATGCGTCTCGCCTCAGTGCGCTGGTCGACACGGCGGTGGACGGCATCGTCATCATCGACGCGCAGGGCACGGTGCGGTTGTTCAACGGCGCGGCCGAACGGCTGCTGGGATGGGCGGCCGACGAGGTGATGGGCCGCAACATCAACATGCTCATGCCCTCGCCCCACCGCGATGCCCACGATGGCTACCTGCGCAACCACCTTGAAACCGGCATGACCAAGATCATCGGCGCAGGGCGCGAGGTGGACGCGGTGCGCAAGGATGGCTCGCTCGTGCCCATCCGGCTGGCCGTGGGGCGGGTGGAGCAACCGGGTGAACCCCTGTTTGTGGGCTTCTTGACCGACCTGACTGAGCGCAAGGCGCTGGAGCGTGAGCGCCGCCAGGGCGAAGAGCAACTGCGTTCCCTGGTCAGCAACCTGCCGGGTGTGGCGTTTCGCTGCCTCAACGGAGGCAGCTGGCCCATGCTGTTCATCAGCGATGCAGTGGTGCACATCACCGGGTGGACGGCCGACGATTTTGTGCAGGGCCGCATCCATTTTGGCGACATCACCCACCCCGAAGACGCCGCCCATATTGCGCTGGATGTGGAACACGCGCTGCGCACCGGGCGTCCGTACCAGGTGGAATACCGCATCAAGACGCGCGACAGCCACACGCGGTGGATGTCGGAAAGCGGGCGCGGCGCGCCGGATGCGGATGGTGCCATGCGCTGGATCGACGGCGTCATCCTGGACGTTACGGATATCAAGGCCCGCAATGCCGAGTTCGAAGGCACGGTGCAGGCCATCGGCCGCTCGCAGGCCGCCGTGGAGTTTGATCTGCGGGGGCACGTCATCACCGCCAACCCCAATTTTCTGGCGCTGACCGGCTACACCATGGACGAGGTGATCGGCCAGCCCCATGCCCTGTTCTGCAACCCGGAGTTTGTGCAAACCGATGACTACGCCGCGTTCTGGCGGCGGCTGGCACAGGGTGAGTATGCGGTGGGCGAGTTCCAGCGGTTTGGCAAGGGCGGGCGCGAGGTGTGGATCCAGGCCACCTACAACCCCATCTTCGACGCCGAGGGCAAGGTCTGCAAGATCATCAAGTTCGCCTCTGACCTGAGCCAGCGCCGGGCGATGGAGCAGGACCTGCGCGCCGCCAAGGACCGGGCCGAGCAGGCCGCCGCTGCGCGCAGCACCTTCCTGGCGAACATGAGCCACGAGATCCGTACCCCGATGAACGCCATCATTGGCTTCACCGAGGCGCTGCTCGACTCGCAACTGGAGAGCACGCAACGCCGCCACCTGGGCACCGTGCACCATGCGGCGCGCTCCATGCTGCGGCTGCTCAACGACATCCTGGACACTGCCAAGCTCGAAAAGGGTGCGGTAGAGCTGGAGATGGAGGCCTTCAGCCTGCGTGAGCTGTGCGACCAGATACTGGCCTCGTTGCGCATCAGCGCCGCCAAGAAAGGCCTGACTCTGGTGCTGGACTACCCCCCCAGCGTGGCCGAGTTCTGGCAGGGCGATGCGTTTCGCATCCAGCAGGTGCTGCTCAACATCATTGGCAACGCTATCAAGTTCACGCACGAGGGCCGCGTGACTCTGCGCGTTGCGGGTAGCAGCGGCCAGTTGCTGTTTGAAGTCATCGACACCGGCATCGGCATGGATGAAGGCGGGCTGCAACGCATTTTTGACCCCTTCTCGCAGGCCGATGCGTCCACCACGCGCCGCTATGGCGGCACCGGGCTGGGCACCACCATTGCGCGCCAGCTCACCGAGCTGATGGGCGGCCACATTGCCGTGGCCAGCCAGGTGGGGCAGGGCAGCACATTCAGCGTGCGGCTGCCGCTGCAGGTGGCGCCCGAGCATGACGGCGACCCTACTACCCCCGCCGTGCGCACCAAACCCCGCATGGCGCTGCCCCCGCTGCGCGTGCTGGCGGTGGACGACGTGCCTGCCAACCTGGAGCTACTGGACATCACGCTGCAGCGCGGCGGCCACAAGGTGGTGTTGGCCCACAGCGGCGCCGATGCCCTGCTGGCCTTTGAACGCGAGCGCTTCGACGTGGTGTTAATGGACCTGCAGATGCCCGACATGGATGGCCTGGAGGCCACCCGCCACATGCGCACCTTCGAGCAAGCGCGCAGCCGCAAGCCCACTGCCATCGTCGCCCTGTCCGCCAGCGTGCTGGAGAAGGACCGCCGCAACGCGCGCGCTGCGGGCATGGACGGCTTTGCCAGCAAACCCCTGGAGCCACTGCGCCTGATGGGCGAGATCGCGCGCGTCATTGGCCTGCAGGGGTTGGCGGACGACGCACTGCCCATCACCGGCTCGGCGCCCCTGGCGGCCGACACGCCCCATGGGCGCAGTGCCCTGGCCTTGCCCGCCATCGATTGGGAGCGCGGCGTGCGGCAGTGGACCCAGGCGCGCTACCTGCGCGAAGCCATCATCCGGTTCCTGCAAGAGTCGGACACCACCCTCGATGCCCTGCGCGCCAACGCAGCGGCCGCCGATGTGCAGGCCCTGGCCGCCGCCGCCCACCGCCTGCGCGGGGCCGCAGGCAACCTGGCGCTGACCACTGTGCAGCGCCTGGCCGAGCGCCTGGAGGCCGCCGCCGCGCACCCGGCCCACGCCAGTGCCCGCCCGGTGCTGATTGATGAGCTGGACGTAGCGCTGCGCCAGGTGCGCCAGGCGCTGGACAGCCTCGATGCCCCGGATGCCAGCCCTGCGGGCACTGCCGCCGCGCCCCAGGCACTGGGGGCGGCAGAGCGTGCCGAGGTGCTGGTCGCGCTGACCGCCATGACGCAGGCTCTGGCCACCGGAGAACTGCCCGATGGACCCCTGGCCGTGCTGGAGCAGCACTTGTCCGCAACCTGCCTGGACGGTTTGCGCGAGGCGCTGGACCGTTTTGACTTCGACGACGCGCTGGATGCCTTGCGCACCTTGCACGCGCAGGTCGAGCAGATGCCCGCGTCGTCTGCGGCATGATGGCCGACTTGCCCGAGACAGCCCCATGATGCCCGCCGAAGACCACCGCCCCCGCCTGCTGCTTGTGGATGACGAACCCACCAACCTGCAGGTGCTGCGCCATGTGCTGCAAGACGATTACCGCCTGCTGTTTGGCACCGATGGCGCCCGCGCCCTGCAGATTGCCCAGCAACAAAAACCCCAGCTCATCCTGTTGGACGTGATGATGCCGGGCATGGACGGCTATGCCGTGTGCGCCGCGCTGAAGGCCCAGCGTGACACGGCAGGCATCCCCGTGATCTTCGTCACCGCCCTGACGGACACCGCCGAGGAAACGCGCGGGTTTGATGCGGGCGCGGTGGACTACATCACCAAGCCCATCAGCGCGCCTGTGGTGCGCGCGCGGGTGCGCACGCACCTGTCGCTGGTGCGCACCGAAGAGCTGCGCGAAACCCGTCTGCAGATCGTGCAGCGCCTGGGGCGCGCGGCCGAGTTCAAGGACAACGAGACCGGCATGCACGTCATCCGCATGAGCCACTTTGCCCAGGTGCTGGCGCTGGCGCTGGGGTATTCGGCCGCCTGGGCGGACGACCTGCTCAACGCCGCGCCCATGCACGACGTGGGCAAGATCGGCATCCCGGACGCCATCCTGCAAAAGCCCGGCAAGCTCACCGCCGAAGAGTGGGACGTGATGCGCGGCCACCCCGCCATCGGCGCCGACATCATTGGCGAACACCCCTCGGGCGTACTGCACCTGGCGCGCAGCGTGGCCCTGTTTCACCACGAGAAATGGGACGGCTCCGGCTACCCCCATGGCCTCGCGGGCGAGGCCATTCCCGCAGAAGCCCGCATCGTGGCGTTGGCGGACGTGTTTGACGCCCTGACCGCTCGCCGCCCCTACAAAGAGCCCTGGCCGGTGGAAGACACGGTTGCGCACCTGCGTGCGCAGGCGGGGCTGCATTTCGACCCGGTGATGGTCGAGGTCTTCATTGCGCAGCTGCCCACCTTGCTGGACATCAAGAACCGCTGGCCCGACTGAGAACCCGCTCCGTTCGGCCCCGCCCTCTCGCGGCGGCATTGGCTGCAAGCGGGCGGCGCCCTGCTGGGCGGTGCGCTGATGAGCGGCTGCGACCCCGCGCCTGGCGGGGGTGCAGGACTTTGCGCTGCTGGAGCTGGAAGACACCGCAGGCGGCAACAGCCGGGGCGGTGCAGTCGACGCCATTGCCTGCCCGCCGAGCGTGGCTTCTCACGCCAGGCCACAGCTTTCAGCGCTTGGGCAAGCGGCTTTCATTGACCAGGTAGTCCGAAATCGCGTCCGTCAGCTTCTGCGCCTGCTCGACATGGCCGTGCCGGCTGACCATGAGGCTTGTGACCAGCGCTTCGATCAGCAGCAGGGCCGCGGCCGAGCTGCTGGACATGACCGGGTGCACGGCAGGCGCCAGCAGGGTGTCCTGGGCAATGGCCACCAGAGGTGACGCCATGGAGTCGGTGATCGCCACCACACGCGCACCGCGGTCGCGCGAATACCGTGCCAGCCGTAGAGCATCGGCCGCGTAGCGCGGAAACGAGATGGCGATGAGCACGTCGCCGGGCTGGATGTTCATGAGCCGGCCCGCCGCCACCTCGGTGCCTCCAAACTCCACCACGTTAATGAGCTGGGGGCAAAACGGCTGAAGGTCCAGCGCCAGCAGGGCGGCCAGGTGCGCGCTGATTCCAAAGCCCAGGGTGTACACGCTGCGCGCCTGAGACAGCGCCGTCGCCAGCTCTGCCAGCTGGCCAAGGTCGATGCCCGCCGCTGCCGACTGCAGGTTCAGCAGGCTCGCCTCAATGCTCTCGGCCACCACCGGGTTGGGGCCGCCCGTGCGGCCCGCGCTGCTGCCGCGCTGCACGGCGCCCCGCAGTTTCTCCACCGGGCGAAACACGGGCTGGAAGGTGCTTTGCACCGCCTCTGCCACCGCCGCGCGCAGGGACGCAAAGCCTGCAAACCCCATCGCCTTGGCAAAACGGGTGAGCGTGGCGGTGGAGGTGCCTGCGTTGCTGGACAGCTCTTCAATGCCCCAGGCGGCGGCGCGCACCGGGTTGCGCAGCAGGAACTCCGCAATGCTGCGCTGGGATGCATTGCCCTCGTCCAGCAGGTCTCGCAGGCGCCGACCAATTTCAGAACGGCCAAAACCCTCTTCAGGCGAAGGAACAGGCGAAGAACTCAGGGTTTGTTTGGATATTTTCATAAGTCAAATATATGAAAATTTTCGTACACTGTCGCCAGGCGAATGGTTTGCAGGGGCTGTGTGGTGTTTACGTGCCCGCTCCCCTGGTTGATCGTTCGTTCAATGGCCCGCAATCTGGCCGCCCCGCCACACCTTTTCACTGCCCGCTTCGAACTGTTCTTCAAGGAGATCCCCATGCGCAGACTTACTTTCACCGCCCTGCTTGTGTCTTGTCTGGCTGTACCCGCGGCCATGGCGCAGGCGCCTGACTGGAAAAAAATTCGCATTGGTGTAGAGGGCAATTACCCGCCATTTTCCAAAATGGGGGTGGACGGCAAGCTGTCCGGGTTTGACATCGATATTGCGCTCGCGCTGTGCGCCAAGCTCAAGGCCGAATGCACGCTGGTACAGCAAGAGTGGGACGGCATGATGCCAGCGCTCAACGCCAAGAAGTTCGACATGATAGTCGCCAGTATGACCATCACCGAGGAGCGCAAGAAGGCCGCGGACTTCACCGATCCGTACTACGACGTGCCCTCGCGCTGGATCGCCAAGAGCGGCACGATCACGTCGACAACGCCGGCCGACCTCAAGGGCAAGAAGATAGTCGTACTGCGCAACAGCCCGCGCGCCCGCATGCTGGCCGAACAGTACAAGGACAGCGAGATCCTGCAAGTAGCCAAAGAAAACGATGTGTACCTGGAGCTGGCCAACGGCCGTGCCGATATTGGCCTGGGTTCCTCCGTGGTGTCGGCAGAAGCGTTTTTGAAAAAGCCTGAGGGCAAGGGCTTTCAACAAGTGGGCCAGATGGTGCGCATCAGCGGCGACAGCGGCGTGGGTATTGCCGTGCGCAAGGGCGAGACCAGCCTGCGCGACAAGCTCAATGGCGCGCTCAAGGACATCAAGGCCGATGGGACCTACAAGGGTCTCAACGACAAGTACTTCGACTTCGACGTCAGCGGCAGCTGAACAGGGGCGCACATGTGGTTGCACGGCTATCTGCCGGCCATTGTCGAGGGCGCAGGCCTGACGCTGAAGGTGGCGGGCGCATCGCTGGCGGTGGCCTGCGTGTTCGGGCTGCTGGGGGCGCTGGCCAAGCTGTCCGGCTCGCGGGTAGCGCGGGGGCTTGCGGGTGGCTACACCACGCTGATCCGCGGCCTGCCTGAGCTGGTGCTGATGCTGCTTATCTTCTACGGCGGCCAGTTGCTCATCAACCGCATTGCCGACGCGCAGGGCTGGGGTTATGTGGATGTGAACCCGTTCTCGGCCGGGGTGCTCACCATTGGCTTCATCTTTGGCGCCTACCTCACTGAAACCTTCCGTGGCGCCATCCTGGCGATTCCGCGCGGGCAGGCTGAGGCGGCGACGGCGTTTGGGCTCACGCGCTCACAGACGGTGCGCCGCATCGTGCTGCCACAAATGGTGCGCCATGCCATCCCCGGCTTTAGCAACACCTGGCTGGTGATGGTCAAGGCGTCGGCGCTGGTGTCGATCATTGGGCTGGATGACATGGTTCACCGCGCCAGCCTGGCGGCCGCCGCCACGCGCGAGCCGTTCACTTTCTACCTGGCGGTTGCAGGCATTTACCTGGCCATCACCAGCGTGTCGATCTGGGTGCTGTCGCGGGTAGAAGCCCGCTACAGCCTGGGCGTGCGCGCCACGGAGTTCTAAGGCATGGACTTTCAACTCATCAAGGACAGCCTCCCAGAGTTTGCGGTGGGCATCCAGACGACGCTGTGGCTCTTGCTGCTCAGCCTGGCGGCGGGGTTTGCGCTGTCGATACCGCTGGCGATGGCACGCGTGTCGCGGCGTGCGTGGCTGTCGCGGCCCGTGTGGCTTTTTACCTATGTGATTCGCGGCACGCCTTTGCTGGTCCAGCTGTTTTTGCTGTACCACGGCCTGGCGCAGTTTGAGGTGGTGCGCGAGAGCGCAGCGTGGCCCTTGCTCAAGAGCGCCTGGTTCTGCGCCTGGCTGGCCTACGTGGTCAACACCACGGCCTACACCACCGAGATCTTTGCGGGCGCACTCAAGGCCACACCCATTGGCGAGATCGAGGCCGCACGTGCTTATGGGCTCTCGGGCTTCACGTTGTACCGGCGCATCTTGTTGCCCGGTGCGCTGCGGCGCGCGCTGCCGCAGTACAGCAACGAGGTGGTGGGCCTGATGCATGCCACGGCCATTGCCAGCACCGTGACGCTGGTGGACATCACCCGCGTGGCGCGCGATGTGTATGCCAACCACCTGGTGGTGGTGGAGTCGTTTGGCGTTGCGGCGGTGATCTATTTCATTCTGACTTTTGCCATTGCGGGGCTCTTCAAGCTGATGGAGCGCCGGTTCCTTCTCCATCTGCGGCCCGCACCTGCCACTCCTGTGACCCCTGCGATTGCTCCCCATGCAAACTGAACTTGTTTCGCTGCTGCCGCTGGCCCCTGGCAGCCAGATCAGCTTTCCTGTGCACCGCTTTGGCACGCCCGGCGCGCGGCCCAAGGCCTATGTGCAGGCCGCCCTGCACGCCGACGAGGTGCCGGCCATTTTGGTGGCGCAAAAGCTCAAGGCCCTGCTGGAGGCCGCCGAGGCTGCGGGCGAACTGGAGGGTGAAGTGGTGCTGGTGCCCTCGGCCAACCCTATTGGCCTGGCGCAGCAACTGCAGGGGCAGCACCATGGCCGGTTTGACCTGAACGACGGCAGCAACTTCAACCGCGACTACGCCGATCTGGCGGCCCTTGCCGCGCCACTGCTGCAAGACCGCCTGGGGCCAGACGCTGCCGCCAACACGCGCACCATCCAGGCCGCACTGCGCGATGCAGCCCATGCGCTGACAGCCACTACCACCACGCGCGACCTCAAGAACAAGCTGCAGGCGCTGGCGGCCGATGCTGACGTGGTGCTGGACCTGCACTGCGATTCAGCGGCCCGCATGCACCTGTATGCCCTGCAGTCGCAGGCCGACATTGCGCTGGACCTGGCGGCGCTGCTGGGCGCCGAGGCGCTGCTGCTGGCCGACGAGGCGGGTGGCACACCGTTTGACGAAGCCTGCTGCCGCCCTTGGCTGCAACTGCAGGCGCGTTTTGCCGACCACCCCATCGAGCTGGCCTGCTTTGGGGCCACCGTGGAACTGAGGGGCCAGGCCGACACGTCACACACCCTGTCTGCACAAGATGCGGGCGCACTCATGGGTTTTTTGCGGCTGCGCGGTGTGTTGGCGGGCCCTGCGCCCACGCTGCCGGCGCCCCGCTGCGCCCCCACGCCGCTGTCGGGCTCCGAGCCCATTTGCGCACCGCATGCGGGTGTGGTGGTGTTTCACGCGCAGCTCGGCCAGCAGGTGGCTGCTGGCGAGGTGATCGCCGACGTGGTGGACCCGCACACCGGCCAGACCACCGCCGTGCGTTGCACCTCCGCCGGGCGCTTGTATGCGCAATGCGGCAGCCACTGGGCGCATGCGGGCAAGCGGCTGGCCAAGATTGCCGGTGTTTCGCTGGCGCGCACCGGCAAGTTGCTCAGCCCCTGAATCAGCCCCTAACTCAGCGGCGCCTCTGCACCCTGCGTCTTTCTCACACACAGCACACCATGACATCAGATATTCAGCTTCTCGCCGAAGGAATCCACAAGCGCTACGGCAGCAACGAGGTGCTCAAGGGCGTGAGCGTGCAGGCCCGGGCCGGCGACGTGATCTCGATGATCGGCTCCAGTGGGTCGGGCAAGAGCACGTTTTTGCGCTGCCTGAACCTGTTGGAGCAGCCCCACGCCGGCCGCATTGCGCTGGAGGGCGAAACCCTGGAGCTGGTACCCGACGCCAGCGGCCAGCTGCGCGCGGCCAACGCACGGCAGTTGCAGCAATACCGCAGCCGCGTGGCGATGGTGTTTCAGCACTTCAACCTGTGGGCGCATATGACTGCCCTGCAGAACGTGATGGAGGCGCCGCTGCGCGTGTTGCAGCTGACCGAGGCCGAGGCCCGCGAGCGCGCCGAGTCCTGCTTGCAACGGGTGGGCGTGTACCACCGCAAGGACGCCTACCCGGCCCACCTGTCGGGCGGCGAGCAGCAGCGTGTGGCCATTGCCCGGGCGCTGGCCATGGAGCCGCGGGTGATGCTGTTTGACGAGCCCACATCGGCGCTTGACCCCGAACTGGTCGGCGAGGTGCTGCGCGTTATGCGCTCGGTGGCCGAAGAGGGCCGAACCATGATCGTCGTCACCCACGAGATGGACTTTGCGCGCGAGGTGAGCAACCACGTGGTGTTTTTGTACAAAGGCGTCATCGAAGAGCAGGGCGCGCCTGCGGAAGTCCTCTCGCGCCCGCAGACAGAGCGGCTGCAGGCCTTCCTCTCCAACAGCCTCAAGTAACAGGGCCGTAGGCCCGGCATTGCGCAGCCGTGCAATGTCCGGGCCCGGGCGGGCCGTTGCCTGAAGCAGAATCACGCCCATGCAGCGCCGCCACTTCCTTGCCACCGCCGCAGCGTCGGCCTCTGCGGCCGTGCTGTTGCCCGGTTGCGACAAAGCCCCGCGCACGCTGGAGGGCGGCTTCACTGGCATCAACATGGCCCGCGGCCACCAGCTGCGCGATTTGCTCAAAACCGGCACCCTGCCCGCACCCACCGTGGTGCGCCGCGCGCAGGTCATCATCGCGGGCGGCGGGGTGGCGGGGCTTGCAGCGGCGCGGTCGCTGCGCCTGGCGGGTGTGCAGGATTTTGCGCTGCTGGAGCTGGAAGACACCGCAGGCGGCAACAGCCGGGGCGGTGCGGTCAACGGCATTGCCTGCCCGCTGGGCGCGCACTACCTGCCCGTGCCCGGCGACGACGCGCGCGAGGTGCAGGACGTGCTGGAAGAACTGGGCCTGCGCCGCCGGGTGGCTGGGCGCTGGCAATACGACGAACGCCACCTGTGCCACAGCCCGCAGGAGCGCCTTTTCTTCCAGGGTGAATGGCAGGAGGGCCTGCTGCCCGTACACGGCGTGCCGGACGCCACGCTGGACCAATACCGCCGCTTTGCCCACGCGGTGGACCGAGAAGCCAAGGCCGCGCGGTTTGCCATGCCTGCGCTCAGGCTTTGGAGCGCAAAACAGCCGCTGGCGCTTGCCCATCAAGCGCTGGATGCTATGACTTTCAGTGCATGGCTGGCGCAAGAGGGGCTGGATGATGAACACCTGCGCTGGTACCTCAACTACTGCTGCCGCGACGACTACGGCGCGGGCGTTGACCGCGTATCGGCGTGGGCAGGCATCCACTACTTTGCCAGCCGCCACGGTTTTCACGCGCCGGGCGAAGCGGTGGATGAGGCCCGTGAAAGTGTGCTGACCTGGCCCGAAGGCAATGGCTGGATCACCGCGCAACTGGCCGCGCCGCTGCAGAACAATGCCCAAGGCGGCGGCCAGCTGCGCACCGCCACCAGCGTGCTGCGCATCACCGAAACCCGCCATGGCGTGCAGGTGGACGCCTTCAACCACGCCACCGACAGCGTGGAGCGCTGGCAGGCGCCGCGCTGCATCGTGGCGCTGCCCGTGTTTGTGGCCGCGCGTGTGGTGCAGAGCCCGCCCGCGTTCTTGACCGCCGCCGCGCAGCGCCTGCAGTGGGCGCCCTGGCTGGTGGCCAACATCCACATCGACACCCCGCTGACCGACCGCCCTGGCGCCGCCCCCGCGTGGGACAACGTGCTCTACGCCGACCCCACCGCAGGCGGCCTGGGCTATGTGAACGCAGGGCACCAGCGGCTGGACCTGCGCGCGGCAATCGCCGGGCCCACCGTGCTCACCTACTACCAGGCGCTGGGCGACGTGCCAGACGCTCGCCAGCAACTTGCTACCCAACCCTGGCAGCCATGGGCCGACGCCGCCCTGGCCGCGCTGGCCGTACCGCACCCCGACCTGCGCCAGCGCGCCACGCGGGTGGACATCACCCGCTACGGCCATGCCATGTCCATCCCGGTGCCGGGTACACAGCAGTTTTTAAGCCAAATTGGCCTTCAGCGCTTATCTGGTAAGCGCAGGCAGCTATCAAATGGTGAGCGCACCGCCTGGATACCCACACCCGCCACCGCACGGCTCGCGTTTGCGCACAGCGACTGGTCGGGCTATTCGGTATTTGAAGAGGCCTTCACGCGCGGGCATGGCGCCGGGCTGGTGGCGGCAGGCTGACCCCCGATGGCTGGCCCCGAAGTGCACATCGACGTAGAGCAGCAGCGGCTGCACCTGGTGGTGCGCGGGGCCATAGAGCGCAGCTACATCATCTCCACCGCCCTGAACGGCGTGGGCGAGCGCAACGGCAGCGGCTGCACCCCGCGCGGCCAGCACCGCATCCGTGCCAAGGTGGGCGCGGGTAGTGCGCCGGGCGCCGTGTTTGTGGGGCGCCGGACCACGGGCGAGGTGTGGTCCCCCGATCTGGCTGCACAGCACCCGGGGCGCGACTGGATCCTCAGCCGCATCCTGTGGCTCACCGGCTGCGAGCCCGGCGTGAACCGGGGCGGCGCGGTGGACACGCTGCGCCGCTTTATTTACATCCACGGCTGCCCTGACGGTTCGCCCCTGGGCGAGCCCGTATCGCACGGCTGCGTGCGAATGGCCAACGCCGACGTGATCGACCTGTTTGGCCGGGTGGTGGTGGGCACGCGGGTGTGCATCCACAGCGCCATCGCCTGACCGCAGCTGTCGCGTTTTTGTTCGGCTCCCTGGTGCCTGCCAACGTACTGCAGGCGTTGACCGGCAAGGTCAGCCACAACCGTCACGGTGAACTGCGTTTGTGTGGTGATCTATCGAGATCTCCTTCCGTCACGGCATCGTCATCTCTGCTTCACCACCCCGTCATGGTCGCGCGGCATGGTTGCGGGCTTCCTCTTTGCTCCCATTTCAACCATGTTCCGACCCCTGCCCACTTTGATTGCTGCCGCACTGCTGTGCGCCGCGTCGTCCTCTGTATTTGCCCAACAGGCCTACCCGGCCACCCTGGCAGGCCACGCCGTGCTGCCCGCCCTCACGCTGATTGCCGCCCCCCAGGACGCACCGCAGGACCTGCAGGTCAGCGGCAAATTCACCACGCCGCGCCGCGTGGACGCCGTGGGCTCGGTGATGGGCCGGTCCAGTGGCCGCAACACGGGCGTGTCGCTGCCCTTCCAGGGCCAGCCGGTGCAGGGCCACTCGGGCATCAAGCGCATGGCCGATGGGTCGTACTGGCTGCTGACGGACAACGGCGCGGGCAGCAAGGCGAATTCGCCCGACTTCATGCTGCACCTGAGCCACTACACGGTGGACTTCAAAAGCGGCCAGTTCAACCGCCAAAAAGCCATCTTCTTGCACGACCCCGACAAGAAAATCCCGTTTCGCATCACGCACGAAGGCACTGACAAGCGCTACCTGACGGGCGCCGACTTCGACCCCGAGAGCTTCCAGTTTGCTGGTGGCGCGCTGTGGATCGGCGAAGAGTTCGGCCCCTTCCTGATCAAGGCCGACCTGAACGGCAAGGTGTTGGCCGTGTTTGAAACCAAGGTGGACGGCAAGACCGTGCGTTCGCCCGACGCGCCTGGCGTGATGCTGCCCGGCGCCCCCGACGCCAAGCCCACGCCGTTTGAAGTTAAGCGCTCCAAGGGCTACGAAGGCATGGCCTCCAGCAAGGACGGCAGCATGCTCTACGCGCTGCTGGAAGGTGCGCTGTGGAACGACGACGCCAAGGCGTACGAAAACGTGGGCGGCAAGCAATACCTGCGCGTGCTCGAATTCGACGTGAAGAGCGAGCAATGGACGGGCCGTCACTGGAAGTACGTGATGGAAGCCAACCACCACGCGATTGGCGACTTCAACATGATCGACCAGACCACGGGCCTCATCATCGAGCGCGACAACGGCGAAGGCACGGCCGACAAGGCCTGCCCCGCAGACCAAAAACGCACGGACTGCTTCCACGACCTTGCCAAGTTCAAGCGCGTCTACAAGGTCGAAATGAGCGACGCCAACGTGGGCGGCGAGATCCGCAAGGTGGGCTACATCGACCTCATGAACATCCAGGACCCGCAGCGTCTGGCCAAGAAGCCGCTGAACAACGGCGTGCTCACCTTCCCGTTCTTCACCATCGAGAACGTGGACATTGTGGACAGCACGCACATCGTGGTGGGCAACGACAACAACTTGCCCTTCAGCAGCAGCCGCGACCCCAACAAGGCGGATGACAACGAGCTGGTGCTGCTGGAAGTGGGCGAGTTGCTGCGAGCGAAGTAACCCGGCGCCAGCGCGCGGTGGGGGCCGGGTGGCAAAATTCCCGGCTCCCCTTCTAACGCTCCACAAGCCGCGCCACCATGTTCACAGGCATCGTCCAAGCCACGGCAGGCATTGCCGCCATCCACGACCGCGCAGGCCTGCGCACTTTCACGCTCGATTTCCCCGAAGGCTTTTGCCAGGACCTCGCCATTGGCGCCAGCGTGGCCACCGACGGCGTGTGCCTCACGGTCACCGAGATCCTGTCGCCCACGCAGGCCAACTTCGACGTGATGCTGCAGAGCCTGAACATCACCACGCTGGGCAGCTACGGCCAGGGCGACCGCGTGAACGTGGAGCGCGCGGCCAAAGACGGCGCCGAGATCGGCGGGCACCCGTTGTCGGGCCATGTGGACTTCACCGGCACGCTCATCGAGCGGCGCGAGTTCGACAACAACCTGGTGTGGCGCGTGGCCGTGCCCGAGCCGTTTCGCCGCTACATCTTTGCCAAGGGCTATATCGCCATCCACGGCGCCAGCCTGACGGTGGCCGAGGTGAACCGGCAAGAGGGCTGGTTCGAGATCTGGATGATCCCCGAGACCCGCCGCGCCACGGTGTTTGAGAACAAGAAGGTGGGCGACCGCCTGAACATCGAGATCGAGCGCAGCACCCAGGTGGTGGTGGACACCGTGCGCGAGGCCGTGCAAGAAAGCCTCGGCCGCCTGCAGCCCGTGCTGGAGGCGCTGCTGAAAGAGAAGGGCCTGTCGCTGGACGACTTTGTGCAGGCGCCCGTGCTGCCGCACTGACCGTTCGCACCGCTTTCATGTCCGTGGTGGTGCGCCCCCTGGCGCTGAGCGATCTGGCCGAACTGCTGGCCGTGCAGCTGGCTTGTTATGGCGAAGGGTTTGTGGAGAGCGGCGAGGTGTTTGCGCGCCGCCTGGCCAGCCCGGCCAACTGCTCGCTGGTGCTGGAGCAAGGCGGCACGGTGTGCGCTTATCTCGCGGCCTATCGCAGCGTGCGTGGCAAGGTCACCCCGATGCATGGCGACTTTGAAGCGGTGGCGCAGCCCGACACCCTGTACCTGCACGACATGGCCGTGTCGCCCGCCAACACAGGGCAGGGCCTGGCGCGCATGCTGCTGCGGCCCCTGTGGGCACAAGCGGCATCGCATGGCCTGCAGCACAGCGCGCTGGTTTCGGTGCAAGACTCGCAGGCGTACTGGGAGCGCCAGGGCTATGTGCTGCAACCCTTGGCAGAGGGGGCGCAGCGGGAATGCCTTGCCAGCTATGGCGAGGGTGCTGTCTACATGGCGCGCAGCCTGTAGGCCCGGCGTCACCTGTCCTCGTCATAATGCGCGCCATGCCCCACCGCTGGAAACCCAACGTCACCGTGGCCGCGCTCATCGAGCGCGATGGCCGTTTTTTGCTGGTCGAGGAAGAAACCACCGACGGCCTCAAGCTCAACAACCCCGCCGGCCACCTGGACCCGGGCGAATCGCCCATCCAGGCCTGCGCCCGCGAGGTGCTGGAAGAAACCGCCCACGACTTCGAGCCCACGGCGCTGATCGGCGTGTACCTCAACCGCTTTACCAAAACCCGTACGGGCGACGACATCACCTACCTGCGGTTTGCGTTTGCGGGCACGCTGGGCACCCACCACGACTGGCGCGCGCTGGACACCGGCATCGTGCGCACCCTGTGGCTCACCGCCGACGAGATCCGCGCCTGCCCCGAACGCCACCGCAGCCCGTTGCTGCTGCGCTGCCTGGAGGACTACCTGGCGGGCCAGCGGTTTCCGCTGACGCTGGTGCACACCGACATTTCAGTGACCGAGCCCGCCGCGCAGTGAGCAAGCGCTGCCCACCAATGGCTTCGGTTTTGGTACGCCATTTTTAGGCACGGTGAAATTTATTTCGGACCGTATGTAACCCGCAGCGCGCGGGAGGCGAATTACAGGGCCGAGAGCGCGGCAATGTGCAGCGCGATCTACCCCTTGATTCACCACCCACCTTTACGGAGTTACCCGCCATGCTGTCCACGAACACCAAGTCCACTGCCTCCTTCGCCCTGTCTGCTGCCTTGCTGGCACTGGCATCCACCAGCTTTGCAGCCGACGCGCCCAAGGGCTCCAAAGGCGCCGCAATTGGCGCCAACGACAAGGTGCACTGCTACAACGTGCACGACTGCAAGGGCAATAGCGACTGCTCCACTGCAGAGCACAGCTGCAAGGGCCAGAACGCTTGCAAGGGCCACGGTTTCAAGGCCAAGACGGCTGCGCAGTGCCTGATGGAAAAGGGCACCATTGGTGACATCAAGGGCTGAGGAAAGAAGCACCCCCTGAGCGGCGTTGCCGCTTCCCCTCTCTCGCTGCGAGGGAGGGGGACGCTGTCAGCGCGGCGGGGCGGCCCTTGCGCGGCGATGCTCGCCTTGGGCTGCGCCAGTTTCATCGCACTTGGCCGATGCTTCCCCTTTGATTTAGTCATGGCACACGACCCTATCGCCACGCGCGGCACAGGCTTTGGCCTGGGGCTGCGCACGCAGCACTACGCTGATTTCCTGGCGCGCAAACAGCCGCTGGACTGGCTGGAAATCATCACCGACAACTACCTCATTGACGGTGGCAAGCCGCTGGCGGTGCTTGAAACTATTCGGCGCGACTACCCCGTGGCGATGCATGGCGTGGCCATGTCGATTGGAGCCGCGCAGGGAGTGGACGTGCCGTATCTGCAGCGCGTGAAAGCGCTGGCCAACCGCATCGAGCCGCTGTGGGTGTCCGATCACCTGTGCTGGACGGGCCCCGGCCCCGAGCAACTGCACGACCTGTACCCGCTGCCGTACACCGATGAATCTGCGCGGCATGTGATTGCGCAAGTGCGCCGCGCGCAGGATGTGCTGGGCCGCAGGCTGGTGTTGGAGAACGTGTCGAGCTATATCCGGTACCGGCACGACAGCGCCAGTGAATGGCAATTCTTGGCCCACATCGCACAAGAGGCCGACTGCCTGCTGCTGGTGGATGTGAACAACATCTACGTCAGCAGCGTGAACCACGGCTTTGACCCGCTGACCTACCTGCATGCCCTGCCTGCACACCGCGTGCAGCAGATTCACCTGGCCGGGCACAGGGACAACGGCGACCACATCATCGACACGCACGACCACCCCGTGCCGCAGCCTGTGTGGGACCTGTATGCCCAGGCCTGCCAGCGCTTTGGGGCTGTGGCCGCGATGATCGAGCGCGACGACCACATCCCGCCGCTGTCCGAATTGCTGGATGAAATGGCCATCGCCCGGCGCATTGCCGCCGAGCATGTGGCGCGACCTGAATCGGCACGGCAGCCAGCAAACCCCCTCTTGCCCGCCCGAGAGAGCACCGATCTACAGGGCTTGCAGCGCCACTTTGCTGACCGCGTGCTGGCCAATGCGCTGCAATCCGAAACGCCCGGCGACCTCATCACAGGGCGCCTGCCCATCTACCACCACGCCTACCGCGCGCGGCTGGCCGAGGTGCTGGCCGATACCTACGCCAAGACGACCCTGTACATGGGCTCGGACACCTTCGACGCACATGCGCGCGCCTATGCCGTGGACCAACCGCCGCACACGCGCAGCCTCAACCGCTACGGCGCGGGGCTGGTGGATGCGCTGCGCCAGCAGTACCCCGACAACCCTGAACTGTATGAATTGGCCCAGCTCGACTGGGACCTGCGTACCCGGTTTGACGGTGCAGATGTGCCGGTGCTCGACTTGGACAGCGCACAGGCCACTGGCGACTGGACCACCCGCGCCGATATGCTGCATCCTAGCGCCTTGCTGCGCACGGTGACCGCCAATGTGGTGTCCCTGTGGAACGCTATCCATACCGATGACGAAGTGCCCGAGGCCGTGTTGCTGCCAGCGCCCGCAGCCTTGCTGGTGTGGCGCAAGGGATTCCAGCCGCACTTCCGAACGCTGGATGCCACCGAGGCAGCACTGGTGCGCCATCTGCACATCGGACTGTCGGTGCAAGACGCGTGCACCGCGCTCCTGGAGCAAGGGCTGTGGGCGGGCGATTCCGCCGCGCTCAGCCAGTGGTTGGCGCAGCTGCTGGGCGAGGGGTTGGTGCGGGCGAAGCATGCGCCCGCCGCCACCGCATGAGACCGGTGAAGAGCACCGGCCGACTCAATCCGCCGTGAGCTTGCGCTCCTTGATGATGGCGGCCCACTGGGTCGACTCCTTCTTCATGAAGGTGGTGAGTTCGGCGCGCGTGGTGGGCTGGGGCGTCAGGCCGTGCTTGTTCAGCGCTTCCTTCACGGTTGGGTCGTTCAGCACCTTCACGATCTCCTGGTGCCAGCGCTCCAGCAGCGGAACGGGTGTTTTGCCGGGCGCCACAAACGCATACCAGTTGAGCGCCTCAAAGCCCGGAAAGCCCGATTCCGCCACGGTGGGGATGTTGGGCAGATAGGCCGGTCGCGTGAGACCCGTGGTGGCCAGCGGGATCAGCCTGCCCGTTTCGATGTGCGGCAGGGCCGTGGGTGGGGCCGCAAAGTAGGAGGTGATGCGCTCGCCCAGCAAATCCTGCAAGGCGGGTGCTCCACCTTTGTAGGGCACGTGGGTCATGTCGATGCCCGCCCGCTGGTTGAAAAGCTCCCCTGCCAGGTGTGATGCAGAGCCCGCGCCGGTGGACGCAAATTCCACGCTGCCAGGCTTCTTCTTGGACAGCTGCACAAACTCTGCCAACGTCTTTGCGCCTGCAGCTTGGTGCACCACCAGCACGTTCGGAAAGTTCACGCCCCCTGAAATGGCCGCCAGGTCCTTGAACGGGTCATAGGGCAGCTTCATCAGGTGAGGGGCTATGGTCAGCGGCCCCACGGAGCCAAACAGCAGCACCGTGCCATCTGGAGCTGCATTGGCCACAAACTGGTGCGCGATATTGCCGCCCGCGCCGCCTTTGTTGTCCACCACCACCGACTGGCCAATGTTTTCGCCCAGCTTTTTGGCGATGAGGCGAGCGGCCGCATCGGCCGCCCCGCCAGCGGCAAACCCCACGACCAGGGTCACGGGCTTTTTGGGGGGAAAGTCCTGGGCATGGCCGGGGCCCCCCAGGGCCAGTGCGGCGGTTGCCAGCGCAAGGGTGTGCAGCAGGGTGCGTTTTTTCATCGGTGTCTCCTTCATCGTGGGTTGTTGGTGTTGTGGGTGGGGATGGGCAGGTGCCAGGTGCTCAGTCGGCGCCAAGTCCGATCGGGTTGGGCTGGCGTTTTTCGACCGCGTGGCGCAGCAGCGATGCGGTGCGGAAGATGCCGTGCGCAAACTTGCCGTAGGGCATGGTGGCGAACAGCGCCATCACCGCGCCCAGGTGCAGGCACAGCAGCAGCGGCAGGGCCGTACTGCCACGCGCTGCCCATAGCGCCAGACCGCTGGTGGCCGTGAGGAACAGCAACGCAATGAAGGCGCGGTCCATGGGCTTTTGCGCGGCGTCGCCATGCTGGGGGTGACGGCGCATGTTCAAGCGCCACAGGCCCGCCGTACCGATGGCAAGGCTGATGCCGCCCACGCCGCCCAGCAGCTTGGGCAGGCTGGGCAGGTCATACGGTGCGGGCGCGCCCAGCAGGTAGTGGTACAGCGTGGCTACACTGGTGGCCGCAAAACACAGCATGAAGCCGTAGAACGTGAGGTGGTGCATGCGCCTGCGCGACAGGGTGTAGGCGTCGTCCTCGTTGTGGCAGCCGTCGCCGTGGCCGCCGTCCAGGTACTTGAGGCGCAGCACCGCATCGGTCGCCTCGGCCGTGGCGGGGGCACTCAGCGGCCCGCCGCTGGTGGCGGGCGTGATATCCCGCCAGAAGCGGCGCACGCCCAGGCCCAGCGCCAGCACGGCGAACAGGAACACAGGCGCGAATAGGCCCACCAGCAGGTTGTGCGGGAAGATGCCGTAGAAGCCGCCCACGGGCGACTGCCACAGCGCACCCAGGCCCTGGCCGTGCAGCGCTACGGCCAACGCCATGAACAGCGTGAGGCCCGCCACCAGGGCCAGCGCCAAGGTCAGCCCGTTGCGCTGGTAGAGCGCGCCGAGCGCCGTGGGCCAGGCGTAGTCGGTGTAGGTCTGCCCGCGCACCTGGGCCATGGCCTGCGGAATGTTCACCGCAAACTCGTGCGGCGGCGCGTACTGGCAGGCGTGCAGGCAGGCGCCGCAGTTGTGGCACAGGTTGGCAATGAAGTGGATGTCGGCCTTGCCAAACTCCAGCCGCCGCGTCATGGCCGGGAACACGCCGCAGAAGCCTTCGCAGTAGCGGCAGGCGTTGCAGATCTGCAGCTGACGGGCCACCTCGGTTTCGGAGGCTGACAGCAAGACGTCGCCATTCGCCAGCGCGCGGGCGTCGCGCGTCAGGGCTTCAAGCGTTTGCATGTTTAACTCCTGTTTTGATAGCTGTTCGTGCTTGATGGAAAAGCGCTGGATCCTGTTTGGATGCCAAAGCGGCTTGTGTGCCCGCGATGCGGCCAAATGCTGTGCCAATGCTCATGCCTACGCCGGCGGTGTAGCCCTTTCCCAGCACGTTGCCGGCCATCATTTCGCCCGCCACAAACAGATTGGGACTGGGCTGGTTGTTGAAGCGCACGGCCGTCGTGTCGTCGGTGTGCAGGCCCAGGTAGGTGAAGGTGACACCGGGTTTGAGCGCGTAGCCGTAGAACGGCCCGGTGTCGATGGGCCGCGCCCAGTGCGTCTTGGCGGGCGCGGCGCCTTCGGTGTGGCAGTCGTCCAGCGTGGTGTGGTCGAACGTGCCCACGCGGCAGGCAGCGTTGTAGTCGTTCAGCGTGCGCATGAAGCGCTCCACGGGCAGGCCCAGCTTTTCGGCCAGCTCGGGTAGCGTGTCGGCCTTGACGCCCGGAAAAACGGGCGGCATGAAGCGGCCAATGGCCTTGCTGTCGATGATGGAGTAGCCGATCTGTCCCGGCTGCTGCGCCACCAGGCGGCCCCAGATGGCGTAGCGCTTGGGCCAGAAGTCCTCGCCCTCGTCGTAGAAGCGCTCTCCCTCGCGGTTGACCACCACACCCAGCGACACGCAGTCGATGCGCGTGCAGATGCCGCCGTCGTACAGCGGCGCGCGCGCGTCGATGGCCACCATGTGCGCCTGCGTGGGGTCGCCAATGCGGTCGGCGCCGTGGTCGTCGAGCAGGTGTTTGAGCAGCACGCCCTTGTTGTAGGCCGTGCCGCGGATCAGGAAGTTGTCGGCCGGCCACTCGCCGCGCTCATTCTGTCCCCAGGCCTCGCGCAGCCATTCGCGGTTCGACTCAAACCCGCCTGCGGCCAGCACGCAGCTTTTGGCGGCAATGCGCTCGCCACTCGCCAGGTGCGCGGCGATGAAGCGGCTGCCGTCCATCTCGATGCGCTCCACAGGCACTTCGTAGCGGATCTGCACGCCCAGCTGCTCGGCGCTGCGGTAATACGCATTGACCAGCGCCTTGCCGCCACCCATGAAGAACGCGTTGGTGCGCGCCACATGCAGCGTGCCCGCCAGCGCGGGCTGAAAGTGCACGCCGTGGCGGCGCATCCAGGGCCGGCAGGTGCGCGACTCGCGGATCACCAAGCGCGCCAGGTGTTCGTTGGTCAGCCCGCCGGTCACCTTCAGCAGGTCCTGCCAGAACTCTTCCTCAGGGTAGGTATCGACCAGCACGTCCTGCGGCGCATCGTGCATGCAGCGCAGGTTTCGCGTGTGGGCCGAGTTGCCGCCGCGCCAGGCGCGCGGGGCCGATTCCAGCAGCAGCACGCTGGCGCCCGCCTCGCGCGCCATCAGGGCGGCGCACAGGGCGGCGTTGCCGCCGCCGATGACGAGCACATCGACCGCAGTGTGTTCTGCAGAGTGGGGGGTATTTGGCACCGTGGGATTCCATTCGTAGGGTGTGGGGCCACTGTAGGAATTTCGCCCCGGTGTGGGCAGGCCCGAAAGGGCATGGGGCCATCACGTTTCGTGATGGCCTGAGACCAATGGGTTGGAGCTACGCCAGGGTGGCGCCGATCCAGCTGCCCGATTGCACCAGCGCCCGCGCGCAGTCGGCCAGCACCACGCGCGTGGCCAGGGCGGCGGGCGAGAGTTCATCGTCCGACAGGCTGCACAGTGCGGCGGGGCGGCTGGCCGGCGCATCGGACAGCTCCGCCAGGCCGAAGCGTTCGTTGGCGTCGGGGTAGCGCCCCACGGCGGCCCAGGGTTGCAGAGTGCTGCCCAGACTCGCGTTCACGGCGTCCATCAGCATGGCCAGCGAGTCGATCTCCATGGCCACATGGGGCGCCACCTGCGCTGCGGCAAAGGCGGTATCGATGCGGCTGCGCAGGCCGTGGGGGCCGGTAGGGAGGATCAGCGGCTCGGCCTTCAGTTGCGCCAGGCGCAGCCGCTTGGGCAGCCGGGCGGGCAAGGTGCTGGCGCCGCCGTGGGCACTGCGGATGAGGAACAGCCGCTCGTCCAGCAGGGGCAGCACGCTCCAGCGGCGCGCGGGTTGGGTGTCGAACAACACGGCCAAGTCCAGCTGGCGCGCGTTGAGCATGTTGGAGAGGTGGCCCGACAGGCTCTCGACCATGTGCAGCCGCACATCGGGGTAGCGCTCGCGCATGGCCCGCATCAGCGGCACGCCCAGTACCGACGCTGTGGTAGGCGCCAAGCCCACACTCACGGTGCCCGACAGGCGCGCCTGCTGTGCCACACGCGCCGCCTGTTCGGCATGGCGCAGGGTGAGCTGGGCTTCTCGGAAGAACGCCAGCCCCGCTTCGGTGGGCACGGTGCCCTTGCTGGTGCGCTGCAGCAGCCGCGTGCTCAGTTCACCTTCCAGTCGGCTGATCTGCTGGCTCAGGGCCGACTGCACCATATTCAGGTCGAGCGCCGCACGGCCCATGGAGCCGAGTTCGACGATGCGGACGAAGTAGCGAAGCTGGCGCAGTTCCATGGGGCGATGGTCGCACAGTCCCACCAGTGCCTGTGCGATCACCCACACCGCCTTTGCCAGAACGCGGACGCCTCAGAACGAGTGCACCACCCCTGCCGATACGCCCGTGGCGTGGGGCTTGTTGGCCGCGCCCTGAAAGCCATTGCGCCAGCGGGTGTCGTCCAGCTCAGCATAGAGCTTGGTGCGGCGCGAGAGCTTGTATTCGGCAAAGGCCACCAGGCGGCCATAGCCATCGTCGGCGGCGCCCGTGCGGGTGCGGCCCACCTTGTAATAGGCCGCTGTCAGGTCGAACAGCGGCGTGACGGACCACGTGGCGCCTGCCGACAGCACGCGCTGCACCGTGTGCCTGCCAGCGGCTATTTCGGCCTCGCTGCGCGCGGCGTTGGCTGCAAGGCGCACGGTGTCCCATTGGTAGGCAGCGCCCAGGGTGGTGCCATCCAGCGTGCGCTGGTTCGTGTCCTTGAAGGTCTGGTGTGCGCCAGACACGGTGAAACCACTGGCGGCATAAGCCACGCCCACCCCGCGTGAGGACAGTGCTGACGACTGCCCGGCTACTTCACCAATGCCCCACATGGCCCGCGCGGTGAAGCCGCCAAATCGACCCGTGTACTTGATGGAGTTGTCCAGCCGGTACGAGCCCGGCGTGGCTCCGGCGCTGCCGAACTCGATGCCCAGACCGTGCTGGCTGAGCGCGGCCACGCCGATGCTGGGGTTGAAGCTGGCAAAGCGCATGGAGAGTGGGTCCACGGGCGAGATGGCGTCGGCCAGCGTGGTGGTTTGGCGGCCCAGGGCCAGCGTGCCCCAGCCGCCTTGCAGGCCCACCCAGGATGCCCGGTCAAAGTACTTGCTGGCGTTGGCAGAGGCGCCGGTATCGGCGTTCAGGCCGCTCTCGAACTGGAACAGCGCCTAGGCACCACCGCCCAGGTCAACCGTTCCGTACAGCGTGACGCCGCTGCTCTGCGCCAGCGCGCCAGCGCGCCGGTGCTTGCCAGCGCAGCGCAAAGCGCTCCTGCTATTTTTCTCATGGATGTCTCCTGCATCGTTTTGGAAATCTGAAAGGGGCGTGCAAAGGTTCTTCCCCTGCCTCAATCCGGTGTGAGCTGGGCCTTTTGCACCACGCCCTTCCACTTCGCGATCTCCTGGCGCACGGTCAGGGCCAGTTGTTCAGGCGTGCTGGCGTCCACCACGGCCCCTTGTTCTTCAATGCGCCGTGCCACGTCCTTGTCGGCCAGGGCGGTGTTGAGCGCTTTATTGAGTTGATCCACGACGGGCTTGGGCGTTTTGCCGGGCGCAAACAAGGCGTACCACTGTGTGATCTCGACGCCCTTAACGCCCGCCTCTTCCAGCGTGGGTACATCGGGCAACAGCGATGAACGCTTGGGACCCGCCAGCGCCAGGGCGCGCAGCTTGCCGTTCTTGACGTGGGGGTAGGCCGAGAACAGGCTGGGGAACATGACTTGGGTCTGCCCGGCCATCGTGTCGTTCATGGCGGGGGCCGCGCCCCGATAGGGCACATGCGCCATCTGCGCGCCGCTTTCCAGCTTGAAGATTTCGGCCGAGAAGTGCGGGGCCGTGCCGTTGCCGGCCGAGGCGTAGTTGAAGTCCTGGGGTTTGGCCTTGGTAAGCGCCACCAGCTCGCTCACGGTCTTGGCCGGCACCTTGGGGGACACCACCATCAGCGTGGGCGAGTAGCTCACCATGCCGATGGGCTCGAACTGCGCGATCGGGTCGTAGCGCAGCTTCTGCAGCGCCGGGCTCATGCCGTGCGTGCCGATGTACCCAAACAGAATTGTGTAACCGTCAGGCGTTGCGCGGGCAACGAACTCTGCCGCAATGGCACCGTTGGCACCAGCCTTGTTTTCCACGATGACCTGTTGCCCGAGCAGGGTGGAAAGCTTGAGCGCCACCACGCGTGCCATGCCGTCGTTGCCACCACCGGCAGCGGTGGGCACCACAAGGGTGATGGGCTTGTCGGGATACGCTGCGTGTGCCAGTGTGGGGAACAGTTGCACAGTGGTAGCGAGGGCGGCTGCTGCCAGCAGCGTGCGGCGTGTGCGCGATGGCACTAAGTGGTTGGGCATCATTTTTTGTCTCCTGTCATTAAAAGTATGGGGTTTGAAATCAGTGGGTGAATGCGTTTTCTGAAACGAACAGCGTGCCCTCCAGAATCTTTCGTGCCGTGCGGACCAATGCGGCCTGCACCAGCTTGAATTGGCCGTCCACCTCAGCAAGCTCCACGTCCACATGGATGCGGCCCGCCGGGTGCAAAACCTCCACGCGGCGCTTGCCCGCCGCCGTGGGTTGAAGGGTGTCAGAAATGACTGTGCCCGGCAGCACGTGGGCGGCGGCCACGCCAATGGCGCCGGTCACGGCGTGTGAGCGGTGGCAGCGGTGAGGGGTGAAATAGCGAGAGACGACGCTGCCCGGTTGCCCGCTCGCCGACACGATCACGGGCTTGGGCAGCACGCTGTTCGACACATCGCCCATGCCCATCCGCAGGCCGGCTTCGCACCGCAGGGCTTCCAGCCTGGACAGCAGTTCGGCATTGGCATCCAGATCTGCAGGGCTCTCGTTACCGCGCAGGCCCAGGTCGGCTGCTCGCACCAGCACCATGACCTGTGCTGCATCGATACAGGTGACCTGCAGGCCGTGGATGGTGTCGATGCGCTGGCCGGTCGGGAAAATCTGGCCCGTGACGGCGCCCCAGGCGTCCAGGAAGTTCATCAGCACGGGTGCTGCGGTGCCCTGCACACCGTCGATGTGCACGTCGCCTTCGTAGTGCACGCGGCCTCCGGCGGTGCACACCTGCACATCAATGCGCGAACGGGTGTTGACGTTGTAGACCCGCACCGTGGTGGTGTTGCCGTGGTCCGACGCAGCCACCAGCCCCTGCTCGATGGCAAAAGGCCCCACGCCCGCCAGCATGTTGCCGCAGTTGGGGCGCGTGTCCACGCGGGCCTCTTGCACGCTGACCTGGGCGAAGAGGTAGTCCACATCGCAGCCGGCATGCACCGACCGCGAAACGATTGCTACCTTGCTGGTCAGCGAGTTTCCTCCGCCCAGGCCGTCAATCTGCAATTCATGCGGCGAGCCCAGCGCGGCGATCAGGGTGCGGTCGCGCGCCGCTGGGTCTTGCGGCAGCCAGTCGGCCAGGAAGAACGGCCCCCGGGAAGTGCCGCCACGCATCAGAACGCAAGGAATTTTGTAGCTCATGGGTTTGCATGGTGCGGCGCTTCATCTGTTCTGTGAATTGCATTGTTGGCAATGATTGATGCATGCGACGCAATAGGTGGTTGAGCCTTCTACATGTTGAAATCACACCCGTGAATTGCAATGTTCTGATCGTTTGATGCGTGCTGCGCAACAGCGAAATGTCTTGAAAACCTATGTCCATGAACAACAAATTCGATCTTGCAGACATCCAGGCGTTTGCCGCTGTGGCTGAATTGAATAGCTTTCGCGCGGCGGCTGAGGCCATCCATCTGTCGCAGCCCGCTTTCAGCCGCCGTATCGACAAACTGGAAGAAGCGCTGGGCGTACGCCTGCTCGACCGCACCACGCGCCGCGTGACGCTCACGGCCGTGGGACGCGACTTTGCGCGCAAGACCCGCGTGTGGCTGGACGACCTGGACGGCATGCTGATGGGCCTGGGCGACGTGGCCGCTCGCCGCATGGGCGAGGTCACGATTGCCTGCGTGCCCTCGGCCGTGTATTACTTCCTGCCGCAGGTGGTTAAGCGCTACCACGAGCGTTTTCCGAAGATTCGCGTCAAGGTGCACGACGCCAGCGCCAACGAGGTGCTGGTGGCTGTGGCGCAGGGCGATGCCGACTTTGGCCTCAATTTCATCGGCAGCCAGGAGGCCGAAATCGAGTTCAAACCCGTGCTGGCCGAGCGCTTCGTAGCCGCCTGCCGGCGCGACCATGTGCTGGCGAGGCGCAAGAAGGTCACCTGGGCGGAGCTGGGCCAGCACGACTTCATGTCGGTGGGCAAAACATCAGGCAACCGCCTGCTGATGGACTTGGCGCTGGCCAACGTGCCCGACCGCCCCCAGTGCCTGTACGAAGCCAAGCATGTCACCACCTTGCTCGGGTTGGTGGAAGCGGGCCTGGGCGTGGCGGCCGTGCCCAGCCTGGCCATGCCGGGCAAGGACCACCCCACGCTGGTGAGCATTCCGCTGGTCGAGCCGGTAGTGACGCGCCAGATGGGCCTCATCAAACGCAGGGGCAAATCGCTGTCGCCCGCTGCGCAGCAGCTCTATGACCTGCTGGTGGCTACGCGTTCTGTGCGCCCGCGCACAGCGGCCACGGCGCAAAAAATACAATCGGGGCAATGACTGCCAATACCAAACAGCCCAAACAACGTGTTGTCGTGGGCCTCTCGGGCGGAGTGGACTCGGCCGTGACCGCCCACCTGCTCAAACAACAGGGCCACGAAGTGGTCGGCATCTTCATGAAAAATTGGGAAGACGATGACGACAGCGAATACTGCTCGTCCAACATCGACTTCGTGGACGCCGCCGCGGTGGCCGACGTGATCGGCATCGAGATCGAGCACGTGAACTTTGCCGCCGACTACAAGGACCGGGTGTTCGCCGAGTTCCTGCGCGAGTACAAGGCGGGGCGCACTCCCAACCCCGATGTGCTGTGCAATGCAGAGATCAAGTTCAAGGCCTTTTTGGACCACGCGATGCGCCTGGGCGCCGAAAAGATTGCGACGGGGCACTACGCGCGTGTGCGTCAGAACACCAACACCGGCCTTTTCGAGCTGCTCAAGGGGCTCGACCCGTCCAAGGACCAGAGCTACTTTCTGCACCGCCTGAACCAGGCACAGCTGTCCAAGACGCTGTTCCCTGTGGGCGAGCTGCACAAGACCGAGGTGCGGCGCATTGCCGAAGAGATTGGCCTGCCCAATGCCAAGAAGAAGGATTCGACCGGCATCTGCTTCATCGGCGAGCGGCCGTTTCGCGAGTTTTTGAACCGCTACATCAGCCACGCACCGGGCCCCATCCTGGACGACCGGGGGCGCAAGCTGGGCCAGCACGTGGGCCTGAGTTTTTACACCCTGGGCCAGCGCCAGGGCCTGGGCATTGGCGGCGTGAAGGAAAAAGGAGCGCAGCGCGGTGGTGGCGCGCACGAGCCCTGGTTTGTGGCCCGCAAGGACCTGGAAAAGAACACCCTGCGCGTGGTGCAGGGGCATGACCACCCCTGGCTGCTGTCGCACCGGCTTGATGCCCAGGATGCCAGCTGGTGCGCGGGCCATGCGCCCGCGCCGGGTCAGTACGCCGCCAAGACGCGTTACCGCCAGCAGGATGCGGCCTGCACCGTGGTGAGCGCTGTGGGGGCCGACTTCCGCCTGGAGTTTCCCGGTGCGCAGTGGGCCGTTACGCCGGGGCAGAGCGCTGTGATGTACGACGGTGATGTGTGCCTGGGCGGAGGCGTGATTGCGGCGGTGGACGAGGCAGGCCCATTGGCCTGAAGATTTGAATGAAAATTGGCTCTAGCGCTTGCTGCATAAGCGCAATCAGCTATCAATTTTGAGTTAAACGCACGCCGTACGGCGCAGCACGGAACGGCACGGCGTGGGCACAAAGCGGTTTGCGCTGCAGTTGAGATTCGGCGCCAGTGCCCAGTCGCGGTTGCGCAATAAAAAATGCCTGCCAACACAGTGTGGGCAGGCATTTTTTGCGCTGAAGCGTTAGGCCTTAAAACGGAATGTCGTCATCCATGTCGTCAAACCCCGATGCGGCGCGCGGTGCTTGCGCGGCGGGGGTTGGTGCGGGCCGTTGTGCGGGTGCTGCGGGGCGTTGCTGCATGGGGGCTGGTGCAGGCGCCGCACGGCGTGGGGCCTGGTCGTAACCGCCCTGGTCACCACCGCCGCCGCCGTAGCCGCCGCCATCGTCATAGCCGCCGCCTTGCTGACCGCCGCCCTGACCACCGGGGCTGCCCATGCCCTGGCGGCCACCCAGCATCTGCATCTGGTCGGCGCGGATTTCGGTGCTGTACTTTTCAACGCCGCTCTGGTCGGTCCATTTGCGGGTGCGCAGGCTGCCTTCGACATACACCTGCGAGCCCTTGCGCAGGTATTGGCCCACGATCTCGGCCAGGCGGCCGTTGAAGACGACGCGATGCCACTCGGTGGCTTCCTTCATTTCGCCGGTTTGCTTGTCTTTCCACTTGTCGGTGGTGGCAATGGTCACGTTGGCCACCTGGTCGCCGCTGGGGAAGGTGCGCATTTCCGGGTCGCGGCCCAGGTTGCCGACGATGATGACTTTGTTGATGGATGCCATGGGAGTGTGCCTTTTCGGTAACGTGGAAGCGCCGGATTTGGAGGGGGTTTCCGGGCGCCAAACGCGCCATTGTGCCGCAACTGCTGCTGCCTGGAACCTGTTTGAACGGGGCCTCAGTGGCTGCTGCGCCCTGTGGGCTGCAGCGGCCAGGTCAGCACCAGCCACAGTGCCGTGAGCGCGGTGGTGGCTGCAAACAGGCCGGGTGCACCCGCCCATTTCACCAGCGCGCCCCCCAGCGCGCCGCCCGCAAACAGGCCCAGCGACTGCAGGGTGTTGTAGCTGCCCAGCGCCGCGCCACGCAGGGCTGTAGGTGCCATGCGCGAGACCAGGCTGGGCTGGCTGGCCTCCAGCGCGTTGAACCCACAAAAAAACACAAACATCAGCGGCCCCAGCACCCACAGCGTGGGAGGCATGCCACTGACGGCCAAAGCGCCCAGTCCGATCTGCACGGCAAGAACAAGCGCAATCGCGCCCAGCAGCGCCGCACGCAGGCGCCCCGCACGCTCCAGCGCAAAAAGACCGCCCATGGCGCCAAATGACAGCACCACCGCGGGCAAATACACCTGCCAGTGGTGGTCTCTGCTGAGCCCCGCCTGCACCAGCATGGCAGGCACCGCCACCCACATGGACAACTGCACCGTGTGCAGTACAAATACGCCCAGGTTCAGGCGCAGCAGATCGGTGTGGGCCCATACATCGGCCAGGCGGCCGCGGGGGGCGTTCTTGTGCAGTGCGGGCTCGGGTGGCACCCACCACACCACCACCGCCACGCCCGCCAGCGCCAAGGCGCAGGTCAGGCCAAACAGGCCCGCCAGCCCGATGTGTGCCGTCAGTACCGGCGCAGCAACGAGGGCAACAGCAAACATCAGCCCAATGCTGCCGCCCACCAGCGCCATTGCCTTGGTGCGCACCTCATCACGCGTCTGGTCGGCCAGCAGCGCCGTGACCGCTGCGGACACCGCCCCCGCGCCCTGCAGCGCGCGGCCCACCAGCAGCCCGGTCAACGAATCTGCCAGCGCCGCCAACAGGCTGCCCGCCGCAAACACCAGCAGGCCCAGCACGATGACGCGCTTGCGCCCAAACCGGTCCGACGCCAGGCCCAGCGGCAGCTGCAGCACGGCCTGCGTCAGGCCATAAATGCCCATGGCCAGCCCGACCAGCGCGGGGTCGTCGCCCCCCGGGTACTTGCGTGCCTCCAGGGCGAAGACGGGCAGCACCAGAAACAGGCCCAGCATGCGCAACGCAAAGATCAGCGCCAGGCTGACGCTGGAGCGGCGCTCCAGCGGGGTCATGTGGGTGCTGGTGATGGGAGGCCGCGTTGCGGCCCCGGCTGACAAGGAAGAAGAATCCGGCACGGTGTGCGCTAAGGCCCGAGGAAGCAAAACCGGGATTTTCGCCCATTGGGCGACCGGGCGGTCTGAAGTCAGCGTCTGTGCCGCTTTTGGCGCCGGTCCATCCACGCCATCCAGCCCACCACCCCGGCCAGCAGGCCCAGCGCCCAGGGGTTGTCAACGGGGGTAGGAATGCTGGATTGGTCGTGGCGCTGGGGCACACCACCCGCGGCGGGCCGCGTGGGCGCCGGGGATGGGCGTTGCGCTGCCGTTGTAGGGCCCCCGCCAAGCCCTGTTGCCGCGTGTGGGTCGGGCTGGTACAGGGCGACCGTCATTGCGGCAGTCTCTTGCGCAGGCGGGGTGCGGGGCGGAGGTACCTCCGCACAGGCGGCAAACGTGGCGCCCAGCGCCCAAGTGAATACCGTCCCTGCCATACCCGCTCGCACATTGGCGCGGCCTGCGGCGGAATACGGGCGTTGATGGGGCGACAAAAAAGCAGCGTTCGGCATGGGTGGGTGGGCTGTCCCTGGTTGGGCGCGGGGCGCCTCGCCGGGGATTCATGGGGTATGCCAGATCGTATGCGGCGCCCCCGCAGCGGTTTGCCTGTGGGTCCAGCGTTTGTTGACTGTTCGTCCCAGTCTGTGCCCTGGCGTCGGCCCCACCGCAGAGGCAGGGGCTCAGAGACTGCCGTACGCGCCGTGCAAGCCCCGCACCCAGGCCGCGTACTCGGGCGAATGGCCGTGCAAGTGGGGTGCATGGCCCCCGGCCAGGTGGGAGGGTGCCCTTGCCTCTGAGGGAGCCAGGTCAAAAGCCGCACGGAACGCCCGGCTGAAGTGGGAATTGCTGGCAAACCCTGCCCTCGCGGCCACCTCTGCCACGCGCAGGCGGCGGTTGGCCGGGTTGGACAATGCGTGGTAGGCCTGCAGCAAACGGCGCTGTTGCACATGGTGGGCTACGCCCCCCAGAGGTTCAAACAGCCTGTACAGCGCGCTGCGCGAGATGCCGAAGGTGCGGCACAACGCCTCGGCACTCAGGTCGGCGCTGAGATGGCGCTGGATATGGCGCTGTATGCGCTCCAGCGTCACGCCCTCGATGGCGGTCCGCGCCTCGTGGCGGGTCCGTGCGCTGGGCAGCACGCAGGCCGCCAGCATCTGCACGGTGGCGCGGGCAACGGCAGGTGCATCATCCAGCGCAATGCCGGGCAGGCGATGTTGCAGCGACAGCAGATGGTCGCCCAGCAAGCCACCCAGGGCTGAATCGCCCCGCAGCACGGTGCCGTGCAGGTCCGAATCCTGAATGCCCATCGCCTCATGGATCAGATCGCGCGGCACGATGAGGGTCAGCACATGCGACAGGCGCGCAAAGGTGCGCAGGGTGCGGCCCAGGTCCAGAATGACAATGTCGCCACCACGCACCTCCATGTCGGTGCCCGTGTCGCGCTGGCCCACAAAGCCGCCCGTGCGATACCACTGCACCAGATAGTGGTCGAGACCGTCGCGCAGCACGCGGGCCTGCGAGCGCATGAACTGCTGCCCCGCAAAGTGCAGGTCGCCCACGAGCAGGTTGCCCAGGTGCGTGGCCTGCACCGTCGCCTGGAAAGAGGCTATTTGCTCCATGGCGAGAGGCGCGACATCAAACACCACCGAAATGCTGCTGCGCCACGCGTCAAAGCGGGCCTCGCCAACCTGCTGGTCGGTGGTGAACAAGGTGGAGGGCAGAGAGCGTGCGGCGGGCATGGAACGCTGATTATGGAAGAGCTGCGCGGAATATGCCGGTGACCTATCATGGTCGGTTTTCCTGCACCGAGCCCGCCCTGTGAACCCACCTCCCGCTGCCGCCGACCCCTCCGCCCGACCCGACGATGGTGCCTATCTGGCCCGCGTCCTGCGCGAGCAGCGCATCAGCATCCGCGGCGCGCGCACGCACAACCTCAAGAACATCGACCTGGACATCCCGCGCAACCAGCTGGTGGTGATCACCGGGCTGTCGGGCTCGGGCAAGTCGAGCCTGGCGTTCGATACGCTCTATGCCGAGGGCCAGCGGCGCTATGTGGAGAGCCTGTCGGCCTATGCGCGGCAGTTTCTGGGGCGGCTCGACAAGCCCGATGTGGACCTGATCGAGGGCCTATCGCCCGCGATTTCCATCGAGCAGAAGGCCACCAGCCACAACCCGCGCTCCACCGTGGGCACGGTGACCGAGATCCACGACTACCTGCGTCTGCTGTACGCCCGCGCTGGCACGCCGTATTGCCCCGACCACAACCTGCCACTGGCCGCGCAGACGGTGAGCCAGATGGTGGATGCCGTGCTGGCCCTGCCCGAAGACACCAAGCTCATGCTGCTGGCGCCCGTGGCGCGCGAGAAAAAAGGCGAGTTCACCGAGCTGTTTGCGCAGATGCAGGCGCTGGGCTACGTCCGCTTTCGGGTGGATGGCCAAATTTACGAGCACGAGAACCTGCCCGCGCTCAAGAAGACGGAGAAGCACAACATCGACGTGGTGATCGACCGCATCAAGGTGCGCGCCGACCTGCAGCAGCGCCTGGCCGAGAGCATCGAGGCGGTGCTGCGCGTGGGCGGGCACGAGGGCAATGGCCGCGTGCTGGCGCTGGAGATGGACACGGGGCAAGAGCACCTGTTCAGCAGCAAATTCGCCTGCCCGGTGTGCAGCTATTCGCTGCCCGAGCTGGAGCCGCGCCTGTTCTCGTTCAACTCGCCCATGGGTGCATGCCCCGCGTGTGACGGCATTGGCCAGCGCGATGTGTTCGACCCGGCGCGTGTGGTGGCCTTCCCCACGCTGAGCCTGGCCAGCGGCGCCATCAAGGGCTGGGACCGGCGCAACGGGTATTACTTTGCGATGCTGGAGAGCCTGGCCAAGCACTATGCGTTTGACATTGAGGCGCCGTTTGAATCGCTGCCCGCACCGGTGCAGCACGCCATCCTGCACGGCTCGGGCGACGAAGAAATCGCCTTCAGCTACATCATGGACAGCGGTGCCTCCAAGGGCAAGGTGTATGCCAAGAAGCACCCGTTCGAGGGCATCATCCCCAACATGTCGCGGCGCTACCGCGAGACCGATTCGGTGGTGGTGCGCGAAGACCTTGCGCGCTTTCGCAGCACCCAGCCTTGCCCCGAATGCCACGGCACCCGCCTGCGCCGCGAGGCCCGCCACGTGCGGCTGGGCGAGGGCGAGCAGGCCCGCGCCATCTTTGAAGTGAGCCACGCCACACTGAACACCGCCCACACCTGGTTCAACGACCTGAAGCTCACGGGCGCCAAGGCCGAGATCGCCGACAAGGTGGTGCGCGAGATCGCCACGCGCCTGCAGTTTTTGAACGACGTGGGCTTGAGCTACCTGAGCCTGGACCGCAGTGCCGAGACGCTGAGCGGCGGCGAGGCGCAACGCATCCGCCTCGCGTCCCAGATCGGCTCGGGGCTCACGGGCGTGATGTATGTGCTGGACGAGCCCAGCATCGGCCTGCACCAGCGCGACAACGACCGCCTGATCGCCACGCTCAAACACCTGCGCGACATCGGCAACAGCGTGATCGTGGTCGAGCACGACGAAGACATGATGCGCGCCGCCGACCATGTGATCGACATGGGCCCCGGCGCGGGCGTGCACGGCGGGCGCGTGATGGCGCAGGGCACGTACGACGAAGTGCGTGGCAACACCCAGTCGCTCACCGGCCAGTACCTGTCGGGCGTGCGCTCGATTGCCGTGCCCAAGCGCCGCACACCCTGGCTGCCAGTGCTGGATCAGCCTGCGCCGGTGGTCGAGGCCAAGGCCAAGTCGCGCTTTCCGCAAACCGAGGCCAGCAAACGCCGCGCCGAGCGCATGGCCGAGCACCACGCACGCCAGGGTGCGCTGCAGGCGCTGCGCGTGGCGGGCGCCACGGGCAACAACCTCAAGGGTGTGACGGTGGACTTTCCGGTGGGGCTGCTCACCTGCGTGACGGGCGTGTCGGGCTCGGGCAAGAGCACGCTGGTCAACGACACGCTGTATGCCGCCGTGGCGCGCCAGCTGTACCGTGCGCATGAAGAACCGGCCGAGCACGACGAGATCGTGGGCATCGAATATTTCGACAAGGTCATCAACGTCGACCAGAGCCCCATCGGCCGCACGCCGCGCAGCAACCCCGCCACCTACACCGGCCTGTTCACCCCCATCCGCGAGCTGATGGCCGAGGTGAACACCGCCAAGGAACGCGGCTACGGCCCCGGGCGTTTCAGCTTCAACGTGGCCGGGGGCCGCTGCGAGGCCTGCCAGGGCGACGGTGTGGTGAAGGTGGAGATGCACTTCCTGCCCGACGTGTACGTGCCCTGCGACATCTGCCACGGCCAGCGCTACAACCGCGAGACGCTGGAAGTGCTGTGGAAGGGCAAGAACATCGCGCAGATCCTGGAGCTGACGGTGGAAGACGCTGCCGCCTTCTTCAAGGACGTTCCAACAATAGCGCGCAAGCTGCAGACGCTGCTGGACGTGGGCCTGTCGTACATCCGCCTGGGCCAGGCCGCCACGACGCTGTCGGGCGGCGAGGCGCAGCGCGTGAAGCTGGCGCAGGAGCTGAGCAAGCGCGACACAGGCCGCACGCTCTACATCCTGGACGAGCCCACCACCGGCCTGCACTTTGCCGACATTGACCTGCTGCTCAAGGTGCTGCACCAGCTGCGTGATGCGGGCAACACCATCGTCATCATCGAACACAACCTCGACGTGATCAAAACCGCCGACTGGCTGATCGACATGGGGCCGGAGGGCGGCGCGGGCGGCGGCACCGTGGTGGGCGTGGGCACGCCCGAGGAACTGGCGGCCAACCCGGCCAGCCATACGGGGCGGTATCTGGCGCCCTACCTGCGGGCGAAATCTGAATGAAAATGGCTGCTAGCGCTTATCCAGTAAGCGCTAGTAGCTGCAAATTCAATAGCAAACCGCCGACCCGCACTGCAACCGCCGGGCCACCTCCGCATCCAGCGATCCCATGAAGGCCTCCACCGCCCGGGTGTAGTCGCTCTCCAGGCCCAACTGGGCGTTGATTTCGCCATGGTCCAAGTCCTGCGGCAAGACCTCTGCGCGGCCGCCCTGGTTGCGCACGTGGCGGGCCATGGCATCGGATTGCTGGCAGGGGTCGTCCGCACGCTGGGCCGAGCACACCATCTGCATCGGCGGAGCGCCCGCCGTCCATTGGTGGAAGGGCGACATGGCCACCCAATAAGCAGGGTCAGTGCCAAAGGCGTCGTCGTACAGCGGAAGGTGCGGGGCGCGCATGCGGGCGGGTACGTTCATCATGGCGCTGTCCAGCGAGACCGTGCCCAGCCACGGCCAGGCGCCTTCGCGCAGTGCCTGCGGGGCACGGGCGTTGAGCAGGGACACGAGGTGGGCACCGGCCGAGTGGCCCATGAGGATGAAGCGGTTCGGGTCCCCACCCCAGGTGCCTGCGCGCTGCTGTGCGGCCATGAGGGCGGCCTGCACATCGCGCTCCTGCACGGCCACGGGGGCATCGGGCAGCATGCGGTAATTGGTGGAGATGAGGATGAAGCCCTTGGGCACCCAGCGGTTCACCTTCTCCTGCACCACGCGGCCCATGGCCTTGTCGCCATGCCGCCAGCCGCCGCCGTGCACCATGAAGATGACGGGTGCGCGCACCGCACTGGCCACCAGGCTGTTGGTGCCCGTGCCAGCGCCTGTGGGGCTGGTGGGCACATACACGTCCATGCGCTGTGCAGGGTCCGCGCCATAAGGCACATCGGCAATGCGCTGCACGCCTGTGGGCAGGGCGGCCTCGGTAGCCGCTGCCTGCTTTTGTGCGATCAGGGCGCGCAGGCGGCCACCGTCCTGCGGGGTGGTTTGTGCGGTGGTCTGGGCTTGCGCGCTGGCGGTGGCCAGCGTGATCGCGGCGAGGGCAGTCACTGTCAAAAGGTGGCGCAGGCACATGGCAAAGCTCCTGGGATGGTGACGGTATGAATCGGCGGGGAAAAGCGGTGACGTCAAGGCCGGGTGGGGCAGGCCAGGGCCGTGCCGCTGGCGTCGTAGCAGGTGGCGTTGCGGCTCAAACCGCTGGCTTGGCTGTAGCTGCTTTGCGCCTGTACGCTGTTGCCGGTGGCCGCGCTGGTGGCGGTCGAGGTGCGCGCTTGCGTCACGCTGCCATCGGCATTGCGGGCGGCACCGCCGCTGCTTTGCAGGCTGCCCTGGGCATTCTGGGCCGACACGGTGCCGCTGTGGCTGGCGCTGCCGTCTGCGCTGCGCGTGGTGCTGCCCTGGCGCACGGCCGTGCCGCCCTGCGCGCCCACGGCAGCACCACGGCTTGTCACGCTCGCATTGCCCTGCCCATCGGTGGTGGCGGTGCGGCCGCGCAGCACGGCGCCGTTCGGGCCGCTGCGGGCCACGCCGGTTTTGGAGACTGTGCTGCCATCGGCGTTGTGTTCCACGCTGTGGCGGGTGCGGGCTTGCGCTTCGGCGGGGGCGGCCAGTGTCAGCACGGCGCTCAGGCCCAGGGCGGCGAGCGCAGAAATCACAAACATACCAGCGGCCAGCGCGGGGCGTTGCAGCAGGGCGTTGTCAGCGGGGCGGGGCAGCGAAGGCATGGCAATGAACTCCTTGGGGTATGCCTCGGAAGGCGGCATGGCTGTACTGTGCCCCCCAGGTGTGAGCCATTGATGGCAGAAAACGGCCGATGTATGACAAACCATGACAAACGCCTGTGGCCGGGTCATGCCTTGTCATGGCTGCAGGTGCATCGCCATCGGCAACGCCTACCATTGCAACTACCCTGCCCACCTTGTGACCTTGCCCCCGCCCATGACCGACACCCTGGCCAAGATCCTGGTCGCCGATGACGAGCCCGACCTGCGTGCCCTGCTGCAGCGCTACCTGAGCGACCAGGGCTACACCGTGCGCACGGTGGAGGGTGCGGGGCCGCTGGATGTGCTGCTGGCGCGTGAGCGCTTTGACGTGCTGGTGCTCGATGTGATGATGCCGGGCGAGGACGGCCTGTCCATTTGCCGGCGCCTGCGCGCGCAGGGCGATACCATTCCCATCCTGATGCTCACCGCCCGGGGCGACCCGGTAGACCGCATCGTCGGCCTGGAGATGGGTGCAGACGACTACCTGCCCAAGCCTTTCAACCCGCGCGAGCTGCTGGCGCGCATCCAGGCCATGGTGCGGCGCCAGCGCGTGCTGGGCGCCCACACTGGCCCGCGTCAGGTGGGCGGGCGCATTGTGTTTGGCGCCTTCACGCTGTGGCTGGACGAGCGCCGACTGGAGCGCAATGACGGTAGCGAAGTCAGCACTGCGCAAGACGTGCCGCTCACCACCGGCGAATTCGCGCTGCTGCAGGCCCTGGCGCGGCAGCCCCACCGACCCCTGGGCCGTGACCGCTTGATCGCACTGGCTTACGGGCCCGACCACGCAGCCACGGACCGCAGCATCGACGTGCAGGTGATGCGCCTGCGCAAGCTCATCGAGGCCGACCCGGCCCAGCCGCGCCACATCCGCACCGTGTGGGGCGTGGGCTATGTGTTTGTCCCCGATGGCGCAGCGCCCGGTGGTGGGGTCAAGCCATGACAGCGCCCGCAACACCGCCCCGCCGCTTTGGGCTTTGGCCGCGCAGCCTGCTCGGGCGCAACCTGCTGCTGATGGCCGCGCTCATCGTGCTGGGGCAACTGGTGGCGGCCATGCTGGTGCGGCAGATGATCTTCAAGCCCCGTGTGGCGCAGGTGGCCGATGGAGTGGCGCGCAATGTGGCTGCGCTGCGGGCGGGGCTGCAGGCACTGCCCCCGGCGCAGCGTGTGGCATTTGTCGAGGCGTTCAACCGGCAGGCCGTGTTGTCCGCACCGCCCGTTGCGCCGGAGAGCGCTGCGCGGCGCGCGCTGCTGTCGCCCATGGAGCGGCAGTTTGTGCAGGCGGTGTCGCGCCGTCTGGGTGCGGACGGTGCTGCAACACAACCCCCGCAGCCGCCGCAACCGCTATGGCGCCGCGACAGCACCGGTGTGCTGGCCCTGCGCGTGGTGCACGAGGGCGCGGATGGGGCCGAAACCTACTGGCTCAACCTGCCCAGCGTGTTCCCCACGCGCGAGTTCACGGGCGCCTGGCTGGCGGCCACGCTGGCCAGCATGCTGCTGGCGCTGCTGGGCGCGTGGTGGTTGCAGCGCCACATCAACCGCCCGCTGGCACAGGTGGTGGGCGCGGCGCAGCAACTGGCGCATGGCCAGTCGCCCGCAACCCTGCCGGATGATGGGCCCGAAGAAATCGCCACCGTGGCGCGCAGCTTCAACCACATGGCACAGAGCCTGGCCGCTGCCGACCACGAGCGCGCACTGATGCTGGCCGGTGTGTCGCACGACCTGCGCACGCCGCTGACCAAGCTGCGCCTGGGGGTGGAGATTGCGGGTCCGCAGGTCGATGCGCCGCTGGCGGCCAGCATGGCGCGCAGCATCGACGAGATGGATGGCATCGTGGGCCAATTCCTTCAGTTCGCACGCAGCGGTGAGGCCGAGGCGCCCACCACCGCATCGCTCAACGACCTGGCCCAGGCCGTGGCCGAGGCGCAGGCCGACCATGGCCGCGCGCTGCAATTGGAGCTGGGCACCCTGCCCGAGGCACCTGTGCGCTCCCAGGCCCTGCGCCGCGCCGTGGACAACCTGGTGGAAAACGCCTGGCGCCACGGTGCGCCGCCGGTGGTGTTGCGCACGGGGGCAGACGCCACCCAGGTATGGCTGGAGGTGCAGGACCAGGGCCCCGGCATCACCGCCGAAGAGATCGACCGCATGCGCCAGCCCTTTGCACGCGGGGGCGGCCATGCGCGCACCGGCGCACCGGGCGCGGGGCTGGGCTTGGCCATCGTGGAGCGCGTGGTGCGCAGCCACTGCGGTCGGCTCGAGCTACACAGCGGGCCCGGCGTGGGGCTGCGGGCGCGGCTGGTGTTACCGCTGGGTGGAGTTGTCGCAGGTGTCTGATGGCGCGAGCCGCGTCCTGACCCTGCCGGGCTCTGAAATTTGAGTAAAAAATGCCTCAAGCGCTAGTGCAATATGCGGCACCAGCTCTCAAATGCATAGCAAGCCCTGCGGGCGGCAGCCCGCCCTCTGCCATCAAGGTGCAGGCATCTTCAGCTTGCGGTACAGCGTCTGCCGGCTGATGCCAAGCTGGCGCGCCGCCTGTGACATGTTGCCGCGAGCGGCCCGCAGCGCCTGGTCGATGGCGGCGTGGGACAGCTGCTGCAGGCTGAGGGCGGCGGGCAGGACATCCGCGCCAGTGCCTGCCGCAGCCTCGCTACGGGGGGATGCGGGCGCCGCCGTGAGCGGCTGCACCAGGTCGTCGGGCATATGGTCCCAGCCCAGCGTGTCTTCACCCTCGGCCAGCATGGCGCAAGCCGTGCGCAGCACGTTGGCCAGCTGGCGCAGGTTGCCGGGCCAGGGGTAGGCGGCCAGGCGGGCCAGCAGGTCGGGGGCCGTCTGCACGTCAAAACCCAGGCCCTGCTCGGTGGCCAGGTCGGCCAGCAGGCGCTGCAGCAGCGCCACAAAGTCGCTGCGCTCGCGCAGTGCGGGCAGCTGCACCGTGAGGCCGTTGATGCGGTAGTACAGGTCTTGCCGAAAACGCCCTTGCTCCGCCGCCTGCAAAAGCTGGTTGTGGGTGGCGCAGACCAGTGCAAAGTCCACCGGCACAGCCTTGCTGGCGCCCACGGGCGTTACGCTGCGTTCTTGCAGCACGCGCAGCAGGCGGGTTTGCAAGGCCAGGGGCATGTCGCCGATTTCGTCGAGGAACAGCGTGCCGCCGTGGGCCTCGCGCAGGCGGCCCAGGTGGCCTTGCTTGCGCGCGCCGGTGAAGGCACCGGCCACGTGGCCAAACAGTTCGGATTCGATGAGGTTCTCGGGGATGGCGGCGCAGTTGATGGCGACAAAGGGCGCATCGCTGCGCGGGCCACTGGCGTGCAGGGCGCGCGCAAACACCTCCTTGCCCACGCCGGATTCGCCCTGGATGAGCACCGCAATCGGCTTGCCGACCACGCGGCGGGCCTTGTCGGCGGCAGCGCGCCAGCGGGTATCGCCGGTGTCCAGCAGCGCCAGTGCGTCCTGTTGGGGGGCCGCGCAGGCTGCTTTGGCAGGCTGCGACGGGGTGACCCACGCAGCGGCATCCATCTGCACCTGGGCAAACAGCAAGGCACCGTGGGGTGTGCGCAAGGCCTGCGGCTGCTGCGGGCGGCGCTTGTGGTGCGAGAGCAGGTCATCCAGCCGCGCATCCAACACACGCTCCAGCAAGGTGGCGCCCACGTCGCCCGCGTGCAGGCCCAGCTGCGCCAGGCCCACGCGGTTGGCGCCCACGATCCAGCCGTCGGCAGACACGGCCACGATGCCCTCGGCCACGCTGCCAATGCCCTCGGGTGCGCTGTGCAGGTGCAGGCGGATGTTGCGTTTGCAGGTGGCCGCCAGCAGGCGGTTTTCGATCATGCGCGCGGCGGTGCTGACCAGGCCCAGCGTGTGGGCGTGGCCGTTGCGGTAGTCGCCCGAGATGTCGAGGATGCCCAGCAGCTCGCCCGTGGCCGACAGGATGGGCGAGGCCGCGCAGGTGAGAAAGCTGTTGCGCTCCAGAAAATGCTCGCCGCCGTGCACCTCTACCGCGCAGCCTTCGGCCAGGGCGGTGCCGATGGCGTTGGTGCCCCGGTGCGCCTCGTGCCAGGATGCTCCGCTGGTCAGCGCCACGCGCTCGGCCTTGTCCACAAAGTGCGGGTCGCCCAGGGTGTGCATGAGCATGCCGCGCCGGTCGGCCAGCACCACCACGCTCTGGCTGTGGCGCACCTGCTCGAACAGGTATTCCATGACGGGCCGCGAATGCGCGAGCAGCTCGGGGTTGCTGGCCAGCACCTGACGCAGGGTGCCGCTGCTGGGGTGGTCGATGGACTGGGGCCGCCCGGTGGGCACCAGGCCCGCCGCCATGCTGCGCGACCAGGAGCGGGCCAGGCGGTCGTCCACCAGGCCGCTGGGGCATTGGCCAGAGTCCAGCAGGTGCTGGCGGGCCTGTCGCAGGGCGACGGGGGAAGTGTTGGGGCGCACGCTTTGTCTCCGTGCAGGGTCGGTCATGGTGCCCTGCTTTGGTGGTTGTGTGGCCCAGTATGGCGGCCTGCGTGGCCCGGGGCAAGGGCACTGGCGCAAGGCCGGTGCCAACTGTTCCATTTCGTGACAGGTGTGCCGTGCTGGCACAGCCCGGTGTTGTCCGCCACACCACGCGCCGCGCCGGCCCTGCAAAAAACCGCAATGAAATCAACGGCCCCCGCGGCGCCGCGTGCTGGCATGGGTCTTGAGTAGAGGTTGGGCATCGGCCAGGACCGCAGGGCCCGCCCGATGCACACAACAACCGCAGGAGACAACGCAATGACCGTATACGCAGCCCCCGGCGCCGCTGGCGCCAAGATCGCCTACAAGGCCCAGTACAACAACTTCATCGGCGGCCAATTCGTGGCCCCGGTCAAGGGCCAATACTTTGATGTGATCTCGCCCGTCAACGGCAAGGTCTACACCCAGGCCGCGCGCTCCACCGCTGAAGACATCGAACTGGCACTGGACGCCGCCCACGCCGCCGCCGACGCCTGGGGCAAGACCGACGCCGCCACGCGCGGCAACATTTTGCTGAAGATTGCCGACCGCATCGAGCAGAACCTGGAGCTCTTGGCCTACGCCGAAACGGTAGACAACGGCAAGGCCATCCGCGAAACGCTGAACGCCGACATCCCCCTCACCGTGGACCATTTCCGCTACTTTGCGGGCTGCGTGCGCGCGCAAGAGGGCGCGTTGAGCAACATCGATGAGAACACCGTGGCGTACCACATCCAGGAACCGCTGGGCGTGGTGGGCCAGATCATTCCGTGGAACTTCCCCATCCTGATGGCCGCGTGGAAGCTGGCGCCCGCCATTGGCGCAGGCAACTGCGTGGTGCTCAAGCCCGCAGAGTCCACGCCGATTTCCATCCTCATCCTGGCCGAGCTGATTGCCGACCTGCTGCCGCCGGGCGTGTTGAACATCGTCAACGGCTATGGCCGCGAGGCAGGCATGCCGCTGGCCACCAGCAAGCGCATTGCAAAAATAGCCTTCACCGGATCCACCACTACCGGTCGCGTCATTGCCCAGGCCGCCGCCAACAACCTTATCCCCGCCACGCTGGAGCTGGGTGGCAAAAGCCCCAACGTGTTCTTCGCCGACATCATGGACAAGGACGATGCGTTTCTGGACAAGGCGGTGGAAGGCCTGGTGCTGTTTGCGTTCAACCAGGGCGAGGTCTGCACCTGCCCATCGCGCGCTTTGATTCAAGAAAGCATCTACGACAAGTTCATGGAGCGTGTGCTCAAGCGCGTGGCCGCCATCAAGCAGCAGAACCCGCTGGACACCGACAGCATGATGGGCGCGCAGGCATCGAAAGAGCAGCTCACCAAGATCCTCTCGTATCTCGACCTGGGCAAGCAGGAAGGCGCCGAAGTGCTGGCTGGCGGTGGCCAGGCCCACCTGGGCGGCGACCTGGAAGGCGGCTACTACGTGCAGCCCACACTGTTCAAGGGCCACAACAAGATGCGCATCTTCCAGGAAGAAATCTTCGGCCCCGTGCTGGCCGTGACCACCTTCAAGGACGAAGCCGAGGCGCTGGAAATTGCCAATGACACGCTGTATGGCCTGGGCGCTGGCGTGTGGAGCCGCAACGGCAACGTGGCCTACCGCATGGGCCGCGCCATCAAGGCCGGGCGGGTGTGGACGAACTGCTACCACGCGTACCCGGCGCACGCGGCGTTTGGTGGGTACAAGGAATCGGGCATTGGGCGGGAGACGCACAAGATGATGCTGGACCACTACCAGCAAACGAAGAACCTGCTGGTGAGCTACTCAGAAAACAAGCTGGGCTTCTTCTGATCTTGGGTGGCGGTTCAAAAACCGTCCCTGGCGTCGTTGCTTCGTCTTGCCGTAGCGTTGCTACTGTCTGCGACGAAGACGCCTAGCCAGGAACGGTTTGTGAACCGCTGGAAGCGCTTCTGTTGACGCGGCTCGTTGTTCCAACTTGCCGCGTTTACTTTTTTGCATTGCATGCAGGAGAACCGTATGGTCGAAAAAGTCATCGCCACGCCCGCCGCTTTGGAGCTGGTGGCATTCCTCAAAACCAAACACGGCCCCGACCTGATGTTCCACCAGTCGGGCGGCTGCTGCGACAACAGCGCGGCCAACTGTTTTTTGCCCGGCGAGATCACCATGGGGGCGGGCGATGTGTACCTGGGCGACATCGGTGGCTGCCCGTTCTATATGGGCCTGGCGCAGTACGAGACTTGGAAGCACACGCAGCTCATCATCGACGTGATTGAGGGCACGGGCGGCACGTTTTCGCTTGAAGGGCCGGAGGGCAAGGCGTTTCACACGCGTTCGCGGGTGTTCACGGCGGCAGAGCTGGAGGAGCTGGGGGTGGAGCCCTCGCAGCGTCTTGGCACGGAAAATATGGGTAAAAATGGGTGCTAGCGCTTATTCATCAAGCGCTAATAGCTATTGAAATGATAGTGTTTGGGTTGCCGGGCCATGGGGTGTTTGAAACCCAGGCGCAGATACTTGTCCAGTGAGCATGGCCCGCCAGCAGGTCAGCACGCCTGCGGGTTGGCGGCGTGGCGGTGCGCCGCCGGTGGCAGAAGGGTGGCTGGAGAATAATGGGCCTCCCCCTTCTCTGGAGCACCCCGCATGCACTCAATCACCCTGCGCTTTCTGGCGTCTGAAAGCAGCTTGCTGCAAGCCGGTCGTGTTCCTGGGGGCACGGTACTGCGCTGGGTGGACGAAGCTGGGTACGCGTGCGCCAGCGCATGGGCCAAGGGGGCGTGTGTTACGGAGTTTGTGGGTGGCGCCGACTTTGTGCGCCCCATCCGCCCCGGCGATCTGGTGGAGGTGCATGCCCGCCTGACCCAGACCCAAGGCGCCAGCCTGAGCCTGGCCGTCGAGGTGCGCAGCGGGTCCATCCACGGCGCGCCGCTGGAGGACGTGGTGCATTGCGTTGCGGTCTACACCGCCGTCGGTGCCAACGGCGAGCCCCTTGCCGTAGACAAATGGACCCCAGAGACCCCCGGTGACATCGCGCTGGCCCAGCGGGCCCAAGCGCACATCGACGCTGCGCGCGCTGCAGCGTGACGGCGCCGGTGTCCGGGCAAGGGTCAGGGCTGGCTGGCGGCCCCTTGCGAGCACGCGACCTGCTGGCCGCGCTGGTGGTGGTCATCCTGTGGGGTGTGAACTTTGTGGCCATGAAATGGGGGCTGCGCAGCTTCAGCCCTTTTCAGCTGGGCGCCGCGCGCTACCTGTGTGCGGCGCTGCCGCTGGTGTTGCTGGTGCGGCCGCCGCGCATGCACTGGCGCTGGGTGGTGCTGTTTGGGCTGTTCCAGGGCGTGGGGCAGTTTGGGTTTTTGTTCATAGGCCTCAAGGTGGGCATGACGGCGGGGCTGGCCAGCGTGTTGCTGCAGACGCAGGTGTTCTTCACCGCGCTGTTTGGTTTTGCGCTGCTGCGCGAACGGCCCGGTCCGCCCTTGCGGTGGGGCATGGTGCTGGCCGCGCTGGGGCTGGTGTGTTTTGCCATGAACTACGTGGGCCCAGGGTCTGGCGTGGGGGTGGCGGCAGCCACCACGTTGGCGGGTCTGCTGCTGACGCTGTGTGGTGCTGCCATGTGGGCGGCGTCCAACATCGTGTCGCGCCTGGCGCAGCAGCAAAGCCCGGGGTTTGACCCGCTCGCGTTTGTGATCTGGGCCAGCCTGGTGCCGGTGCTGCCGTTTGTGGCGCTGTCCGCCGTGTTTGACCCCGACGCCGCGCGCTGGCTGCAGTGGCAAACGTTTGTGGATGTGCCGCTGCTGGCGTGGGCGTCGGTCGCCTACCTGGGCTGGGCGGCCACCATCGTCGGCTATGCGCTGTGGACCAACCTGCTGCAGCGCTACCCCGCCAACCGCGTGGCGCCGTTCAGCCTGGCGGTGCCGGTGGTGGGGCTCACCGCAGGCTGGCTGCTGCTGGACGAGGGTGTGGCGCCCTGGCAATGGGCGGGTATTGCGCTGGTGGTGGCCGCGCTGGCTTGTGTGGTGCTGGGGCCAAAAATACAAGCCAAAATGGCCTCTAGCGCTTGATGGATAAGCGCTACCAGCTATTAATTTGATAGTCTTTGAATGCGCAGGGGCGGGGGCTCCAGCCAACCGCCCGCCCCCTCTGCAGCGCTTGCTGCGTGGTTACAGCGCCCTGCGCTGCGCGAACCGCACCACCGTCACGCCCGCGCGCGCTTGGCGCACCGAGGGCATCACCAGCACACAGTTGTCGTACGGCGTCGTCACCGGCACGCCATCGTTGTCGCCAATCACGGTGCCCGCCTTTTCAAACAGCTCCAGCCCCGTGTAGGGCTCCACAAAACGGAAGGCGCTGCTGGTGGCCACCACCGGGCCGGTCACCTCTAGCGCCCACTGGCGGGGCGCATCGGGCAGGCGCCAGCCGGGCAGTTGCTGCGCCAGGGCGTCGGCGCTGATGGCGCCAGATTGCTCGATGAAGCGCACGCACTGGTCCTGCGCCACGGCACGGCTGGCCGGGTCGCCATGGAAGCCACACTCGATGAGCAGCGAGCAGGTGCTGTTGTCATCCTGGGCACCGAACCGCCCGTAGTCGCGCATGCGCACGCCGTCCTTGTGGCCTGCGTCCACCACGATGTGTTCGGGCGAGCGCATGGCACGCGCGAGTTGAAGGTTGCGCGGCTGCATGCCGGTGAGCAGCAGCGGGGCCGAGGGCTCGTGCATCGAATGGATGTCGAGCAACCAGTCGGCCTGCGCGACCCACGGGCGCAGCGCGGCGGCGCGGCGGCGCTCGTTGGTGTCGGCAGCGTCGATGCGCGCGTCCAGCCATTGGCGGTTGAGGTCTTCGTCGGTGAAGCGCGAGGCATCGTGGTTGCTGGCGTCAAACCGGTCAAAGGCATCCAGGTTGCAGAACGCCAGCGTGAGCGTGCCCTGCTGCGGCCGCACGCCCGCGTCCAGCAGGCCCTTCAAGGCCCAGGCGCCGCACAGCTCGTTGCCATGCACCAGGGCGCTGACCATCACGTGGCGTCCGGGTTGGCCAGAGTCAAAGTGCCACACGCCGGGTGTGCCGGTGTTGCCTGCGCGCCAGGCGGTGATGTCCGGCGCGGGCAGCTCAAAAGCCAGTGCTTGCACGGCGGTGTCGTGGGGTGCGGCGGTGCTCATTCTTCGATCTTGGCGAACTCAACAATCTTCTTGTACTTGGCCACTTCGGTCACCAGGAACTGGTCGATGTTGAAGTTGGGCGCCGCCACGGTGGAGCCGCTGGCTTCCATCTTCTTCTTGAAGTCTGGCGACTGCAGGGTGTCGTTCAGCGCCTTCTTCACCTTGTCGAACACCGGCTTGGGCAGGTTGGCCGGGCCCATCAGCGCAAACCACACGCCGATGTCCACGTTCTTGTACTGCGGTGTTTCGGCCAGCGCCGGGATGTCGGGCGTGGTGGCCGAGCGCTTGGCTTCGGTGGTCCCGAGGGCAATCACCTTGCCGCTCTTGATGTGCGGCAGGCCGCTGGAGAGCACGAACACGCCGTATTCCAGGTTGTTGCCCATGAGGTCGTTGGTCAGCGGCGCCACGCCCCGGTAAGGGATGTGCGTCATGAACAGCTTGCCCTGCTCCTTGACCATCTCGCCCGCCAGGTGCAGCGACGTGCCCACGCCCGAGCTGCCGTAGCTGAACTTGCCAGGGTTTTTGGACACCTTCTGCGTGAACTCGGCCAGGTTCTTGACGCCCGCGCTGGTCGATGCCACCAGCACCAGCGGTTGTGAGGCCACCAGGCCGATGGCGGTGAAGTCCTTGGTGCTGTATTTGATCTTTTTGTTCACCAGGTTGACGATGGCCAGCTCGTTGCTGGCGCCCACCAGAAAGGTGTAGCCGTCCGGTGCCGCGCTGGCCACCTTCTGTGCGCCAATCGCGCCGCCCGCACCGCCAATGTTTTCAATGACCACTGGCACGCCCAGCTTGGCACTCAGCTCCAGGGCCACGTTGCGGCCGGTCAGGTCGGTGCTGCCGCCCGGTGGGTAGCCCACCACGATGGTGATGGGCTTGGAGGGGTAGGCATCTTGCGCGAAGGCGGGCGCGGCCAGCAGGGCCATGCCACACAGCAAGGCGGTGCGGCGCAGGGAGGGAGTGTTCTTCATGGTGGGGTCCTTGGGTTGCGTGGGGCGGTGAGGCGCGTTGTTGCAAAGTGCGCTGGCGTGGCCTGATTGTGAAAAGCCGCCCTCGCCTGCGTGGTGCCGAAACGGCACCAAGCCTTGCCAATACTGTTCAATGCCCTGATGAAAACCCGAAGGGTCAGCGCTGTGCCATCGCCTTCCACAAGGCCTCGGCGAGGGGCCCCAACCGGCGCTTGGGCCGGTACAGTCGCACGTCAAAACGCACCTCCATGCGCGCATCGCCCGCCAAGGCCAGCCGCTTGGCCTTGCAATCCGCATGCACCATGGACCACGGCAGCCAGGCCACGCCCAGGCCCTTTTGCACGTATTCGTAGTGGGCGTCGGCCGAGTCGCATTCCACTACCCGCTGCAGCCGCGGTGCGTGCGGGTTTTGGGCCAGGTGGTCCTCCACCAGCCGGCCCAGCGCCAGCTGCGGTGCATAGGCCAGGTACGGGATCCGCGTGGCGTCGGGCCCGAACCGGTGCAGCGCCTGACCTTGCGCCGTGGCGCGCGACACGGGCACCAGCCGGTCCGACGCCACCGTCACATGCATGAACTGGCGCGCGTCCAGCCGTATCGCCAGCGCCGGGTGGTGGTAGACCAGCGAGAAGTCGGCTTCATTGCGCTCGAGCATGGCCACGGTGTCGGCCAGCGCGCGGGTGCGTATGCACAGCTCGGCGTTTTGCAAGATGGGCTGCAGCCGCACCAGCCAGTCGGCCACCACCGTGCGTGCCAGGGTGCGCCCGGTGGCCAGCGTCACGGTGCGCGCCTGCCGCCCGGCGAGGCTCTGCAGTTCCTCATGCGACTGCGAGAGGCTGCGCGCCATGTGGCCCGCTGTTTCCAGAAAACTTTGCCCGGCCGGTGTCAGCGTGACGGGGCCACCACCGCGCTCCACCAGCGGAGTGCCCGCCCAGGCCTCCAGCGCGCGGATGCGGCGGCCAAACGCAGGGTGCGTGACATGCCGCAACTCGGCCGCGCGGGTGTAGCTGCGCTCCTGCGCCAGCACGATGAAGTCTTCGAGCCATTTGAGCTGCATGGGGGTGATCCGGGTGCAGCGGCGGCGCGAAGGCTGTGGATGTCAGGCGTGGGGCATCAGCGGGGGCGTGCGGCTTCGAGCACCGCGCGGGTGCGTTGGGCCTCGGTGCGCGCTGCCGCTGCAAAGTCCTCGCCCTTGGAGGCATACAGGATGGAACGCGACGAGTTCACGATGATCGGACCGCCATCGCGCAGCCCGGCGCGCACGGTGGCTGCGGCGTCGCCGCCCTGGGCGCCCACGCCGGGGATCAAGAGCGGCAGGGTGGGCGCAATGGCGCGCACGCGTTCGATCTCTTGCGGGTAGGTGGCGCCCACCACGAGGCCGAGCTGACCATTCTTGTTCCACGGCCCTTGCGCCAGTCGGGCCACGTGTTCGTACATCAGCGGCTGGCCTTCGACGCTGGCCAGGCGCTGGGTCTGCAGGTCGTCGCCGCCGGGGTTGGACGTGCGGCACAGCAAAAAGGCGCCCTTGCCGTGGTAGGCCAGGTAGGGCTCGATGGAATCAAAACCCATGAAGGGCGAGAGCGTGACGGCATCGGCGCCGTAGCGCTCAAAGGCCTCCTTCGCGTACTGCTCGGCCGTGGAGCCGATGTCGCCACGCTTGGCGTCCAGGATCACCGGCACGTGCGGCGCGTTGGCGCGCATGTGCTGCATCAGGCGTTCGAGCTGGTCTTCGGCGCTGTGCGCGGCAAAGTAGGCGATCTGGGGCTTGAAGGCGCATACCAGGTCGGCCGTGGCGTCGACGATGGCCGCGCAAAAGTCATAAATCTTGCGCGAGTCGCCTTGCATCCCCGCCGGAAACCGCGTGGGCTCCGGGTCCAGGCCCACGCACAGCAGAGAGTTGTTCTGCGCGGTAGCGTCGCGCAGCATGTCGGTAAAGGTCATGGGGTGTGATTTTAGGGGCGCGGCTTGCGCGGGCCGCTGTCCCATCAGTCCAACGAGGGGCCTACGCACCGGCCCCCTGCGCTTTTTTAGGCAGATGCGGCTGCGCGTTTTTCGAGAATCTCAAACGCTGGCAGCGTTTTGCCTTCCAGCATTTCCAGAAAAGCGCCGCCGCCGGTAGAGATGTACCCCACCTGTTTTTCAATACCGTATTTGGCAATGGCCGCCAGGGTGTCGCCGCCGCCTGCAATGCTGAAGGCAGGTGACTCGGCAATTGCCTTGGCCAGCTCGCGGGTGCCGTTTTCAAACGCCGCGAACTCGAACACGCCCACGGGGCCGTTCCAGACGATGGTGCCTGCAGACTTGAGCTGGCTGGCCAGGCGTGCGGCGGTTTCCGGGCCGATGTCCAGAATGAGGTCGTCCGCGGCGACATCGGCGGCTGCCTTTACGGTGGCCGGTGCGTCTGCGGCAAAGGTCTTGGCTGTGACCACGTCGGTGGGGATCGGCACCTCGGCGCCCCGCGCCTTCATGGCGGCCATCACCGCGCGGGCTTCGTCCAGCAGGTCGGGCTCGGCCAGGCTTTTGCCAATGGGCAGGCCCGCAGCCAGCATGAAGGTGTTGGCAATGCCGCCGCCCACGATGAGCTGGTCCACCTTGTCAGCCAGGCTCTTCAAGATGGTGAGCTTGGTCGACACCTTGGAGCCCGCCACGATGGCGGCCAGCGGGCGCTGCGGGTGGGCCAGGGCCTTTGTCAGTGCATCGATCTCGGCCGACAGCAGGGGCCCTGCGCAGGCGATGGGCGCGAATTGTGCGATGCCGTAGGTGGTGCCTTCGGCGCGGTGGGCGGTGCCGAACGCGTCGTTCACAAAGATGTCGCACAAGGCGGCCAGCTTGCGGGCCAGGTCTTCCTTGTTTTTCTTCTCGCCCACGTTCAGGCGGCAGTTCTCCAGCAGCACGACCTGGCCGGGGGCCACGGTCACGCCGTCCACCCAGTTGGAGACCAATGGCACGTCGCGCCCCAGCAGTTCGGCCAGGCGGGCGGCAACGGGCGCCAGCGAATCTTCAGGCTTGAACTCGCCTTCGGTGGGGCGGCCCAGGTGGCTGGTCACCATGACGGCGGCCCCAGCGTCCAGCGCCATGCGGATGCAGGGAATGGAAGCGCGGATGCGGGTGTCTTCGGTGATGTGACCGGCGTCGTCCTGCGGAACGTTCAGGTCGGCGCGGATGAAGACGCGCTGGCCTTGGGCCTTGCCCTGGGCACACAGGTCGGAAAAGCGGAGGATGTTCATGGCAGGACAGAGATGGAGGCTTGGGAGTCGCCATTCTAGTTATCGCATGACGCATGACCTGCCTGTCGCCAGTGCACCCGTGGAACTGGCTCCGCCAGGCCACTGGCGTCGTCCCCCTGGGGGGAAGCCGCGCAGCGGCTCAGGGGGGCTTCTCTACCAGCCCCAGCCAATGTGCAGCGGCAAGTACACCGCCATACCGACGACGATGGTGCCCAGAATGCCCCGGCGCCAGAAGTAGTAGGCGCTGGCGCAGAGGACGGCGGGAACGCGCGCGTCCATGAAGGTGTCGATGAATTCGCCCTGGGTCATCAGGATTTCGGGGGCGATCACGGCGGTGAGGGCGGCCAGGGGGGCGTACTTGAGGCCCCGCTTGAGCCAGTCGGGCAACGGCAGTTCGCGCTCGGGAATCATGAAAAACGAGCGCGACACGAGGGTGATGACCGCCAGGCCCACGATGGCGATGAAAGGGCCGACCCAGGACCCGCTCATGGATGCTTTTCCTCACGCAGCGGCACTACATCGCCTGCTGCCACATGTTCCCGTTCTTCGGGGGGCATCACGCTGTTGGCGGGCACCAGCAGCAGTTCGGGTTTGTGGCGGCGGCGGTCCACGGCCTCCATCAGCAGGCCCGCAGCCACCGCAGCCGCCACCGCGACCAGGATGTTGAGCTTGAGCGGTAGCGCAAATGCGGCAACGGCAGCGGTGGCTGCAACCCCCGTGGCCAGCCAGGTGGCGCGGTCAAACAGCAGCGACAGCAACACCCCCAGCAGCGCCAGCACCCCCGCAAACCCCAGGCCCCAGGACAGCGGCACGGCATTGGCCAGCAAAATGCCTGCGATGGACGGCACCTGCCACGCCAGCCAGTTGCTGGTGGCAGCACCCCAGAAATACGGGATCTGCTCGGGTGCGGGGCGCGGCTCGGGGAAGCGCTTCATGAACGCGACATAGATCACGTCCCCACTGAAATAGCCTATGGCCAGCCGCTGGCGCAGCGGCAGGTGGGCGAAGTAGCTGCGCCACATGCTGCTGAAAATGACAAAGCGCAGGTTGACGCACGCGGCCGTGAGCCAGATCACCCACAGGGGTGCGCTCACCGACAGAAGCGGTATGACCGCCAGCTGCGCGCTGCCCGCATAGACCAGCAATGACATGAAGACGGCCATGCCCACGGGCATGCCGCTTTTGACCATGGCCACGCCGGTCACCAGACCCCAGGCAGCAATGCCCAGCGACGTGCCTGCCATGTCCAGCGCGGCGAGCCGGAACGAAGGGTGGCGCACTGTACGGCTGATGACCGCCGCGCGGCTCATGGCGTAGCCGCAGCGGTATCGGGCGACGGGGAGCCGCTGCCCAGCACAGCGCCGACAGACAGATCGAATCCGCGCAGAAAGTCAGCGGCTGGCAAACGCTTGCCGCCTGCGCGCTGCAAGGTGGTCAGACGCAGAGCGCCCTGCCCGCAGGCCACGGTGATCCCGGCGTCGTTTATAGAAAAAATATGCCCGTAGCGCTTGTCTGGTAAGTGCTGGCTGCTATCAATTTCGCAAGACCATATCTTGATGGTTTCCCCGCCTGCTTCGGTGCTGGCGCCAGGAAACGGATCGAACGCCCGGATGCGCTGACCAATCGCCGCTGCAGGCAACGACCAGTCGATGGCGCTTTCAGCCTTTTCGATTTTGTGGGCGTAGGTGATGCCTTCGGTTGGCTGGGGTGTGGCCTGCAGCCCGCCGCAAGCCGCCAGCTCCAGGGCTTCCACAATCATCCGGCCGCCCAGAGCGGCTAGACGGTCATGCAATGTGGCCGTGGTGTCGGTGGATGTGATCGCAACGCGTTCCAAAAGCAGCATGTCGCCCGTGTCCAGCCCGGCATCCATCTGCATGATGGTGACGCCTGTTTCAGCGTCGCCCGCTTCAATGGCGCGGTGGATCGGCGCGGCGCCGCGCCAGCGGGGCAGCAGGCTGGCGTGGATGTTCAGACACCCTTTGGGCGGCAGGTCGAGCACCCACTGCGGCAGGATCAAGCCGTAGGCGGCCACCACCATCACATCGGCCTGCGCGGCCCGCAGCGCATCGCGCGCAGCGGCTGCGTCCTCCGGGTACTTGCCGTCCAGCCGCAGGCTGCGGGGTTGCGCCACCGCGATGCCGTGGTCCAGCGCGCACTGTTTGACAGGCGACGCCTGCAGCTTCATGCCCCGGCCCGCAGGGCGGTCGGGCTGCGTGAGGACCAGGGGCACGGTGAACCCCGCATCCAGCAAACGCTGCAGCGCAACGCGGGCAAACTCGGGCGTGCCGGCAAATATGACTCTCATGGGAACCAATGTCGGTAGATGCGCGCTCAAGCGCGCGCGTTGTCGAAGAGGGGCAAATTGTTCGTGAACCTCATGACGCGCACGATTTCTTTCCGTTCCATCTGCGCGTGGGCCAAGCGCGGGTCGGAGTTCTGGCGGAAGCGGTAGGTCCAGATGTCGCCATCAAAGCGGGATACACGTTCGACCGGCAAAGGGGGGCCGTAGGTGGACTGAACGTCAGCCAGGGTCCACACGCGGGCGGGGATGTTCTGAAACCGGGTATGGGTCAGCACCTGTTTATTGGGCACCAGCCTGCCTGTAGCGTCGAAATTGAGGTTGTACGCCGCAAAACCAGCGGGAAGCCCGCAATACAACCGCAGATGCCCTGACGGCAGCGCAAAAATGGCAGTGGATGGCCCCAGGCGGGCGATCACTTCAGACTGAACAGCGCCGGGCGCCTCCCTGGCGGGCAACGCGCAACCGACAAGGTGCAGCGTCAACGCCACCAGCGTCACCAGCGTCACCAGCGGCACCAGCGGCACAAACGCCAGGCGCGTCAGCACTCTGCCGCCCCGCGGGCTGCAGAGTGCTGCTGGAATCACTCTCGGGCCCCGCGCTGCTGCTTGATCATCTTGGTCTTGATGCGGTTGCGCTTGAGCGGCGAGAGGTATTCCACAAACACCTTTCCCATCAGATGGTCCATTTCATGTTGGATGCAAACAGCCAGCAAGCCCTCTGCCTCAATCACGCGCGAGGTGCCCTGGGCATCCAATGCCCGGACATGCACGGCATCGAAGCGCTCCACACCGTCATAAATGCCCGGCACAGACAGGCAACCTTCGTCGTTCAGGTGTTTCTCGGCGCTGGCCCAGACGATTTCCGGGTTGATCAGCACCAGCGGCTCGTTGCGCTCTTCGGACACGTCGATGACGACCAACCGTTCATGCACATCCACCTGCGTGGCGGCCAGGCCGATGCCATGGGCGTCATACATGGTGGCGAGCATGTCGGATGCGAGGGACTGGACGCGGTCGTCCACCGCCTGGATGGGCTGCGCAACCTTGTGAAGCCGGGGGTCCGGGTAGCAGAGAATGGGAAGGATTGCCATGGATGCAGGTAAGAGATGTCGCTATTTTCGCCACTTTTGGGGCCTGCTGCACCCCGTAAACCCAATAATCGTTGCCGAATCAAGGGCTTGAGCAGAGAATCTGAGGCGGTAGGTAACGAATTTGCCCGGTCACTCGCATGCCGCGAGTGTCGTGGCGCCAGTGAGGGGGCGTTTCACAATGCATGACAAAAGGAACAACATGACGGCATTCACCAGCGTGCGGCGAACCGCCCTGGGCGCGCTCTCCATCATTGCGGGCGCTATGCTGGCGGCCCCTGTTCAGGCGCAAAATTATCCAGTCACCGGTGGCCAGCGCGCCACCGCCCAGCAAGTCTCCGAGCGCGGAATCCCCCTGTCTGAGTTGGCGCCCAATGCGCCGGATCGCTACACGGTCAAGCGCGGCGATACCTTGTGGGGCATCTCGGGCATGTACCTGCTGCGGCCTTACCGCTGGCCTGAACTGTGGGGCATGAACCTCAAGGCCATCCCCAATCCTCACCTGATCTTTCCTGGCCAAACGCTGTATCTGGACAAGGAAGGCGGCTACGCCCGCCTGCGGACCAGCCCGCCCGGTGAGTCTGAGACCGTGCGCGTTTCGCCCCGTACACGCAGTGACAGCCTTTTGGGTACCGCACTACCTACACTTAGGCCCCATCTGATTGAGCCCTTCCTGGTAGAGCCGGTCGTGGTGGATGCTTCCGTTCTGGAGCGGGCGCCAAGAATCGTGGCGACAACGGAAGAGCGTGTCTTGATGGCCCACGGTGATCGCGCCTACGCCCGCGGCATTGATACTGCTCCGTTGCGGGTCGCCCCCGGCGAGCAACGGTACTACCGCGTGTACCGCAACGCGAAGCCCTTGAAGGACCCGGTGAGTGGCGAGATCCTGGGCTACGAAGCCCAGTACCTGGGCAAGGCAGAGTTGGTCCGCGGCGAAACCACCGAGGACGTGCCCGATGGGAAGGGCGGTTTCACCAAGGACAAAGTGCCTGCCACCGTGGATATCTCTGGCACTAAAGAAGAAATCCGCGCCGGAGACCGCTTGCTGGCCGAACCCGGACGTGGCTTTGTGAGCTACACGCCACGCGCCCCAGAGCGCACTGTGGACGCGCGCGTGGTCTCCATCTATGGTGAATCTGCCGTTGCCTATGCAGCCCAGAACCAGGTGGTGTCCATCAACATGGGCGCGCGCGATGGGTTGGAACCTGGCCATGTGCTAAGTATTCTCACAAAGGGTGAGCGCATCAAGGACGCCACCAGCGAATCCAAGGAAATGATCAAGTTGCCCAGCGAAACCAACGGCATGGCCATGGTGTTTCGTACGTTTGACCGGGTGTCTTACGTGTTGATCCTGGATGTCCGCAATGGCGTGCGAGTGGGTGACCGCTTGGTCAATCCAGAATAAGTCACGGGTCACTTGCACTGGCAGCGGGTTCTAGCCGAATCCGCGCCGGTGCCTGCAACTGGTTTTTTCATTCCATGGACCGTGAAGAACTCGGAGGGTGGCTTCGCCTGACCCTCTCCCCGGGCGTGGGCAACGGCGCCGCCCGGCGTCTGCTGTCCACATTTGGTCTGCCGCAAGCCATCTTCCTGCAGCCAGAAGCAGCACTCCTTCAGTGCGTGACGCCTGCACAGGCTCGGGCGCTGCTTGAGTTGCCTCCTACGTGGAGCGACCTCCTGGAGACTACGTGGAAGTGGCTGGCCGATGCGAACCCAGCAGGGCCTGGGCGCACTGTGGTGACGCTCGGCGACGCGCGCTACCCGCAGGCACTGCTCGACACTGAAGATCCACCGCTGCTGCTCTATGTCATGGGGCCGAAGCGTTGGCTGGAACAGCAGCGACTGTTTCCGCGGGAGCGGTGTTTGGCCATCGTGGGCAGTCGCAACCCGACGGCGCAAGGGGCTGAGAACGCGCGGCTGTTTGCACGGGCCTTGCACGGCGCTGGCCTTTCCATCGTGTCCGGACTGGCGCTCGGGGTCGATGCGGCAGCGCATGAAGGGGCCCTGGATGCCGCAGTAGCAGATGCATCGGTAGCCGCCACGATCGCCGTGGTAGGGACGGGCTTGGACCGCGTCTACCCTCGCAAGAACCTCGATCTTGCGCATCGGATCGCAGTGAATGGGCTGCTGGTTAGCGAATATCCACTGGGCACACCTCCGCTGCCCGCCAATTTCCCCAAGCGCAACCGGATCATCTCGGGGCTCTCGCAGGGAACCCTGGTGGTGGAGGCGGCGCTGGCTTCAGGCTCGCTGATCACTGCGCGGATGGCGGCGGAACAAGGGCGGGAAGTATTTGCGATCCCTGGTTCCATCCATGCGCCCCAGTCGCGCGGTTGCCACGCGCTGATACGCCAGGGCGCCAAGCTGGTCGAGTCGGCACAGGATGTCCTCGAAGAGCTGCGGTTGCCTACTGCACGGGGGCCGACCGCGACAACTGCGCCTTCTGACGCTGAGGACTTGACAACGGCACCTGATGAACCCGAAGGCCCGCTGCTCGAAGCCCTGGGCTTTGACCCGATGGGCGTGGATGCCTTGGTCGCCCGCACGGGCATGGATGCGGCGTCGTTGCAGGTGGCTTTGCTGGAACTGGAGCTGGATGGCCGCGTGGCCCGCTTGCCGGGTGGCTTGTTTCAGCGCATGGGCAGCGCCTGAGTTCTGGAACGGGCCATTGCGTCATTCGCGAGACGCCCGCATGGCTTAAAGAGTCGCACTCCTGCGGCGATCTGAAGTAGTCAGATGGGCCGAATTGACGACTTGCCGAGTAGTCAGTCCAGCAATCGCTCGGGATTGGCGTCCAGTTTGGCCAGGGCGTCCCGGGTGGCGCGCACGGTCAAGCCTTCTTCATCCTGGGCGACTAGCAGGCCTGCCTGCAAGTAGGCCGCCAGACGGCGCAACTGGATAAGGTAGCTGCTGCCGTCAACCGCAGCAAACAGATGCAACTGCTTGCGCTGGCTTTGCCAGGCGTACTGCACCTGGGCCGAGGCGCCGTTGTGGTCCAGCGTGTACCAGGTACCGGGTTGCAGCTGCTGCGCCCAGCCCACCATGGCGTCCTCGACTGGGGCGCCGTTGTCGGCCACCACGTGGATGGAGGATGCATCAATGCCAAGCATCATTTCAATGTTGTCGGCATTGAGTGGCATATCCCCCAGCGTTGCGTCGCTGATGAAGTCTTCGAGGTTGGCCAGCCGCTTGGCCATCGCATCGATATGCGCTTGCGGGATGGACGCCGTCTTGGACAGGAAGGCATCGGCCAAAGTGTCGGTCAGGATCTTGATCTGGGCGTCCTGGGCTTCGCCATTGACGTTCATCAGCGTCAATCCCTGGCGCAGGCGTTGCAACAGCCCGGGCAGGTTTTGAATGACTTGTGCGCGGTCACTGCGGTTGGGCTTGGCGCTGGCAGCCCAGACCAGGTCTGCCGCCGTGCGCTTGAGCGAAATGGTGTCGGCGTGTTGCGGGCCATCGCGCACCGCCGATAAAGCGAGCACCTCCGCCCAGGTCTTGAACAGAAACTCGCGAATCTCATCGCGCACCGGCATGTCGCGCAGCATGGTGCGCAGCTCGATGGTGTACTGGATAGCCAAAGTTTCTCTTTGTTCAACCTGCTGAGCGACGCTAACCAGGCGCGACGTGGCCTGCTTTTCAGTCAGGAATTTGGATAGGAATTTCTCGAATTCGTCATAGACCAGCTGGAAGACGCGCCGCCCTGTTTCGGGATATTGCTCGATCACCTGCACCACACGGCGGATTTCTGCTTCGAGCGCGCTGCCATTGAGGCTGGACGCATTGAAGCCCATCACACACGCACCCATGCGGTCGATCAGCTTGCGGGCCGGGTGGTCCAGGTTGCTGAAAAACTCAGGCTCTGCCAGCGCAACGCGCAGCACTGGCACCTGCAGGCGCGCAAACCACACCCGCACAGCGGGCGGGATGCGATCTTCCGCAAGGATGCTCTGGAACATCAGCGCCACCACTTCGATGATGGCTTTTTCGCCCGCGGTGCTCGCTTTTTTCTTGAGCTCGGTGGACCGCTCGCGCACCGTGCCTACCAACTGCACAACGGCTGCGGGGCTGTAGTCTTCCATCAGCGTGGCGACGCCGCTGTAGTAGGTGTCTGCATGCACGCGGTGCGCCGTGAGCGCATGGGCCAGCGCTGCAGACGCAGGCGGCGCATTCACCATGTCAAAGCCCGTGGCAGGCTGCGTGAGCAACCGGCGAAGCTGCCCCATCACGCCCTGCGCCCTTTGGCGTGCGCGCGACAGAGGGGTCATGCCTGTGGCGTAGCCAGCTTGTTGCATGCCCCGCTGCTGCGGATAGCCGCCCGGGGGCTGCTGCATGCGGTGTTGTGGATGCTGGCTTGCCCACGGAGGCTGCTGATGCGCCCCCGCGCCCCCCCGTGCAGCGGCCATGGCTTCTCGCGACTGGGCGAGAGCATGTGAGGCTAAACCACCTGCGCCCGATTCGCTGCCGCTACCGTTGACGCTTGCGCCTGACGTGCGGCGCACGCGGGACTTCAAGTCGTTTTGCGGGGTGACGCCTTGCTCCACATAGAAAACGTTTACCGCCTGGTACTGCTTTTGCAACAGGTTGGCCAGTTCACGCTGCAGGGGGTCCACCACCGTGAGCAAGTCGGTGCGGGGAAGGCCCGCCTCCACCCATTGCTCAACCAGCAGCAGGCATACGGTGTCAGGCCGCAGGATGTCGCTGTTGTCGAGCTCCTGGCCCTCCAGCGACTGGGTGCGTTGGCGCAGGGTATCGAACTGGTTGCTGACCTGCTCGCTCACCGTGAGCGCCATGCGGGAGGCGACGATCTTGTTTTCGACCACGTCGTCGCTGAGCAGTTCGAACTGGCTGCCTCCCAAGCCTGCGGGGGCGTGGCTGCCTCGGGTGGTGCTGACGTGGGGCGCCAGCGCTTCGCGCCAGGCCTTGCCAGCGCGATCAATCCAGGCCGCGTTGTGTTGCTGGTAGAGCATCCATGCATCGTGGCGTGATTGCATCTCGCGGGCGGTGCCGCTCTGGGTCATCAACGTGGTGACGAAATCCAGCACCGTTTTGTCCAGGTCGGGCAGACCTGCGCAAAGCCCCTCCACGAACCGCTGGCGCGCTTGGCGGGCCAGCCGGCGCTGCGGAACGAAAGAGGGTGTGGGCTGCATGGGCAGATATTACCGGGTCAGACGGTTGCCCCGGCATGGGGGTCGTTGGGATCCTCGTCCTTCTTGGCGGGCTTGACAAGATCTTCGCGTTTGACGCCGAGCCACATCGCTATGGCCGCCGCGACAAACACCGATGAATAAATGCCGAACAGGATGCCGATGGTGAGGGCCAGCGCAAAGTAGTGCAGGCTGGGGCCGCCGAACAGCAGCATCGACAGCACCATTGCCTCGGTAGAAGCGTGGGTGATGATGGTACGGCTCATGGTGCTGGTGATGGCGTGGTCTATCACCTCGGCGGTGTTCATCTTGCGGTATTTGCGGAAGGCCTCCCGGATCCGGTCAAAGATCACCACCGACTCGTTGACCGAGTAACCCAGCACCGCCAGCACGGCGGCCAGCACTGACAGCGAGAACTCCCACTGGAAGAACGCAAAGAACCCCAGGATGATCACCACGTCATGCAGGTTGGCGATGATGGCCGCCACACCAAACTTCCACTCAAACCGCATGGCCAGGTAGATAACGATGCCGACGATCACCATGCCCAAGGCCATCAGGCCACTTTGCACCAGTTCCTCGCCCACCTGCGGGCCTACAAACTCGGTGCGGCGCAGGGTAACGGCAGGGTCCGCAGCCTTGAGGGCGCCCAGCACCTGCTCGCTTTGCTGCGCAGACGAGACGCCCTTTTGCGCAGGCAGGCGAATCATCACGTCGCGGGCCGTGCCAAAGTTCTGCACCTGCACGTCCGAGTAACCCAGGCCCGAGACCGTCTCGCGCACCTTGGCCAGTTCTGCAGGCTGGCTGTAGGCCACTTCCATGACCGTGCCGCCCGTGAACTCCACCGACAGGTGCAGGCCGCGCGTGAGCAGGAAGAACACTGCCAGCGCGAAGGTGATGAAGGAAATCGCGTTGAAGATCAACGCGTGCTTCATGAAAGGGATGTCTTTTTTGATTCTGAAGAATTCCATGGCCGCTGTCCTTTAGTTCGTTTTGGCCACGGCGGTACCGGCTTCTGGGCGCCAGACCGTACCGATCGACACACTCTTGAGCTTCTTCTGGCGGCCATACCACAGGTTCACCAGGCCACGCGAGAAGAACACGGCCGAGAACATGCTGGTCAGGATGCCAATGCAATGCACCACAGCGAACCCGCGCACGGGGCCGGAGCCAAATGCCAGCAGTGCCAGGCCGGCGATCAGCGTTGTCACGTTCGAATCAAAAATCGTCGCCCAGGCGCGTTCATAGCCCGTGTGGATAGCCGCCTGTGGCGCCACGCCCGCACGCAGTTCTTCGCGAATGCGCTCGTTGATCAGCACGTTCGAGTCAATGGCCACGCCAATGGCCAGCGCCATCGCCGCAATACCCGGCAGCGTGAGAGTCGCTTGCAGCATTGACAGCACCGCGACCAGCAGCAACACGTTCACGCCCAGCGCAATGCTGGAGAACACGCCAAACAGCATGTAGTAGGCGCACATGAAGACCGCAATCGCGATCAGGCCCCACACCACGCTGTTCACGCCGCGGTCGATGTTGTCGGCGCCCAGGCTGGGGCCGATGGTGAATTCTTCGATGATTTCCATGGGCGCGGCCAGCGAACCGGCGCGCAGCAGCAGCGATGTGTCGTTGGCTTCTGCCGTGGTCATGCTGCCGGAGATCTGCACGCGGCCGCCGCCGATTTCGGTGCGAATCACGGGCGCCGTAACCACTTCGCCCTTGCCCTTTTCAAACAGGATGATGGCCATGCGCTTGCCCACGTTCTCGCGCGTGATGTCGCGGAAGATGCGTGAGCCCTTGGCATCGAGCGTCAGGTTGACGGTCGGTTCCTGCGTCTGCCCGTCAAATCCGGGCTGCGCGTCGGTCAGGTTTTCGCCTGTCAGGATGACCTGCTTTTTCACGATGACCGACTGGCCATTGCGGTCCACGTAGCGTTCCGAGCCAAACGGCACGGGGCCGCGGCCGGTTTCGGCGGCGCGGGCTTCGGTGCCCTCGTCCACCAGGCGCACCTCCAGCGTGGCGGTGCGGCCCAGAATGCGCTTGGCCTGGGCGGTGTCCTGCACACCGGGCAGCTGCACCACGATGCGGTCCAGGCCCTGTTGCTGGATCACTGGCTCGGCCACGCCGAGTTCGTTGATCCGGTTGTGCAGCGTCACCATGTTCTGCTTGAGCGCCTGTTCCTGCACGCGGCGCGTGGCCTCGGGCTTGATGGTGGCGCGCAGTTTGAACTCGCTGCCGTCGGGCGCGCTTGTGGTCTGCAGATCGGCAAACTGGTCGGTGATGAGGTTCTGTGCTGCAGTCAAAGTGGCTTCGTCGCGCACCTTGATTTCAACCGTCTGGCCTTCACGGCTGATGCCCCCGTGGCGGATGCCCTTGTCGCGCAGCGCGGTGCGCAAGTCACCGGCGTACGACTCGGCCTTCTTGGTCAGGGCGGCCTGCATGTCCACCTGCAGCATGAAGTGCACGCCGCCGCGCAAGTCCAGCCCCAGGTACATGGGGTTGGCGTGCAGCGCCTTGAGCCACACGGGCGAGCGGGAGATCAGGTTCAGCGCCACCACAAACGATGGGTCGCTCTCATCGGGCACGAGGGCCTTCTGGATGGCATCCTTGGCCTTGAGCTGGGTGTCAGGCGTGTCAAAACGCGCACGCACCGAGCCTCCCTCCAGGGTCACAAAGTCCGGCGTGACGCCAGCGGCCTTGAGCGCGTCTTCGACCCGCTGTTGCACCCCGGCGTCCACCTTGACGGTGGCCTTGGCCGACGAGACCTGCACCGCAGGCGCCTCGCCAAAGAAGTTGGGCAGGGTGTACAAAATCCCCACCAGCAGCACGATCACCAGGATCGCGTATTTCCAGACCGGATATCGGTTCATGATCGCGCTCTTACCTCTCGGAAAGCTTCAAAGGGCGGCCAGCTTGCAAGCGTGCCGCCCTTTCATAGTTTCATTCAACAAGCCCCGGGGGCTGACTTTTATTTGACCGAGCCCTTGGGCAGCACCTGAACCACGGCGCTGCGCTGGATCTGGACTTCCACATTGCTGGCAATCTCGATGTGCAGATAGCCTTCGGACAGGCGCGTGACCTTGCCCAGAATGCCGCCAGCGGTGGCCACTTCGTCGCCCTTGGCGATGGCTTCGATCATGGCGCGGTGTTCTTTCTGGCGCTTCATCTGGGGGCGGATCATGACGAAGTACAGCACCACAAACATCAGCACCAGAGGCAGCATGCCCGTGAGCGAGGACATCATGTTGCCGCCTTCAGCGGCGGCAGCGGGTGCGGTTTGGGCAAAAGCAGAAGAAATAAACACGGACTGGACTCCACAAACGGATGGTCAAAATTCACGAAACCCGCCACCGGCGGGCACCGGGAGGCTGTCGGGGCACAACAGGGCATTGTATGCGGCGCCCTGTCGGTTGCCGACAGGCTAAGACCCACGCGGGCGCCGGGTGTTTGTGCGCACCAGGCAATGACATGCGGATGCTTGCTGGGTCTTTTGATAAAAATGGCTGCCAGCGCTTACTGGTAAGGCGTTGACAGCTACAAAATTGGTAGCGATTGATGCCTCCCTGTCAGGCCGCCTTGCGTTGCGCAGGCGCCGCGCCACCGCGCCACTCGGCCATCAGGCTGTCCCACTTGGGACGGGCTGCGTGCAGATGGCGCTCCTTCACGTGGCCGTAGCCGCGGATTTCTTCAGGGATGCGCGCAATCTCCACCGCCAGCGCCAGGTTGTCCGTATTCAGTGTGGCCAGCAGTTCGTCGATGCAGGCGCGGTATTCCACGATCAGCGCGCGCTCCATGCGGCGCTCTGCTGTCTTGCCGAACACATCCAGCGCCGTGCCGCGCAGTCCTTTCATCTTGGCCAGCAGGCCAAACGCGCTGCGCATCCAGGGGCCAAACGGCTGCTTGACGAGTTCGCCCTTGTCGTTCTTCTTGGCCGTCAGCGGCGGCGCCAGGTGGTGCACCAGCTTGTAGTCGCCTTCGAACATGTTGGCGATCTTGTCCGTGAAGGCCTTGTCGGTGTGCAGGCGGGCCACTTCGTACTCGTCCTTGTAGGCCATCAGCTTGAACAGGTAACGCGCCACCGCTTCCGACAGGCGGGTAGCGGTGCCCAGCTTGGCCTCGGCCGCATTCACCTTTTCGACGAAGGCTTGGTACTCGGCAGCGTAAGCCGCGTTCTGATAGCCGGTGAGGAAGTCCACGCGTTTGCCCACCATTTCGGTGAGCGACGGCTTCTTGACGAACTGGATCACCTGCGCGGCAGCAAACAGCGCCTGCACCGATGCCAGGTCGTGCGCGCAGCGGCGGCCCCATTCGAAGGCGGCCTTGTTGTTGTCCACCTGCACGCCGTTCAGTTCCATGGCGCGCATCAGCGAGGCGAGCGACAACGGCACGCGGCCCTTTTGCCAGGCGTAGCCCAGTAGCAGCGGGTTGGTGTAGATGCTGTCGCCCAGCAGCTGGGTGGCCACCTGCTCGGCATCAAAACTGCCCACGTTGCCCGCCCCCACAGCGGTGGCGATGGCTGCGTCGCAATTGGCGCCCGGGAACTGCCAGTCCGGGTTGGTCACAAACGCCGCCGTGGGCGTGCCGTGCGTGTTGAGCGCCACAAAGGTGCGGCCCGGCTGCATCACCGCCAGCGTGTACTTGTGCGCCGCCACGATGGAATCACACCCAATCACCAGGTCCGCCTTGGCGGTATCGACCTTGGTGGTGTAGATGGCCTCGGGCCGGTTGGCGATCTGGATGTGGCTCCATGTGGCGCCGCCCTTTTGCGCCAGGCCGCCGGCGTCTTGGGTGATGACGCCCTTGCCATCGAGGTGCGCGGCCATGCCCAGCAGCGAGCCGATGGTGATCACGCCCGTGCCGCCCACGCCGCCGACCACGATGCCCCAGGCCGTCTCGGCCACAGGCAGCACCGGCTCAGGCAGTGGCGGCAGTGCCGACAGATCGCCCTTCTTTTCCTTCTTGGGCTTTTTGAGCTTGCCGCCTTCCACCGTCACAAAGCTCGGGCAAAAGCCGTTCACGCACGAGTAGTCCTTGTTGCAGGTGCTCTGGTTGATGCGGCGCTTGCGGCCGAATTCCGTCTCCACTGGCTCCACGCTCAGGCAGTTGGACTTGGTCGAGCAGTCGCCGCAGCCCTCGCACACCAGGTCGTTGATGACCACGGTCTTGTCGGGGGTGGCCAGGGTGCCGCGCTTCCTGCGGCGGCGCTTTTCGGTGGCGCAGGTCTGGTCGTAGATGATGACCGTGCAGCCCTTGATCTCGCGGAACTGGCGCTGCAGCGTGTCGAGCTCGTCGCGGTGGTGTACCGTCACGCCTTCGGCCAGCGACACGCCGTCGTACTTGTGCGGCTCGTCCGTCACGATGATGAGCTTGACCACGCCTTCGGCCTTGAGGCTGTTCATGATCTGCAGCACCGAGTGGCCCTCAGGGCGTTCGCCCACCTGCTGGCCGCCGGTCATGGCCACGGCGTCGTTGTAGAGCACCTTGTAGGTGATGCTGGTGCCCGCCGCAATGCTCTGGCGAATGGCCAGCAGCCCGCTGTGGAAGTACGTGCCGTCGCCCAGGTTGGCAAACACATGCTGGTCGGTGGTGAACGGCGCCTGGCCCACCCAGGTCACGCCCTCGCCACCCATCTGCGTGAAGGTGCTGGTATTGCGGTCGGGCATCCAGTTGGCCATGTAGTGGCAACCAATGCCCGCCACGGCGCGCGAGCCATCGGGCACGCGGGTGCTGGTGTTGTGCGGGCAGCCGCTGCAAAACCACGGGGCGCGTTCACCCGTGTCCACCTTCAGCTCGGTCATCGCACGTTCGCTGGCCTCGATGACGGCAATGCGCGAATCCATGCGGGCGATGATGTCGCTCGATACGCCCAACTTCTTCAATCGCTTGGCAATCGCCTTGGCGATGATGGCCGGGGTCAGGTCGGCCTTGGCGCGCAACAGCCAGTTCTGGCTGGGGTTGGGCATGGACCATTCGCCGCCCGTCGCATCGCCCTCGGGCTCGTCGAACTTGCCCAGCACGTGGGGGCGCACGTCCGAGCGCCAGTTGTACAGCTCTTCCTTGAGCTGGTATTCGATGACCTGGCGCTTTTCCTCGACCACCAGGATCTCCTGCAGGCCCTGGGCAAAGTCGCGCGTGATGGTGGCTTCGAGCGGCCAGACCACGTTGACCTTGTGCACGCGGATACCGAGTTGGCGGCAGGTGTCGTCGTCCAGGCCCAGGTCCACCAGGGCCTGGCGCGTGTCGTTGTAGGCCTTGCCGCTGGCGATGATGCCGAAGCGGTCATTGGGGCCTTCGATGACGTTGTAGTTGAGCTTGTTAGCGCGCACATAGGCCAGGGCCGCGTACCACTTGTAGTCCATGAGGCGCGCCTCTTGCTCAAGCGGCGCGTCGGGCCAGCGGATGTGCAGGCCGCCGGGCGGCATTACAAAGTCCTCGGGCATCACGATCTTCACGCGGTCAGGGTCGATGCTGATGCTGCCGGACGACTCCACCACCTCCTGGATCGTCTTCATGCCGGACCACACGCCCGAAAAGCGGCTCATGGCAAACGCGTGCAGGCCCATGTCCAATATCTCTTGCACGCTGCTCGGGAAGAACACCGGCGTGCCGCAGGCCTTGAAGATGTGGTCGCTCTGGTGCGCGGCCGTGCTGCTCTTGCTGATGTGGTCATCGCCGGCAATGGCGATCACGCCGCCGTGCTTTGCGGTACCCGCCATGTTGGCGTGCTTGAACACGTCCGAGCAGCGGTCCACCCCCGGGCCCTTGCCGTACCAGATGCCGAACACGCCGTCGAACTTCTTCGCTTGAGGGTACAGGTCCAGCTGCTGCGTGCCCCACACGGCCGTGGCGCCCAGCTCTTCGTTCACGCCGGGTTGAAAGACGATGTTGTTCGCCGCCAGGTGCTTCTTGGCCGCCCACAGGGATTGGTCGTAGGTGCCGAGCGGCGAGCCTCGGTAGCCGCTGATGAAGCCGGCCGTGTTCAGCCCGTTCATCGCATCGCGCTGGCGCTGCAGCATGGGCAGGCGCACCAGGGCTTGCACCCCGCTCATGAAGGCTCTTCCATGGTCCAACGAGTACTTATCGTCCAGCGTGACGGTTTCCAGGGCCTTGCGGATGTGTTCGGGCAAAGGGGCGTTCATGTGCGGTTCCTGTGGGGTGACGGCCGACCACCACCGCCTTGTGGGCAGTGGCGGGGGATATTCAAAATGGTTTGAAGCACAGTTTATGCACTCCCACCGGATATGTCCTTTCGTTTTCATGCGAGGTTTACCCTTGTTTTGGAAAGGATCTTTCTTAAAATGCCGTTTCAATGAACAATTTGGACAAATTCGACATCGCCATCCTCAACGAGCTGCAAACCGACGCCCGTTTGACCAATGCCGAACTGGCCCAGCGGGTGGGCCTGTCGGCGGCGCCTTGCTGGCGGCGTGTGCGTGCGCTGGAGGAGGCGGGCTTCATCAAGGGCTACCGCGCCGAGATCGACCGCCACAAGATCGGCCTCGGGGTGCTGGCGTTTGTGCGGCTGGATGCCGACCGCAGCACCGGCAACCTCACCCGCGCCATGGAGGAAGCCATCCGCCAGATCCCGGAAGTGGTGTCGTGCCACTACATCAGCGGCACCGGCACCTTCGAGCTGCAGGTGGTGGCGCGCGACCTGGACAGCTTTTCGCAGTTTGCGCGCGACATATTGCTCAACCTGCCCAACGTGAAAGACATGCACACCAGCTTTTCGCTGGGCGAGGTCAAGGCCAGCGGGGCGTTGCCGCTTGCGCACCTGGTGCGGGCCAAATAGGCAATGCTATAAATTCGATAGCTGTTAGCGCTTATGGGATAAGCGCCAGGGCCTTCTGAGGCTTGAAATTGCCGCCAACGTGACCCTGTGCACCGGGCCAGCGCGCCGCCCGGAACAACGTGCGTAACAAGGCGTTAGGGCATGGCCCTGTCGCAGGGTGTGCTGTATAAGCCTTCGCACCCACGGCGCAACGATCACGTCGCCGCGCACTGCCTTCAACACAACGCCTGCAGTCTGCGGCCCGGTGCCCGCAGCCAGGGCGCTTGTCCAGGGTGCAGGTTGCGAAGGCTTGTGTGGGTGGGTCCACCAATAACGAAGACTCCTTGCGGCTGCAGGCATCTCGCCTGTCGAAAGGGAGATCCAACGAGGGAGCGGTCGACATGATCATCTGGGGCATTTTTTGGGGCGCAGTGCTGGGCGCGTGGTTTGGCGGCTACGGCGACTTCGGCCCGTTCTTGGGCGGCATCCTGGGCCTTTTCGCCGGGCTGTCGCTGCGCTGGGCGATCCGCTCTGCCATCCGCACCGAACTGCAGGCGCATGCCGCCAAGGCCATCGCCAAGCCTGCTGTAGCGACCCCGGCGGCGCCCGGTGCCGACGACCAGCCGCTGGCGGCGGCGGCCGTGGCGCTTGTACCTCCTCCCGCTGCCAGCAACACTCCCCGGGATGCGGACGACCCGTTCTGGGCGGGCGAACCCACGACGCAATCCGTGCCGCCTGTCCAGACCGCTGCAGAACGGCCCAGCCTCCCCCAGCCGCCCAAACCACCCAGAGAGCCCAACCCCGTCGAGCAGGCCGTGCTCGCAGCCAGGAACTGGTTCCTGGGCGGCAACACCATCGTGCGCGTGGGCCTGGTGATCCTGTTCATCGGCCTGTCCTTCCTCGCCCGCTACGCCGCCTCGGCCGGACTGTTCCCGGTGGAGCTCCGCCTGGCGGCGATTGCCGGGGTGGCCATTGCGCTGCTGGTGGTGGGTTTTCGCAAGCGCGCCGACAAGCCCGGTTTTGCGCTGGCCCTGCAGGGCGGCGGTGTGGCGGTGATGTACCTCACCGTGTTCGCGGCCTTCCGGCTTTACGGGCTGCTGCCGCCCATGCTGGCGTTCGGGCTGATGATCGCAATCTGCGCGGCGAGCTGTGCGCTGGCACTGCTGCAGGACTCACGTGCGCTCGCCGTGGCGGCATTTGCCGGGGGCTTTGCGGCGCCCATCCTGCTGTCGACGGGGCAGGGCAGCCACGTGGGCCTTTTCAGCTACTACACGCTGCTGAACCTCGCCATCCTCTTCATTGCCCACCGGCGTTCGTGGCGGGTGCTCAACGTGGTGGGTTTTGTCGCCACCTTCGGCGTCGCCACGGCGTGGGGTGCGCTCAGGTACCAACCCGAGCACTACGCCAGCACGCAGCCCTTCCTCGCAGCCTTTGTGCTGATCTACCTTTTCACCGCCATCCTCTACGCGCGCAACACGCCGACCAGGCTGGGCAACGCGGTGGACAGCATGCTGGTCTTTGGCACGCCGCTGATCGGCTTTGGTCTGCAGGCGGGGCTGGTGCAGCCCTTCGAACTGGGCGCCGCGTTCTCCGCGCTGGCCTTTGCCGCGCTCTATCTGGTGGCTGCAACGGTGCTGGTGCGCCGCGCGCAGGACAGTGACCGCCTGATGACCGAATGCTTCATCGCCATCGGTGTGGGCTTTGCCACCCTGGCTGTGCCGCTGGCGCTGGACGCGCAATGGACGTCTGCCGTGTGGGCGCTCGAAGGCGCAGGCGCGTTCTGGGTGGGCATGCGCCAGGCCCGCTGGATGCCGCGGGCCTTTGGCCTGCTACTGCAAGGTGTGGCCATGCTGGCTTTTTGGACCGGCATGGACGGTGGCGGCATACATGTCTCGCCCGTGCCGCTGGCCAACCCGGCCTTTCTGGGTGCCTTGCTGATCGCGCTGCCCGCATTGCTGCTGGCCTGGTGGCTGCGCAAGCCCCTGCCGCACAGCGGCTCGGCCTGGGCCACCGGCTATGCGCGGGTGGAAGCACAGCTGTCCAGCCCGGCCTACCTCTACGGTTTTGTTTTCTGGTGCCTGGCCTGGTGGCTGGAGATCACGCGCAGCGTGCCCGCCGCAGAAGCGGGCCAGTGGCCCGTGCCGGTGTTCAAAGACCGCCTCGCCCAGTTGCTGGGCATGCTGGCCGTGGTGCTCAGCGCCGCCCTGTCGATGCTGCTGGGCTTGCGGGCCTGCTGGGCCGTGGCCACCTGGCCTGCGCGCGCCACCATCGCTGTGCTTGCGCTGGGCTTTGTGGCGCAGGTGGCCGACGGCCACCGCGTGCTGGCCACGCCTGCGTGGGCCGTGTGGCTGGCGGTGCTGGCACTGCATGTGTGGATGTTGCGGCAGACCGACCGATTGCAGGCAGCCGCAGATACAGCCGACCAACCCGGTGCGGCTGCCACGCCCTTCGGCTGGTTCCATGCCGCCACCGCATGGCTGGTGACCGTGCTGCTGGCCGACTGTTTGTGGTCCGGCATCGGCAAGGCCGAGCTGTGGCACACGTCCTGGGCGGGCGTGGTCCTGCTGGTCAGCGCGATTGCGGTGTTGACGCTGCTGGCGCTGTGGGCGGGCCGTGGCAACCAGCCTGCCGCGCGTGCGGCGCTGTCCTGGCCGCTCAACCCGCATGCCCAGGCCTACTACTGGCTGGCGGCGCTGCCCCTGGCAGTGATGGTGTTCTGGGGCGCGCTGCTGGCCGCCGTGCATTCGTCGGGCCACACCGCGCCGCTGCCTTACATCCCGTTGCTCAACCCCACCGACCTCACGCTGGCACTGGCCCTGGGTGGCCTGGTCTTCTGGCGGCGTGTGCTGCTGGCGGCGCTGCCGCCCCCGGCGAAGGCGGGCTGGGTCATCGGTCGCCATGCGTTGGTGGCGTTGGCGTTGCTGGCATTTATTGTGATCAACACCGTGTGGCTGCGCGTGGCCCACCACTTCTTTGGCGTGCGCTGGGATGCCTCTGCGCTGTTCAACAGCTTTGTGGTGCAAACCGGCTACGCCATTTTGTGGACGCTGCTCGCGCTCAGCATGATGGTGATGGCGCACCGCCGCGTGCAGCGGCCGCTGTGGCTGGTGGGCGCAGGCCTGCTGGGGCTGGTGGTGGTCAAGCTGCTGCTGATCGACCTGTCCAACGCAGGTGGCGCCGAACGCATCATCGCGTTCATCGCGGTGGGCGTGCTGATGCTGGTGGTGGGCTACTTCGCACCGCTGCCGCCCAAGGCGCCACCGGCGGCGCCGTCGGAACAGGAGATGCCTTCATGAAACCTGTCCCTTTGAATCTGCGCGCGCTGCTGGCCGCTGCTGCCCTGTGCTTTTCCGCCGGTGCGGCCCGGGCTGCGGCCGATGCCAACAGCCCTGCCGCCTATGCGATTCGCATCCCCGTCACGCTGGTGGCCAATGCGCCGCTGCAGCGCGTGATGCTGCCCGCCGAGGTGCTGGTGCGCCTGCAAAGCCCAGACTATGCCGACGTGCGCCTTTTCAACGGCGCAGGCCAGCCTGTGCCCATGGCCCTGGCCGGTGTGGCCGCAGCCAGCGCGCAAGAGGATTCGGTGGCCTTGCCCGCTTATCCCATCCTGGGCACTGCCAGCACGGGAACGGCCGGGCTGGAAGGCTTGTCGCTGCGTATCGAGGAGCGCCAGGGCCAACGTGTGGTGCAGATCGACACCACCGGTGCACCAGGTACGGCAGGCCCCGCCGTCACGCAAACCGTCCGGGGAGCGTTGTTCGACGCGCGCAGCCTCCAGCTGCCCGTGGTACGTATGGGGCTGGACGCTGATTGGCCTGTGGGCCAGCCGGTGACCTTCCAGGTGCATGCCAGCAAAGACCTCAAGCACTGGCGGGCGCTGGCCGAGACCGTGCTGTACCGCGCCGATACCGCTGCAGCACCCGCCGCACCGGGCCGCCTGGGCAACGAGCAGATGGACCTGCACCGGGCCGACCTGAAGGACCACTACCTGCGCGTGACCTGGAGCGACGCCGCCGTCACCTTGCGCGGCGCCACGCTGGTCACCTCGCGCGGCACGAGTGCGCGCGAGCGCGTCAGCGCCAGCATGGCCGCGCCCGCCCTGGCCAACCCTCGCGAACTGGTGCTTGCGCTGCCGTTTGCCACGCCGGTCGCCGCGCTCCAGATCACACCGCAAGGCAGCAATGTGCTGATCCCCGTGCGCGTGCTGGGCCGCAATCACCGCGAACAGCCCTGGTCGCCACTGGCGAGTGCCGTGGTCTACAACATGGCCCTGGGGGGCAAGGAACAGAGCAACGCACCCATCGAGCTGGGCGGCGCCTCGTTGCGCGAGGTCAAGATCGAAGCCGACTCCAGGTCGCCCGGCTTTGCAGCAGCGCCCGAACTGGCGCTGCAGTTCGAGCCCGCACAGCTGGTCTTCCTGGCCAGCGGGCAGGGGCCGTTCACCTTGGCGGCCGGGCTGCCTGGGGCCACTGCGGCAGCGGGCGCCTTTCTGCCTCTGGCAAGCCTGGTGCCGGGCTATCAACCCGCGCAGGAATACACATTGCCCGTGGCGTTGGCCGATGTGGGCCGTGCCGACATCACCGCTGGCAAGCCCGCGGGTGGCGTGCACGTGCCCGCCACGGCAGCCAGTGATGGCATGTCCACACGCACCGCCGTGCTGTGGGGCGTGCTACTGCTAGGCGTTGGCGCGCTGGCGCTCATGGCCTGGCTGCTGCTGCGGCAGACGAAGCAGGCGGGCAAGGCACCGGCTGTATCGACCGATACGGCCCCCTGACGTCTGCGCCTGCACGCTCAGCGGCAAGGCCTTTGGGACACCAGCCACCTGGTGGCTATGCGGTGCGGTACGTACAGGGCCGCGTCAACCGTCGCACAATGCAAGGACATGCCACCTTTGCCGTCCCACGAAAGTACGCGCAGCATTGCGCCCCCCACCTCCCCCGACGAGAACCCAGCGCCTGGCGCTGCAGCGCAGCAGCCAATCGCAGAGAGCGCCGAGGGCGCAAAAGCAGCAGCCGACCGCGCGGCCCAGGCCCAGGGCACTGAGGAATCCGTAGCCGCCCAGCTCGACCAGAGCGCGGCGCAGCTGCAACAGGCTGCCTCCCTGTCCCCCTTTGCGCCGCTGTCGGTGCCGGTGTTCCGCATGCTGTGGCTCACCTGGGTGGCGGCCAACACCTGCATGTGGATGAACGACGTGGCCGCCGCGTGGCTGATGACCACGCTCACCACCTCGCCCATCCTGGTCGCTTTGGTGCAGACGGCGTCCACCCTGCCCGTGTTCCTGCTGGGCCTGCCCAGCGGCGCGCTGGCCGACATCCTGGACCGGCGCCGCTACTTCATTGCCACGCAGTTCTGGGTGGCCGCCGTGGCGCTGGTGTTGTGTGTGGCCATCCTGGCCGGGGGCATGACGGCGCCGCTGCTCTTGGCGCTGACCTTTGCCAACGGCATTGGCCTGGCCATGCGCTGGCCGGTGTTCGCCGCCATCGTGCCCGAGCTGGTCAGCCGCGCGCAGCTGCCAGCCGCCTTGGCGCTCAACGGCGTGGCCATGAACGCCTCGCGCATCATCGGCCCGCTGCTGGCGGGCGCCATCATTGCCAGCGCGGGCAGCGCGTGGGTGTTTGTGCTCAACGCCGTGCTGTCGGTGCTCTCGGGCCTGGTCATCATGCGCTGGAAGCGCACCCACGTTCCCAGCCCGCTGGGCCGTGAAAAGCTGCCCAGCGCCATGCGCGTGGGCCTGCAGTTCGTGCGCCAGTCGCCGCGCATGCGGGCGGTGTTGTGGCGCATCTCCATCTTCTTTTTGCACGCCACCGCGTTACTGGCCCTGTTGCCACTGCTGGCCAAGGGGCTGGAAGGCGGCGGTGCGGGCACGTTCACCTTGCTGCTGGCGTCCATGGGCGCAGGGGCTATCACCGCCGCCATGTTTCTGCCGCGCCTGCGCCAGTCCATGGCGCGCGACGTGCTGGTGATACGCGGCACGGCGCTGCAGGCTGCCGCCACGGGCGTGATGGCCGTGGCGCCCAATGTGTACGTGGCCGTGCCCGCGATGTTCGTGGCTGGGATGGCGTGGATCACCACGGCCAACTCGCTCTCCGTATCCGCGCAGCTCGCGCTGCCCAACTGGGTGCGCGCGCGCGGCATGTCCATTTACCAGATGGCCATCATGGGCTCCACAGCCTTGGGTGCTGCCGTGTGGGGCCAGGTGGCCACGGTGACGGATGTGCATGTCAGCCTGGGCATTGCCGCTGCCACTGGCGTGGTGGCCATGGCGCTGGTGCAGCGCCTCGCGGCCGACCGCAGCATGGAAGAAGACCTCAGCCCCTCGCGCGCGTTCAAGGCGCCGGTGGCCGACGTGCCGCCCGGGGCTGGGCATCTGGTGGTCACCATCGAATACTTCATCGACCCCGCCCGCGCCGCCGAATTTCGCGTCGTGATGCAGGAAAGCCGCCGCAGCCGCCTGCGCCAGGGCGCCCTGGGCTGGCAGCTGCTGCACGACATAAGCCAGCCCGCGCGCTATGTGGAGCGCATTGAAGACGAATCGTGGACCGAACACCTGCGCCGGTTTGACCGCGTGACCGCCTCGGACGTGGCGCTGCGCGACCGCAAGCTGGCGTTCCATGTCGGCGATGCGCCACCCCGGGTGACCCGGTGGTCGGTGGAGACGTGAGAGGCGCAGGCTGAATAACAATAGCGGCCTTGCCCCGACACAAGGGCATGCCCTCCATCCAACGCTCGCCACCATGTCTGCATCCGACGAATATTTCATGCGCTTTGCCCTGGCAGAGGGCCGCAAAGCACTGCCCGCCTGCCTGCCCAACCCGCCCGTGGGCTGCGTGTTCGTCAGAGACGGGGCCGTGATTGCCAGCGGCTTCACCCAAGCCCCCGGGCAGCACCATGCCGAGGCCATGGCGTTGTCCCAGGTGACCGGCGACCTGGCCGACGTGGTGGCCTACGTCACGCTGGAGCCGTGCTCGTTTCACGGCCGCACCCCGTCGTGCGCGAAGGCACTGGTGGCACGCGGAATCCAGCGCGTCGTGGTGGCGATGCTCGACCCCGACCCGCGCAATGCGGGCGCGGGGATCGACATCCTCAAGGCGGCGGGCGTGGAGGTGACGCTGGGCGTGCTGGAGCCGAGCGCGGTGGCCGACATGGGCGCCTACCTTGCCGGGGGCGCGGGCCCTGCCATCGGTGGGGAAAGCGCATGACCCGCTTCACACACACTTTGGTCCTTTGCGCGTTTGCGGCCCCGTGGACCCACGCCGCCAGTGCCGACGCCTCCCTGCTCGGCTGCTGGCGCGCCACCAAAATTGTTCTGTCTATGCAAGACGGCTCCAAGGCCGAAGACACCTCGGGCCGCTGCACGCTCCAGTTCAAGCAAACGCAGTTTGAATCGGTCTGCAAGACCAGCACCGGCACGGCCACCACCACCTACCGCTACCAGGTCGTAAGGCCCCAGGTGTACGCGGCCACCATGGCGAGCAGCACGTTCAAGACGGACATGATTGGCTCCACGCGCGAGTACCACTACCGCATCGAAGGCGACCAGTTGCGCACCGTCAGCGTGCCGCCCGCCAAGCCGCCCGAGTCCCCAGCGGTGGCGGCCCCACGGGTGGAGACCGAGGCGGAACGGACGCCTTGCCTGTAGGGGTCAGTGTGGTGTTGCACGCTATCCGGCACTTAAAACCGCGTCTTTTCGGCCGGGGCTGCGTTACAAATCCTAGCGATACCTAAGGGTATCGCTGTGGTTTGCGCCTTGCCCAGACCAAAAATCCATCGGTTTTAAATGTGCCGTCAAGCGTGCAACACCCCACTAGGAAAATCCTAAATTGATAGCTGCCAGCGCTTTACCAGTAAGCGCTAGAGGCCAAAAAGGCTTGAATTTTCAGACGGACTTGCCTGGGGCCGCGCTGGTGGCTGCGCCCCTGCCCGCTGGCGCAAAGCTGCGCCGCAAAATCCCGGTCAGCATGGTGTGCAGCAGCGCCTGCACCGCATCGTCATCGCCTGGCCCGTTGGGTTTCAACGCGGCGGCCAGCGCGTCGCCATGGGCGGCCACGGTGCCGTTGACTTCGGCGCGCCAGCGCGCGGCCAGCTCGGCTGCATCACCCGGTGGCACGCGCTGGTGGTGCGCAATAACGAGGTAGTGCGTACACGCCGCCTCGGCCGCGTGGCGCAGCAGGTGGGGGTTGGTGTCCCCGCCGTCCTTCTTCTGGAACGAGCGCAGCACCCAGGCCGTGGTGCCGCCCAGCAGCGCGCCCAGGGCCGTGCCCGCGCCCAGCGTCAGGCCGCCGGTGCCCACGTCGATCAGCGCACCGGCCTTGGCGCCCGCCACTGCGCCTGCCGCGGCACCGGCGGAGGTGCCCACTGCCAAAGCGGTTGTGTCGACACGGCGGGGTGCGGGCAACGGGGTGGCGTCGTGCTGGGGTGTAGGGTTTTGCTGGGTGCGTGCGGGTGGCTGGCCGTGCAGGGCGCGCAGGGCGGCGTCGAGCGCATGCACCTGCTCGGCGTACCGGGCTTGCTGGGCCGTGGCGTCGCCGGGTGCCAGGTGGGCGCAGGCGCGCAGGTGCTGCGCCAGCGCCAGCAGCGATTGGCGAAAGCGCTGCTCGCTTTGCTCCACCCAGGCCGCACGCAGCCGGGCCAGCGCGTGGGCCTGCGCGGGCAGGGCGGTGGCCAGTCGGTCAAACATCACGGGCTCCAGCACCCAGCTGGCGCCGAAGGCCTCCCAGCGCAGGGCCAGACGGGGCGCGGCCTGCCAGGCGGGCGGCACGGCGTCGGTGGCCCACGCCAGCACGGCGTCCACCGGTTGGTGCGCATCGCCAAACTGCAGGTGGTCGCCCTGCGGGGTCTGCACCTGCGCGCCCTGCAGCACCCCGGCCTGCGGGCCGTGCAGGCCGATCACCAGATCGCCCGGCAGAGCCGCGCGCAGGGCGTCAAAGGCGGCATCGGCCAGGTCGATGTGGCCTTGCCACCGGGCCTCGCTCCAGCGCGCCCAGATCGCCAGCGCCAGGCGCGGCAGCACCACGGCCAGCCCCAGCAGGCCCACGTACATCCACACCCAGCGGTTGCCAGCGGCGCCCTCGCCTGCAAAATTCTGCGTGGCCGCAATCTCTTGCAGCGTGAAGGGCGTGGCGCCAAACAGCACCGTCAGCGGCCAGAACAGCACGGACACGATGGCGTGCACCTGTGTGGCATCCAGAAAGGTGCTCTCCCACCCAAACTGGTAGCGCACCACCAGCCCGCGCAGCAGCAGTGACAGCGCAATGCCCGCGCCCCAGGCTGCAGCGCACAGGTGCAACACCCGCGCCGCGCGCTGTGCCAGCACGTCGGACGCATGCGCCACCCAGCGCGCATGAAAGTCCGCCGCAATGCGCGCAGCCAGCCCCCGCCCGCGGCCTGGGCGGCTGAAAAAGCGCAGACCTTGCAGCCAAGCGCCTGGGCCGGACGGGCGCCAGGCCTGCCAGGCCATGAGCAGGTACACGCACAGGTTCCACGCCAGCACGATGAGCAGCGGGGGCGACAGCAGGTCCACCCGGTGCGCGTTTGCAATGCGGTCAACGGCCAAGCCCATCAGCAAGGCAACCAGCGGTAGGCCGCGCGCCAGCCAGCGCCATTGCACGGCAGGTTCCCGCAACGCGGCCACGGTGGCGTCGCGGCCACTGGCACGGTCTGCGATGGTGTGCGCGCGGTCCAGCACCACGTCGCCTGCGCCCACGCGCTGCAACACGCCGCGTTGGTGGGCGGCGGCCACGGCGCTGCGCGTGGCGTCGTCCCAGTCAGCCTGGCTGACCAGGGTGCGCCCGGCGTCCACCTGTTCGATGGCCTGGGCGAGCAGCACGGCGCGCAACTGGGGCTCTGTCACGCGCATGATAACTCCTGTTTTAATAGCTGCCAGCGCCTGCTGGATGAGCGCTAGAGGCATATTTGACCCATATTTCGATCATCATCTGGGCCACAACACCCACAGGCGCAAGCCCTGCTTGAGGCGCCCCGCAATGTCACCCGCCTCCTGCCCCCAGCCGGTAAAGAAGTCCGCGCGCACGGCACCCAGGATGGCGCTGCCCGTGTCCTGCGCCAGCACCATGCGGCTTAGCTGCACCTGGGGGCCGCTGGAGGCCAGCCAGACCGGCGTGCCGTACGGAATGCTCTGGCGGTCCACCGCTATCGAGCGGCCCGGCGTGAGCGGCACGCCCTGCGCGCCCTTGGGACCGAACTCGGCGTCCAGCCCGTTCAGGGGCTCTTCGCGAAAGAACACGTAGCGCGGGTTGCTCCACAGCAGCTCGTTGGTGCGCTGCGGGTTGGCCGCCAGCCAGGCGCGGATGCCGGGCCAGGTGGCGTCGCGGGTGTAGCCCTGGTCCAGCAGCCAGCGGCCAATGCTGCCGTAGGGCTGGTCGTTGGTGCCTGCATAGGCTACGCGCACGGTAGACACCGACCCGTCCACCTCGGTGATCCGCAGGCGGCCCGAGCCCTGGATGTGCAGCACCATCGATTCGACCGGGTCGCGCAGCCAGGCAATGGCACGGCCTTGCAGCGCGGCCTGGGCCTCGGGCAGTGTTTCGATCTGCTGGCGCGTGTACCAGGGCTTGCGGCTGCCCAGCGTGGCGGGGGTGCGGTACACCGGCACGGTGTAGCCGTTGCCGGGCTGGCGCGTGCCCTCCATCATGGGTTCGTAGTAGGCGGTCAGCAGGCCCTCGGGATTGCCGTCAAGTGCCTCGACGCGGTACGGCTGCAGCCGCGCAACGAGCCAGGCGCGTTGCTCGTCGGGCGTTGCAATGCTCAGCTGGCGCACCTCGCTGCACAGCGCGGTGAAGGGCGGCTGGGGCCGCTCGCAGCTTTTGATCCAGGCGTTCCAGGCTTCGTGCAACGCGTCTTGCGTAAAGCCGGGCAGCTCGGCCCAGCGCACCGGGATCCAGCGGCTTTTGGCCTGCGCCAGCGGTGGCGGCAGCGGGCCGGTGTCGCCCGGCAGCACCACCGTGCCCGCTGTCGGGGGCGGGGGGATGGCCGAGGGGATGACCGTGGGGCGGGAGGGGCTTGGCGCGGGCGGGGTGGAGCAGGCGGCCAGCGTTCCTACAATCAGCGCCGTTCCCACAGCGCGCAGGAGTGTCAATTTCATGGGTCTGATTTTGCTTGAAGCGCTGCTGGCGCTGGTGCTGCTGGTGGCTATTGTGTGGTGGACCATGTTTTCAGGCCGCAAAGGCGGGGAGCTCAATGTCCCGCCAAAAGACGACGAGGCCCCGCCTCCGCCCCCTGCCCCCTGACGGATTCACCACAGGGGCGACAGCGGTCCTGTCCTACAAGCATTGGGCGACGGGGCTGATGGCGTGCTGGTGCGTACCGCGCCACCATGGCGGTAGCTGGGCAGCCACCCTGTGCGGATGAGGTTGTCGCCACCGGTGGGCACTTGCCCCGGACGCCCGGCACTGAATACTTAAGGAGCACACACATGCGCAAACACATTCTTCTTGGTGCCACCGCCGTCATCGTTCTGGCCACCGGCTGCGCCAGCATGGACGACACCCAGCGCCGCACGGCCACCGGCGCAGGCGTTGGCGCGCTGGCCGGTGCCGTCATTGGCTCCGCCACCGGCGGCAATGCCGGTACGGGCGCGGTGGTGGGTGCCGGCGTGGGCGCTTTGGGCACCTACATCTGGTCGCAGAACATGGAGCGTCAAAAGCGCGACATGGAGCGCGCCACCCAGGGCACCGGCATCGCAGTCACACAGACGGCGGACAACCAGCTCATGCTCAATATCCCGAGCGACATCTCGTTCGCAGTGGGCCGCTCGGACATCCAGCCCAACTTTGCGCCGGTGCTCGACCAGTTCGCCGCCAGCCTGCGCAACAACCCGAACGCGGACGTGCGCATCGTCGGCCACACCGACAGCACGGGCAGCGACGCCATCAACAACCCCCTGTCGATGGATCGCTCGGCCAGCACCCGCAGCTACCTGGTGGCGCGTGGGGTGGACGGCCGCCGCATCGCCATTGACGGCATGGGCTCGCGCTACCCCATCGCCACCAATGACACGGCTGATGGTCGTTCGCGCAACCGCCGTGTAGAGATTTTTGTGGGCGAACGCCCCCGCGGCTAATCCGGCAGCGATGGGGAGTTCTGCTGCCGCACCACGCGGCAGCGGACCCCCCACCGATCAATGGCCGGTGCGCAGCAGGTTCGCCAGCTCCACGGCCGACTTGACCTGCATCTTGTCAAACACGCGCGAGCGGTGTACCTCTACCGTGCGCACGCTGATGTCGAGTTGATCGGCGATCAGCTTGTTGGGCAAGCCCCCCACCACCAGGTCCATCACATCGCGCTCGCGCTCTGTCAGGTCAGAGAGGCGCACCTGCAGGTCACTGCGCTCGCGCACCTCGGCCAGGCGCTCGGCCGATTGCGCCAGTGCCTGCTCGATGCGGTCCACCAACGCGTTGTCTGAAAAAGGCTTCTCGCAAAAGTCGAACGCCCCCCGTTTGACGGTGTCCACCGCGGTGGGCACGTCGGCATGGCCGGTCAAAAATATCACCGGCATGGTGGCCAGGTCGCCACGTACCGCCAACAAATCAAACAATGCCAGCCCGCTCATGCCGGGCATGCGCACGTCCAGCAGCAAGCAGCACGGCTGGCGCTGCGCCGGGCGACTGGTGAGCATGGCGTCAAACGCTTCGGCGCTGTCGAACGACTCGCTGGGCAGCCTGCGCGACCTAAGCAGCCATGCCAACGCCTCGCGCACGCTGGCGTCGTCGTCCACGATGTATACGGTGGCGTTGGTGATGGGTTCCATCAGATGTCGGGCGAGGGTGGGATGAGGGGCAGGGTAAAGGTGAATACCGTACCACGCGGCTCGTGGGGCGCAAATCCGAGAAAACCGCCGTGCTGCTCGATCACGGTGCGGCACATGCTCAGGCCCAGGCCCATGCCTTCAGCGCGGGTGGTGAAAAAGGGGGTGAAGAGTTTTGCTGCCACGTCGGGGGCAATGCCCGTGCCGATGTCGGTCACCGCAAACTCCATCCAGCCGCTGTGCTGGTTGGAGTCCGTGCGCCGCACCCGGATGTCCAGCACGCGGGTGCGGATGCGGGAGTCGTCCATGGCCTGCATGGCATTGCGCGCCAGGTTCAGCAGCACCTGTTCGACCATGGTGCGGTCACACAGTGTGGCAGGCAGTCCGAGATCGACCTTGGTGTTTACACGCACCCCTAGCTTGCGCGCCTGCAGGATCACCAGCGGCAAGATGGCATCGAGCAGCTGCTGTGCATGCACGGCCTCCCGGGCCTGGTCGCGGCGGCGCACAAAGTCGTGCACGCTCTTGATGACCTTGCCGGCCCGCTCGGCCTGCCGGGCGATCTGCTGCATGGCCATGCGCACGTCCTGCAGCTGCTCGGCGTCGGCGGGGGATGCCGGCGTGGAGGTTTCCAGCAGGTTGATGGAACCCGTGGCGTAGCTGGAGATGGCGGCCAGGGGCTGGTTGAGTTCGTGGCTGAGCAGCGACGCCATCTCGCCCACCGTGGCAAGCCGGGCCGTGGCCTGTAGGCGCTCCTGCGATGCGCGCGAGAGTTCTTCCACCCGCCGCTGCTCGCTGATGTCCAGAAATGCGCTCATCCACCCGGTGTGCTGGCCCTGGGCATTGATCAGCGGCGCCTCGATGATCAGCACCGGGAACCGGGTGCCGTCCTTGCGCATGAACACCGATTCGAAACCTTCGCGCGGCGGAGTGTGCCCCGCCAGGCGGATCTCCTGGCGCTGGCGGTATTCGTCCACCAGCTCGGGTGGCCAGTAGGGCGCGGTCACGCTCTGGCCCAGCAGCTCCTGGGCGCCAAAGCCCACCATGGCGCAGAACGCGGGGTTCACGTAGGTGATGCGGCCCTCCAGGTCACGCGCGCGCAGGCCGGTGACCAGCGAGTCCTCCATCGCTTTGCGAAACGCCAGCGCGTCGGCCAGGTCGCGCTCGGCGCGCAGGCGGCGGCGGTTGTCGCGCACCAGCACCACCATCACCGTGACGAGCGCAATCGACATGGCCGTGACCAGGGCTGTGAGCACGTTGGGGAACACGCTGGGCGCGCTGTGCCAGCTGTCCATGCGCAGCACGAGCGTGCTGCCTGGCAGGTCCAGCAGATGCTGCGCCGTGAACATGCGCGAGCCGCGGCGCGAGGCGCCCAGCACGGCCAGGCGCGTGCCGTCGGGCTCGGTAAAAGAGGCCTCCTGGCTGCGCGTCAGGTTGTGGGCCACCAGGTTGGTGAGCACGTCCTTGAGCGAGTAGGTCACCACCAGAAAACCCGTGTTGCGCCCGCCCGCGGTCAGCGGCAGGCACAACTCCATCATTTCAGATCCCAGGCCGTCGCCATGGGGCTGGAAGTAGCTGCTGGAATAGGACGGGCTGCTCAATCTGCGTGCATTGGCACAGGCGATGGCCGAGTCCGACTGATTGCTTTCGCGCAGACGCGCATCCCACGCCAAGGGGCGGTAGGGGGACTGCGCGTGGGACCGAAGGCGCATGGTGGGCTCACGCCATTCAATGCGCACCAGTTCGCGGTTCTTGCGCAGCAGTTCGGACGCCTCGATGTCCCAGGCCAGCTGGCCCGGGTCGCCCGCGTGCAGGGCCTGCAGGCTTTGCAGGTTGCGGTTGAGCGCCACGCGGATGTCCGACACCGCGTCGGCCGTGTCGCGTTCCAGCCGGGTCTGCACCTGGCTGGCCTCGTAGCGCCCGGCCAGCCATACCATGGTGGCCAGCATGGACACCACCAGCAGCACCAGCGCCGTCCACAGCGACCATCGGCGCCAGGCACGCCGCCAGCGCTGCAATAGGGTGAGCAGTGGTGACGTCACAGCACGCGGTGGGCCAGCGCGGGCAACTGCTGGCGCACCGCCAGCAGGCGGTCAGCGTCCAGCGTGCCCACAACGACGCCTTCGCCGTCTTCGTGCTGGCCCAGCACAACGCCCCACGGGTCTACCAACATGCTGTGGCCCCAGGTGTGGCGCCCGTTTTCGTGCACGCCACCTTGGGCGGGCGCCAGAACATAGGCCAGGTTTTCAACGGCGCGCGCACGCAGCAGCACCTCCCAGTGGGCCTGGCCCGTGGTGTGGGTGAAGGCGCTGGGCACCAGCATCAAGTCGGCACCTGCGAGGGCATGCGCGCGGTACAGCTCCGGAAACCGCAGGTCGTAGCAGACGGACAGGCCCACCCGCCAGCGGTGACCATCGCGCGCCTGCAGATCAAACTGCACCGGCGTGGCGCCTGCCTCGATGACACGGCTTTCGTCGTACTGCTCGCGGCCATTGTCAAACTGAAAAAGGTGGATCTTGTCGTAGCGCGCCACACAGTCGCCCAGGGGGTTGAACACCAGCGTGGTGTTGCGCACGCGGTCGGGGGTGGTGGTTTGCAGGGGCAGGGTGCCACCCACAATCCACATCTGCAGCGTGCGTGCGGCAGTGGCCAGAAACTCCTGAATCACGCCCTCGCCATGGGCCTCGCGCAGCGCCAGCTTGTCGGTGTCCTTGTGACCCATGGTGCAGAAGTATTCGGGCAGCACGGCCAGCTCGGCACCCTGGCTGGCGGCCTGCTCCAGCAGGGTGCGGGCGGACTGCAGGTTGGCCTCCAGCTGCGTGCCGGACACCATCTGGATCGCGGCAACTTTCATGAGGGTTCTCCGGTTTGGGTGGGGTTGGCGCGGGGCACGGTGTCGGTGGTACCCGGTTGCGGCACCGGATTTGCCGAAGCGTCACGGCTCTTGCGGGCGATGCGCACAATGCGGGGGTCTGTCCAGGTGCCGTCGATGCGGAACTCCTGTGTGGCGGCCTCAATGAGCGGCCCGCGCAGGAACACCTGCGCCAGAAAACTGCCCAGTCCAATCACCGGGTTGATCGCCGTGGCCACCAGCGACGCGGTGAGGGCGTTGATCTCGGGCACCACCACCACACGCAGGTTTTGCGTCTCGTTGTCGATGCTGGCGCTGCCTTCCATCAGAACGGCGGCGTTCACCCCCTTCATCTGCAGGTTGTTGGTGGTGGCCACGCCCTGCTCTATGCGCACGTCGCCACGCACAAAATCAAACGCAAAACCTTCGCTGAACACGTCCCGGAAATCCAGCGCCAGACGCCGTGGCAGCGACTGCAGGCTCAGCACCCCCAGCAGCTTGGCAAGGCCCGGGTCGGCTTTGAGAAACTGGCCCGATTCGATGTTCAGGTTGATCTGCCCGGTCATGCTGCGGTAGTCGGGGCTGAACGGCGCGCCGAGCCAGGCCACCTGTCCCTCCATGCGGCCTTTGCCACGCTTGACCACGTCGGCCATGCCCATGCGTGCCAGCAGGTCGCCTGAATCGCGGATGTCGAGCTTGAAATTGAGCACGGTGCGTCGTTCGGTTGCGCGCGGGCCCAGTCCGGCCGCGTTCAGCACGGCCCAGTTGCCGTTGGCGGTGAAGCTGGCGTCGGGCGACAGGACGTTGAATTTGGAAAGCCGCCATTCGCGCTGGGCGCCCTCGCCTCCGCGGTTCTGGGCCTCCAGCTCCACCCGGCCCAGTCGCTTGCCGCGCAGCTCGAAGTCCTCCACCACAATGTCCAGCGCGGGCAATGTGCCCGGCTGTTCGTCCAGCAGCGACTCGACCTGCGTCACCTCGCTTTGTGGCATGTTGACGCGCGATAGCCGGGCGAACAAACGGCCGTTGGCGGCCTCGGGTGAACCGGTCGGTCGGTATTCGAGGTAGCCGTTGAGCTCGGTGGCGTCCAGGTTGGCACGCCAGATGGTGCCTTCGCGCAGGGCGCCCGCCACCACGTTGTGCAAGGTGCGGCCCTGCAGCGTCAGTTCGCGCGTGCGCAGCGCCAGCGTGGTGGGCATGTAGTCCTGTGCGATGGGAACGGGTTGCGTTCTGGGCTGGGCACTGTCGGTTGCAGCGCGGCCCGCTGGGGCCGCGTTGGCGGCCTGGGTCAGCACGTCGTCCCATGCATCCACATCGATCTTGGCCTGGTTGATGTTGGCGGCCACGCCCTGGGCAGGCATGGGGGCTGACTCTCCGCTGGCCAGTCCCAGCCCCAGCGTGCCCCGCAGCACGCGGGCCTGGGCGCCGCTCAGGTCACGCACATAGGTTGCGGCGCCAAGGGCGCCCAGGTCCAGCGTCACCTGGTCGCGCAGCGGTGGGGCGCTTGCACCGCTGTTGGCGGCAGAGCCATTGGCCAGGCCGGTCAGGGACTCGCGCGTGACTTGGGTTTCGAACCGCAGGGGCAGGCTGCTTTCGGCGCTCTTGCCCAGCGGCGCCGGCAGCGCCAGCGCCATGCCTTGCATGCTGGTCGACACCTGCAGCTCGGGCACCCCGCGGCGAAACGCCAGGGCCATGGTGTAGGGCGCACTGCCACTGGCGCGGCGTGCCAGCTGTGCCAGCATGCCCAGCTGCGGGGTCTGCTGCAGCCCTTCTGCTGTGGCCGTGCCCTGGGCACGCAGCTGCACGGCAGATTCGGTGGCGGGCGCATTGGCCGCAAGCGCTTTCATGCCGCCTTCCAGCCGCACGCCGCCGCCCAGCGCCTGCGCTTGCACGTTGTTGAGCGAAAAGCCGGTCTCGCTGAACTGCACCACGCCGCGCACACGGCTCAGTGCCGGGGTGTCTGGCGTAATGCGCAGTTCATTGCCCGCCAGGGTCACGCTGCCCTGCACCTTCGATTTGTTGATATCGCTGATAGGCAGGCTCAGGCGCAGCTGAAAGTCAGCATTCCCAGTGCCGCTGGCCTGGTCCAGCGCATTGCCCGTCATGTTGCCCAAAGGCGATGTGGTCATGAGTGCCAGCAGCTCTGCCAGAGGGCCGCGGGCATCCGCGCTGACCGCTACCACGGTGTGTTCCAGGTCGGGTATCTTGGCATCCACCTTGGATAGTCGCAGCCCCTGCCGCCCTGCGAAGCTGCCGCTGGCTCCCCGCACCTGCATGGACGAGCGCTCAAAAATCAGCTCGCCGCCCAGCTCCGTCAGCGCGGGCCAGGGCAGGGTGTTGGCGGGCTGCAACTGGGGCGGTACATAGGCGTAGGTCACATCCTTGACCCGGGCGGCGATGCGGAACTCGCCTTGTTTGGGGTCGTTGAAGGGCAGGTCGTGCAAGTCGCCCTTCACACGGAACTGCACGTTGCTGGCACTGCCCGCCACCACCGCATCACGCACATAGTGGCGCGACTCGTCTGGAATTGACAGCGGCAGGTAGCGGTGCACCCGCGTGCCATCCGCGCGGGTGAGCGTGCCGGTCAGGTCCAGCACGCCAGGGAAACGGGACCGGTGGGGCGCCTTGGTGGCGTCGCTGGTGTGCCAGGTGGCGCGCGCCTCGCCCTGCGCGTCGGCGTTGGCAAACTGCACGTCGCTGGCCTGTACCGCAATGCGAGTGCCTTCGATTTGCCAGCGGACGTCCGCGCTCAGGCGTTCCAGGGGCAAGAGGGGATCTTCAAACACTCCCGGCAGCACCAGCGCTCCCGATGCCATGGTCAGTGCGGCCTTGCCGCCGGCCTGGGTCATGTCCAGGTCCACTGTGGCGCCGCGCAGGCCCAGGTGGGTGGGCGCCACGCCTGCTGTGTCGCCGGCCAGCGCAAGGCCCCGGATACGGCCCCGCACCTGGTACTGCTGCAACTGCTCCAGCGGGCCCTTCCAGCTGGCCTGTATTTCGTCCACCAGGCCCTTGGGTGCGTAAGTGCGCACGGCGTCGTGTGCCGTGGCCCCCAGCGGCAGGCGGCTCGCGATCTGCGCCAGGGCCGCCAGGTCCAGGCGGTCGGCGCGCAGCTCGCCCTGCTCGGGGGCTTTGCCTGATGCCGAGGTGTGTACCAGCCGCAGATTGCCGCCGGGCCAGACCAGGCCGTCGTCGGTCTGAAACTGCAGTGCCTGTGTGGAGAACTCAAAACCACCGTTCAGGCGCCGCCCTCCCAGACGCCCCTGGACGTTGGGCAGCACCAGCGCCTGCAGCTCGGGGGAGAGGGTGGTATTCACATCGGCCAGGGCCAGATCGGCCGTGCCGCCCACAATCTGGCCGCGCTGCACATCCGCCCAGGCGCGCAGCGCACCGCGGCCCTGCGCCACATCAATGCCCACATCGGCATGGTGGCGCAGCCGGGAGACATCGACCCGAGCAAAGTCGGCAAAGACCTGGCCGCTCCAGTGCTTCCAGTTGCCGTCCCGCGCGCGCAGCAGCGGCGCGCGGAAAAGCCCCACCACCGTGAAGCGGTCGCCCCACTCCTGCGGGGGCGTGGCATCCAGGCGCATGTGGTGGTGCCAATTGCCGTTGCGCAGCAGCAGGTCCACCTTCTCCAGGGCCAGTTCGGGCGCGCGGCGCTGCTCGTCCGTCCAGCGCACGGTGCCTCCCTTGATGAATACCTCGCCCTGCGAAAAGAGCCAGTCGGCTGCGGCATTGTTGTCGCCCTGGTCTTCGGCGAAAGTGAGGCCTGCAATGTAGATACGGCCATCCGCCGCGCGGCGCATGTCGAGTTCGGGCCCTTCGATATACAGCTGCTCGAACCCGCCGTTGAGCAGCGAGCGTGGCGACAGCGCCACCACCACCCGCGGCAGGCGCAGTGCGGAGCGGCCTGATGCATCGAGCAGCGCCACATCCGACAGCTCAATGGACGGGATCAGGCCCTCCGTGCGCGCCGTGATGGCACCGATCTGCACCGGAACCCCCAAAGCCCTTGCGGCATGCGCTTCTATCTGCGGGCGAAAATCACCGATTCGCGGCACAATCCAGCCATGAAGTGCCCCCCACGCGATGGTCAGCAGCAGCCAGAAAGCCAGCAGCAAGCCCAGCGACCACCGCGCAAGACCTGCCACTATTTTCAGCAGGCGAGTGGGGTGAGGGATGGGATCGATCATGGTGGGATTGAATGTGGCAGGAATTATGACCCGCAGCCTTAGCGCGGGTTCACTACAAACCGGTGTTCAGATGTACGCGTTGAGTTGCGGCCGCCATGCAGACACCCGGCTCTGAACCCCGTTGCAACCCTGAGGCCTCCTTTGTGCCGGGGGCCGGGCATTCTCGCTTCTACCAGCGCCTGCACCGTCGCTACGAGAACGACCTCTCCTTGCTGGCTGCAGGCACGCCCGCGCGTGCCACCATGGAGCAAGCCTATGGGGTGCTGCGGGCGCGCGGTTGTGATACCGGAACGGCCCTGAGGGTGTTGCGCCAGCTGGTCATGGAGCGGCTCATCCTGCTCGACTGCGAGGCCCAAGCGCCTTTGGCCGACATCACCACGGCGGTGACCGAATTGGCCGAGCTGGCGCTGGACCGTGCCTGCGCGCAGGCGCGCCAAGAACTGGACGAGCGCCATGGCGCGCCCACCGGGCCAGACGGGCAGCCCGTCCAGCTGTGGATCATCGGCATGGGCAAGCTCGGTGCGCGCGAGCTCAATGTCTCCAGCGACATCGACCTGATTTACGTGTACGAACACGATGGCGAAACCGCCGGTACGGCTGATGGCCGTGGGCGTATCTCCAACCACGAATACTTTGCGCGCGCCGTCAAATCCATCTACAGCCTGGTGGGCGACACCACAGAGCACGGGTTTGTGTTCCGGGTGGACCTGGCGCTGCGGCCCAACGGCAACTCGGGGCCTTCGTCGGTGTCGCTGTCGGCGCTGGAGGAATACCTGCAGGTGCAGGGTCGTGAATGGGAGCGTTTTGCATGGCTGAAGAGCCGTGTGGTGGCACCGCGCAGCAGCATTGCCAGCCCCGAGGTTCAGGCCCTGCGAGGCGTGGTGCTGCCGTTTGTGTTCCGGCGGTATCTGGACTACAGCGTGTTTGATGCGCTGCGGGTGCTGCACCGGCAGATCCGTGACCACGCAGCCAAGCGCAGTGCCGGACACCCCGAACGCGCCAACGACGTCAAGCTGTCGCGCGGCGGCATCCGGGAGATCGAGTTCACCGTGCAGTTGCTGCAGGTGGTGCGTGGCGGGCAGTTCCCCGAACTGCGCCGCCGCCCCACGCTGGACGCCTTGCAGCGTTTGGCGCAAGCGGGCCTGATGCCTGCTGAAACCGCCGAGGCGCTGGCACGCGCCTATGTGTTTTTGCGCCGGGTGGAACACCGCATCCAGTACCTGGACGACCAGCAGACCCACGTTCTGCCCACGCGCGACGATGATCTGGCCTGGATTGCCCACACGCTGGGTTATGACAACTGCTGCAAGTTTCTGCATGAGCTGGACGCCCACCGCGAACTGGTCGCGCAAGAGTTTGACATCCTGCTGGGTGGCGCGGGCCAGAAACAATGCAACGGAGGCGGATGCGGCGGCCCCCGCGCAGCAGCGCCTCCGCCCCCTGAGCTGGAGGGACTGCTGGAGCAATTGCCCCCCGGGTTTCGGGAGCGTGTGGCGGAGTGGCGCACCCACCCGCGCGTGGAAGGCTTGCGCGATGAAGCGCGTGCGCGCCTTTTCCGCCTGGTGCAACGCACCGCACTGTGGTTGACCGAAGGACGGGTGACACAAGAGGCCGCGCTGCGCCTGATCAACTGGCTGGAGCCGCTGCTGCGGCGCGAGAGCTATCTGGCGCTGCTGCTGGAGCGCCCCTCCGTGCACGAGCAGTTACTGCATCTGCTGGGCGCGGCCAAGTGGCCCGCCCGCTACCTGCTGCAGCACCCCGGGGTGATTGACGAGCTGGTGGGGGACGCGTTGCTGGCCGAGCGCTTTGTGGTGGCAGATTTCGAGCGCGAACTGGCGATGCGGCTGGCCTCGCTCCAGTCCACCGGCGAAGACGACGACGAAACCCTGCTCAACCTGCTGCGCCGCGCTCAGCACGCAGAGACCTTCCGCACCCTGGCGCGGGACGTGGAGGGCCGCATCACCGTCGAGCAGGTGGCAGACGACCTGTCGGCGCTGGCCGACAGCGTGCTCCGTGTCACGGCCCAGTGGTGCTGGAGCCGCCTCAAGACCCGCCACCGCGAAAGCCCGCAATTCGCCATCATTGGCTACGGCAAGCTCGGTGGCAAGGAGCTGGGATATGGCAGCGACCTGGACATTGTTTTTGTCTTCGACGATGACGATGAACGCGCGCCCGAGGTCTATTCGGCCTATGTGCGCAAGCTCATCAACTGGCTCACCGTGAAGACCGGCGAGGGCGACCTGTACGAAATCGATACTGCGCTGCGCCCCAACGGCAACTCGGGTCTCCTCGTCACCCGCTTTGAGGCGTATGCCAACTACCAGCAGCGCCGTGGCAGCAACACCGCCTGGACCTGGGAACACCAGGCCATGACACGTGCCCGCTTTGTATTGGGCAACGCCGAATTGCAGGTGCGGTTCGACGCCGTGCGCGAAGCGGTGATCACCTCGGAGCGCGACACGGTGGCGTTACGCGACGAGATCACCACCATGCGTGAACGCGTGCGCAGCGCCCACCCCGTGCGTGACGGTCAGTTCGACGTCAAACACAGCCCGGGCGGCATGGTGGATGTCGAGTTCGCCTTGCAGTACCTGGTGCTGTCGCATTCGGCGGACCACCCGGAGCTGCGGGAAAACAGGGGCAACATCACGCTGCTGAAGCTGGCCGAGCAGGTGGGCCTATTGCCACCGGGCGTGGGCCAGGCCGCCGCCGATGCCTACCGCGAACTGCGGCGGGTGCAGCACCAGGCGCGACTGGACGAGACGCCCACGCAGGTCACGCCCCCTGCGCTGCAGGCAGAACGCGAAGCCGTGCTGGCGCTGTGGACCGCCGTATTCGCTCCTGCAAAATCTTCATGAAATTTTTGTTAATTCAAACGATTGTTTGAATTGGGTGGTTTAATCCGGGACCATGAGTTCCGGTCCTTCCCTTGTACCCGCCGCCCAGCGAACCGCCCGCAGTGATGGTGAAGACACGCGCGCACGCCTGCTGCAGGCGGCGCTGCAGCTGTTTTCAGAGCGCGGTTTTGCGCAGACCTCGGTGCGCGCCATCGCCGAGGCGGCCGGGACCAACGTGGCGGCGATTGCTTACCACTTTGGGGACAAGGCGCGCCTGTACACAGCCACGTTCTACGAACCGTTTGGCAGCGGCAGTGACCTGATCCCCGTGTTTTCCGACCCAACCCTGAGCCTGGCCCAGGCGCTGGGGTGCTACTTTGCGGGTTTTCTGGAGCCGCTCAAACACGAAGGCCTGGTGACCCAGTCGTTGCGCTTGCATGTGCGCGAGCTGCTGGACCCGACCCATGTGTGGCCTGAACTCATTGAACGGGAATGCCGCGCCCCGCACCTTGCGCTGGTGCAGCTTTTGTGCCGGCACATGGACGTGCCGAGGGCGGACGACGACATGCACAGGCTTGCGTTCTCCATGGCCGGCCTGGTCATGCAGCTGTGGACGCAGCACGACCCGCTGATGGCCGTGGCGCCGCAACTGGCGGGTTCGGGGGCTGTCGATGCGTGGGTAGACCGGCTGACCGGCTATGCCCTGTGCATGGTGCAGGGCGAGGTGGCGCGCCGACAGACGCTGGCCCCGGTCAAGGCACAGCCCGCCCGCCGCCGCAACGCCAGAACTTCAGACAAGGAAACCAATGCATGAAGCTGTGTAACCGACTTCTTTGGGCCGTGTGGGTGCCGCTGGCACTCGGCGCTTGCGCCACTGCACCGACCCCCGCGCAGGTGGTGGCACCCGTGCCCGTCGGCTGGCAGGCGCCGCTGCCGCACCAAGGGTCGCTGAAGGGTCTGTCCCAATGGTGGACCCAGCTGCGCGACCCGTTGCTGGTTGAGCTGATTGACGCCGCCCAGGCCGTCAGCCCGGGCGTGGCCCAGGCGCAATCGCGCATTGCACAAGCACGTGCCACCCAGGTGGCCAGTCGTGCTGCGCTGGGCCCGTCGCTGGATGGTCAGGCCAGCGCCAGCCGCGGCTTCAACGAACAGTTGGCGGGCATCGCCACCACCGCCCAGGTGGGGCTCCAGGCCAGTTGGGAGATCGACGTGTTTGGCGCCAATGCCGCCACCAAGTCGGCAGCCGACCAACGGCTGGCAGGCGCGCAGGCGCTGTGGCACGAGGCGCGTGTGAGTGTGGCGGCCGAGGTGGCGCTGCAGACCAGCAGCCTGCGCACCTGCCTGCAGCAGCTGAACGTGGCCGAGCGTGATGCCCAGTCACGGGGCGAGACCTCGCGGCTGTCGGCACTCAGCGAGCAGGCCGGTTTTACTGCCCCTGCAACGGCCGCGCTGGCGCGTGCCAGTGCCGCAGAGGCTGCGGCGCGCGCATCGCAGCAGCGCATGCAATGTGATGTGGAGCTGAAGACGCTGGTGGCGCTGACGGGCTGGGAAGAGCCCGCCCTGCGCGCGCGCCTGGCCACGTCGGACCCAGGCCAAGCTGCGCCGGACTCTCTGTTTGCCATTGCCGCAGTGCCCGCGCAGGTGCTGGCACAGCGGCCCGATGTGTACAACGCCGAGCGGGAGGTGGCGGCTGCCAGCGCCGACGTGGGCAGCGCGCAGGCGCAGCGCTACCCTCGCCTGGCCCTGAGTGGATCGGTGGGGGCGGGCTGGGTGCGCACGGGCGGTGTGACCACCGACCTGAGCACCTGGACCATCGGCCCACTCGCGCTCAGCGTGCCCTTGTTTGACGGCGGTCGCCGTGCGGCCCAGGTCGATGCCGCACAAGCGCGGTATGACGAGGCTGCAGCCCTGTACCGCGCACGGGTGCGGCAGGCCGTGAGCGAGGTGGAGCAGGCGCTGGTGCGCCTGCAAAGCACTGCCGAGCGCAACAACAGTGCACGCATTGCTGCCGAGGGCTACCGTACGTCGTTCGAGGCAACGGAGGCCCGCTACCGGGGTGGCCTGGCCAGCCTGGTAGAGCTGGAGGATGCGCGCCGCACATCGCTGGCTGCCGAGAACGCGCTGATTGCGCTGCAGCACGAACGCCAGGCGGCCTGGGTGTCGTTGTATCGCGCCGCTGGTGGCGGCTGGAAAGAATGAAGCACCCCCTGAGCTGCTTTGCAGCTTCCCCCTCACTCGCACTGCGTGCGGGAGGGGGACGCACCCGGTGGCCTGGCAAAGCCAGTTCCACGGGTGCACTGGTTCGGTTCGCGCCAGTTTTGTGAGCCATGACCCACTGAAACGAATTTTTTAGGACGGATGCGCATGCCATATTCCTCTTTCTTCCCTTCTTTCTCCAGGCTCTCTCCCGTTGCCTTCGCCGTGATTGCCGCCTGTGTGCTGACCACAGTGGGCGCGCTGGTGTACTCCGGCGCCTCTCGCGCGGCCGATGAGCCCAAGACCAGCCAGGCGCGCCCGGCGCTCACGGTAACCACCGCGCAACCCCAGCGCATCGCCGTGCCGCTGCGGCTGGCCGCCAACGGCAATGTGGCCGCCTGGCAAGAGGCGATCATTGGCGCAGAAAGCAACGGCCTGCGCCTGACCGACGTGCGCGTGAACGTGGGCGATGTCGTCAAGGCCGGGCAGGTGCTGGCCACGTTCTCTGCCGACACCGTGCAGGCCGATGTGGCCCAGGTGCGCGCCAGCCTGCTGGAAGCGCAGGCCAATGCGGCCGAGGCGGCCGCCAATGCCGACCGCGCCCGGTCCCTGCAGGCCACGGGCGCGCTCAGCCAGCAGCAGATTCAGCAGTTCACCACCGCAGAAAAGACCGCCCAGGCCCGTGTGCAGGCGGCCCAGGCCACGCTCAATGCCCAGCAGTTGCGCCTCAAATACACGCAGGTGCTGGCGCCCGACAGTGGCGTGATCTCGGCCCGCACCGCCACAGTGGGCGCCGTGGTGGGTGCGGGTACGGAGCTGTTTCGCATGGTGCGCAAGGGCCGACTGGAATGGCGCGCCGAAGTCACGTCCACCGAGCTGCGCCGCATTACCCCCGGCGCCAAGGTCAGCGTCACTGCGGCCAGCGGTGCCGTGGTCGAGGGCACGGTGCGCATGGTCGCCCCCACGGTAGACCCGCAGACGCGCAACGCCCTGGTCTATGTGGACCTGCCCCTCAACGCAGACTTCCGCGCTGGCATGTTCGCGCGCGGCGACTTCGCACTGGGCGCCAGCGACGCGCTTACCGTGCCGCAAGAAGCGCTGGTGGTGCGCGACGGCTTCTCGTATGTGTTTGTGGTGGGCGCCGAGCAGCGCGTGCAGATGCGCAAGGTGCAGACCGGGCGCCGCGTGGCCGACCGGGTCGAAGTGCTGTCTGGCCTGGACGCCAATGCGCCGGTGGCCGTGCGCGGTGCGGGTTTTCTGAACGACGGCGACCTGGTGCGGGTGGTGGCGCCCACCGCACCTGCGGCCCCGGCAACACCTGCCAGCACGTCCATGGCACCAGAATTTGAGCAAAAATTGGCTCTAGCGCTTGTCCATAAAGCGCTGGTAGCTATCAATTGAGGAGCGTTCTTCATGAATGTATCCACCTGGTCGATCAAGAACCCCATTCCGGCGCTGATGCTGTTTGTGCTGCTGACGTTCGGCGGCCTGCTGTCGTTCAACGCCATGAAGGTGCAGAACTTTCCGGACATTGACCTGCCCACCATTTCGGTCACCGTGGCCCTGCCCGGCGCCTCACCCGCGCAGCTTGAAAACGACGTGGCGCGCAAGATTGAAAACAGCATCGCCACGCTGCAGGACCTCAAACACATCTATACCAAGGTGCAGGACGGTGGCGCCACCATCACGGCAGAGTTCCGGCTGGAAAAGCCTACGCAGGAGGCGCTGGACGATGTGCGCTCGGCCGTGGCCCGCGTGCGCGGCGACCTGCCGGGCGATGTGCGCGACCCCATCGTGACCAAGATGGACCTGGCCGCGCAGCCCGTGCTGGCGTTCACCATTGCATCCACCCGCATGGACGACGAGGCTTTGTCGTGGTTTGTGGACGACGCCGTGGCCAAGAAGCTGTTGTCGGTGCGCGGCGTGGGCGCCGTCACCCGCGTGGGCGGTGTGGACCGCCAGGTGCATGTGGCGCTGGACCCCGTCAAGCTGCAGGCCTTGAACGCCACGGCGGCCGATATCTCGCGCCAGCTGCGCCTGGTGCAGACCGAAAGCGCGGGCGGCCGCACCGACCTGGGCGGCAGCGAGCAACCCGTGCGCACGCTGGCCACAGTGCAATCGGCGCAAGAGCTGGCGGGCCTGACCCTGTCGCTGTCGGACGGGCGCCATGTGCGGCTGGACCAGGTGGCCACCGTGACGGACACCGTGGCCGAGCCACGCGCCATGGCCTTGCTCAACGGTAAGCCCGTGGTGGGCTTTGAGGTGGCGCGCAGCAAGGGCGCCAGCGAGGTCGAGGTGGGCGGCGCCGTGCAGGCCGCCCTGAAGGAAATGCGTGAGCAGCACCCGGACCTGGAGATCACCGAGGCCTTCAACTTTGTGCAGCCGGTGCAGGAGGAATACGACGGCTCCATGCACCTGTTGTACGAAGGCGCACTGCTGGCGGTGCTGGTGGTGTGGCTCTTTCTGCGCGACTGGCGCGCTACCTTTGTCTCGGCCGTGGCACTGCCGCTGTCCATCATCCCGGCGTTCATCGGCATGCACCTGCTGGGGTTTTCGATCAACGTGATCACGCTGCTGGCGATGTCGCTGGTGGTGGGCATCCTGGTGGACGACGCCATCGTGGAGGTGGAGAACATCGTGCGCCACCTGCGCATGGGCAAGTCGCCCTACCAGGCCGCCATGGAAGCGACCGACGAAATTGGGCTGGCCGTGGTGGCCACCACGTTCACGCTGATCGCGGTGTTTTTGCCCACGGCGTTCATGAGCGGCATTGCGGGCAAGTTCTTCAAGCAGTTTGGCTGGACGGCGTCGCTCGCGGTCTTTGCCAGCCTGGTGGTGGCGCGGGTGCTCACGCCCATGATGGCGGCGTATATCTTGAAACCCATCGTGGGTGAGCACAAGGACCCGCGCTGGATGACGGTGTACCTGCGCTGGGCGGCTTGGTGCATCAAGCACCGCTGGGTCACGTTTGTAGGCACTGCGGCGTTTTTCATCGGCTCGCTGGCGCTGATTCCGCTGCTGCCCACGGGGTTCATCCCGCCGGACGACAACTCGCAGACCCAGGTCTACCTGGAACTGCCGCCCGGCGCCACGCTGGCGCAGACGCGCGCGGTGGCGGAGGACGCGCGCCAGCGCATCGCCAAGGTGGACCATGTGCAAAGTGTGTACACCACCATCGGCGGCGGCACGGCGGGTGGCGACCCGTTTGCCGGCATGGGCAGTGCCGAGACCCGCAAGGCCACGCTCACCATCTTGCTGTCCGAGCGCGGCGACAGGCCGCGCAAGCAGGGCATCGAGAACCAGATCCGCGCGTCGCTGGAGACGCTGCCGGGCGTGCGCAGCAAGGTTGGGCTGGGCGGATCGGGCGAGAAATATGTGCTGGTGCTCTCGGGCGACGACCCGCAGGCGCTGACCACCGCCGCCCTGGCGGTTGAGAAGGACCTGCGCACCATCCCCGGTCTGGGCAGCATCTCGTCCACGGCCAGCCTGGTGCGGTCCGAAATCGCGGTGCGCCCCGACTTTGCGCGTGCCGCCGACCTGGGCGTGACCAGCAGCGCCATCGCCGAGACGCTGCGCATTGCCACCGTGGGCGACTACGACGTGTCGCTGCCCAAGCTCAACCTGGCGTCGCGCCAGGTGCCCATCGTGGTCAAGCTGCAAGACGATGCGCGCCAGGACCTGTCGCTGCTGGAGCGCCTGTCGGTGCCCGGCAGCAAAGGCCCGGTGATGCTGGGGCAGGTGGCCACACTGGAGTTCAGCGGCGGCCCGGCCGTGGTGGACCGCTATGACCGGGCGCGCAACGTCAACTTCGAGATCGAGCTGTCGGGCCAGCCGTTGGGCGATGTGACCAAGGCGGTGGAGACGCTGCCGTCCATCCAGAACCTGCCGCCGGGCGTGCGCCAGATCGCCATCGGCGATGCCGAAATGATGGGCGAACTGTTTGCCAGCTTCGGGCTGGCCATGCTGACCGGCGTGTTGTGCATCTACATCGTGCTGGTGCTGCTGTTCAAGGATTTCCTGCATCCGGTCACCATTCTGGCGGCGCTTCCGCTGTCGCTGGGAGGTGCGTTTGTGGGGCTGCTGATTGCGCAAAAGAGTTTCTCGATGCCCTCGCTCATCGGGCTCATCATGCTCATGGGCATTGCCACCAAGAACTCCATCCTGCTGGTCGAATACGCCATCCTGGCGCGGCGCGAACATGGCCTCACGCGGTTTGAGGCACTGATCGACGCCTGCCACAAACGGGCCCGGCCGATCATCATGACCACGCTGGCCATGGGCGCGGGCATGCTGCCCATTGCCATCGGGTTCGGTGCGGCCGATGCAAGCTTTCGCTCGCCGATGGCGGTGGCGGTGATTGGCGGACTGATCACCTCGACGCTGCTGAGTTTGCTGGTGATTCCGGCCGTGTTCACCGGGGTGGACGATGTGGGTGTGGGTATTGGGCGGCTGCTGCGCCGTCTGCGTGGCGTGCCCCGTGACCCCCACGCGGGCGCAGCAACGCCTGCGGTGCCGGTGCCGCCGCAACCCCTGGCATGACATGACACGAGACTAGCCACGTCCGCCAAGAAGCCGTGGAATCACCCGGGTTGCCCCGGCTTTGCGGCGGTGGCAGGCGCTGGATAATGGGCCGACATCATGAACCTCGTAAGCCTCAACATCGAATCCATCCAGATCGGCCACCCTCTGCCTTTTGTGCTGCGCGGTGCCGATGGCGTGCTACTGGCCCAAAAAGGCTACGTGATCCGCACCCGCGACGAACTGGCCAGCCTCGTGGCGCGGGGCAGGCAACTGTGCGTGGACACCGATGAGTCGGGCGGCAGCCACCGTGCGTACCTGGCGCAGCTGCAGCGCATGCTCATCGCCGACACCAACCTGGGCGAAATCGCGGCCATGAAGATGACGGCGGGCGAACAGGAGAGCCCGGCCCGTGGTGGCAAGACATTGCCCGACTGGCCCGAGCTGCAGATGCGCGCCACGCAGATCCTGCGCACCCCTTCGGTGGGCGATTTCAGCGGTCGGTTCCAGGCGCTGCATGACGAGCTGGCACGCCATTGCGAGCAGACGCCCGACGCGACCTTGCTGGCGCTGATTTACCTCTCGGCGCAGGAAACGCGCATGTACAGCGCCACCCATTCCTTGCTGGTGAGCTGTGTGTGCATGGTGGTCGCCCGCGAGATGCTGCGCTGGCCGCAGGCGCGCGTGCAGCAGGTGGGGCATGCCGGGCTCAGCATGAACATCGCCATGACCGAGCTGCAAGACCAGCTGGCCCAGCAGACCCAGCCGCTGACCGCCGCCCAGATCGTCGCCGTGGAAGACCATGCAGCCCGGTCCGAGACACTGCTGCGCCAGCTGGGCGTGGCCGACCCGTTGTGGCTGGAGGCCGTGCGCTGCCACCACCACCGCAACCCCGGACCGCTGGACAAGAAGACCGAGGCCCAGCAAATGGCCCGCCTGGTACAGCGCGCCGATATTTTTGGGGCCCGCCTTGCACCCCGCGTGGCCCGCTCGCCCATGCCGGTCACGGCGGCCATGCAGGCCAGTTACTACGACGAAGACCACAAGGTGGACGAAACGGGTGCGGCGCTGGTCAAGACCCTGGGCGTATACCCCCCCGGCGCTTTTGTGCGCCTGGCCAGCCAGGAGGTGGGGGTGGTCATCCGCCGCGGCGCCACTGCCACCACGCCCCGCGTGGCGGTGGTCACCAACCGCGACGGCATGCCCACTGGCGAGCCGATTCCGCGTGAATCGGGCATGCCCCCATGGAAAGTCACGGGCGTGGTCGCTTACAAGGACGTGCGGGTCACGCTCCCGCTGGATCGGCTGCTCAGCTTGGTCTGAAAGGCGCGCCCCTCGCGGCCCGCCCTCCCGCTGCGCCCCTGCGTAGCGCCTGCCCCCCTGTTTCGCGGTCACAACACCCGGTGTGACCCCCGTTTCTGCGCGCAAACGCAGGTGGCGGTACTGCGGCCGCGCGCAACACCCCCACCCTCTTGTCAGGAATCTGAATCCAAACGGTGATGAAATGCGTATACCGTCGAGTACAAATAAAAACTAATGTGGACAAAAAATGATGAAATGGTTAAATTGGACCCACCACGAGCCCAAAGTCCTATGAACTTCCTCTCTCGACTCCTCCCGACCGGTAGCCTGTGTGCCGCTGCCTTGCTGATGGCTCCGGCCGCGCAGGCCGCCGATGCGCCTGCCTGCCCGGTCACGCTGCAGCACACTGTCCCCCGGTTGCAAGACGAAAAGCCGCAGTCGCTGTGCCAGTACGCTGGCCGGGTGGTGTTGGTGGTAAACACCGCCAGTTTCTGCGGGTTTACCGGGCAGTACAAGGGGCTCGAAGAGCTGTATGCCCGCTACAAGGACAAGGGTTTGGTGGTGCTCGGCTTTCCCTCCAACGACTTTTCCCAAGAGTCGGGCAGCAACCAGCAGATTGCGGAGTTCTGCGAAAACACCTTTGGCGTGAAATTCCCGATGTTTGCCAAGAGCAGCGTGAAGGGTGCCGACGCTTCGCCGCTCTTTCGCCAGCTCACCGAGTTGTCGGGCACCGCCCCGCGCTGGAACTTTCACAAATACCTGCTGGGCCGCGACGGCAAGCTGGTGGACAACTATTCCAGCCTGACCGCGCCGGACAACAAAGGCCTGGTGCGCGCGATCGAAAAGCAGCTTGCCGCAGCCGCACCCCAGTGACACCATGATGGCTTTGCATTTTTTTAAAAAAAACCACCACACGCTCTGGAACTTCGGTGCGGTGGCCCCACTCTATTCGTTGCGCAAGACAATTGCGCGCCGTACAGTTTTAGTGTTGCGAAGCCTTTCGGGCCCCCGGGTTCCGACTGACCTCCTGGAGCGCTTCTCCTCCCTCCCTCTCTTATTCGTTTCGGGACGCTTCGCAACCTTTTTATTCCGTGCACCGGCCAGAGGGGGTCGGTCATGAAAATCGCCATCATCGGCTCCGGCATCTCCGGGTTGTCGGTAGCGCACCAGCTGCGCGGCCAGGCGGACATCACGCTGTTTGAGGCGGGTGACTACTTCGGCGGGCACACCCACACGGTTGATGTAACGCTGCCCGATGTATCGGGCACCCCTGTCACCCACGGCGTGGACACCGGCTTTCTGGTGTTCAACGAGCGCACCTACCCTCACCTGATCCGCCTGCTGGCCGAGCTGGGCGTGGAAACCGCCAAGTCGGACATGTCGTTCTCGGTGCAGGTGCCGGGAGCCCTGGGCGGTGGCCGTGCTCTGGAATGGAGCGGCACCAACCTCAGCACCGTGTTTGCCCAGCGCTCCAACCTGGTCAATCCGCGTTTTCTGGGCATGCTGCGGGACCTGCTGCGCTTTAACAAGCTGTGCACTCGTATTGCGCAAAACCAGGCTGAGGCCGCACTGATGCAGCCGCTCGGCGATTTCCTCAAGCAGCACCGCTTTGGCGATGCGTTCCGCGACTGGTACTTCTTGCCCATGCTGGGTTGCATCTGGAGCTGCCCCACCGACCAGATGCTCAAGTTCCCCGTGGCCACCATGATCCGGTTCTGCCACAACCACGGCCTGATCCAGGTGAGCAACCGCCCGCAGTGGTGGACGGTGGCCGGTGGCGCGCGCCACTATGTGGACAAGATCGTGGCGGACATTGCCGACAAGCGCCTGAACACCCCCGTGCGCCGCATCGAGCGCGATGCCGCCGGTGTGCGGGTGGTGACTGCGGGCCACACCGAGCACTTTGACAAGGTGGTGCTGGCCACGCATTCGGACCAGTCGCTCGCGCTGCTGGCCCAGCCCACCACCCATGAGCGCGCCGTGCTTGGCTCCATCCGTTACCAGGCCAACCGCGCCGTGCTGCACACCGACACCTCTGTGCTGCCCGCGCGCCGCGCCGCCTGGGCCGCCTGGAACTACGAGCGCGCCCAGCAGCGCAGCCGCGAGTCGGCCCGCGTGTGCCTGCACTACCTCATCAACCAGCTGCAGCCCGTGCCGTTTGCCCAGCCCGTGGTGGTGTCGCTCAACCCGTTGCGCGACATTGCACCCGAACACGTGATCGGCAGCTACGAATACGCCCACCCGGTGTTCGACACGGCCGCCATCCGCGCGCAACAGCAAGTGGGCAAGCTGCAGGGTCAGCAGCACACCTGGTTCTGTGGTGCCTGGACCGGGTATGGCTTCCACGAAGACGGCCTTAAATCGGGCCTGGCCGTGGCCGAGCAACTGCTGGCTGCAATGCCTGCTCCTCTGGCGGAGGCGGCGTGATCCACGCCCTGGCCGCACCCGCAGCGCCGCTGATTGGCTTCGGTCAGGTGCGCCACACGCGGCTGCGGCCCCGGCGGCATGCGTTTGCCTACCCCACGTTCTTTCTCATGCTGCCGATGCGCAGCCTGCCCGGCATTCAGAGTGACCTGGCCATCAACCGTCGCGGCGCCATCAGTTTTCATGACGTGGACCATGGCGATGGCCGCAGCGCCGCGCAGGGCGGGGCGCTGGCCTGGCTCGACGCACTGCTGCGCACCGAAGGCATCGCTGACGCAACCGGTGAGGTCTGGCTGCACTGCTACCCGCGCGTGCTGGGCTACACCTTCAAGCCCGTGAGTTTTTGGTACTGCCACCGTGCCGACGGCAGCCTGCGCGCCATCGTGGTGGAGGTGAACAACACCTTTGGCGAGCGCCACTGCTACCTGCTGGACGCCCCGCAATACGGCGTGGAGCAGCAGGCGCGCAAGGTGTTCCATGTGTCGCCGTTTTGCGAGGTGAGTGGCGGCTACCGTTTTCGCTTCATGCGCACAGCGCCGTTGCACGCGGATGAACACGGCGAAGCAGGACGCACCGTGGCGCGCATCGACTACGACGACGCGAGCGGCCCGCTCATACAGACCAGCGTGAGTGGCGTGCTGCATGTCGTCACCGCACAAACGATGCGCCGCGCCCTGTGGGGCTACCCCGCCATGACGCTGGCCATCATGGGCCGCATTCATTGGCATGCGCTGCGCCTGTGGCTTAAGCGTGTGCGTTTCCATCGCAAGCCCGAGGCACCCACCTCCATCGTGACCCGTTGAAGTGACCTGCTGACCCCATGCACGAGAAGACCGCCATGAACTCCTCCACGACCACCGCACAACGCACAGCGCGCGAGTTGCCCCAGGGCACGCCCGCTGCAGCCCGCACGGCCCTGAAGCTCCTGCAGCGGCTGCAGCACGGCAACCTGACGGTGCAGCTGCCCGACGGCACCTTGCAGCACTTCGGCCAGGGCGGCGGCCCGTCGGCGGCCATCACGCTCAAGAACTGGAACGTGTGCAGTGCTGCGCTGCGCTCGGGCGACATCGGCTTTGCCGAGAGCTACATCGCAGGCGACTGGACCACGCCCCACCTCACCGACCTGCTCAAGCTCTTTGTCGCCAACCGCCAGCAGGTGGAAGGCGTGATCTACGGCACCTGGGCCGGGCGTCTGCTGTACCGCGTCAAGCATTTGCTCAACCGCAACACGCGCAGCAATAGCCAGAAGAACATCCACGCCCACTACGACCTGGGCAACGCGTTCTATGAACTCTGGCTGGACGACACGATGAACTACTCATCGGCCTGGTTCGAAGGCGATGCGGGGGGTGACATGCGCGCAGCGCAGCACGCCAAGGTGCGCCGGGCACTGCGCATGGCGGGCGTACAGGCCGGTGATCGCGTGCTGGAGATCGGCTGCGGCTGGGGCGCTCTGGCCGAGATGGCGACCACCGAGTTCGGTGCCTCGCTCACCGGCGTGACGCTATCGACCGAGCAGCTGGCATTTGCCCAAAAGCGCATGACGGCGCACGGCGTGCAAGGCAAGGCGGATTTGCGCCTGCAGGACTACCGCGACATCCAGGACGGCCCGTACGACGCGATCTGCTCCATCGAGATGGTCGAGGCCGTGGGCCGCGAATACTGGCCCACCTACTTTCAGTCGGTCAACCGCCTGCTCAAACCCGGCGGCAAGGCCTGCATCCAGAGCATCGTCATCGACGACAGCCTGTTTGACCGCTACATCAGCTCCACCGACTTCATCCAGCAGTACATCTTCCCGGGCGGCTGCCTGCCCTGCCCGCGCGAGTTTCGCCGCGAGGCCCAGGCCGCAGGGCTGCGGGTGGTGGACGAGTTCGCTTTTGGCCAGGACTACGCCGAAACCCTCAAGCGCTGGCGCGAGCGCTTTCTGGCACAGCGCGCGCGCATTCTGCAGCTGGGGTTCGACCAGCGCTTTATGCACATCTGGGAGTTCTACCTGGCGTACTGCGAAGCGGCGTTTGCGATGAGCAATATCGACCTGGTGCAATACACCCTGGTGAAAGATTGATTGCTATGAAATACATAGCTGTTACCGCTTTTTGGATAAGCGCTGGAGCCTGTTTTTATTCAAATTCTGCGGTGGCGCAGGTCGTATCCATGGCCCAAGCGGCCCAAGCGGCTGAGCAGTCTGCGGCCACGCCCCTGTCGGGCGTGCGCCTGGCGGGCCAGGGCGTGCTGCGGTTTCTGGGTTTCGAGATCTACCGTGCCCGCCTGTGGGTGCATCCCGGCTTTGATGCCGACAACTACAGCGCCCAGCCGCTGGCGCTGGAGCTGACCTACCAGCGCAACTTCACGGCCGCAGCCATCGCCAAGCGTTCCTTGGAGGAGATGCGCCGCGTGGGCAGCTTCACGCCCCAGCAAGCCGCGCGCTGGCAGCAGGACCTGCAGGCCGCGTTACCAGACGTGAAGCCCGGCGACCGCCTGCTGGGCATTCACCAGCCGGGCGTGGGAGCGGTGTTCAAGATGGCCGGGCGCGTGGTGGGCGAGGTGCCGGACGCCGAGTTCTCGCGCCTGTTCTTTGGCATCTGGCTCTCGCCGCAGACCTCCGAACCCGGGCTGCGCCAGGAGCTGCTGGCCGCCACCCGCACGGCAGGCCAGCCATGACCTCCCCGCAGCCCATCCGCGCCAGCGCAGGCCTGGCCTATGGGCTGCTGGGCCTGCCGCTGGCGTTTGTGGCGCTGCCCCTGTACGTGCTGCTGCCCAACCACTATGCGCGCGAGTTCGGCATGCCGCTGGCTACGCTGGGGTCGGTGCTGCTGGCGGCACGTTTGTTTGATGCCGTGTCAGACCCGCTGCTGGGCCGTTTGTCTGACCATCTGTTTGGCCGCTCGGTGCGCGCGGTGCTGGCGGTGGGCGCGGGTTCTGCGGTGGTGCTCGCGCTGGGGCTGACAGGCCTGTTCTTCCCAGCGGTGCGCAGCCCCGATGCGCTCATCGTCTGGGCACTGGTTGCGCTGCTTGTCACCTACACCGCGTACAGCCAGCTGAGCATTGCTCACCAATCGTGGGGCGCCCGTTTGGGCGGCGACGAGCTGCAGCGCGGCCGCATCGTGGCCTGGCGCGAAGGCGCTGCACTGGTCGGCGTGGTGCTGGCCTCGGTGCTGCCTGCGCTGCTGGGTTTGCCGGTCATGCTCAGCGTGTTTGCCATCACCTTGCTGATCGGCTGGTGGGCGTGGACGCGGGCCCCGCGCCCCGCAGCGCATGCGGGTGTTGCCGTGGCCGGTGTGTACCGCCCGCCGCAGCGCGCCAGCCTGTGGCGGCCCTGGGGGCGTCCGGCCTTCCGCCGTCTGCTGGCGGTGTTCATGCTCAACGGCATTGCCAGCGCCATACCGGCCACGCTGGTGCTGTTCTTCATTCAAGACCGCCTGCAGGCGCCGCCCGCGCAAGAGCCGATGTTTCTGGCCGCGTACTTCGTCTGCGCTGCGCTGTCGATCCCGTTTTGGTTGCGCGCCGTGGCGCGGTTTGGCCTCGCGCGTACCTGGCTGGCGGGCATGCTGCTGGCGATTGCGGTGTTTGTGTGGACGGCCTTTCTGGGCGCGGGCGACGTGTTGCCGTTTCTCATCGTCTGTGCGCTGTCGGGCGTGGCGCTGGGAACCGACCTGGCCCTGCCCAGCGCTTTGCTGGCCGGCGTGATCGCGGCCGAGGGCGACAGCGGCCAGCACGACGGCGCGTACTTTGGCTGGTGGAACTTTGCGACCAAGCTCAACCTGGCACTGGCCGCAGGCCTGGCGCTGCCCCTGCTGGGTTGGCTGGGCTACACCCCCGGAACGCGTGGCGAAGACGGTCTGCAGACCCTGGGCCTTGCCTATGCAGTGCTGCCCTGCGTGCTCAAGCTGATGGCCGCTGCGGCGCTTTATTTCCTCATACTGCGGCAGCACCGACCCGTTGCCTCCCTTTGATAGCGAACGAACCCAAGGCCCACACCTCATGATGCAACGACGCCTTCTCCTTTCGGCCGCAGTGGCTGCGCCCGTGGTCCTGTCCGGCTGCGCCAGCCAGAACATCGACAGCTACGCCAGCGAAAAGCCGGTGCTCGACCTTGCCCAGTACTTCACGGGCAAGATCGACGCCTACGGAATCTTCCAGGACCGCAGCGGCCAGATCGTCAAACGCTTCACCGTGGTCATGGACTGCGAGTGGAAGGGCAACGAGGGCGTGCTCGATGAAGCGTTTACCTACTCCGACGGCACCACGCAGCGCCGCATCTGGCGCCTGACCAAACACGCCGATGGCCGCTACACCGGCACCGCCGACGACGTGGTGGGCATAGCCAACGGACAAACGCGCGGCAACGCCTTCCGCTGGGGCTACACGCTGGCGCTGCCGGTGGATGGCAAGGTCTACAACGTCGAGCTGGACGACTGGATGTACCTCATCGACGACCGCGTGATGCTCAATCGCGCCACCATGAGCAAGTTCGGGTTCCACCTGGGCGAGATCACTTTGTCCTTTACCAAACGCGCACCATGAGCCTGAACCCTCCCCTGCGCGACTGGCATGGCCGCCGGGCCTGGCTCATTGGGGCCAGCAGCGGCATTGGCCGGGCCACGGCGGCATCACTGCATGCGCGCGGCGCGCAGGTCATTGTGTCGGCGCGCAGCGGCGATGCGCTGGATGCGTTTGTGGCCCAGCACCCCGGCAGCATGGCCCTGGCCTTTGACACGGCAGAGCCCGAGCAGGTGCAGGCTGCCGCCGCGCAGGTGCTGGCGGGCGGCGCGCCCGACATGGTGTGCTACTGCGCAGGCTATTACCGCGACATGCGCGCGACCGAGTTTGATCTGACGGTGGTGCTGCGCCACGAGCAGATCAACTACAACGGCGTGCTACACGTGCTGGCCGCCGTGTTGCCTGCCATGCTGGCGGCTGCGCAGGCCGGGCGACCGGGGCATGTGAGCGTTATCAGCAGCGTGGCGGGTTTTCGGGGCCTGCCCAAAAGCCTGGCCTACGGGCCCACCAAGGCAGCGCTCATCAACCTGGCCGAGGCGTTGTACCTGGATTTGCACGATCTGGGCATGGGCGTGAGCGTGATCAACCCCGGCTTTGTGGCCACGCCATTGACGGCGGGCAATGACTTCACGATGCCGGCCCTCATCTCGCCCGAAGCAGCTGCCACGGCCATTTTGCAGGGCTGGGAACGCGGGCATTTCGATATCCACTTCCCCAAGCGCTTCACGCGCGTGATGAAGCTGCTGCGGCTGCTGCCGTATCGGTGGTACTTTCCGACTGTTCGCCGCTTCACCGGACTTTGACATTTGCCATGCAGCCCCCGTACACCGCACCCTATACCGAAGATGCCGTCACGCGAGTCATTGCGTTCTTTGAGAACCTTTCACCGGCCGATGTGGCCACCATTGGTCAGCTCTATGCTCCACAGGCGCGCTTCAAAGACCCGTTCAACGAGGTGCAGGGCGTGCCCGCCATCCAGGGCATCTTTACCCACATGTTCGAGTCGCTGGAACAGCCGCGTTTTGTGGTCACCGGCCGCGTGGTGCAAGGGCAGCAGTGTTTTCTGACCTGGGACTTTCTGTTTGCCTTCAAGGGCTTTGAAAAAGGCGTGACGCAGACCGTACGCGGCGCCTCGCATCTCATGCTGGATGCGCAATGCATGGTCACACTGCACCGCGACTACTGGGATGCTGCGGAAGAGCTGTACGAGAAGCTCCCGGTGGTAGGCACATTGATGCGCTGGCTGAAAAAACGCGCCAACAGCTAGTGTGGTGTCTCAGAAGTAAGCATCAAATAATAGAACTGGCCGCCCGGGCCACAGATGCCAGGATGGTGTCGGCGCTTTTGCGCCACACAAAGGGCTTGGGGTCCTGATTGTGGCGATCTATGTAGTCCCGTATGGA
>CAMTXG010000021.1:0-104101 GCA_947085645.1 uncultured Gammaproteobacteria bacterium
ATTGCCCATGCTATTGGCCTGCTGGGCAAGAACTTGGTGCGCCGCGTGGCGGGTCGATCTCAACCCAGACCTGCGCGGCATGTGAAGCCGCATCCGCATATGGCTTACAAGGGGTAGGGGGCTTAAGTTCGGTGGATTGCCGCCGCACTGCACATCCATCAACTGAACAAGCATTTCGCCAACGGCAAACACGCCCTGCGTGATATCAACCTCACCGTGCAGAGCGGTGAGATGGTGGCGCTGATCGGAGCATCTGGCTCCGGCAAGTCCACCTTGCTGCGCCACGTGGCGGGCTTGGTGGTGGCGGACGTTGCCAGCGATTCGTTGATCGAGGTGGACGGCCGCTGTGTGCAGCAGGGTGGGCGCATCCACAGCGACATCCGCAAGGTGCGTTCGCAGGTGGGTTTTGTGTTCCAGCAGTTCAACCTGGTGGACCGCCTGCCGGTGCTGATGAATGTGCTGGTGGGGCTGCTGCATCGCACCCCCCGCTGGCGCGGTTGGCTGCGTATGTTCAAGCCGCACGAGCGCGCGCTGGCACTCGAAGCCCTGGGCCGCGTGGGCATTGCCGAGTGCCATGCACAACGGGCTTCTACCTTGTCCGGCGGGCAGCAGCAGCGCGCGGCCATTGCGCGCACGCTGGTGCAGGGCGCAAAGGTGGTGCTGGCCGACGAGCCCATTGCCTCGCTGGACCCGGAGTCCTCGCGCAAGGTGATGGACATCCTGGCACGCATCAACCGCGAGGACCGTTGCACCGTCATCGTGTCCTTGCACCAGGTGGATGTGGCCATCAAATACTGCCCGCGCGTGGTGGCATTGCACCACGGCCAGGTGGTGTACGACGGCCCCTCTGCCGCACTCACACCCGCACTGCTGCGCAGCCTGTATGGCGTGCACGCCGACGAGATCCTGTCGGATGCAGCCGCTTCTCCTGCAGCGCCAGTGGCGGCGCCAATGCCCGCACATCATTGGTCTCCCGCAATGGTCCAGGCTGCCTGAACGTACAGCCTTTTTTCTGTTTCCCATTTTTCGGAGTTTTTCCATGTTCAAGAAACTGTGTGCAGCGCTTGCATTGGGTCTGGGTCTTTCTGGTGCCCACGCCCAGGACATCAATTTCGGCATCATCTCCACGGAGGCGACGCAGAACCTCAAAGCCGACTGGCAGCCCCTGCTGGACGACATGGCCAAGCAAACCGGCTTCAAGATCCGCGCCTTCTTCGCGCCGGACTACGCCGGCATCATCGAAGGCATGCGCTTCAATAAAGTGCAGGTGGCCTGGCTGGGTAACAAGTCGGCCATGGAGGCGGTGGACCGCGCCAATGGTGAAGTGTTCGCGCAAATGGTCAACGCCGATGGCACCCAGGGCTACTACTCACACCTGATCGTGCACAAGGACAGCCCTTACAACACGCTCGGCGATGTGCTCAAGAACGGCAAATCGCTGAGCTTTGGCAATGGTGATCCCAACTCGACCTCGGGCTTTCTGGTACCCGGCTACTACGCCTTTGCGCAGAACAAGGTCGATGTGAAAACGCATTTCAAGATCGTGCGCAGCGCCAACCACGAGACCAATGCCCTGGCGGTGGCCAACAAGCAGGTGGATGTGGCCACCAACAACAGCGAAAACCTCGACAAGATCAAGGAGCGCCAGCCTGAGAAGTTCAAGGACATCAAGATCGTCTGGACATCGCCACTGATTGCGCTGGACCCGCTGGTGCTGAGCAAGGAAATGCCTGAGTCCACCAAGGCCAAGATCAAGGAATTTTTCTACAACTACGCCAAGACCGATGCACGCGAGAAAGAGATCGTGATGAAGATCTCCAAGCTCTCGGGCTTCAAGCCATCGACCAACGCCCAACTCACACCCATCCGTCAGCTCGACCTGTTTGGCAAGCGCAACAGGATCGAAGCCGACACCACGCTGGCCGACGCCGACAAGAAGACCCGCCTGGCCGAAATTGACCAGCAATTGGCGTCGCTGAAGTAAGCGGCTCGTTTTTATCGCAGCCCAGGTGTGCCCATGTCTTCTGCTCTTAATCCCTCGCTGGCCACGTTGGCCAGCACCACGGCGCCCAAACGCAGCCTGGTCTGGTACCTGGCTTGGGGCATCCTGCTCGTGTTGCTGGCGGCTTCCTGGAAGGGCGCCGACATGCGCCCGCTCGACCTTTTGAGCGATTCGGGCAACATGGCCCGTTACGCTGCGGAGTTCTTCCCGCCTAATTTCTCGCAGTGGCAGCTCTATGTGCAGGAGATGCTGGTCACGCTGCAGATCGCGCTGTGGGGTACGGCCCTGGCAGTGGTTACCGCCGTGCCGCTGGCGCTGCTGGCCTCGTCCAACATCGTTCCCTGGTGGGTGTACCAGCCTGTGCGCCGCGTGCTCGACGCGTTCCGTGCCATCAACGAAATGGTGTTCGCCATGCTGTTCGTGGTGGCGGTAGGCCTGGGGCCGTTTGCCGGCGTCCTGGCGCTGTGGATCCACACTTCGGGCACGCTGGCCAAGCTGTTCTCCGAAGCCGTAGAGGCCATCGACCCGCAGCCGGTGGAGGGCATTCGCTCCACCGGTGCGAGCGCGCTGCACGAAATCATCTATGGCGTGATCCCGCAAGTGATGCCGCTGTGGATCTCATACACGCTCTACCGGTTTGAAGCCAACGTGCGATCGGCCTCGGTGGTGGGCATGGTGGGCGCGGGGGGCATTGGGGTGGTGTTGTGGGAAATCATCCGGGGCTTCCAGTACGCCGAGACCTGCGCAGTCATGCTCATCATCGTGGTCACGGTGAGCGTGATCGACCTGGTGTCGGCCCGCATCCGCAAGGCACTGGTCTGACAAGGAGCACACCATGGCATTGAACCTTGAAGACATCACCCACCTGCTCGCTACCCGGGGCGTGAACCAGTACGGCCGCGAGGCGGTCAGCCAGCTGGAGCACGCACTGCAGTGCGCGCAGTGGGCCGAAAAGTCAGGTGAAACCCCGGCCACCATCGTCGCGGCCCTGCTGCACGACCTGGGCCACCTGCTGGCACCCGGGGGCGACACGGCCGAGCAGGACGATCTGCACCAGTACATCGCCATCCCGTTCTTGCGTGGACTGCTGCCCGACGCGGTGCTGGAGCCCATCCGCCTGCATGTGGATGCCAAGCGCTACCTGTGCGCGATGGAGCCAGGGTATTGGGAGGCGTTGTCGCCCGCGTCGCAGCACAGTCTGGTGCTGCAAGGGGGCGCCTTCACGCCCCAAGAAGCAATGCAGTTTGCGGCCCAGCCTTTTGCGCAGGAGGCCATCCGCCTGCGCCGCTACGACGACCATGCCAAGGTGCCGGGGCTGGTCACGCCCCCGCTGGGCTACTACATGGCGCTGGTGCAGCGCCTGGTGAAGGCCCCGGCGGCTGTTGCCACTGCGGCGGACCGCGCTCCGGTAGCGGCGTAAACAGCCGCGCGGCGGGACCGGGGCCACCGCCCTGCATCAGCCGCCCTTGTCGCCATTCACCCAGCCCAGGTCCAGCGGGCGGTCCTCGAACTCGGTGTTGAGCACCACCGTGCTGGTGGTGCGGGCCACGCCCGCGATGGCCTTGATCTCGTAGATCACGTCTTCCAGCGCGCGGGCATGCGTGGTGCGGATCTTGGCCAGAAAGTCGTATTCGCCCGCCACACTGTGCAGCTCTTCGACCTGGGGCATGGCGCGCAGGCGCGGCGCCACGTCGCGGCAGTGGATGCCGCCATCGTTGCGGATCGCCACGAACGCGGTGAAGTTCAGGCCCACACGCTCCGGGTCCACGCTGATCGAAAACCGGCGGATCACGCCCTTGTCCAGCAGCTTCTTCACGCGCTCGTGCACGGCCGCCGTAGACAGCCCCACTTCAGCCCCCACATCGGCATAGGAACGTCGGCCATCTGCCCCCAATGCCGAAATAATTCTGGCGTCCATGTCATCTGTCTGAATATTTGCTTGCATATGGCCTTGATTTTGGTAAAAATTCCGAAATCCTTCGGATTCCCATAAATTTTTCGGTCAGGTGAAGAATATGCCGACAATTTTCAATGCGCAACCCCGCGCGCAGCGCAACTGGGCCGTCGCAGTGGCCTTGCTGCTGGTGTACGTGGTGTGGGGCACCACGTATTTCGCCATTGGCATTGCGCTGACGAGCATGCCGCCGTTGCTGATGAACGCCATCCGGTTTTTGTGCGCAGGCGGCGTCATGCTACTGATCGCGGTGTGGCAGGGGCACGCGCTGCCCACCCGTGCGCAGTGGCGCAATTCGGCGGTGGTGGGCGGGCTCATGGTGTTTCTGGCCATGAATTTCATCGGCTTTGCGCAAAAGCTGGGCATCGGCTCGGGTCTCATGGCCACGGTGGTCACCACCATGCCGATGTGGCTGGCGCTGTGGTCGCGCTGGGGTGGCGAGCGGGTGCCGGTCACCAGCTGGATCGGCCTGGCGCTGGGCGTGGTGGGCGCGCTGTTGCTGGCGCTGGAAGGAGATTTTTCTGCCACCTGGCTGGGTGCGTTGCTGGCCTTTGGCGCCCCCTTGGCCTGGAGCGTGGGTTCGTACGCATCGCGCAAGTTGTCTTTGCCCGCCCCGGCCATGGCGTCTGCGGCGCAGTGGTTTGCGGGCGGTGCCATGGGGTTGGTGGTGGCGCTGTGGTTTGAGCCCTTGAGCGCCTTGGGCCAGGTCAGTGCCAAGTCGTGGGCGGCGTGGATTTACTTGTTGGTGTTTGGCACGCTGGTGGCGCTCAATGCGTATTTGTGGCTGTTGCAGAACACGTCGGCTGCGCTGGCGGGGAGCTATTCGTTTGTGAACCCGGCGGTGGCGTTGCTGGTGGGGGTGGCGCTGGGTGGGGAGCTGTTGACGGGGTGGGTGTTTGCGGCGTTGCCTCTGATTGCTGCGGCGTTGGTGTTTATCTTGTACGGCCCGGCACTACAGCGCATCTGGCGGCGCAGCAGCCCGGATGCACAGGCGCTGCTGCCGTCGGGCGTGAATTCGTCGACCGGTGGGTAGATGCGTAAGCGGCCAAACCTCGGAGCCGATCTGGGCTGGTGGTGCTGCGTGCGGCCGGACAAGCGGGCATCAACGCGCGTGCTTCCCAGGGCTCCAGGTCGCGGGCCCCAGCGCTTTCTGCGCCACCGCCAGAGGCACTGCTTCGAGTGGCGTGGCCATGCTGTCATTCCAGCGATTCAGAAACCCAAACATGGCCACCACACCCAGGATCTCGACAATCTGCGCCTCACTCCAGTGGGCGCGCAGTCGCTCGAAAAGCTCATCTGTAACCGCATTGGGTTGCGCTGCTGCCGCTAGAGCAAACTCCAGCGCCACGCGCTCCTTGTCGTTGTAGAGCGGGCTGGTGGCGTAGGTCCACACTGCGGCAAGCTTCTCTTCGCTGACGCCAAAGTTGGCCGCTCCGAGCAGGGTGTGCGCCTGGCAGTACAGGCAGCCAGCTGCCTTGCTCGCCAGATGGCCAATCAGTCTGCGAAATCCCAGGTCCACCTCACCTGCAGGGTCCATGACGGCCGCGTTGAGTTGCGCAAAAGCTTGCACGAGTGCGGGCTTGCGCTGCATGGTCAGCACGCTGTTGGGCGTGAAGCCCAGCGTCCCCAGGAAAAAATCGAAATGCTCCTTGAGCTCAGGCGTGGTCTCGGGTGGCAGCGGCTTCAGGCGTGACATCACAGCAGTCCTTTAAGAAGTGTCAAAAATTGCGCTGCGTTTTAGGCAGCATCCGGCACCACCGCCGTCGCCTCAATCTCCACCTTCGCCCGCTCCTCCATCAACCCCGCCACCTGCACACACGCCATCGCCGGAAAGTTCTTGCCCAGCACCTCGCGGTACACCGCGCCCAGCTCCTTCAAACGCGCGTTGTATTCCTTGCGATCCACCACGTACCAGGTCAGCCGCACCAAATGTTCCGGCCCCGCGCCGCCAGCCTCCAGCACCGCCCGCACATTCAGCAGCGTTTGCCGCGTCTGCGCGATGAAGTCATCGCTTTCAAACTGCTGCTGCGCATTCCAGCCGATCTGGCCGCCAGTGAAAACCATCGTCCCGCGGGCGGACATACCGTTGGCGTAGCCCTTGGGCGTGACCCAACCTTCGGGTTGCAAAAGGGTGTTTTTCATCATGTTGTTTTTGTTGAAGAAGAAGCTGCAGACGCCGCGCCCTGGCGCAGCTTGAACCGCTGCAGCTTGCCCGTCTCGGTGCGCGGTAGTGCGGTGACGAACTCCACCACGCGTGGGTACTTGAATGGTGCGATGGTCGCTTTCACATGGTCCTGCAAGGTCTTGACCATGGCGGCGTCGCCGGGGTGGCCGGGCTTCAAAACGCAGATGGCCTTGACCACCATGCCGCGCTCATCGTCGGGCACGCCGATCACGCCGCACTCGGCCACGGCGGGGTGGCGCAGCAGGGCGTCTTCCACCTCGGGGCCGCCCACGTTGTAGCCCGCGGTGATGATCATGTCGTCGTCGCGCGCCTGGTAGAAGAAGTAGCCGTCGGCGTCTTGCGTGAAGGCGTCGCCCGGGTAGTTCCAGCCGCCCTTCACGTACTTGACTTGGCGCGGGTCATCGAGGTATTTGCAGCCGGTCGGGCCGATCACCGTGAGTTTGCCCACCGTGCCGTAGGGCACCTCGTTGCCGTCGTCATCCACCACTTTGGCGGTGTAGCCGGGCACCACCTTGCCGATGGCGCCCGCGCGTGTCTCCCCACCTGCGGACGAGACAAAGATGTGGAACATTTCCGTGGCACCGATGCCGTCGGTCATGTCGATGCCCGTGGCGTCTTTCCACAGCTGGCGCGTGGCGTCTGGCAGACCCTCGCCCGCACTCACGCAGATGCGCAGTTGTGGCAGACCGATCTTCTTGGCGAATGGCGCCATCTGCCGGTAGAACGTGGGCGCGGTGTAGCAGATGGTGACGCCTGCGTCGCGCATCAGCACCACCATGGTTTCTGGCGTGTAAGGCTGGTCGGGGAAGTACACGCTGGCCCCGGCCCACATTGGGAACACCAGCAGTCCGCCCAGACCGAACGTGAATGCCAGCGGCGGCGAGCCCGCAACGATGTCGTCGGGTGTGGCCTTGAGCACGTGGCGTGGCCAGGCCTCGCAGCCCGCGAGTACGTCGCGGTGCGTGTGTACGGCGGCCTTGGGCGCGCCCGTGGTGCCGGAGGTAAACGCCATCAGCGCAATATCGTCCGCCGACGTGGGGCAGGGCGGGGTGGTGCCGGGTTTTTCTTGGGCGCGCGTGATCAGGTCGGCTGCATCGGGCGTGGTGTGAAAGGGCACGATGGTGGCCAGCACCGGGTGCTGCGCCTGTGCCATCTGCAACTCGGCCAGCAGGCGGCCGTCGCACAGCGCCAGCGTGGGCTGAGAGCGCTCGATGATGCTGGCCAGCGCGCCCGCGCGCAGCAGCGGCATGGTGGCCACCGCGATCAACCCCGCATACACGGTGCCCAGCCAGGCCAGCGCCATCTCCACCGTGTTGCCGCCGCGCAGCAGCACCCGGTTGCCGGGCACCAGGCCGTGGTCTTGCGTCAGCACCTCGGCAATGCGCGCGGCCTCGGTGCGGGCGTCGCGGTAGGTGTAGGTGCGGTGCGGTCCGCGCAGCAGGGACCGGTCGATGTTGCCAGCACGTTCGGCCTGGTCGAACAGTGCGTGAACCAGGTTGGCTTGGTCTGCGATCTGCAGCTCGGGCAGGTCATAGCGCATCGTTGGCAAGGCCGATGCGGGTGGCAACCGGTCGTGCACGAAATGGTCGAGTTGGGCGGATGCAGCTTTCATGGATCACTCCTGCAGAACGGCCTTGCCGATGATGAGTTGCTGCACCTCAGTGGCGCCTTCGTAGATGCGCAGTGAGCGGATGTCGCGGTACAGCGACTCGACTTTGCTGCCCACCTCCACACCGCGCCCGCCGTGCAGCTGCAGCGCCATGTCGATCACGCGCTGGGCGTTTTCGGTGGCGGTCATTTTGGCCATGGCCGCCTCGGCAGTCACGCGCGCTTGGCCCGTGTCACGCAGCCACGCAGCGCGGTAGGTGAGCAGCGCTGCGCTGTCCACCAGCGCGGCCATCTCGCCGATCTTGGCCTGCGTGAGCTGGAAGTCCGCCAGCGTCTGGCCGAACATGCGGCGCTGGCGGGCGTGGTGCACGGCCTCGGCCAGCGCGCGGCGCGCCATGCCCAGGGCGGCGGCGGCGACGGACGCGCGAAAGATGTCGAGCGTGCGCATGGCAAGCTTGAAGCCGCCGTTTTCTTCGCCCAGCAGCGCCGTGGCGGGCACTTTGCAATCGGTGAACTGCAGCGTGGCCAGCGGGTGCGGCGCCATCACATGGATGTGGCGCGAGGCGTCCAGCCCCGGCGTGTTCGCATCGACGATGAAGGCGCTGATTCCGCGCGTGCCGCCCGCCGGGTCGGTCTTGGCAAACACGCAGTAGAAGTCGGCAATGCCACCGTTGCTGATCCAGGTCTTGGTTCCGGTCAGGGAATATGAGTCTTTTTGGACGCTAGCGCTTGATGGATAAGCGCTGGTAGCTATTGTTTGCATAGCGCCCACGTCAGAACCGGCTTCGGGCTCGCTCAGCGCAAATGCCGCAATCAGCTCGCCACGCGCCACGCCCTGCAGGTAGTGCGCCTGTTGCGCCGGGCTGCCCGCCAGCGTGATGGCGCCGCTGCCCAGGCCCTGCATCGCAAACGCAAAGTCCGCCAGTGGCGAGTGGTAAGCCAGCGTCTCGCGCAGCAGCACCAGCGCGCGCGAGTCCAGCGCGGGCAGAGCACCGCCGTGCGCGGCGGGCACGCAGTAGCGCAGCCAACCGCCTGCGCCCAGGCGCTTCACCCAGTCGCGGCAGGCAGCGCGGTCGTCGGTTTCATCGACCTCTTGCGCGGCGGCCCAGGGCACCAGGCCTTCGGCGAGTGCGCGGTGGGCGTCGTCGAAAAAGGGCAGGGCCAGATGCGCCGTCGATGGCGGGCAGGGGGCCGGTGGGGTGGCGATGTGCATGTTCTTAGTCCCCTTGGAACACAGGCTTTTGCTTGGCGGCAAACGCCTCATACGCCCGTCGGAAGTCTTCGGTCTGCATGCAGATCGCCTGCGCCTGCGCCTCGGCCTCAATGGCCTGTTCAATGGTCATGCTCCATTCCTGGCTCAGCATGGTCTTGGTCATGCCGTGGGCAAAGGTGGGGCCGCTGGCCAGCGTGCGCGCGGTGGCCTGCACGTTGGCCAGCAGGTCGGCGCTTGCATACAGGTCGTTGAAGAAGCCCCAGGCCAGGCCCTCGTGCGCCGTCATCGCGCGGCCGGTGAACAGCAGCTCGCTGGCGCGGCCCTGGCCGATCATGCGGGGCAGCAGGGCGCAGGCGCCCATGTCGGCACCGGCCAGGCCCACACGGGTGAAGAGAAAGGCCGTCTTGGTCGCCTCGGTGCCGTAGCGCATGTCGCAGGCCAGCGCCATCATGGCGCCCGCACCGGCGCAGATGCCGTCGATGGCGCCCAGCACGGGCTGCGGGCAGGCGCGCATGGCCTTGATCAGGTCGCCCGTCATGCGCGTGAACTCCAGCAGCTCGGGCATGGTCATGGTGGTCAGCGGGCCGATGATCTCGTGCACATCACCGCCCGAGCAGAAGTTGCCGCCCGCGCCGGTGACCACGATGGCTTTCACATCGGTGGCGAAGCGCAGGGCGTAGAAGAAGTCGCGCAGCTCCGAATAGCTCTGGAAGGTGAGCGGGTTCTTGCGGTCCGGCCGGTTGAGCGTGACGGTGCCCACGCCGCCGTCAAAGCTCCACGCGAAGTGTTCGGCGACGTAGTTGGCTTGGGGGTTGAACTGCTCGCGCATGGGGTTGCTGGCCCCGATGAAATGTTTCATTCCGTTGTCTCCAAAGAATTGTTCTGTGTGTGTTCCTTGACCTTGCCCAGCAGGCGGTACAAGGTGGCGATGTCGCGCTCGCCCAGCGTGGCAAAGGCCTCGACGATCCATTGCTCGTGCTGGCGCGCCATGGTGTTGAACTGCTCGCGGCCTTGCGGCGTGAGGCGCACGAGGTACGCGCGGCGGTCGCCTTCCACGTCCATGCGCTCGACCAGCCCTTCGGCCACGAGCTGGTCGGTGATGCCGGTGATGTTGCCGCTCGTCACCATCATGCGGCGCGAGAGCTCTTTCATCTTCATGCCGTCCGGCGCGCGTTCGAGCTGCGCCATCAGGTCAAAGCGCGGCAGCGTGGTGTCGAACTGCGCACGCAAGTTGCTGCGCACCTGTTTTTCGATGAGCTGCGTGCAGGTGAGCAGGCGCAGCCACAGGCGCAGGGCCTCGGGGTGTTCGCTGGGGGCGGCGCCGTGCAGGCGGGCTTCGAGGTCCATGGCTAGCCTTCTTCCTCGGGTGCTCTGCTTTTGGTAGCAGCTTGCGCTTGACTGGTAAGCGCTGAGACCTGTTTTTGCTTTGAAATCTCGCGCAGCATCTGGTCGCGGCCGCTGGTGTACTGCACCGGCCAGTCGGTGTGCGCTGCGGCTACGGGGCTCAGCTGCGCTGCGGCGTGCAGGGTCCACGCCGGGTCGGCCAGGTGCGGGCGGGCAATGGCGCACAGGTCGGCGCGGCCGGCGGCGACGATGCTGTTGGCATGGTCGGCCTCGGTGATCGCGCCCACGGCCATGGTGGCAATGCCCACCTCGTTGCGGATGCGGTCGGCAAACGGCGTCTGGTACATGCGGCCATACACCGGCTTGGCAGCGCGTGTGGTCTGGCCTGACGATACGTCGATCAAATCAGCGCCCGCGGCCTTGAACAGCCGCGCAATCTCCACCGCGTCATCCGGCGTGGTGCCGCCGGGAACCCAGTCGTGGGCTGATATGCGCACGGAGAGCGGCTTGTCGGCAGGCCACACGGCGCGCAGCGCGGTAAACACCTCCAGCGGGTAGCGGCAGCGGTTGGCCAGGCTGCCGCCGTATTCATCCGTGCGCTGGTTGGTGATGGGGCTGATAAAGCTGGCCAGCAGGTAGCCGTGCGCGCAGTGCAGCTCCAGCCAGTCAAAGCCGCAGGCCACGGCGCGGCGGGCGCTTTCGACAAACGCGGCGGTCATTCGGTTCATGTCGGTGCGGGTCATCGCCGCAGGTGTCTGGTTCTGTTCGCCATATGCCAGCGCGCTGGCAGCGAGCAGGGGCCAATTGCCCTGGGGCAGCGGCTCGTCCGTGCCCTCCCAGCCCACGCGCGTGGAGCCCTTGGGGCCGCTGTGGCCCAGCTGCAGGCCGATCTTGGCCGTGCTGCTGCCATGCACGAACTGCACGATGCGGGCAAAGGCGGCCTGCTGCGCGTCGTTCCACAGCCCGGTGCACGCCGGGGTGATGCGGCCTTCGGGCGTGGGGCTGGTCATCTCCACCATCACCAGCGCTGCGCCGCCGAGGGCCCGGGCGCCCAGGTGCACCAGGTGGAAGTCCTGCGGCACACCATCGACAGCGCTGTAGGTGGCCATGGGCGAGACGACGATGCGATTCTTGAGCGTGAGGCCCTTGAGCGTGAACGGCGTGAGCATCGGCGGCACGGCAGCTTTGCCGCCTGCGAGCCATGCCTCGTAACCTTCGAGCCACGCCGCATCGCGCAGCCGCAGGTTCTCATGGCTGATGCGCTGGCTGCGCGTGAGCAGCGAGTAGGCAAACTGCTCCACCTCCATGCCGGTGTAGCGGGCCACGTTCTCGAACCACTCGGTGGAGTTGCGCGCGGCGTTCTGAATCTTGAGCACTTCGACGCTGCGGCGCGCTTCGTAGTGCTGTAGCACCTCGTCAATCGGAAGACCGGTCGCAAACTCGTTGGCCAGGTCGATGGCGTCTTCCAGCGCGAGCTTGGTGCCGCTGCCAATCGAAAAATGCGCGGTGTGCGCCGCATCGCCCATCAGCACGATCGGCACGCGCTTGCCTGCGATTTGTTCGCGGTGCACCCAGGTGTTGCAGATCACACGCGGAAACCGAATCCAGTTGGCCGAGCCGCGCAGGTGTGTGGCATTGCTGATGAGCGCGTTGCCATCGAGGTATTTGGCAAACAGCTTTTCGCAAAACGCAATCGCCTCGGGCTGCTCCATGGCGTCCAGGCCGTGTGCCTTCCACACGGCCTCGGGCGTTTCGACGATGAATGTCGAGGTGTCGGCGTCGAACTGGTAGGCGTGCGCCTGGAACCAGCCGTGCTCGGTCTGCTCGAAGGCGAAGGTGAAGGCGTCGAACTTTTTCTTGGTGCCCAGCCACACGAAGCGGCATTCGCGCAGGTCGATATCGGGCTGGAACACGCTGGTGTAGCGCGTACGGATGCGGCTGTTGAGTCCGTCGCTCGCAATCACCAGGTCGGCGTTGTACTGCGCGGCGAGCTGCTGGTCGTCGGCCACGTCGGTCTCGAACTGCAGGTCTACGCCCACCGCCAGACACCGGTCCTGCAAGATGTTGAGCAGCCGCTTGCGGCCGATGCCGCAAAAGCCGTGGCCGGTGGACCGCACGCTGCGGCCCTTGAAGAACACCTCGATGTCATCCCAGTGGTTGAACGCATCGCCAATCAATGCAGCCGTGGGGGCATCGGCCGCCTGCAGGTTGGCCAGCGTCTGGTCCGACAGCACCACGCCCCAGCCAAAAGTGTCGAACGGCCGGTTGCGTTCGACCACCGTGACGCGGTGCGCGGGGTTTTGCTGCTTCATGAGCAGGGCGAAGTAGAGACCGGCGGGCCCACCGCCAATGCAGAGGATGTTCATGCCAAAATAGTTTAGGCTTAAACAAAATGCTGTCAATGGGGCCTTCCCGGCGAAACCCCAGGTGCCGCCTTGGGGTATTGATGCAGTGCAGCAATCTTTCAATATGCGCCGCATGAAGCATTTGATGCGCACCCTGGAGGGGTGGCTGTCGACATTGTCGGCGCCCATGGCGGTCCAGCTACCGGCGGGCCCAAAGCTGGGCGCGATGGTGGACACCGAAAACTTGCGACCGCACCACGGGCACACCCTGTAGGCGTGGTCTGACAGGCTGGAGGCCCAATGGACCGCCGCGCGTGACGTTCAGCACGCACAGGCGGGCGCCGACCAGGGCGATACGGTGTTGCGTGCGCACTTGCCTGTATCTGGCGGGAATTGCCCACGGGTTTGATCGCGGCTGCATGGCCCTGCACCAGATGCTGGCGACCAAGCCCGATGGCAACACAGCCACCGGCACGATCCCCGGCGCACAATCGGCCTACCCGTTCACGCGCGATTACATCTACGCCACACGCCAGACCCAGAAAGACACATCACCATGCTCTACAAATTCAAATCCCGCGCCGCCGCCGACCTGATCATGCTGGAGCCCCAGGGCCGCCAGATCGTGACCCTGATGGGAAAAACCCCGGGCGCCAACGGCATCGTGACCGTCGCCCAGATCCCTGCAGCCATTGCCGCGCTGGAAGCCGCCGTGATGGCCGACGAAGCGCAGCCAGCGGTGGAGGACGAAACAGACGAAGAAGCCGCCAAGGACGAACGCAAAGACACCGTGCGCCTGCGCCAGCGGGCGGCGCCAATCATCGACATGCTCAAGCGAAGCGCGGCTGAGAATGTCGATGTGGTGTGGGGCGTGTGACAGTGCTGTAGCGCCAGCGTCAATCCACCTTCGCCCCCGACGCCTTCACCACCTGCGCCCACTTCTTGTGCTCGCTGTCAATGTGTTTGGCAAACTCGGCAGACGAATTGCCTCCGGGGATGGCGCCCTGCGCCATCAGGCGCTCCTTCATCGCGGGTGACGCCAGCGACTTGGCCACCTCCTGCTGAATCCGGTTCACGATCTCGGGCGGCGTGCCCGCCGGGGCCAACAGGCCAAACCACGAGCTGGCCTCGTAGCCCTTGAGCGCAGGGCCGCCGGCTTGCTCCACGGTCGGGATGTCTGGCAGTGCGCTCGAACGTTCGGCGCTTGTTACCGCCAGTGCCGTGAGTTTGCCGCCCTTGATCTGCGCCATGGACGAAGGCAGGTTGTCAAACATCACGTCTGCATTGCCCGCCACCATGTCCATCAGCGCGGGGCCTGAGCCTCTGTACGGCAGGTGCAGCATGTAGGAGCCCGTCATGCTCTTGAACAGCTCGCCCGCCAGGTGGATGGACGTGCCGTTGCCGCTCGATGCCATGTTCAACTTGCCAGGGTTGGCCTTGGCAACGCGGATGAAGTCCTGCACGTTCTTTACACCCATCGTGCGGGCCTTGTCAGCGTTCATCACCATCACATTGGGCACCGCGGCCACCAGCGTGATCGGCACAAAATCCTTGATGGGGTCATAGGGCAGCTTGGCATACAGCGCGCGGTTGATGCCGTGGGTGCCCACGGTTCCCATCAGCAGCGTGTAGCCATCGCCCGGCGACTTGGCCACGATGTCTGCGCCCACATTGCCGCCCGCGCCTGCGCGGTTGTCCACAATGAATTGCTGACCCAGGGCCGCGCTGAGGTCCGGCACCAGCGCACGGGCCAGGATGTCTGTGGTGCCGCCCGGCGCAAAGGGCACGACGATGCGCACGGGCTTGCTGGGCCAGGCTGCCTGTGCGTGCGCGGCCGTGGTCGCCAAAACGGAGATCGAACCAAGTGCTAACGCTGCAATGGTGGACAGGGCGTAGCGACGGTGTTGTTGAGCGATCCGGATCATTGTTTGCCTTTCATATGTGTGCTCATTGTTTTAAGCGCGGCGCACTGATCCGTGCAGATGGATAACCCGCATCGCAGCTGGCTGTGCTCGGCAGGTTTGACCTGTATCAGCCGTTACACCCGAGTCAGACTGTTACGCGTAGCCCACTGCACCGATTCGCCTTGACTCCTATGATTTCGGCCGCTGGCGCCCGACAGAGGCTGCGGCGAAGAATGGAGGGATTTCATCGATGGGTTTTTTGGCTTGGCCTTTGGAAACGAACCGCATTCGGCGCGACGTAACGAACAACACTTTTGGCACAGTCCGTCGGAATGCCGACGGCACGAAGCGCGATCACCAGGGATGGGATTTGGTAGCGACTCCGCTCACGGCTTGTTATGCGATTGCGGATGGGGTCGTTCGCAAAAGAGAGGACCACGATGCTAAAGGACACGGCAAATTGGTGGTCCTTGAGTTTCTATTTCAAGGGCGCACTCTTTTTGCGTTGTATTCGCACCTCAGCATCGCATCGGTAGCACGAGGAACCAAAGTTACGCAAGGGGAGGTCATTGCGTATACGGGGACGTCCGGCAATGCGAATGGCATGACGGGCGAGGACCAGCACTTGCATTTTGAAATTCGCACTGAACTGGAAGCCGGAAGGGGGCTTAGCGGACGGGTTGACCCCCAAACACTTTACGGAAGAGCACCTCGCGAATACGCCATCGTTGAATCCCATGGGCAAAAGCGATTGCTGAAATCTGGTGGCACAGGTCTCAAGATCAATGCGCAGGATATGCGGCGATGGTGAATGCCAAATATGTTCTTTGGGCGCTTTTGTACGTGGCACTGCCAGCATGCAGTCCTCCAGACAACAGTAGGGCCGAGACGACTGCAGTGGCTTCTCGCTTGATCGGGCATGAGTATGCTGTTGTCCCGTTCAGCGACACCGTTGCCGAGGGGCTTGCGTGCAAGTTCGCCGCCACTGATGACGTGTGGAAGGCAGGCGTTGAGATGTCCGGCTGGACCCGCGGCCTGTTGCTGTGCGGTGAGAGCGTGCCGTACCTGTTCTTGGCCAAGAACATTGGAGTTACGCAGTTTGCGGTGTCCGGCGGGCACCCGCCCCAGCCCTATCCACGCAACAAGATTCTTGCTGTCCAGAAGCTACCCAAAGTTTCAAACTACGGCGCAGACGGAGATGGCTCCGGGCTCTTGGAGCTTGTGGACTCTTTTGCCGGGCAGTGCGATCTGCATGGGGGCGGAGGAAGCAGCTTTGTGGCTTTGGTTCGGTGGAACGGGGAAGCCACAGTGCAAGGGCCGCCCGGCGTGGAAGCCGCCTGGGGATTTGATGTGGAGGCTGCTCGGATAGTGCCGCTGAATCCGCAGCAGGTTGCCTGCGAACCGATGTTGATGGAGTGAGCGTAAAGCGGTTTTGAAGCGCCACAGATTGCTTGATGCTAAAAGGCCGTCCACCTTTCGGTTGGACGGCCTTTGTTCTTTGCGGGATCTGCGGGCTCAGCCGCCTTCTTTCAACTATCAGTCTGCAAACGTCCCGGCAGCCTTGATCACAGCACCCCACTTGTCGATCTCAGCCGCTACAAACTTCTTGTGCTCGGCGGGCTCGATGCGCTTGTCGTTGATCACCACGGCGCCCAGGCCTTCTTGCTTCTTGATGAAGTCGGCATCCTTGAGTGCGACTTTCAGGGCATCGTTAATCTTCTTGACCACGTCTGCGGGCGTGCCCTTGGGGGCGTACAGACCGTGCCAGATGCTGACGTTGAAGTCCTTCAGGCCGGACTCCGCCAGGGTGGGCAGGTCCTTCAGGGCGGGCGTGGTGAGGCGCTGGCTGGTCGTCACGGCGTAGGCCTTGACCTTCTTGCCTTCAATCTGCGGCGTGGTGTTGGTGGTCTGGTCGCACAGCAGGTCGATCTGGCCGCCGATCAGGTCGGTGATGGCGGGTGCGGTGCCCTTGTAGGGAACCGTGGTCATTTCAACCTTCATGGCGTCCTGGAACATCAGGCCGCACAGGTGCGACGCAGCGCCCAGGCCGGCGTTGCCCAGGTTGATCTTGCCCTTGTTCTGACCGATCCAGGTGGTCAGCTCTTTCATGTTGTTCGCAGGCATGGTGGGGCGAGCGATCAGTGTCATGGGCACGTCGTTGACCATGCCCAGGTATTCAAAGTCGTTGGGCACGCTGAATGCCAGCTTGCGGTACAGCGCAGGCATGGTGGACATGCCGATGTGGTTGAGCAGCAGGGTGTAGCCGTCAGGTGTGGCGCGTGCCACGCGGGCTGCGCCGATGGAGCTGCCTGCGCCCGCGGTGTTGTCCACCACCACGCTCACGCCAAGAGGCTTGCGCAGGGCTTCGGCCAGGTCGCGCGCCACGCGGTCGGTGGGGCCGCCTGCGGCAAAGGGCACCACGATGGTGACGGTCTTGTCCTTGGCCGGATACTCCTGGGCGCTGGCGCCAAAAGCGGTGGCTGCGGCCGCAGCGATCAGTGCGAGTTTCAGCATTTTTTTCATGGGTGCTCCTGTGAATGACGGGCCATGATAGCGAGGGGGGTTTGCGGGGACATTGCGGATATTACGTAGCACACACAGCACATGGTCTTTGAGGAAAAACAGCCATTGGCGCTTGATGGTAAAGTGCAGATAGCTATAAATATAGGAGCAATGCTAGGGTAAACACTGCGCAGGACGGACGTGTTGACCGCGCGTTTTCACAGAGGTGTTTGCGCTGTCGCAAGCGGCTTTTTCAGGCGGGTGCCACGGCTGCGGCTGGCACGCCACATCGCGTGCTCGGAGCATGGTTTTGGCAAGGCACGTGTAAGCCAGCCAGCGCTGAGATCCTGAACGGGTTCCGGGGCTGCGGCCGCCGGTTGTAGCGCCGCTGCGCGGGCGTGTCAGCGGTAGCTGCGAGCGTCTTCGATGACCTTGCCATCGTTGGGCAAGGTGCCCGGGGCCACCATCTGCACGTCGCCGCGCAGTTTGGTCACTTCGCGGATCGCGTCGCCCAGCTGGCGCGCCAGGCCCTCGGCGGTCTCCGTGGTTTCCACCTGCAGCACCATCTGGTCGTTGGCCATCTCGCCGCTGACCACGAGGCGCGCGCGCAGCACCTGCGGAAACCGCTTGGCAATCGACGCCACCTGGCCCGGGTGCACAAACATGCCGCGCACCTTGGTGGTCTGGTCCGCGCGGCCCATCCAGCCCTTGATGCGTGCATTGGTGCGACCCGTGGGGCAGGTACCGGGCAGCACGGCCGACAGGTCGCCCGTGCCAAAGCGGATCAGTGGGTAGTCGGGGTTGAGGGTGGTGATGACCAGCTCGCCCACCTCGCCCTCGGGCACCGGGTCGCCGGTGCCGGGGCGCACGATCTCGACGATCACGCCTTCATCCAGCACCAGCCCCTCGCGGGCCGAGGTTTCGTAGGCGATCAGGCCCAGGTCGGCCGTGGCGTAGCACTGGTAGCCCGCAATGCCGCGCTCGGAAAACCAATCGCGCAGCGAGGGTGGAAAGGCCTCGCCCGACACCAGCGCCTTGGTCACCGTGGGCAGCGCAACGCCCATCTCGGCGGCCTTCTCGACAATGATCTTGAGGAAACTCGGCGTGCCGATGTAGCCCGCAGGCCGTAGCTCGGCCATGGCCTGCACCTGCTGCTCGGTCTGTCCAGTACCACCGGGAAACACCGTGCAGCCAAGGGCATGGGCGCCGGTTTCCATCATCGAACCCGCAGGCACGAAGTGGTAGCTGAAGCTGTTGTGGATCAACTCACCCGGCCGAAAGCCCGCCGAGTAGATCGCGCGCGCCATGCGCCAGTAGTCGCGCCGCGTGCCTTCGGGCTCGTAGATGGTCCCGGGGCTGGCAAAAACGCGGGTCATGCCCGCACCAAAACCCAGCGCGCTGAAGCCGCCAAACACATTGGTGGCACGCCCGGCCTGTTGCCGCTCCAGCAGCTCGTACTTGCGCGTCACAGGCAGCTGCGCCAGCGCCGCGCGGGTGGTGATCGCACCCGCATCCACACCCGCCAGGATGCTGGCAAATGCGGGTGACGCCGCCTGGGCGTGGGCCACCTGCGTGGGCAAAGCGGCAAGCAGCGCGGCCTCGCGCGCTGCCGGGTCGCGGGCTTCCAGGGCGTCGTAAAACGTGGTCATGCCATGGGTTCCTATGCGTTTTTTGAATGAAATTTGCCGCTAGCGCTTATCCATAAAGCGCGAGTCGCTATGAAATCAGGAGCGTTGGCGCTGTTCTCTTGTCTCGTGGCGCAACCGTTGAAACCGTCACGCCCCCATCCCAGCGCACCCGTGGAACTGGCTCTGCCAGGCCACCGGGTGCGTCCCCCTGAGGGGGAAGGCGCGACAGCGCCACAGGGGGCTCGTCAGGCCAGCCAGCGCTTGCGCCGCTTGTAGCTTTTGACATCCTTGAAACTCTTGCGCTCACCGCCGCCCACGCCCAGGTAGAACTCCTTGACGTCCTCGTTGTTGGCCAGGTCCTTGGCGGCGCCGTCCATCACCACGCGGCCGCTTTCCATGATGTAGCCGTAATCGGCGTACTTCAGCGCCATGTTGGTGTTCTGTTCGGCAATCAGGAAGGTGACTTTTTCCTTGCTGTTGAGGTCTTTCACGATCTCGAACACCTCCTCGACGATCTGGGGCGCCAGGCCCATGGAGGGCTCATCGAGCAGCATCACGCTGGGGTTGGTCATCAGCGCGCGGCCGATGGCGCACATCTGCTGCTCGCCGCCCGAGGTGTAGGCCGCCTGCGAGGTGCGGCGAGTTTTGAGGCGCGGAAAGTAGGTGTAGACCTTTTCCAGGTTGCGCGCGATCTCGGCCTTGTCGGTGCGGGTGTAGGAGCCGGTCATCAGGTTTTCCTCGATGGTGAGGTGCGCGAAGCAGTGCCGCCCCTCCATCACCTGCACCACGCCGCGGTTGACCAGATCGGCAGGGGTGAGGTTTTCGATGCGCTCACCCCGCAACTCGATGCTGCCCTTGGTGACCTCCCCGCGCTCGGCCTTGAGCAGGTTGGAGATGGCGCGCAGCGTGGTCGTCTTGCCCGCGCCGTTGCCACCCAGAACGGCCGCGATCTTGCCTTCCGGCACGTTGAGCGAAACGCCCTTGAGCACCAGGATCACGTGGTTGTAGATGACCTCAATGCCGTTGACGTTGAGAACGATGTTGCTGTTGGAGTCCATGGTGTTGCCTTCCTGTACCAATCGAAAAGGTTGCGGTGCAACCCTTTCGGTTGGCGGCTGCCCCGAGGGCAACCACGCTTCACTGGCGCTTGATACGGTCGCTGCCTGAATGCCAGTGCCACCGCGCAAGGGCCGCCCCGCCGCGCTGGTGGCGTCCCCCTTCCCGGAGCGCAAAGCGCGAAGAGAGAAGGGGGAAGCGGCAACGCCGCTCAGGGGGATGTACTTAGCTCTGGCAGTCAGCCGGTGCGCGACGGCTCAGCTTCTTCTCGGCCGCATACTTGTCGGCCGAAGCCTTCACCAGTGGGCGGATGATCTGGTCGTCGGCCTGCAGCCAGTCAGAGGCCCAGACGAACTTGCTGCCGTCCCAGGTGTGCACGCGGGTCCAGGCAGAGCCCATGTGGTCCTGGCAGCTGGTGGACACGGGGCGCATCACGCCCTTGAATCCCAGCGCGTCGAGCTTGGCCTGCGTCAGGTTCAGGTTTTCATAACCCCAGCGGGCCTGCTCACCGGTAATGACCTTGCCCTTGCCAAAGCGCTCCTGGGCGGCGCGCACGCCTTCGACGGCCAGCATGGCGCCAACCACGCCGCGCATGTACAGCACCGAGCCGACTTCATCCTTTGGGCCGGTGCCCTGGCCCTTGCCGTGCACCTTTTGCAGGATTTCCTTGACCACGTCCGACTGGTATTCGGCGCCATGCTGCATCATCACCGCGCTGTAGCCCTTGGCGCCCGCACCCACGTCCTTCAGATCCGGTTCAGCGCCCGACCACCAGGTACCGAACATCTTTTCACGCGGGTAACCCGTGGCCACGGCTTCCTTGACGGCGGTGGCGGTCATCACGCCCCAGGTCTGCAGCACCACGAAGTCCGGCCGCTGCTGGCGTACCTGCAGCCAGATGGCTTTTTGCTCGACGCCCGGTGCCGGGATGGGCAGCAGCTGCAGCGTGAAGCCGTGCATGGCGGCGCGCTCCTGCATGATGGGCAGCAGTTCCTTGCCAAACGGACTGTCGTGGTAGGCCACGCCGATCTTCTTGCCCTTGAGCTTGTCCCAGCCACCTTCTTGCTTGGCGATGTGCTGCAGCACCGTGTCGCCCGCCACCCAGTAGTGACCAATCAGCGGGAAGTTCCACTTGAACACGCCGCCGTCGGCCGAGTCACTGCGGCCGTAGCCGGACGTGATCATCGGGATCTTGTCGGTCGGGATCTTTTCGGTCAGCGCGAAGGTGATGCCGGTGGACAGCGGTTGGAACACCGTTGCGCCACCGTGCTTGCCCTTGAGGCGTTCATAGCATTCCACGCCACGGTCGGTGGCGTAGGCGGTTTCGCACTCTTCCACCAGCGTCTTCACGCCGTTGATGCCGCCACGTTCGTTGACCAGCTTCATGTAGTCGTTGTGGCCGTTGGCCCACGGCGTGGCGTTCGGCGCCACAGGCCCGGTGCGGCCGGAGAGCACCGGGAAGAACTGCACCTTGTCCTGCGCCAGGGCGGCAGACGAGACGACCGCTCCGGAGAGGGCGGCACAGGCCATCGAAACAGAGAGAACCAGGCTACGTACTTTCATCATTTGTCTCCTTATAGGAACGGTCACACACACACGGAAAAACGGAAGGTCAGTGGGGGAAGGGCCACAGGCGCAGTTTTTGTTTCGCAATGCTCCAGAGCTTGGCCAGGCCATGGGGCTCGACGATCAGGAACCACACAATCAGAGCGCCGAAGATCATGAACTCGGTATGCGACACCAAGGCGGTGGAGATCTCCACGCCGACCAGCGAGCCCAACCAGGGCATGAACTGGTTCAGGAAGATGGGCAGCACCACGATGAAGGCGGCGCCGAAGAAGCTGCCCATGATGGAGCCCATGCCGCCGATGATCACCATGAACAGCAACTGGAATGAGCGGTCGATGGAGAAGGCCGCCGGCTCCCAGGATCCCAGGTGCACAAAGCCCCACAGGCCGCCGGCCACGCCGATGATGAAAGAGCTGACCGCGAAGGCCGACAGCTTGGCATACATCGGGCGGATACCGATCACGGCGGCGGCGACGTCCATGTCGCGGATGGCCATCCACTCGCGGCCGATCGCACCGCGTACCAGGTTCTTGGCCAGCAGGCCAAACACCACCAGGAACGACAGGCAGAGCAGGTACTTTTCTACCGGGGTGTTGATGGTCCAGCCCATCACTTGCAGGTTGGAGACGGACACTGAGCCGGAGGTGCTGTTGTTGGTGAACCAGCTGATGCGACTGAAGGCCCAGTCACAGAAAAACTGCGCGGCCAGCGTGGCCACCGCCAGGTACAGGCCCTTGACGCGCAGGCTGGGGATGCCGAAGAACATGCCCACCAGGGTGGCGAAGAAGCCACCCGAGAGCAGGGCTACGATCAGTGGCATGCCCTCGATACGGATGTAGGTGTTGTAGGCCATGTAGGCGCCCACCGCCATGAAGGCGCCCGAGCCCAGCGAGATCTGGCCGCAATAGCCCACCAGAATGTTCACGCCCAGGGCGGCCAGCGCCAGGATCAGGAACGGGATCAGGATGGCGCGAAACATGTATTCATCGGCCAGCATGGGCACACCGACGACAGCAAATGCGAGCAGGGCGAGGACCGCCCAGCGGTCTTGCCCGATCGGGAAGATTTGCTGGTCGGCGCGGTAGGAGGTCTTGAATTGACCGTTTTCACGATAGAACATGGAGGGTCTCCTGTTGTTCTTGTTATGGATCAGACGCGGTCTGAGATCTTTTGCACGGGGGCGCACCTGCGGTGCTGCGCGGCGCCTTCGGCTCCGCTGACAACGCGCGTTGCGCGTTGTGCCACCTTCGAAAAATTATGGGTCTCGTATTTCATACGCGATCAATAATTTTTTCGCCGAACAACCCTTGCGGTCTGAACAGCAGGAACACAAGTGCCAGCACATACGCAAACCAGATTTCGATGCCGCCGCCTACCATTGGGCCGAGGTAGACCTCGGAGAGCTTTTCGCCCACACCGATGATCAGGCCGCCGATGATGGCGCCGGGTACCGAAGTCAGGCCGCCCAGAATGATCACGGGCAGGGCGCGCAGGGCCACGGTGGTCAGCGAGAACTGAACGCCCAGCTTGGAGCCCCAGATGATCCCGGCCACCAGGGCGGTGATGCCTGCCACGAACCACACGATGACCCAGATGCGGTTGAGTGGAATGCCGATGGATTGCGCGGCCTGGTGGTCGTCGGCCACCGCACGCAGTGCCCGGCCCGTGCTGGTCTTCTGAAAGAACAGCGAGAGCACCATCACCAGCAGGGCTGCCACGCAGGCCGCATAGACGTCCTCCAGGTTGATCAGCACGCCGCCCTGGAACAGGTTCTCGAACAGGAACACCGGCTCCTTGGGCATGCCGACATCGATCTGGTAGATGGCCGAGCCGAAGATGGTCTGGCCCAGCCCGTCGAGGAAGTAGGTGATGCCCAGCGTGGCCATCAGCAGGGTCACGCCCTCCTGGTTCACCAGGTGGCGCAGCACCAGCCGCTCGATCAGCCAGGCCAGGATGAACATGCAGCCCGCCGCGATGGCGAACGCGATGACGTTGACCAGCAGCTTGCTTTCCAGCCCCAGCCACTGCGGAATCCATTGCGAGAAGCGGGCCATGGCCAGCGCTGCGAACAGCACCATGGCGCCCTGCGCAAAGTTGAACACGCCCGAGGCCTTGTAGATCAGTACAAAGCCCAGTGCCACCAGTGAGTACAGCATGCCGGCCATCAGGCCGCCGATCAATGCTTCAATGAAGAAACCCATCTTGTTGTCTCCGTGTTCAGTGGCTGGTACCGAGGTACGCGCTGATGACTTCTTCGTTGTTGCGCACCTCGTCCGGGGTGCCGTCACCGATCTTCTTGCCGTAGTCGAGCACCACGACGCGGTCGCTGATGTCCATCACCACGCCCATGTCGTGCTCGATGAGCACGATGGTGGTGCCGAACTCGTCGTTCACGTCCAGGATGAAGCGGCACATGTCCTGCTTTTCTTCCACGTTCATGCCGGCCATGGGTTCGTCCAGCAGCAGCACCTGCGGCTCCATGGCGAGAGCCCGGCCCAGGTCCACGCGCTTTTGCAGGCCGTAGGGCAGCTGGCCCACGGGGGTCTTGCGAAACGCCTGGATTTCCAGGAAGTCAATGATGTGTTCGACCTGCTCGCGGTTGGCGGTCTCTTCGCGTTCGGCGGGGCCCCAGCGCAGCGCCTGCATCAAGATGTTGCTTTTGATCTTGAGGTTGCGGCCGGTCATGATGTTGTCGATCACGCTCATGCCCTTGAACAGCGCCAGGTTCTGGAACGTGCGCGCCACGCCCATCTCGGCCACCTGGCGGGAGTTCATGTGCGAGAACGTCTTGCCGCGGAAGGTGATTGAGCCGTCCTGTGGTGTGTACACGCCGTTGATGCAGTTGAGCATGGAGCTCTTGCCCGCGCCGTTGGGGCCGATGATGGCGCGGATCTCGTGCTCTTTGACGTTGAACGAGATGTCGGTCAGCGCCTTCACACCGCCAAACCGCAGGCTGATGTTGTTGACGTCAAGGATGACGTCACCGATCTTCTTTTTGGTCATGGGATGAATGTCTGGACTCTGTGGATGGGGTGCTGCGCGGTCATGCGGCTTTTTTGACCGGTGCAAACGTCTTGGTGTCCGACAGCTTGAGCGTGGCGCTTACGCTGCCTGTGCGGCCGTCTTCAAACTTGACCTGGGTCTCGATGTACTGCTCGGTGCGGCCGCCGTACAGGGCCTCCACCAGCACGCCGTATTTGTCGGCAATGAAGCCGCGGCGAACCTTGTTGGTGCGCGTGAGTTCGCCATCGTCCGCATCGAGCTCCTTGTGCAGCACCAGAAAGCGGCTCACCTGGCTGCCTGCCAGCATGGCGTCGGTGGCCAGGTCGGCATTGACCTTTTCGATGCACTCGCGGATCAGCTCATACACCTCGGGCTTTTGCGCCAGGTCTGTGTAGCCCGCGTAGGGCAGGTTGCGGCGCTCGGCCCAGTTGCCCACGGCGTCAAAGTCGATGTTGATCATCACGCACACCTTCTCGCGGCCATCGCCCAGCGCGACCACTTCCTTGATGTGCGGGAAGAACTTGAGCTTGTTTTCCACATACTTGGGTGCAAACATGGCGCCGTCGTTGGCGCCGCCCTTGATGCGGCCCACGTCTTTGACGCGGTCGATGATCTTGAGGTGACCGTGCGCGTCCAGAAACCCCGCATCGCTGGTGTGGTACCAGCCGTCAGCCGTCAGCACTTCGGCCGTGGCGGTAGGGTTCTTGTAGTACTCCTTGAGCAGGCCGGCAGACTTGACCAGGATCTCGCCGTTGTCGGCCACCTTGATCTCCACTCCGCGAATCGGCACACCCACGGTGTCGGCGCGCGCCTGGTTGTCGGGCTGCAGGCACACGAACACAGCGGTCTCGGTCGATCCGTACAACTGCTTGAGGTTGATGCCGATGGAGCGGTAGAACGTGAACAGGTCGGGGCCAATGGCCTCGCCCGCCGTGTAGGCCACGCGCACGCGGCTGAACCCCAGGTTGTTGCGCAGCGGACCGTACACGAGCAGGTTGCCGAGGGCGTACTTGATCTTGTCGATGGCGCTCACAGACTCGCCGTCCATCAGCGCCGGGCCCACGCGCTTGGCCACGCTCATGCAAGCCTCGAACATCTTGCGCTTGAGGGCGCCCGCGTCTTCCATGCGGATCATCACGCTGGTGAGCAGCCCTTCAAAAATGCGCGGCGGAGCAAAGTAATACGTGGGGCCGACTTCCTTCAGGTCGATGGTCACGGTGCTGGCCGACTCGGGGCAGTTGACCACGTAGCCGCAGGCCAGCCACTGCGCGTAGCTGAAGATATTCTGGCCAATCCACGCCGGGGGCAGGTAGGCCAGCACTTCCTCGCTGCTGGTGAGCTTGTCGAATTCGGCGCCGGCCGAGGCGCGGTCGAGCAGGGTGCGGTGGGTGTGCACCACGCCCTTGGGGTTGCCGGTGGTGCCCGATGTGAAGAACATGGCGGCCACGTCGTCGGGCTTGGCTTTGGCCACTTCGGTGCCGAACCACTGGGGGTTCTGGGCGATATGTGCCTGCCCTGCCTCAATCAGCGAGTCGAGCGACGCCAGGCCTTGTTCTTCGTAATTGCGCAGGCCGCGTGGCTCGTCAAAGTAGATGTTGGAAATCTGGGGGCACTGCTCGCGGATCTCCAGAATCTTGTCTACCTGCTCCTGGTCTTCCACCAGGCAAAAGCGCACCTCGGCGTTGTTCAGCGGGAAGATGCACTCTGCCCCTACGGCGTCCTGGTACAGCGGCACCGGAATGGCCCCCAGCGACTGCGCGGCCAGCATTGTGGCGTACAGGCGCGGGCGGTTGGCGCCAATCACCACCATGTGCTCATGCCGCTGCAAACCGGCCCGGTGCAGGCCGGCGGCAATTTGTTCCACCAGACGTGCCAGCTCGGCCCAGGTGTGGGCCTGCCAGATGCCATATTCTTTTTCGCGCAGCGCCGGCGCCGTGGGGCGGTCAGCCGCATGCTTTAGCAGCAGTTGCGGGAACGTGGTCAACATTGCAGGTTCCTAAAAGATAAAAGAGGTGTCAGTCCGGTGATTGCCGGTGGCGTCGCCTTGTGGCAGCGCGATGGGTCACATGCTAGGACTCACTTTGACGTTATCTTGTCTTTCCGACGACAATTTACGGGAAACTCCGGGGTGGGTAAAACCCTTCCTTGGCTTCGCGGGGGGGTAAAGGGTGGCGTGTCGGGGGCTTCACACCACGGCGTTATCCTCAACAGCATGTACGCCCCGTTTTTCGGCCTTCGGCACCCGCCGTTTTCAATCGCCCCCGACCCCCGATACCTGTTCATGAGCGAGCGCCACCGCGAGGCGCTGGCCCACCTGCTGTATGGGCTGGACGCGGGCGGCGGCTTTGTGTTGTTGACAGGCGAGGTGGGCACCGGCAAGACCACGGTGTGCCGCTGTTTTCTGGAGCAGATTCCGGCGCACTGCAACGTGGCCTACATCTTTAATCCCAAGGTCACCGTGGGAGAGCTGCTGCGCTCCATCTGCGACGAGTTTGGTGTGCCGCACGCGCCCGCAGTGCCCGGGGTGGAGACGGTCAAGGACTGCATCGACCCGCTCAATGCGTCCCTGCTGGCCGCGCATGCCAGCGGCCGCAACAACGTGCTCATCATTGACGAGGCGCAGAACCTGTCGGCCGATGTGCTGGAGCAATTGCGCCTCTTGACCAACCTGGAGACCAGCGAGCGCAAGCTGCTGCAGATCATCCTCATTGGCCAGCCCGAGCTGCGTGCCATGGTTGCGCGCCCGTCCATGGAGCAACTTGCGCAACGCGTGATTGCCCGTTTTCACCTGGATGCGCTCACTCCGCAAGAGACGCAGCAGTACATCAGCCACCGCCTGGCCGTGGCCGGGTTGCAGGGCCCATTGCCGTTCAGCCAGCGGGCGCTGCGGCGCGTGCATGCGCTGTCGCACGGCGTACCCCGGCGCATCAACCTGCTGTGCGACCGCGCGCTGCTGGGTGCCTATGCAGCAGGTGCGCGCGAGGTCAGCGTGCCCATCGTCAACCGCGCCGCACGCGAGGTGTTTGGCGCACCCGCAGCTGCGGCGGCAGCCCGCAGTGACCGGGGCCCCATGCCAGGCTGGGCGCTGGCGGGCCTGGGTGGTGTGGCCGGTGCCACGCTGGTGGCCGCAGCGGGATGGGCGCTGGGCGTGTGGCCGCCGTCTTCCGGTACCGGCATGGACACAGGCCATCAGGCCGGTGGTGCAGCGGTCGTGGCGCCAGCGCTCAGTGCGGGCCCGCGACAGGCGGCGGCGAGCAGTACTGCGGTGGCTGCGCCGGGTGTGGCAGCCGCCCCCGCGGCATCGGCTGCATCGGCGGCATCGGCCACACTGGCAGCCACTGCACCCACGCTTGCACCTGCGCTGCAGCAGTTTCTGGCGGCACAGTCGGCGGGCGACGCCCCCGCGTGGAAAGTCCTTGCATCGGCCTGGGGCGTGACGCTGGCCGACGGCGCCGATGCCTGCGCCACCCTGCCGCGCGACGGCCTGCGGTGCTATCGCAACCGCCGAGCCGGACTGAACCTTGTGCGGCAAATTGACCGACCGGTGATGCTGACCCTGTTCCCGTCCGAAGATGCCGACGAATCCGTATCGGCCGTGCTGCGCAGCCTCGACGCCGACACCGCCACGCTGGAAGGCAGCGGCCAGACCGTGCAGATACCCGTAGAGGCACTGGCCCAGGTGTGGCGCGGCGACATGGCCACCCTGTGGCGTACGCCGCCCGGCATGCCCGAGCGCGGCGAAATCGTCGACTCCCCCGACGGCGCCGCGTGGCTGGACAAACAACTGGCCTCTAAGGCGGCGGGCGGCACGGGCCCCAGCAGCCGTCCCATGACGCCTGCGCTGCGCCAGTCGCGCATTCACCGATTCCAGCTGGCCCAGGGCGTGACGCCCGACGGCCGCGCTGGCCCCCTGACCCTCATGCTGCTTAACCGTGCGACCGGTGTGAACGAGCCGCGCCTGCGCGCCGGAGGCTAACCAACCATGTCCTACATCCTTGACGCGCTACGGCGCGCAGACGCCGAGCGGGGCCGCGGTGGTGTGCCAGGCTTGCACACCCAGGTCACGCCAGTGCCCGGCAGCTTGCCTGCCGAGCGCCAGTCCGCGTCTGCATCCCTGATCGTGGTCGTGGCAGCCGTGCTGGTAGTGGCCGCGTTGGCCGCAGGCGGCACCTGGTGGACCATGCAGCGCAGCGCGCCGAGCGGTGGCGTGGTGCTGTCGGGGGCGCAAACTGCTTCATCGCCCTCATCGCCTGCATCGCCAATGGCCGCGTCACCGGCAGCGCCGACCACCGCACCTGCGGCCAGCGTTGCTGCCGCGCCGGTAGCACCCGCACCCGCCAACCCGCCTCCCGTGGCCGCCGCCATACCGATACCGCCCCCCGCAGCTGAGCGCCGCACGGCGCCGCCCCCGCGCGAAAAACCTGCGCCAACGGCTGCCACGCCGCGCTCAGCGCCTGCCGATGTGGCCCGCAACCGGGCGGTAGACGAAGCCCCGCGGGAACGCGCGCCCGCCCCGTCTGCCGCCCGCTCGCCAGAGCCTGCCGCCACCCCCGCACCCACCGGCACCGTGTTCGCCCAGAGCGACCTGCCCGACGCGGTGCGCGCACAACTGCCGGTGCTCAAGATCTCGGGCGCCACGTACTCCGCCAACCCGATGCACCGCATGGCCATCGTCAACGGCCAGGTGCTGCATGAGGGTGACGTGGCCGCGCCCGGCCTGCTGCTCGAAAAGATCGAGCCCGGCCGCACCATCTGGTCGTTCAAGGGCTACCGCTACGGGCTGGCCTCGCAGTAGCCGAAAATTTGAATAAAAAATGGCCTCTAGCGCTTATCTGATGAGCGCTAGCAGCTATCTATTTGGTAGTATTTTTTGAATGTGCGGCGTCCGAAACTGGCGCGCCCCAATGCCAGTGCCACCGTGGAACCGGCTTCGCCGGGCCAGGGGTGGCGTCCCCCTCCGGGGGAAGCGGCGCAGCCGCTCAGGGGGTTACCGCAAGAACCGGCCGTCGCGCCCCACCAGTGTCAGTTCCACAAACCGCGATGCATTGCGCTCCGGCGTGCTGGCGTTGATCTCAAACCCGCCCAGGTCCCACTTCTTGAGATTCCAGGTCGCATCGATGAAGGCCGCGCGCGTGGGGTTGCGGCCTGCGCGCTGCAGCGCCTCGGCAAACACGCGGGCGTTGATGTAGCCCTCGAGCGCCAGGTGCGAAGGGTCGGCCGTGGCGCCTGATGTTTTCCATGCGGCTTGAAACTCGCGTACCACGGGCATCACCACGTTGGAGGGCAGCGGCACCACCTGCGAAATCGCCATACCGGTGGCGTCTGGCCCTAGCGCCTTGACCGTGGCGGGCGTGCCCATCACCGACAGCGCATACAGCGTAACGCCGCGCTGGAGCGCGCGGAACGCCTTCACAAACTCCAGCGTGGGTTTACCCGCCAGGCCGATCACGATGGCCTCCAGGTTGCCACCTGCCAGTTTGGCCGCAGCGCTGCCCGCGTCGGATGCGTTGTTCTCCACCGTCACGGCAATCGCGCCCGGCAGCTTGAGCCGGTCCATGGACTGCTTGGCAGCGTTGAAGATCTCTTTGCCGAAGGCATTGTTCTGGTAGACGATGCCGATGCGCTGAATGCCGATGGTGGACAGGTGTTGCACGAGCTTTTCGGCCTCGTCGGCGTAGCTCGCGCGTATGTTGAACACGTTGCGGGCGCTGGGGATGCGGCTGAGCTGCGCGCCGGTGAACGGCGCAAAAAACGGGATGCCGCTCTCAAGCACCTTGGGCAGCATGGCGTCGATCATGGGCGTGCCCATGCAGTTGAACAGCGCAAAGGTGTCACGCTCGGCCATGAACTTCTCGACATTGGCCAGGGCTTTTGGCACGTCGTAGGCGTCGTCCTGGGTGACCAGTTCAATGGCGCGGCCGTTGATTCCGCCGCGCGCGTTGATGCCGGAAAACGCGGCCTTGGCGCCCTGGTGCATGGCCGAGCCCAGATCGCCCAGCGGGCCTGTGAGGGCGGTGGACTGCGCAATCTTGATGACACTGTCCTGCGCGTGTGTTCCCCCCACGTGGCCCAGCCATGGCAGACTGACGGCCGCAGCCAGCAGCTGGCGCCGCGCGATGGGCCGTGGAGAGGGGGCGTCGGGCGCGCGGGGCGCGCTTCCTGGGGGCGCATGGGTGGTTGGGTGCATGGGTGTCTCCTCGGAAATAGCCCTGGGCTCGCCGTAGGCGGCCCCGGGGAAAGGCGACATCATCCCGGCGAGATTGGCATTTGTTTGTCTTTCTGACGACAATCTAGGTCGTGGTATTCCCGCATCCTCTGCGCCTGCAGGGGCCGTCTCATCAGTCATTTTTGCCCGCCATGGACCCACGCACCTCCCAGGACCTGTCTTTGCACCAGCGTCGCCGGTCGCCCACCGCTGAAGAGCTGGACGGCATTCCGTGGCTTCCGCTGCTTTTGCCTGCCGAGCGCGAGCGCGCCGTGGCAGCGCTGCTGGTGGGCGACGCCAAAGCGGGCGACTACGTGTGCCGCGTAGGCCGCCCGGTGACCTACTGGTTTGGTGTGGTGGAGGGCCTGCTCAAGATGAGCAGCGACGATGCGCAGGGCCAGACCATGACGTATGCCGGCCTGCCGCCCGGTGGCTGGTTTGGCGAGGGCACCACCATCAAGCGCGAGCCCTACCGCTACAACATCCAGGCGCTACGCAAGAGCATCGTGGCGGGCTTGCCCATAGACACCTTTCACTGGCTGCTGGACCACTCCATTGGCTTCAACCGCTTTGTGATGAACCAGCTCAACGAGCGGCTGGGTCAGTTCATCGCAGCGCGCGAGATCGACCGCCTGAACAACCCCGACGTGCGCGTGGCGCGCAGCCTGGCGTCGTTGTTCAACCCCGTGCTGTATCCGGGCGTGGGCGAGGTGCTGCGCATCACGCAGCAAGAGCTGGCGTACCTGGTGGGCCTGTCGCGCCAGCGGGTGAATGAGGCGCTGGCCGCGCTGGAGGCGCAGGGTGCGATCCGCGTGGAGTATGGCGGACTGCGCGTGCTGGACCTGGCCGCGCTGCGCTCCAGCATCTTTCAGCTCAAGGGCGGCGGCTGAAGGGCGGTTGGAGAGCGGCTGAATCGCGCAGCGCCTGCAGCGCGATTCAGCGGGGCAGCGACGGCAGCTTGCTGCGGGGCTTGAGGGATGTTGGCAAGCTGGCGCGCGCTGCCGGTACCGGTGAAGCAGCGGGAGCGGGGGCTTGGCTGGATGCGCCCCAGCTGTTTTCGTCTCTGCCGTCACGCGTCAGGCGGAAGGCGCCCACCATCTCTGTCAGGCGGCCAGCTTGCTCCTTCAGGCTGTCGGCGGCGGCGGCGCCTTCTTCGACCAGTGCGGCGTTTTGCTGCGTCATTTCATCGAGCGCACCCACCGACTGGTTCACATGGCCGATGCGCTGGCTTTGCTCCTGCGTGGCGGCGGTGATCTCTCCCATGATGTCCGACACGCGGCGCACCGACAGCACCAGCTCCGCAATGGTTTTGCCCGCGTGGTTCACCAAGGTGCTGCCTTCTTGCACCGGGTCCACGCTGGCGCCGATCAGCGCCTTGATCTCTCGTGCGGCATTGGCTGAGCGTCCCGCCAGGCTGCGCACCTCGCCCGCCACCACCGCAAAGCCACGGCCCTGCTCGCCTGCGCGGGCGGCTTCCACCGCCGCGTTCAGCGCGAGGATGTTGGTCTGGAAAGCAATGCCGTCAATCACGCTGATGATGTCGGCGATCTTGCGCGAGCTGGCGCTGATGGTGTCCATGGTGCGCACCACCTGCGACACCACCTCGCCGCCGCGCGTGGCGGCGTCGGATGCGGTGGACGCCAGCTGGTTGGCCTGCCGGGCCGAGTCGGCGCTTTGCGACACCGTGCCGGTCAGGTCCAGCAGAGAGCTGGCCGCGCTTTGCAGGTTGTGCGACGTTTGCTCGGTGCGCTGGCTCAGGTCCAGGTTGCCCGAGGCCACTTCGGAGCTGGCCACAAGGATGGAGTCGGCTGTCTGGCCAATCTCTCCCACCAGGGTGCGCAGACGCTCCTGCATGGCCGCAATGGCTTCAAGCAGGCGGCCTGTTTCGTCATGAATGCGCACTTCGACCTGCGAGGTGAGGTCACCGTTGGCAATGCGCTCGGCCACTACCACGGCGCGGCCAATGGGTGCGGTGATGCTGGTGGTGATGCGCCAGGCAATCAGGCCACCAAGCCCGATGGCCAGCAGCACCAGCAGGCCGCCCACCCAGCGGGCATTGCGCTGCGTGCTTTCGGCGTTGGCAGTGGCTTCTGCGTTGAGGGTGTTCTGCAGTGCAATGAGTTCGCCCAGCTTGTTGCGCCATGCGGTTTCACCGGGGGCCACGCGGGTCATCAAGGCCAGCGTCGCGCTGACGGTGTCGCCGTCATCGGCCGCCTTGATGGCGGTTTCCAGCTCAGGGCGGGTCTTGGCGCCCAGCGCCTGGATCTCGCTCAGCAGCTGGATCTCGGCGGGCGTCGCCGTGGCAGGCACCATCAGTTGCGCCAGCGCTGCTTCTTCGGTGCTGTACTCCTTGAGGGTCTTGCCCACCGCGTCGATCTGCTCGCGCGCCTGTTTGGGGTCGATGTCGTTGAGCATGGCGGCAGAGCGGCTCTGGATGCCGATGGCGCTCACGCTCTCCAGCATCCCGTTGACCAGCTTGGCCTTGCTGGCACCTACGCCTGTGATGAGTTGCATCTGGTCATGCACTTTGCCCACCGACAGCTGGCCCACCGCAGCCACCGCCACCAGTAATACGAGTACGCAGCCAAACCCCAGGCCGAGGCGGCTGGAGATCGACAAGGATTTAAGAGAAGAAGCGGCCAGCATGGGGGGTCCTTGTGGTCTCGAGAGCGAACAAAGGGAGATGCCAAGAGAAGGTAACAGAATGTGAAGGACTGACGCAATAACGGTGCCTGGGCCAATTCGCGGCATGCAGGTCTGCGCGGGCCGGGGCCGATGCAGTGTAGGCAGAAACAACAAAATGTGTCATGAGGCTTAGGGATAGTCGCATGCCCAAAGCGCATGGCCTGCTTGTTACAACTTGGAGGCTTGGAGAGTCGTGCCACCCCACTAAATTGAAACAATGCTGTGTAAGGAAAATATAGGTAAAAATGGCATTTAGCGCTTGCCTGTAAAGCGCTGACAGCTATGAATTTTGTTGATTTCTTGGTCGCCAAGGGTTACCCCCGGGGCTGTGAGGCAAGACACGCTCAGGTATAACCCGGTTACACATGCGAGGTCTTGTATGAACCTGTTTTTCCGTCCCGTGGGTCGGCGAGCCGTTTGGGGCGCGTTCGCAGTTGGCAGCTTGCTGGCAGGCTGCGCTGCATCCCCGCCGCCTGCGGTAGCGCAGCGTGAGTCGGTGGTGGCAGTGACGGCCGCGCACGAACTCATCACCTTCAATGCCGGGCTACCTGATCGCATCCTGGAGCGCCGTCCGGTCACGGGCCTTGCGGCAGGCGAACGGCTGGTGGGTATCGACTTTCGGGTAGCGCGGGGCGTGCTGTATGCGCTGTCGCAGTCCGGGCGGCTGTACACGCTTGATATCCCTACCGGCGCCTTGCGGCCGGTGGGCGCAGCGCCCGCCGCGTTGGCGCTCAATGGCACGTCGTTCGGCTTTGACTTCAACCCTGCCGCTGACCGCATCCGCGTGGTGTCCAACACCGGCCAGAACCTGCGCCTTCACCCGGACACGGGTGCAGCGGTGGATGGCAACCCCGCCATCGACGGCGTGCAACCCGACCCCGCCTTGCGCTACGCGGAAAGCGATGTCAACGCGCGCCGAGCCCCCGACATTGCGGGCGCTGCCTACACCTACAACACACAAGACAGCAAGCTCACCACCAACTACGCCATCGACCGCGCACTGGGTGTGCTGGTGATGCAGGGGTCGCGCGAAGGCACCACGCCCGTGGTGTCGCCCAACACCGGCGAGCTGCGCACCGTGGGCCCGCTGGGCCTGGGGTCGCTCACCGACGTGGCGTTTGATATTGCCGATGTCGGCAACACCGCATTGATTGCGGTGCGCACCCCGTCCGACAGCCAGACGCGCCTGCATCTGGTGGACCTGGCGACCGGCGCTACCCGACCGCTGGGCCGGGTGGGCGAGGGCACCGCGCTGCTGGGCATGGCCATCGAGCCATGATGAAGAAACCGGCTGTCTGCCACCTGCCACGCGCCAAGCGGCGTGAGCGGCTGCGGGCGACTGCGTGGTGTGTGCTGGCGGGCTGGGGCATGGCCACAGCACACGCCGGCACCGTACAGGTGGATGTGCTGGATGCAGCCGGCAAACCTGTGGCTGACGCGGTGGTGTTTCTGGAGTCGGCCGATGCGCGCAAACTCGTCAAGCCGCTGATGGGCGCCGAGATAGCGCAGGAGAAAAAGCAGTTTCTGCCCGGGTTGCTGGTGGTGCCAGTGGGTACCGAGGTGTTGTTCCCCAACCGCGACACGGTGCGCCACCACGTGTACTCCTTTTCGCCCGCCAAAAAGTTCGAGCTCAAGCTGTACACCGGCACCCCCGCCAACCCGGTGCTGTTTGACCGGGCCGGAGTGGTCGCCCTGGGCTGCAACATCCACGACCAGATGCTCGGCTGGATTCTGGTGGTGGATACGCCGTATTACGCCCGCAGTGCGGCCGCCACTGGCAAGGCACAGATCGACAACGTGCCTGCGGGCACCTACACGCTGCGTACCTGGCACACGCGCCTGCCGGTGGGCGCGCCCGCACTGGAGCAATCGGTCACCGTGCCCGCCACTGGCACGGGCACTGCGTCGGTGCGGTTGACGGGGCTGCAGCCTTGACACTGCGCTGGGCCCGGCGCAGCCTCATTCTGCGGCTGGTGGGGCTGTCGCTGTTGCTGCTGCTCATCGTGCAGGCAGCGGGGTTTGCCGTAGTGCGGGCCACCATCGACCGCAATGCCCGCGCCCAGATCGCCCGTGCGCTGGACCTGGACGAAAACGTCTGGCGCCGCCTGCTGGAGCAAAACGCCGACAAGCTGCGCCAGGGCTCGGCGCTGCTGGCGGCCGACTACGGCTTTCGGTCGGCGGTGAACTCGGGCGACGATGAAACCATTCAGTCCGTGCTGGAAAACCACGGCAGCCGCATCGGCGCCGCCGTCACGGCGCTGCTGGACACCGACTTCACATTGCGCGCCGTGAGCCTGACCGACGACAGCATGGTCGAGTTTCCTGAAACGCTGCGCCAGGTGGTGCCCCCGCTGGCCACACAGCCCCAGGGCAGCCAGGTGGCGGTGATGGACGGGGTGCCCTACCAGTTTGTGATGGTGCCCATGCGGGCGCCCGTGGTCATCGGCTGGGTGCTGATGGGGTTCCCCATCCACCAGGCACTGGCCGACGAGATGCGGCAGTTGTTGTCCGTCAACGTGGCGCTGGTTGTCAGTGGCGCGGGCGGTTTGGGCGGTGCGGGCAGCATGATGCGCGTGCCGGTCAGCACCTTGCCGCCCGAGACGCTCTTGGTGCTTAAAAAGCAGGGCGTCGGCTCGGGAGAGCTGCGCACACCCGAGGGCACGCTGCTGGTGCGCAGCACCCGCATCGACAGCGTGGGCGGTGAGGTGCAGGCCTTGCTGCTGCGCTCGGTGGACGAAGTGGTGGCCCCGTATCGCCAGCTGCAGGTGCTGCTGGCCATCATCACCGTGGCGGGCGTGTTGTTGTTTGCCGTGGGCACGGGCCTGATGGCGCAGCGCCTGACCACGCCGCTGCGTTCGTTGCTGGCAGCCACGCAGCGCCTGTCGCGCGGAGAATATGACGTGCCGCTGGAACACACCGGCCGCAACGATGAAATCGGCAACCTGGCGCGCTCGTTTGACCACATGCGGGTGGATATCGGCACGCAGCAAACCGAAATCCGCCGCCTGGCCTATTGGGACCGGCTGACCGGCCTGCCCAACCGCGAGCGTTTTCGTGAGGCCGTGGTGCAGGCCATCGCAAGCACCGCCGCCCCAGGGCATCCCCTGGCCGTGCTGACCCTGGACCTGGACCGCTTCAAGCACGTGAACGATGTACTGGGCTATGCGTTTGGCGACCGCCTGCTGCAGGCCGTGGCCGAGCGCCTGACCCAGCAGATGGCATCGCCCGACGACATGGTCGCGCGCCTGGGCGGCAACGAGTTTGCGCTGCTGCTGCAGCGCGCCGATGCCGCCGCAGCGCACGCGCTGGCACAGCGCATCAACCAGTCGTTTGAAGTGCCCCTGGCGTTTGAAGACCAGACGGTGGACCTGAGCGCAGGCATCGGGTTTGCCTGCTGGCCGGGTGACGCGCAGGACGCCGACACCTTGCTCAGCCGCTCCGAAATCGCCATGTATGCGGCCAAGCGCAAGCTCAGCGGGGCGGTGCAGTACGACGCATCGTTTGACTCGGCGAGCTCGCAGACGCTGTCGCTGCTGACCGAACTGCGCCGTGCGGTGGAGCACAACGAGCTGCGCCTGTTCTTGCAGCCCAAGGTGTCGCTGCACGGCCAGGCGGGGATGGCGGCCGAGGCCCTGGTGCGCTGGCAACACCCGCAGCGCGGGCTGGTGCCGCCCATGCAGTTCATTCCGTTTGCCGAGCAGACCGGTTTTGTGCGGCACCTGACGCTGTGGATCCTTGAAGAAGTGGCCCGGCTGCTGGCCGACCCGCGCACCATAGACATGCCGTTGCGCATTTCGGTGAACCTGTCGACCCGCGACCTGCTGGACCCGGACCTCAGCAACCGGCTGGCCGCCATCCTGGCGCGCCACGGCGTGCCCGCCTCCGCGTTCTGCCTGGAGATCACCGAGAGCGCCATCATGGACGACCCACAGCGTGCCGAGGCCATGCTCAACCGCCTGTCCGAGCAGGGCTTCAAGCTGTCCATCGATGACTTTGGCACGGGGTATTCGTCGCTGGCCTACCTCAAGCGCCTGCCGGTGGACGAGCTGAAGATCGACAAGTCTTTTGTGATGGGCATGGAAGCGGGCGAAGACGACGCGATGATCGTGCGCTCCACCATCGACCTGGCCCACAACCTGGGCCTTACGGTGGTGGCCGAAGGGGTAGAAACCGCCGCCATCCTGGACCGGCTGCGGGCGCTGGCCTGCGATGAGGCGCAGGGCTATCACATTGCCCGGCCGCTGCCTGTCGACGATTTTCTGGCCTGGCAGGCGAGCCAGGGGTAAGCTTCGGGCCGTTTCCCAATGGCCTTGGATGCCGTGGCGAAAAAGCGAATTCACTCTGAAACTTGGACCACCCGGCCCCGCAGGCGAAAATACGCGCAATGTCTTCTTCCAGCTCCCGCCCGCCTGCCGGCCCCGCCGCCCCCACAGCCGCTTCTTCGCCCTCTGCGTCCGCCGCAGGGGAATCACCCCCCTCTGCGCCCGCCGCGCGCCCTGTGCTGCGCCGCCCCACGGTGGCCGCCAAAGCAGCGCCCGCCCGGCCCGCGCCGCTGCCTCGGCCTGCCAGAGCGCCAGCACCCCCCAACTACCGGATAGCGTCGGGCCCGTTTGTGGCTCCGGTTCGCCAGGCCCCCCCTCGCCAGGAGCCCGTGCGGGCGCCCGCCACGTTCACCGTGGACGGCGTGGTTTCGTCCCGCTTGAACAAGCGCATGGCCGAGTTGGGCATGTGCTCCCGCCGCGAGGCGGATGACTGGGTCGCTCAGGGCTGGGTCAAGGTCAATGGCGAGGTCGCCGAGATGGGTATGCAAGTGCTGCCCACGGACCGCATTGAGGTGGACAAGGTCGCGCAGGGTTTCCAAGAGCAACGCGTCACCATCTTGCTACACAAGCCCATGGGCTATGTCAGCGGCCAGGCGGAAGACGGGCACACGCCCGCTGTGGCGCTCATCAACCCGCGCACCCACTGGCGGGACGACCCCAGCCGGAATCGTTTTTCGCCGCCGCAGTTGCGGGGCCTGGCGCCCTGCGGGCGTCTGGATATCGATTCGGTCGGGTTGCTGGTGCTCACCCAAGACGGCCGCGTGGCAAGGCAAATCATTGGCGAGGACTCCGAGATGGAGAAGGAGTACCTGGTGCGCGTGGTCTACCAGGCGCCTGGCCAGGCGGTGCCACGCCACCCCAGCGAGCGCTCCGCGCCGCTGCAGGAAATCGACGAGCGTGACCCGGTCAGCACCAACGTGCAGGCGGTGTTCCCGCGCGAGTTGCTCGAGCGCCTGCGCCACGGCCTGAGCCTCGACGGCGAGCCGCTCAAACCCGCCAAGGTCGATTGGCAGAACCCCGAACAACTGCGCTTTGTGCTGACCGAGGGAAAAAAGCGCCAGATCCGCCGCATGTGCGAGCAGGTCGGCCTCAAGGTGGTGGGGCTCAAGCGCATCCGCATCGGCCGCATCACGCTGGGCAATCTGCCGGTGGGGCAGTGGCGCTATCTGTCCCCCAACGAGCGGTTCTGAGCATCAACGGGCTCCGCGTATTCATCGCCTCGCATTTTTGACCGGAGCTTTCTTTATGCCCAATCCTCCTCGCCCACGTTCCGGTGCTGCCATTGCTTCCGGTCCCACCAAGGCCCTCAAGGCCAACCCGCTGCGCCAGCTGCGCGCCTCTGACCTGCGGGGGGTGGCCCGGCTGGCCACCCAGGCCACCACGGGCATCAGTCGCGTGGCGGAAGGGGTGCACCAGTCGGTGTTGGGCACCATGGGCCTCCCCGGCGGTCCCGAGCCGGGTCGCGCCCGGGGGCTGACTGGCCTGGTCTACCAGAGCATTCGTGGGGTGACGCAGCTGGTGGATGCCGGCTTGCAAGCAGGCTTGGCGCGGCTGGAGCCGTTTTTCTCGCAAAGTGTGCCCAGCACGGTGGTGCAGTGGGAGCGCGAAGCCGTCATTGCCGCGCTCAACGGCGTGATGGGCGACCGCCTGGCACGCGACAACAACCCGCTGTGCACCCGCATGGGTTTTTATCAACACGGGTTGCCCCTGGACGTGGCTGCGTTGGCGACGTCTGGCGCGGCCACCGGCAAGCTGCTGGTGCTGGTGCATGGCCTGTGCATGAACGATCTCCAGTGGCTGCGCGATGGCCACGACCACGGCGCTCACCTCGCGCAGGCACTGGGCTACACCCCCGTTTACCTGCGCTACAACACGGGTTTGCACACGTCTGCCAACGGTGCCGAGCTATCGGCCCAACTGGAATCACTGGTTGCGGCTTGGCCTGTTCCCGTGTCAGAGGTGGCGGTGCTGGCGCACAGCATGGGTGGCCTGGTGGCACGCAGTGCGTGCGAGCGAGCGGGCGCAACCGGCGCTCCGCCCAGTCGCTGGCTGGCGCTGCTGCGCCATCTGGTCTTTTTGGGTACACCCCACCATGGCGCACCGCTGGAGCGGGCGGGGCACTGGGTCGATGCGCTGCTCGGCAGTACGCCGTATTCACGGCCGTTTGCACGCCTGGCGCAGTTGCGCAGTGCGGGCATTACCGACCTGCGCTATGGCCACGTGCTGGACTCCGACTGGGTGGGGCGTGACCGCTTTCGCAAAACGCCCGACCAGCGCACCCCCGTGCCGCTGCCCGCAGGTGTGGCCTGCAGCGCAGTGGCTGCCGCCGTCGCCCCCCGGCGCAGCCCGGCGGCTGACCGCCTGGTGGGGGATGGGTTGGTGCCATTGCACAGTGCCCTGGGCATCCACGATGATGCACAGCGAACCCTGGGTTTCCCCAAGCAACGGCAAGCCGTGTTCTATCGCCTGGGCCACCTGGCGTTGCTGAGTGACAAAGGGGTGGCCGGGCAGGTTGAGCAGTGGTTGCGGTCCCCATGAGAAGCCGCCCGGACGGGGCCTTTTTCCTTGCCGACGGCGTTGCCGGTGGCCGGAGCCCCGCTACCATGTGCCCCAGTGAATCGTATTAAGGAGAATTTAGTGAGCGATGTGAAATACCGCCTGGTCACCCGCAGTGACTTTGACGGCCTGGTCTGTGCCGTGCTGCTCAATGAACTGGACCTCATTGACGAGATCACCTTTGTCCACCCCAAGGACATGCAGGACGGCAAGGTGGCCATCACCAGCCGCGACATCACCACCAACCTGCCCTACGTGCCGGGCGCCCACCTGGTGTTTGACCACCACGAATCGGAAACGGTGCGCAACTCGGGTCGCCGGGACGAGAACCACATCATCGAAGCGCACGCACCGTCTGCCGCGCGCGTGGTTTACAACCATTACGGCGGCAAGGCCGCCTTCCCGCGCGTTACCGACGAAATGATGGCCGCGGTGGACCAGGCTGATTCGGCCCAGTATTCGCGCGACGACATCCTCAACCCGCAAGGCTGGGTGCTACTGAATTACCTGATGGATTCGCGCACGGGGCTGGGCCGGTTCCGCGAGTTCCGCATCAGCAACTACGCGCTGATGATGGACCTCATCCAGTACTGCCGCGACCACACCATTGAAGAGATATTGGCGCTGCCGGATGTGCAGGAGCGCGTGAACCTGTACCGTGAGCAGGCGGCCAAGGCCAAGGAGCAATTGCTCAGCTGCGCCATCACCATCGGCAACCTGGTGGTGCTGGACCTGCGCGATGAAGAAACCATCTGGGCCACCAACCGGTTCATGATTTATGCGCTGTTCCCCCAGGCCAACATTTCCATCCATGTGATGTGGGGCCTGCAAAAGCAGAACACGGTGTTTGCCACCGGCAAGTCCATCCTGGACCGCAGCAGCAAAACCCATGTGGGCAACCTGATGCTGGAATTTGGGGGGGGCGGCCACGCTGCGGCGGGCACCTGCCAGGTGGCCAACGACAAGGCCGACGAGATGCTCAAGACGCTGATCCAGCGCATCAACGCCGACGGTTGAGCCGCCGGGCGAAAAAGACGGCCATCCACTGGCCGCCCTTGAAAAGCCCAGAGTTGCCCCTAAATCACGCCTGCTGGCTCGGCAGGCGTGACTTTTTGTGCCGGGCCCTTTTGTTTCTGTTGTGTATTGACCCATCCGACTGAGAGAGAAACCTCCCATGAGCAAGCAAACCCTGTCGTTCCAGGCCGAAGTGGCCCAGCTGCTGCACCTGGTCACCCACTCGCTGTACTCCAACCAGGAAATCTTCCTGCGCGAGCTGATCTCCAATGCATCGGACGCCTGCGACAAGCTGCGTTTTGAAGGCCTGAACAACTCCGCCCTGTTTGAAGACGCCCCCAACCTCGAAGTGCGCGTGACCTTCGACAAGGCCGCCAAGACGCTGACCATCACCGACAACGGCATAGGCATGAGCCAGCAAGAGGCCATCGACCATCTGGGCACCATTGCCAAGAGCGGCACCAAGGACTTCATGGGCAAGCTCAGTGGCGACCAGAAGCAGGACGCCCAGCTTATCGGCCAGTTCGGTGTGGGCTTTTACTCCGGCTTCATCGTGGCCGACAAGATCACCGTCGAGTCGCGCCGCGCGGGACTGCCTGCCGACCAAGGCGTGCGCTGGATCAGCGGCGGCACGGGTGACTTCGAGGTGGAGACCATTCCCCGCGCCCAGCGCGGCACCAGCATCATCCTGCACCTGCGTGACGAGGCTGAGGAATACCTCAACGCCTGGAAGCTCAAGCAGGTCATCGCCAAGTACTCCGACCACATCAGCCTGCCCATCCTGATGGAAAAGGAAGAATGGAAAGACGGCGAGCTGATCAACCCCGAAGACGAAAACGGTGGCCGCCAGCCCGGCGGCATGGTCAAGACCGGCGAGTGGGAAACCATCAACAAGGCCAGCGCCCTGTGGACCCGCCCCAAGAAGGACGTGACCGACGAGCAGTACGCCGAGTTCTACAAGACCATCAGCCACGACCATGAGGCGCCCCTGACCTGGGCGCACAACCGTGTCGAGGGCAACACCGAGTACACGCAGCTGCTGTACATCCCCGCCAAGGCGCCGTTCGACCTGTGGAACCGCGACAAGAAGGCGGGCGTGAAGCTGTATGTGAAGCGCGTGTTCATCATGGACGACGCTGAGGCGCTGCTGCCCACCTACCTGCGTTTTGTGAAGGGCGTGATCGACTCGGCCGACCTGCCCCTGAACGTGAGCCGCGAGCTGCTGCAGGAAAGCCGCGATGTGCGTGCCATCCGCGAGGGCTCTACCAAGCGCGTGCTGAGCATGCTGGAAGACCTGGCCAAACACGACAAGCATGAAGCCGCTGCAGCGGGCGACGACGCAGTGACCGATGTGGTTGATGCCGAAGACAAGGCCAAGGAAGGCAAGTACACGCAGTTCTACGCTGAATTCGGCGCGGTGCTGAAAGAGGGCCTGGGCGAAGACTTTGGCAACCGCGAGCGCCTGGCCAAGCTGCTGCGTTTTGCATCCACCACCAGCGACACCGCCACGGTCGGTTTTGCCGACTACAAGGCCCGCATGAAGGAAGGCCAGGAGGCGATTTACTACATCACCGCCGACACCCTGGCCGCCGCCAAGAACAGCCCGCAGCTCGAAGTCTTCAAGAAGAAGGGCATCGAAGTGCTGCTCATGACCGACCGCGTGGACGAGTGGGCGCTGAACTACCTGCACGAGTTTGACGGCACGCCGCTGCAGAGCGTTGCCAAGGGCGCCGTGGACCTGGGCAAGCTGCAGGACGAAGCCGAGAAGAAGGCCGCCGAGGAAGCCGCCGAAGCCTTCAAGCCCGTGCTGGCCAAACTCAAGGAAGCCCTCAAGGACAAGGCCGAAGACGTGCGCGTGACGACCCGCCTGGTCGATTCACCCGCCTGCCTGGTGGTGCAGGACGATGGCATGAGCACGCAGCTGGCGCGCATGCTCAAGCAGGCTGGCCAGCAGGCGCCTGAGACCAAGCCCGTACTGGAGGTGAACGCTGAGCATGCGCTGGTCAAGAAGCTCGACGGCAGCGTGCACTTCCATGACCTGGCGCACATCCTGTTCGACCAGGCACTGCTGGCCGAGGGTGGCCTGCCCGAAGACCCGGCCGCTTATGTGAAGCGGGTGAACGCTTTGCTGGTCTAAATATGAGTCAAAATGGCCTCCAGCGCTTATCCATTAAGCGCTGGCAGCTATCAAAATAAAAGCAAAACCCCGGCGTGCCTTGTTGGCGCTGTCGGGGTTTGTGTTTCTGCAAGCAGGGCACGTACCAAGGGATGCGCCCCACAGTGCCAGTCACTCTTCGGGTCGGGCCTGCTCCAGGATGCGGGAGTGCGCGCGGTTGCGCTCCTGGGGGCCTGCGTCTATCAGCGCCTTGAGAGCGCCCTCGGGCACCACCAGGCCTTTGCGGCGGTCGTTTTTGACGGGCATGTTGCGCCAGCCTGAAAGCACCAGCCAGTCCCACAGTTCGCGGGGCACCGGCTGGCTGACGGTCATCTTGACCTGACCGCGCAGGATGGTGGCGCCCACCTGCGGCAGGGGGCCTACGGGCGCGGGCTTGCGCTGCTGGCGAATGGAAAAAAGGTTACGGAGCAAATCCTTCATGGGCTGACCAACTCGCTGGGGGATAAAAGTGCTTGCAGCATAGCCCACGGGGGCCTTCCAGCTCAAGACCGCAGCGGCTGCCAAGCCCCGGGGGCTTCCCCGCAGGGTCTGGAGGGCGCCCAGCGGGGTCAGGCCGTCGTGCGCAGCGGCTATGAAGACCGACAGTTGCCGGGCAATGGCCTGCGGGGCCTCGGCGCGGGCTGGCCCTTCCGGGTCTTGGGCCACGCGCAGCGTGGAGGCCCACTCCTGGACCTCGGCCGCAGTCTGGATCATGGCCATGCGGTGGTTGCAGTTGCGGATGGAATGGCCCAGCAAGGTGCGCAGGCTGGGCGGGTCGAAGGGGGCAAGAAGCTCCTTGAGCACCCGGGCGTCAAACGGCGGGCGCTGGGTCTGCGTATCGGCAGGGGTTGCGGCGGCAGCTGGGGTTTGTAGCGCCGGTTCATGTGGTGCGGCGCGGCCTTGGTCGGCAGCAATGCAACCTCGGACGCTGATAAGGGGCGCGTCTGAGCCATGCTGTTCATTGGGCCCGTGAATGCACGGAACATTGCCCGCGCCTGCGCGCAGCATCGGGCTCGCACAGCGCCGTGTGTGCAACGCGCCCGGCCTCGGACGCGATGAGTGGCCAGCAGTTCTGGTCCACGCCGCGCATGCTGGTCACAGCGTATGCCATCACCCCCAGCGAAATCAGCCCATCCCCGCCACCAGCAATGCGATCTGGTTCGCCAGCAGGCGGTGGTGAAACAAGCGCGCGTCAATCATGCAGCACTCGTCAGGCGTCCAGCGCATGCCACTGCGGCAGCACATGAAAGACATGCGTTGCTACGGGCGATTGCTGAGGTACGCCGCGGGCACACGCGCCGAAGTAAAGGCCGCTGCGTGGTGCAAAGAACACGCCACAGCCCTGTCAAAAGTTAACGATTGTGGCTCGGCGCGTACTGCGCCTGCTGGGTCGATAGAATCAAGCCGTCGATTCAGCCGCCGTGGTCAGGGCGCGTCTTCGTATCCCCCCTCGCACCGAAATTTTTGCGACCCCGAAAAGGGGGTTGGTGAGGTTGCGGCGTGGCTGAAATTTTAAGCAGTTCACATCAGGAGAAATCTATGTTTGACCATGTAGCGCGATGGCTATCGCGCGGGCTTCCCACGAGGATGCCTGCGCAGCGGATGCATAGTGATGTAAGCGCTTCCGGGATGGGGAGTGTGGCGTGCGAAGCAGGTGCGCCCACCCCACGGGTAGTCAGCGCTGTCCGCCGGTTTCGCTGGTTGATGCTGGCGGGCGGGCTTTTTGCCGGTGCTGCATTTGCGCAGTCGGCCGACCTAGTGGTCAACCACTCCGATTCTCCTGACCCTGGACCCGCGGGCGGGATTTTTACGTACACGCTGCGCGTGGACAACAACGGGCCCAATAACGCAGTGGGTGTTACGTTGGCAAATATGCTTCCGGTGGGCTCGACGTTCGTTGATGTGACCACCACGGCGGGCACGTGCAACCCTCCGGCCGGTGGAACGGTCAACTGCGCGCTGGGGGACATACCGTTCAACGCAAATCAGACAGTGACCATTCGCGTGCGCCTGCCTTCAGCGGGGGTGTGGACCAACACGGCCACGGCCAGCAGTGCCACCACGGACCCGAACACCAGCAACAACGTCAACAGCATTCAGGACACCACCGCCACGCAGGCCGCCGACCTGGCCTTGACCGCCACGCCCTCGCTCGCCAATGTGACAGCGGGTCAGGCGTACAGCTATGCGCTTCAGGCGAGCAACAATGGACCGGACGCGGCCGATGGCAGCCAGCGAATTTCGTTCACCGTGCCGGTGGGGGCGTCGATCACGGCAGCACCCTCGGGCACCGGTTGGGTGTGCACACCCGCAACTGGCTACCCATTGAGCAGTGGATCGATCAGCTGCACCCGCACCGGAACGCTGGCGAATGGGGCGACCACGTCCATATTGACTGTGCCGGCGGTCTCCAATGTGAACGGCACCGTGACGGCTGCATTTGCCATTGCGGGCATCAAGCCCGACACATCGGCCATGCCCGACGGTGATCTGAGCAACAACACGGCGACTGCGGACGTGACGTCGGCCGCCGGTGCCGATGTGAGTATCACCAAAACGCGAGCCAGTGCGAACGTAGCGCAAGGAGGCAACGTGGTGTACACCCTCACACCGCGCCTCAATGGTGGCCAGTCTCTCGTCGGCCAGCAAGTCACGGTGACGGATACCCTGGGTGCCGGTCTGACGTATGTTTCTGCTGAAGGTACAGGTTGGGCCTGTGACGCCACCATCACCTGCGTGCGTACCGAATACACCGGCGCCAACTTCAGCAACATGCCCGTCATTACCGTGACGGCAACGGCCACTGCGACGGGTGTGTTGAATAACACGGCGAGCATCAGCACGCCACTGCTGGACCCTGCACTGGGTAACAACACGTCCTCGGTTGACGTGACGTCCAGCAATGACGCGGACATGCAGCTGACAAAGACCGCCAGCTTGAACCCCGTGGTGCCCAACCAGGCATTCAACTACTCGCTGACCGCTCGCAACACGGGACCTCTTGCGGTGCCTGTTGGGCAAACTATCACTGTGACCGACCAAGTGCCTGCGGGGGTGACTTTGAACAGCGTGGTCAGCGCGGCCGGATGGACTTGTGGAGCACTTCCCCTGGTGGGTCCCGGAGTGTGGAGTTGCAGCCGGGCGGACGGGTTGTCGGTCAATACCAATGCACCTGTTGTGCAGGTCTCAGCCGTAGTCACTGGGGCCGGTGCGGTCACCAACAATGCCTGCGTGGCGCTGGGCGGCGGCGGGCGTGTGGACGGGAACGGTGGCAACGACTGTGCGGGTGTGACGGTGACCGCGTCCGCCACCCAGGCTGATCTGCGCGTCGTTTCCAAAACGGCGGCACCCAACCCCGTGGTGGCAGGCGAAAACCTGACCTACGTGATCACGGTCGAAAACCTGGGCCCTGCCAACGCTACGAACGTGGTCGTGTCCGATACCCTGGCGAGCCTGGTCAATGTCGGTGGATTCCAGTCGGCTGCTGCTTCACAAGGCACTTGCACGCCCAACGCCGCGACCAACGGAGTCAGTCAGAACCTGAGCTGTGCCTTGGGGACACTGACCTCGGGATCTCAAGCCACAGTGACGGTCGTGGTTCGCCCCAGCATCGCTTCGACGGGCCCGCGCACCAACACGGCATCGGTACGGTCCAGCGATATTGGCGACCCTGATCAGACCAACAACAGCGGCAGCGTGACCAGCCAGGTCAATGCCATTGTGGATGTGACCGCAGCCAAGACAGCCACTCCGGCCACCGTGCAGGCCGGCGCGCCGATCACCTTTGTGGCCACGATTCGCAACGCGGGCCCCTCGACTGCGCAGACGGTGCAGATGGTTGACACGCTGCCTGCCAACGCGGCGTTCATCGACCTGGTTTCGGTGAGTGGCGGTGGAACATGTACGCCCATCGCGGCCGGTACCGTGGGCGGCACCCTGACCTGCACCTGGGCAAGCATCGCAAGCACCGTGCAGCAGACCGTCAATTACCGCATGCGCCCATTGGGCACGGCGGCTGGCAGCAATGTGGTCAACAGCATTGCGGCCACGACCGCAACGGCAGAGTCGGACCTCACCAACAATACCGCCACAACCACCACGCCAGTCACGGCAGCCCAGTTGGATATTCTGGTGAACAAGGTGGACAGCGCGGATCCGGTCAACCTGGGACAGCCCACGACGTACACCATCACCATCAACAACAGTGGTCCGTCATACGGCACCAACGTGGTGATGACGGACGTCTTTCCTGCACCGGGATCCTCGCCCACTGCGACCTTCAGCTACCAGGGTGCGCTGACGGTGAACGCTGGCGGGGTGTGTACCGAGCCCGCCATTGGTGCCACCAGCGGCACATTGCGCTGCGTGTTCCCGGGCCTCAACAGCGGCCAGACTGCCACGGTGACCTATGTGATGAACGCCGAGACCTTGACCGTGACCGGAGCCACCAGCGGTACCGCCTTCAACCGCGCCAGCGTGACCGTGGATGAAACCGAGACCACCCTGGCCAACAATGTGGTCACGCATGACACGACTGCCCGCCGCTTTACGGTGGCCACCGACCTGGCGTTGACAAAGTCGGCCCCTGCAGGCCCCATTGCACCTGGTGCCACGTTGGACTACACCTTGGTCGTCACCAACAACGGACCGCTGGCGAGCGATGGTGCGCAGGTGGTAGACGTTCTGCCTGCCGGTGTGAACTTTGCATCCGCTGCGGGTTGCGTGAATGCTGCCGGGACAGTGCGCTGCCCCATTGGTTCACTGGCAGTGGGCGCATCGCGCACGTTCACGATCAGTACCACCCTGTCGTCGCCGTACACCGGTGCGCGCCCATTGGTGAACTCCGCCTCACTCGATGCTCCGGGCGACACCAATCCAGCCAACAACACGGACGACGCTTCGACCACGGTGTCCTTCCCCCCTGGCGGAGTGAGCAGCATTCCAACACTGTCCGAGTGGGGACTCATCATCCTTTCGGTATTGCTGGGGCTGATGGCCTGGCGGCATTCGGTGGTGATGCGCCGCCGGTAGGTACTGTGCGGCGGTGCGCCTCTGGCTTGGAGGCTTGCCGCTAGCCACTGCCGGACAAGGCCAGCACGTTTTAGGGCGTGCTGGCTTTCTTGTTTGTCGATAATGCGCCCTTCGCGCATTCTTTGTAGGCGTTTTGTGCGCGCAATCGGCCCGGGCACTTTTTCGTCCCATCAGACACCTCCATGCTGCGATTTTTTCTGACCTTTGTGGTTCTTCAGCTCACTCTGTTCGGCATCAACATGCTGAGCGTAGTGCAGCAACACCTGGTGCTGCCGTGGACTGCCTTGCTGGCCCGCATCTGCGTGGCGCTGGTCACGCTATTCGATTCAACGGCGGCCGCTGCGGGCAAGGTGCTGTGGAACACGGTGACCGGATTTGGCGTGTCGATAGAACCTGGCTGCAATGGCATCGAGGCGTGCATCGTGCTCTTTGCGGCTGTGCTTGCGTTCCCTTCAACATGGCGCCACAAGCTGGTTGGGCTGGTGGCAGGCTTTGTGGCGGTGCAGGCGCTGAACGTGGTGCGCGTGATCAGCCTGTTTTACCTCGGGCAGTGGAATACGGCAGTATTCAATTTTGCCCACGAATTCCTGTGGCAGGCGCTCATCATGCTGGATGTGCTCGTCGTCTGGCTGCTGTGGGTGCGAGCGGGCAGCAAGGCCCAGGCGCGGTCCGAACAACCGCCGTCCGATGAGCCACCCGCACCACCCACCCCGCCGGTGAAGCCTGCCGCCCCCCGGGCTGCCCCAGCAGGCCCGCTGGTGAGCACGTCGCTCGATCTGTCGCCGCCCGTGCGGCCTTCGTCCTGATGCGGCTGCAAAGAACGGAGTTCCCATGCGCCGCCCTTCCGCACTGACGATTTTTGTGTTGTCCGCCTTCGGGTGGATCGTGGTCCTGACGGCCTTGTGGTCGCAGGTGTCCGCCTGGACGTCTTACCCCGTGGGCGTGCTGTCTCACATGGCCCTGGAGCAGGGCGCCCCCATGTGGGTGCGGCAGGTCCACCTGTCGCCCGGCAACATGGAGGTGGACACCGCCATCTCTGTGCCCGTGGCAGAAGCGGGCGGTCGTCGTGGCGAGATCACCATTGAAGCCAGTCCTGCCCGTTACGCCTATGGCTTGCCCATCTTCCTGGCGCTGGTCCTGGCCGCACGGGGCCGTGGTCGGGTGGGGCGTGCGGTGGCAGGCTATGTGTTGCTGCTGCCGTTTCAGGCCCTGAGCCTCACCATGTATTCGCTCATGCAGATGATGCTCGCGGCGCAACTGAACCTGCGCTCGTTGCGCATTGCGCAGTGGCAGATGGAGGCCATCGTGTATGGCTACCAGGTTGGCTCGCTGGTGCTGCCGACCTTGGTGCCCATCTTGCTGTGGCTGTGGATGGACCGCCGCTTTGTGAACGATGTTCTGGTGCGTGGTTGGAAGGAGTCCATGGCGCCCGCATTGCCGCCATCCTGAGTGTTACCTCGGCCGTCCAAGGCGGCCGGCCCGCGCCTTGCCCTGCACAACGTGTAGCACGGGCGTACCGCCGATTTCTGCGGCCACTGGTCTAGTGAGTGGCCTCTGCTGGCGCGCGGTCTGATGCGGCTGTGCTGGTGCCTACCGGGTCCAGCCGATACCCCATGCCATAGATGGCCGTGATGGTGTAGCCATTGGCGTCCGTCAGTTCCAGCTTGGTGCGCAAGCGCGATACGTGGGTGTCCAGCGATCGCGACGGGGCTTCGATGGTGTCGCCCCAGACCACTTCGCGCAGGTGTGCGCGCGACAGAAGGCGCCCCGGGTTGCGGAACATGAACAGGGCCAGTTCGTATTCGCGGTTTTTCAGTCCCACCGGCTTGTCGTGCACGGAGAGTTCGCGCTTGTCTGCGTCAAAGCAGTAGGGGCCGAACACCAGCCGGGAGCCCATGGCTTCCGGGAATGCGCGCCGCAGCAAGGCGGTCATGCGCGCTACCAGTTCACCCATGCGCAGTGGTTTGGTCATGACATCATCAGCGCCGCGTGTCAGGGCTTCAACCACGTCGCGCTCGTCCTGGCGGCGGGTGATGAACAGAATGGGCAACTGCAGGCCGCTCATCTGGCGCACGGTCTGCACGACGTCGGTGCCTTCCATGTCGGGCAGGTGCCAGTTCACGATCAGCAGGTCAAACGTGTCGTGCCGGACGTCTTTGAGCAAGCTCGTGCCGTCGGCGTAGGTGTGGCAGACATGGTGATGGCGTTCCAGTGTGCCTTTGATCAGCTCCAGCAGGATCGGATCGTCATCAAGAACTGCAATGCGCATGGTGGTGGGGCGTGGGGCGCAAGGCCCCTTCGATATCAAAAATGGAACTCCCCCCAATGGGGAGTGCGTTGATATTGCCCGACAACAGGTCGCTGTGCATGTGGGTTGACAATCGTTTGCAATGGGCTGGTCGTGCTCCGCAGCGCTTGAAAACGGCCTCGGTGCTGCCGGATGCGCGCAGGATCAAGCCGCGCAGAGCGCCTGTGGCGTGTGGCGGTGTTGCACCCAGCGCATGCCTTCGCTGGTGGCGTAGTGCGCTGCCGTGGCATGGTCAGAGAACAGGGGCACCAGGCGCATCACGCGGTCATGTGTGCCGCTGCCAGTGCCCGAGCGGATTGATACCGAAGCGGCGTATTGGCCGTCGTCGAGCATGCGGGTGAGGGGCGAAATCAGGTATTTGCCAACGATGGTGTTGGTTTCGGTCAAGGTCATGGGAAAGCAGGCCGCAGGCGGTGCTGCGGCATCGTCAAAAGGGGTAACGGTAAGAACAGCCTGGGCGCTGTCCGGGTGATTCGATCCTGGTCGCAAACCTCGCTCGGAGGTTGCAAAAATCCAGGAGAGCACCGACAGGATCCGCAAGAGCGTGGAGCGGATCCCGGGTGGCCAGACGTCGGTAGTGTCTGGCCCAGTGGCACAAGGGCCACATGATCAACGGCGGAGCGCGGACCGGAAGGGGTCTAAATAGCGCGCCATTATGAAAACTTGGCTTTATCGAAGCGCCGATTATATAGGAGTTCGCTTTGGTGTGCTCAAACGCGCTCAAACGCTCAAACGCTCAACGGTGCTTCTTCCATTGCCTCGATCTGCTCGATCAGCATGTCCACTTGCCCGCGCCAGTAGTCGCTGGTGCCAAACCACGGAAAGTTGACCGGGAAGATCGGGTCCTGCCAGCGGCGCGCCAGCCAGGCGCTGTAGTGGATGAGGCGCAGCGTGCGCAGCGGCTCGATCAGCGCCAGCTCGCGGCGGTCAAAGCTGCGGAACTGCTCGTAGCCGTCAACCAGGGCGCTCAACTGGTGCGTGCGCTGGCGCCGGTCGCCCGACAGCAGCATCCACAAGTCCTGCACGGCGGGGCCCATGCGCGCGTCGTCCAGGTCTACAAAGTGCGGGCCGCCACGGCCCCATTCGTCAAGCGGGGTCCAGAGGATGTTGCCGGGGTGGCAGTCGCCGTGCAGGCGAATGGCGGTGGCATTGTTTAAGCCAAATTGGCCTTCAGCGCTTGATGGATAAGCGCTAGCAGCTATCAATTCAAGAGCTTTTTCGCACTGCTCCTTCCAAGCCGCCTGCATGTCGAGCGGAATGATCTCGTTCGTTAGCAGCCAGTCGCGCGATGCCGTGCCAAAGGTCTCCAGGTCCAGCAGTGGCCGGTGCGCAAAGGGCTGCGCCGCGCCCACAGTGTGGATGCGCGCCAGAAAGCGGCCAATCCATTCCAGCACCTCAAAATCATCCAGCTCGGGCTGGCGTCCGCCGCGCCAGGGGCTGACCGAAAACGCAAAACCGTCGTGCTGGTGCAGCGTCCGGCCGTTCAGCACCAGCGGGCCGACAGCGGGCACCTCGGCGGCCATCAGCTCGGCGGCAAAGGTGTGTTCTTCCAGGATCTGCGCGTCGCTCCAGCGGCCGGGGCGGTAGAACTTGGCCACCACGCGCTCGCCATCTTCCAGCGTGACCTGGTACACCCGGTTTTCGTACGACGACAGTGCCATCAGGCGCCCATCGCCGTAGAGCCCCACACTGGCCAGAGCGTCCAGCACATGGTCGGGGGTGAGGCGGGCGTAGGGATGCTGGTCGTTGGCGGTATCGGCAGTGCTGGCGCTGGCAGGGGCGGCGATGTTGTAGTTGTGGTCGGCGTCGTCGGGGGGCAGTGCGGTCATGCCCCATTGTCGCTGCCAGCCTGGCGGAGTAGCTCGGGCCGTTGGCGTCAGCCCGCCTGCATCGTGGCGATGTGCCCTGCGCGTGGGTCGCTGTTGCCGGCCAATACGGCGGCAAACAGCGCTTGTGTGGCCTCGGGCCCTGCGTGGTGTTGCACCACCAGCCAAGGCTGGGGTGGCGCTGCCACGGCAGCGCTGAACTGGTTCCAGGCTGCCACCAGCCGATCGTTCAGGCCTTGTGCACCCCAGTCCGCATGCCGCTTCTTGACCTGCGCTGGCGCAAAAAACATCACCGGGCGCGGGCCGGGCAACTGGCCTGCGCCGCCCAGGTCCTGCACGTGGCTCGCGCCCACCGAGCAGCTGTAGGCCAGCCCGGTGAAGTGGGCATGAACGCGCTGGCGCAGGCCTACGCTGCCTGCAAAGTCGATGTACACGCTGGCTGTGGCGCCGTCGATCTGGTCCAGCGCGTCGTAGCTGACCACGCGGCTGTAGCAGCCCAGGCTTTCGCAAAACGCCACGTTGCCCGGCGATGTGAGTCCGATAACTTCAATGCCGTCCCGCTGCGCGAGCTGGAACGCGGTGCCGTAAGCCGTTTTGCTGGATGCGCTGGACAGCAACATGCGCTTGGCGCCAAAGAACTGCTGGTCCGCCAGAAAGTCGTCGATGAGCCACGAGGTGATGAACAGGGGCCGCAGCAGCGCCTGCACGTCTTCGTTGTCGCTGCGGTACAGCCCGTCGGTGCTGGTGCGCAGGTAGTGGTTGTACACAGCGTGCAGACCCGCGCGATGGGCGGCGCCGTCACTGAACCCCGTGGGGTTGACACGCTGGGGCGACAGCACGGCCTGGCTGCCCATGGGCCAGTAGCCGTACAGCCTTTCGCCCACAGCGACGGCCGGGTGCAGGGACTGCACCACCGTGCCAAACCCCCACACGGGCACGATGCCCCAGCCGGGCTCGCTGGTGGGGAAGAATTGCCAGTAGTTCAGCATGTCGCCCAGGGCGGCATAGGTGATGTTGTTGGCGGTCAGTGCAAACTGCTCGACTCGTATGCGGATCTGTCCGTCCGTCAATGCAGTGTCTTCGGCCATTAACAGCCGGGTGGCGGCCAGCTGGTCCTGGCGAACGAGAAGGGTGGTGGTGCTCATGGCGCCACGCTAAACGAAACGGCCCGCCGGTTCAACACAGGCGGGCCGCTTTGGTGACAGGGCAGAAGCCCTGTCGGTTTGTTGTTTACACCAGCGTGATGGTCACGTCGATGTTGCCGCGCGTGGCGTTGGAGTAAGGGCAGACCTGATGGGCTGCGTCCACCAGCGCCTGGGCGGCGGCGCGGTCCATGCCGGGCAGGCTGACGTTCAGGCGGGCGGCAACGCCGTAGCCCTGGCCGACCTTGCCCAGGTCCACGCTGGCGTCGATGGACAGGTCATCTGGCAGTGCGATCTTTTGCATGCCGGCCACAGCCTTCATGGCGCCGATGAAGCAGGCCGAGTAGCCTGCAGCAAACAGCTGCTCGGGGTTGGTGCCCGTGCCGGCCGTGCCGGGCGAGGACAGCTTGACGTCCAGGCGGCCGTCATCGGTGCGCGATGCGCCGTCGCGGCCACCGGTGGTGTGGGCGTTGGCGGTGTACAGAACTTTTTCGAGCGAGGCCATGGTTTCTTCCTTTGAGATGTTGCCCGCAAGGCGGGACGGTGGAGGGAATGGGTAACTGGGTAAAAACGTTGAGGCGTAGTGCGGTTCAACGCGGGTTGAGCTTGTCGCGCAGGTTCTTGAGCTGGCTTGTCAGCGCGGCCAGTTCGGGCAACGAGCACTGGCTGCTTTGCAGCACGCACTGCGGGATGACCTCGGCCTGATTGCGCAATCCACGGCCTTCGGCGGTGAGGGTGATGCGCACGCGGCGCTCGTCCTCTACATCGCGCAGCCGGGCAATGTGGCCCTGCACCTCCAGGCGCTTGAGCAGCGGCGTGAGCGTGCCGGAATCGAGAAACAGGCGCTCGCCCAGGTCGGACACCGTGAGGCCGTCCTGCTCCCACAGCACCAGCATCACCAGGTACTGCGGGTAGGTCAGGCCGATGGTGTCGAGCAGTGGCTTGTAGAGCTTGGTCATCGCCAGCGAAGCGGAATACAGCGCAAAGCAGACCTGGTTGTCCAGCCGCAGGGCGGCGGGGCTGGGGGTGTGGGGCGTGCTGTGGCTGGGCATGGGGTGGATTGTGGTGGTTAATTAAATTGTGTGCAATTTAATTGTGAAAAACGTTGTTGATGTAGGGGATTAACTCAGGGTGTGGACAGCATTGCGCCGTCGGTGTTAACGGCGGGCAACGCGCACGCAGGCGCGGGAAGCTAGCATTTGCGCTTCCCAAATCTGCCCTGGGTGTGGTGCTATAAATAGTGAAGCTGTCAGCGCATATGGAATAAGCGCTAGAGGCCAATTTGACCTGAAAATTCAGATCTATCTGTCCATCAGCAGCTGCGCCATCACCGCCCGCTGAACCGCGCAGGGCGACTTTCGACAAAGGCGCGCACGCCCTCGGCTGCGTCCTCGCTGTTGGACAGCTGTTTCTGCACCGGGATGAAATCCGCCACCGCCGCCGCCTGGCCTTGCTCGATGGCCTTGAGCACATTGAGCCGCGTGGCCACCACGGCCAGAGGCGCCTGAGCCGCGATGCGCTGGGCAATGGCCAGTGCTTCGTCCAGCTCCTGGCCTGCGGGTACCACCCTCTGCACAAAGTTCAGGCGGTACGCCTCGGCGCTGCCGAACTCATCGGCGGTCAGCAGGTGCAGCAGCGCGTTGCCGGTGCCTGCGCGCTCGGCCATGCGCAGCGTGGCGCCGCCCGTGGCCATGATGCCGCGCTGCACCTCCATCTGCGAAAAGCGGCAGTTGTCGGCAGCCACCACGATGTCGGCGCCCAGCATCAGCTCAATGCCAACCGTGAAGCAGATGCCCTTGACCGCCACCACCATCGGTTTGGTGCGGCGCCGGTAGCCAGGCAGGCCGTAGTCGTGCGGCTCAACCACGCCCTCGGGGATGGCCTTTTCGCCGCGCTGCATGTAGGCGCTGACGGCGGGCAGGTCCAGCCCGGCCGTGAAGTGGTCGCCCATGGCATGCAGCAGCCCCACGCGCAGAGCCGGGTCGTCATCGAGCCGGGTGTAGGCCTCGGCCAGCTGGCGGAACATGGGCGGTGTCCAGCCATTGCGCTTGGCCGGGCGGTTGATTCCGATCAGCAGCACATGGCCGAGCACCAGGGTGTCAACGCAGCCCTCGGGCGGGGGCGTGGTGGGGGTGATGTTTGTCATGGGCGCGGGTCTCCTGGCCCATGATTGAAAGCGCTTAGCGCGCTGGGCGCCGTCTCAGCCGAGACAGTGCGAATGACAAGCGTAAGTGGCCTCAAAAACTGGCGCGGCCCATGCGAGTGCGCCCGCGCAAGGGCCGCCCCGCCGCGCCGGGTGCGTCCCCCTCTGGGGGGAAGGCGCGAAGCGCCTCAGGGGGGTTAGTAGCTATACACGCCCTGGCCCGTCTTGCGGCCCAGGCGGCCAGCCGCCACCATTTCCTTGAGCAGCGGGCAAGGTCGATACTTGCTGTCGCCAAACTCGGTGAGGTACACGTCCATCACCGCCAGGCACACATCGAGGCCAATCATGTCCGCCAGGGCCAGCGGGCCAATCGGCTGGTTGCAGCCGAGCTTCATGCCTGCGTCGATGTCCTCGGGCGTGGCCAGGCCCTCGGCCAGCACGAAGAAGGCCTCGTTGATCATGGGCACCAGGATGCGGTTGACCACAAAACCCGGCGCGTTCTTCACGGTGATGGGGCTCTTGCCCAGCGCCAGCGCCATGGCCTTGACAGCGTCGTGCGTGGCGTCGCTGGTCTGCAGGCCCCGGATGATTTCGACCAGCGCCATCATGGGCACGGGGTTGAAGAAGTGCATGCCGATGAACTTGTCGGCACGGCTGGTGGCAGCGGCCAGCTTGGTGATGGAGATGGACGAGGTGTTCGACGCAATGATCACCTCGGGCGCCACGATGGCATCCACCTGCTTGAGGATCTTGAGCTTGAGTTCGTAGTTCTCGGTGGCGGCCTCGATCACCAGTTGCGCAGCCTTCAGGTCGTCGTAGCTGGTGGAGGTCTTGATGCGCGCCAGGGCGGCATCCTTGTCGGCGCCGCTGATCTTCTCCTTCTTGATCAGGCGGTCCAGGCTGCCAGCCACGGTGGCCAAGCCCTTTTGCACTGCAGCATCCGAGATATCGACCATCACCACGTTGATGCCTGACACCGCACAAGCCTGTGCAATGCCGTTGCCCATGGTGCCTGCGCCGATGATGCCTACGGTCTGAATCGTCATATAGAGAGCCTTCTTCAAAGTGAAACGGATGGGCCAGATGGTAAGACGAAAAGCACGCCCGTTCGGTTATGGTGGCGGCAGCCCGCTCAAACCAGACGGGCGCTGGAGGCAAAAAAACCATGTTCGACTACATCGTGATTGGCGGCGGATCAGCGGGCTCGGTGCTCGCGGGTAGGCTGACCGAAGACCCCGCCGTGCGCGTGTGCCTGCTGGAGGCGGGGCCCGCGGACAAAAGTGTGCTCATCCATTGCCCGGCGGGCCTGGCCGCCATGGCCAAGTTCGAGCTTAATGGCTGGGGCCTCAACACCACGCCGCAGGCAGCGCTCAACAACCGCCAGGGCTACCAGCCGCGCGGCAAGGTGCTGGGGGGCTCCAGCTCGATCAACGCCATGGTGTACGTGCGTGGCCAGCACGCGGACTACGACCATTGGGCCGCAGAAGGCAACCCCGGCTGGGGCTGGGACGATGTGAAGCCGTACTTCCTGCGCGCTGAGCACAACGAGCGCGGCGCCGATGCGTGGCACGGCCAGGGTGGGCCACTCAACGTGGCCGATTTGCGCAGCCCCCACCGGTTCAGCCACCTGTTCACCGAAGCCGGTGTGCAGGCCGGCCACCCGCACAACACCGACTTCAATGGGGCCACCCAAGAGGGCGTGGGGCTGTACCAGGTGACGCACAAGAATGGCGAGCGCCACAGCGCGGCCAAAGGCTACCTCACACCTTGCTTGGCACGGCCCAACCTCCAGGTCATCACGGGCGCCCGCGCCACACGCATTCTGTTTGAAGGCAAGCGTGCGGTGGGAGTGGAGTACCGCCAGGGCGGCAGCTTGCAACAAGTCAAGGCAAGCCGCGAGGTGCTGCTGAGCGCCGGTGCGCTGCTTTCGCCACAGCTGCTGATGCTGTCGGGTGTGGGGCCCGGCGCGCAATTGCAGCAGCATGGAATCGCGGTGCTGCAGGATCTGCCGGGCGTCGGTGCCCATCTGCACGACCACCCGGATGTGGTGCAGGTGCTGGATGCGCCCAACCACCGCGACCTGTTTGGCCTGTCTCTTACCGGTATGGCGAGCGCGCTGCGCGGCATTGTCGAATGGCGCAAACACCGCACCGGCATGCTCACCACCAACTTCGCAGAAGCGGGTGGCTTTATCAAGAGCGACCCATCGGAGCCCGCGCCAGACCTGCAGCTTCATTTTGTGATCGGCAAGCTCGTAGACCACGGCCGCAAGACGGTGTTTGGCCACGGCTACTCTGCCCACGTGTGCCTGCTGCAACCCAAGAGCCGCGGAACGGTGGGGCTTGCCAGCGCCGACCCCATGGCTTTGCCGCTGGTGGACCCGCAGTTTCTTGCAGACCCGGACGACATGCAGCGCATGGTGCGGGGGTTCAAGCGACTGCGCGAGATTCTTGAGCAACCGGCGCTGGCGCGATACGGCGCAAAAGAGTTGGCTGCATCGGCCAGCGCGCAAACCGATGCGCAGATCGAGCACTTCATCCGGCAGTACGCCGACACCATCTACCACCCCGTGGGCACATGCCGTATGGGACCAGGACCTCAGGATGTGGTGGATGCCGAACTGCGTGTGCATGGCCTGTCTGGCCTGCGTGTGGTGGACGCATCCATCATGCCGCGCATCGTGAGCGGCAACACCAATGCGCCCACCGTGATGATTGCCGAGAAGGCTGTAGACCTGTTGCGCGCAGTGACCTGATCGGGGCTCAGGCCCTGAAGCGCCGTCTGGTAAGCGCCAGCGCCACCCAGAAAGCCCCCACGGTGGTAACTGCCAGCACCAGCCCATGGCGCAGCGCGTTGTCCGGCCACTGGTCCATGAACAGCGGTCGCACCAGTTCCACCGCGTTGGTCAGCGGCAGCCAGTCGGAAACGGCGCGCACCAGCGGCGGCAGCTGCTCGCGCGGGAAGAACACGCCCGACAGAAACATCATGGGCGTGAGCACCAGCGTGAAGTAGTACGTGAAAAAGTCGTACCCCTTGGCCAGCGCATTGAAGATCAATGCAATGCTGGAAAACATGATGCCCACGAACACCAGCACCGGCCACGCCACCAGCAGCTTGGGACTATGGCTGATGCCCAGGGCCAGCATGACCCCGAGGATGGCGGTGACGGTGAACACGGCCTTGAATGCGGCCCACAGCATCTCGGCCAGCACCACGTCGTCCAGGCTGATGGGCGCGTTCATGATCCCGTCCCAGGTCTTTTGCACATGCATGCGTGAAAAGGCCGAATACAGCGCTTCAAAGCTTGCAGCGTTCATCGCGCTCATGCAGATGGAGCCGCTGGCCAGGAAGAGGATGTAGGGCACCTTGGTGTCCCCCCCAGCCGTTGCCACGTTGACCTGGCCCACCAGCGCCCCCATGCCGTAACCAAAGGCCACCAGCCACATCAGGGGCTCGGCAATGTTGCCCACCAGGCTGGGAATGGCCAACTTGCGCCAGACCAGCAGGTTGCGCATGAAAACCGGCCAGCACCGCGTCGACAGGCTGGGGGCACGCCATACCGAGGGGTTGGGAGGCATCGTTGTGGCATCGGCTGCATCCGCCGAAGGGTTGGGAACAGTTTGCATGGGGCTATTGTGCTGCGTCCGCATGTACGCTTTGGCACTGCGTTGCAGGCGCCGTGGGCACGGCCATTGCTTGCGGGGTGTTACATGACGACTTCTCACGTGCTCAATCTTCCGGCGGGCGCCAGTGCGCTCTGGCACAACCGGCTCGGGCTGCTGCTGGATTCCACGGGCGAAGGCGTGTTTGGTATTGACCTTGCGGGCAACTGCGTCTTCATCAACCGCGCGGGGGCGCAAATGCTGGGCTTCGCGGCCGAGGAGGTGATGGGGCGCAACATGCACGCACTGACCCACCACTCGCATCCAGACGGCAGCCCCTACGCCGACAGCGATTGCCCGATCTTCAACGCCTTTCGCAACGGGCTGCCGTGCCGGGTGGACACCGAAGTGTTCTGGCGGCGTGATGGTTCATCGTTCGCGGTGGAATATTCGAGCCACCCCATCCTGGAAGGCGAACTGGTCCACGGCGCCGTTATCGCCTTTCTGGACATCACCAACCGCAGGCGCGCTGCCGACGAGCTGCAGCGGGCGCACGATGAGCTGGCGCTTGCCAACAACGAACTGGAGCGCCGTGTGGCGGCGCGCACGCAAGAGCTGTCGCAGGCGCTGGTGCAATTGCGCGAGCTGTCGGCCTACTCTGAGCAGGTGCGTGAAGACGAGCGCACCCGCATTGCCCGCGAAGTGCACGACGAGCTGGGCAGCCTGCTGGTAGCGCTGAAGATGGACGTGAACTGGTTGCACAAGCGCCTCGGCGAGCAGGGCGAGCGCACGCCCGAGGCGGCGGGCGACATGCGCACCCAGATGCGCTGCAAATGCCAGAACATGAGCCGCCTGATCGAGAACGCCGTGGACAACGTGGGCCGCATCATCACCGACCTGCGCCCCAGCATCTTGGACCACCAGGGCCTGTGGGCTGCGCTGGAGTGGCAGGCGCAGGAGTTTGTGCAGTCGGCAGAGTTGCAACTGACCTGGCAGATGCAGGTGCCCGACGCCTTGCACCTGCCGGAGCCTGCGGCCATCGCCGTGTTTCGGATTTTTCAAGAAATGCTCAGCAATGTCGGCCGCCACGCACAGGCTACCTCAATCGACATTGCGATCGACCTGCACGATGACACGCTGCAGTTGCGGGTGCAGGACGACGGCGTGGGTGCCACCCGCGAGGCGTTGGAGGCGTCCACCGCGTATGGCGTGATGGGTATGCGAGAGCGGGCGCGTCAGCTGGGCGGGCAGCTGCGCATCACCAGCCAGCCGGGGGCGGGCTCGTGCCTGCAGTTGTTGATTCCGCTGGAGTTGTCATGAATTCTGTGGTCCGGGTGTTGATTGGGGATGACCACCGCATCGTGCGCGAGGGTCTCAAGCAGGTGCTGGGTGACCCGGCCAATGGGTTGCCCGACATTACGGTGGTGGCCGAGGCCACACAGGGCGCCGAGGTGCTGGAGCAGGTGGCAGCGCTCGCGGGCGCGCAGGGGCTGGACCTGGTGCTGCTCGACATTGCCATGCCCGGCATGGACGGCCTGGAGGTGCTGCAGGCGCTGCGCAAGGCGTGGCCTGCCTTGCCCGTTCTCATGCTCAGTACCTACCCAGAACGGCAGTACGCCGTGCGCTGCATCCAGATGGGTGCGGCGGGCTACCTTCACAAAAGTGCCGACCCCGACGACATGGTGGCAGCCGTGCGCAAGGCGGCGTCCGGCGGGCGGTATTTGACCGAAGCGACCGCCCTGGCGCTGGCTGGCGCGGTAGAGCGCACCGGCGTGGTGCGCGCCGCCAGCGCGGGCTTGCCCGCCGGGGTGGACGCGCTCTCCTATCGAGAGCACCAGGTGTTTCGCCTGCTGACGGCTGGTCAAAGCGTGAGCGAAATTGGTGCACAGCTCAAGCTGGCGCCCAACACGGTCAGCACCTACCGCGCCCGCATCCTCGAAAAGACGGGGGCGCGCAACGACGTGGAACTCGCTCTGTTGGCGCGCGGGGCGCCAGATCGCTGACTTTTGTGGTGGTGCAGGCTGTTTTGTAGTGCTGGCCCTACACGCTGTAGATGCCAGCCCCACGAAATAGCAAACACCACCACCACCACGCGCGAACTGGCCCGCGCTTTGCGTAACGCATGGCACCAACTTCTTCGAGGTGTGCCATGTCCGAATTCTTCTCGCCGTTTGATGCCGACCGCCCTTTGATGCTCAAGTGCAGCTGTGGCCGTGACCACACTGCCGCAGACCACCACGCCGAGGTGGCAGCCGATGCCGCTGCCGCCAAACTGCGCGAGCGCAGCCTTACCAGTGAGTTCGAGGCCTACAGCAACGAGTTCATCGAGGCCACGCTGGTCAAGGCGCTGTTTCCGCAAGACGAGGTGCGCCGCCGCTTCCTGCGCGCCGTGGGCAAGGGCACGGCCATGGCCGCCATCGGCAGCGTGCTGCCCGTGGCCAGCCTGCAGGCCATGGCCCAGGAAAAGCAGGGCGCACTGGAAAAGACCAACCTCAAGATCGGCTTCATCCCGATCACCTGCGCCACGCCGCTGATCATGGCGCACCCGCTGGGCTTCTATCAAAAGCAGGGCCTGAACGTCGAGGTCACCAAAACGGCCGGCTGGGCACTGATCCGCGACAAGATGATGAACAAGGAGTACGACGCTACGCACTTCCTGAGCCCCATGCCGCTGGCCATCTCGATGGGCGTGGGCTCCAACGCCATGCCCATGAAGGTTGCCACCATCCAGAACACCAACGGGCAGGCCATAACGCTCGCCAACAAGCACAAGGACAAGCGCGACCCCAAGCAGTGGAAGGGCTTCAAGTTTGCGGTGCCGTTCGAGTTCAGCATGCACAACTTTCTGCTGCGCTACTACGTGGCCGAACACGGTCTGAACCCCGACACCGACATCCAGATCCGGGTGGTACCACCGCCCGAGATGGTGGCCAACCTGCGCGCCGGCAACATCGACGGCTACCTGGGCCCTGATCCGTTCAACCAGCGCGCCGTGTACGAGGAAATCGGCTTCCTGCACATCCTGACCAAGGAGCTGTGGGACGGGCACCCCTGCTGCGCCTTCGGCACCAGCGCCGAGTTCATCCAGCAAAACCCCAACACCTTTGCCGCGCTGTACCGCGCCGTGCTCACCTCGGCCGCCATGGCGCGCAAGCCTGAAAACCGCGAGCTGATCGCCAAGGTGATTGCCCCGGCGCAGTACCTCAACCAGCCCGAGACCGTGCTCACCCAGGTGCTCACCGGCCGGTTTGCAGACGGCCTGGGCAAGATCCAGACTGTGCCTGACCGCGCCGACTTCGACCCCATGCCCTGGCAGAGCATGGCCGTGTGGATGCTCACCCAAATGCAACGCTGGGGCTACGTCAAGGGCGAGGTGAACTACAGGCAGATCGCCGAACAGGTGTTCTTGATCACCGACGCGAAAAAGCACATGAAGGCGCTGGACCAGAAGGTGCCCGAGGGCGCGTACCCCAAGTTCAAGATCATGGGGCGCGAGTTCGACGCGGCCAAAGCGGCGGAGTATTCGAAGAGCTTTGCCATCCGCAAGGCGGCATGACATGACTTCCGCCAAAAACCTCAACCTGCGCGCGGGCCTGCTGTCCGTGCTCATCTTCCTGACGCTGCTGGGCATCTGGTACATCGCCACGGCACCGTCGGGCGCTGCGGGTGGCAGCACGGCCGGCATGACGGCCGAGCAGATCGAGTACGCCAAGATGATGGGCAAGGACCCGGGTGCGCCGAAGAGCGGCGGGTTCCCCACGCTGGGCGCCATGGGCACCACGGTGTGGAGCCATCTGTCCAACCCGTTCTACGACAACGGGCCCAACGACAAGGGCATTGCCATCCAGCTGGCGCATTCGCTGGGTCGCGTGGCACTGGGCTTTGGCCTGGCCTGCCTGGTGGCCATACCGCTGGGGTTTGTCATCGGCATGTCGCCGCTGCTGCGCCGCGCTTTCGATCCGTTTATCCAGGTGCTCAAGCCCATCAGCCCGCTGGCGTGGATGCCGCTGGCGCTCTACACCATCAAGGATTCGTCCATCTCGGGCATCTTTGTGATCTTCATCTGCTCGGTGTGGCCGATGCTGGTGAACACAGCGTTTGGCGTGGCCTCGGTCAAGCGCGAGTGGCTCAACGTGTCGGCCACGCTGGAGGTGAACCCGCTGCGCAAGGCATTCCTGGTGATCCTGCCGGCGGCGGCGCCCACCATCCTGACGGGCATGCGCATCAGCATGGGCATTGCCTGGCTGGTGATTGTGGCGGCCGAGATGCTGGTGGGCGGCACGGGCATTGGCTACTTCGTGTGGAACGAGTGGAACAACCTCTCGCTCACCAACGTGATCTTCGCCATCGTGGTCATCGGCCTGGTGGGCATGCTGCTGGACCTGGCCTTTGGCCAGCTGCAGAAGGTGGTGACCTATGTGGAGTGACGTGACCCAGCGCGCCACTGCGCCCGCCCCCGATGCCCGTGACCCCCAGCAACGAAAGGCCGCCAACGTGACCGGATTCCTGCAGATTGAAAAACTGGGCAAGGCCTACGTGCCCGCCAAGCCGGTGTTTGCCGACGTGTCCTTCACGCTCGACAAGGGCGAATTCGTCTGCATCATCGGCCACTCGGGCTGCGGCAAGACCACCATCCTGAACGTGCTCGCGGGGCTGGATACCGCGACGTCCGGCAACGTCATCATGGACGGTCGCGAGGTCTCGGGCCCCAGCCTCGACCGGGGTGTGGTATTCCAGAGCCACGCGCTCATGCCCTGGCTTACCGTGCGCCAGAACATCGCGTTTGCCGTCAAGTCGCGCTGGCCCGAGTGGAAGGCGGCGCAGGTCACCGCGCACGTCGAAAAGTTCGTGGCGCTGGTCGGCCTGAGCCCCGCCATCGACAAGAAGCCCTCGCAGCTGTCGGGCGGCATGAAGCAGCGCGTGGGCATTGCCCGGGCGTTCTCCATCCAGCCCAAGATGCTGCTGCTGGACGAGCCCTTTGGCGCGCTGGACGCGCTCACGCGCGGCACCATCCAGGACGAGCTGATGACCATCGTGCGCCAGACGCAGCAGACGGTGTTCATGATCACGCACGATGTGGACGAGGCCATTTTGCTGGCCGACCGCATCCTGCTGATGAGCAACGGCAACGAGACGCCCGAAGGCTACCGCCCCGGCGGCATCGCCGAAGTGGTGGTCAACCCGCTGCCGCGTGAACGCACCCGCGCCAGCCTGCACCACCTGGACGGGTATTACCCGCTGCGCAACCACATCGTGGACTTCCTCGTCACCCGGGCCAAAGCCCACTGATTCAGTCAACCCCAGAGCCTTGCCGTGTTGCCCATTGCGGGTGACAGGGAGGGCTGCACCCTGAAATTTTGTTCCCTGTTCCACCTCATCCCATCAAGGAGCCATCACCATGAACCGCAACGACGTCACCGAAAAGATCATCAGCACCAAGGTCGCCAAGGGCCTGCAATGGGATGCCATTGCCAAGAAGGTCGGCCAGTCGAAGGAATGGACCACCGCGCTGTGCCTGGGCCAGATGACGGCCACGGCCGAACAGGCCAAGGTGCTGGGCAAGATCTTTGGCCTGACGGCCGAGGAGCAGAAGTGGCTGCAGGTCGTGCCCTACAAGGGCTCGCTGCCCACGCCCGTGCCGACCGACCCGCTGATCTACCGCTGGTACGAAATCGTCAGCGTGTACGGCACCACGATCAAGGAGCTGATCCACGAAGAGTTTGGCGACGGCATCATGAGCGCGATCGACTTCAGCATGGACATCCAGCGCGAAGCCAACCCCAACGGCGACCGCGTGAATGTGGTGCTGTCGGGCAAGTTCCTGCCGTATAAGCAGTATTAACCCCCTGAGGCGCTGTGCGCCTCGGTGCGTCCGCCAGAGGCAGCCGCTCTTCGTTGCCGTCCAGGCCTGCGCAGGCAGGCCCGGAGCCGCGGCACTCAGCCCCTTTTCTCAAATTGCTGCGCAATTTGGGAAGGGGGACACCGCCAGCGCGGCGGGGCGGCCCTTGCGCGGCGGTTGCAGGCCTGGGCTGTGCGGGTGATGGCGCTGTGCCCACGACAACCAGAAGCCACGGTCCGGGTTCATCCGGGCCGTGGTTTTGTCACTTCAATCGGCGCTTACGCAGCCTTCCAGAAAATGTAGTCGGCTTGGTACTTCACGATTTCACGGACGCCCTTGGTGGCGGTGGTGCAGGCTGTGGCGGGGGCCACGCCGCCCTTCAGGGCCACGCGCTGGATGTAGGTCACGCCGGTCATGGCGCCGGTGCCCATGGCGGGGTTGGCCTTGACGAGCTGCAGGGGCAGGTTGCCCGTGCCGGCAGGCGCCACGGCCAGCTGGGTGGCCGTCAGCTTGGAGCCATCCATCGATTCCCAGGTGGCGGGTGGGCCGTAGTAGGTGCCCACCTGTTTGCCGCTGCGGTCGTTCAGTACGGCCTTGGGGCCCACAAACACCCATTCGGTCTGACCGGGCATGTTGGCCTTGTCGCGGCATTCGTAGGTGATCTCGCCCACGCCCACGGTTTCCATGGCGACCTTGTGGCCCGCGGGTACCTTGATGCTGTCGGGCAGGCTGTCCTGCGAGAACACGGCCTTAGGCGGTACAGACGACATCGAGCCGCAGGCTGACATCAGCACGGCGGCGGCCAGGGCGCCAGCGACAGGAAGCAGGCAGGCGGTCAGGGTGTTGGTCTTGAACATGGCGTTTTTGCTTTCAGATCAGGTTGAACAATCGGTACAGCAGGGCTGGTGCCTTGGATACTCGCCAGCCTGCCCCGCGGATTCAAAAAAACCGCAAATATTTTTCGGGCCCATGGAGCAGGACCCCGACCACTCCCGCGGGGCTTGCGAGCGCTGCCCGCGTGCGGCGGCCGGTCTGCATTACATTCGCCAGCGTTGCTGCCCCGTCTCACACCGTCTGCCTCCAGAAAGCCCCCCATGACCACCCTTGGAACCCCCCTGTCACCCCACGCCACCAAAGTCATGCTCCTCGGTTCGGGCGAGCTGGGCAAGGAGGTGCTGATCGCGCTGCAGCGCCTGGGCGTGGAGACGATTGCCGTGGACCGTTACAACAACGCCCCCGGCCAGCAGGTAGCCCACCACGCGCGCACCATCACCATGAGCGACCCAGCCCAGCTCAAGGCCCTGATCGAAGCCGAGCGCCCCCACCTGGTGGTGCCCGAGATCGAGGCCATCGCCACCCCCATGCTCGAAGAGCTGGAAGCCGCCGGCACCGTGCGCGTGATCCCCACCGCCCGCGCTGCGCGCCTGACCATGGACCGCGAAGGCATCCGCGTGCTGGCCGCCGAAACGCTGGGGTTGCCCACCAGCCCTTACAAATTCTGCAATTCGCTCGAAGAGCTGCAGGCCGCGATTGACGCAGGCATCGGCTACCCCTGCATCGTCAAGCCCGTGATGAGCAGCTCCGGCAAAGGCCAGAGCAAGATCGACGGGCCGGACGACGTGCAAAAAGCCTGGGACTACGCCATGGCCGGTGGCCGCGTAAGCCATGGCCGCGTGATCGTCGAGGGCTTCATCGACTTCGAATATGAGATCACCCAGCTCACCGTGCGCTCGGTAGGGGCCGACGGCCAGATCGCCACCAGTTTTTGCGACCCCATCGGCCATGTGCAGGTGAGCGGCGACTACGTGGAAAGCTGGCAGCCCCACCCCATGCACCCGGCCGCACTCGAAAAGTCGCGCCAGATCGCCAAGGCTGTGACCGACAACCTCGGCGGCCAGGGGCTCTTTGGCGTGGAGCTGTTCGTCAAGGGCCAGGACGTGTGGTTCAGCGAAGTCAGCCCCCGTCCGCACGACACCGGCTTGGTCACCCTGTGCACCCAGCACCAAAGCGAGTTCGAACTGCACGCCCGCGCCATCCTGGGCCTGCCCGTGGACACCAGCCTGCGCAACCCGGGTGCCAGTGCGGTGATCTACGGTGGCGTCGATGCGGTCGGCATCGTGTTTGATGGTGTGGAAGAAGCCCTGCGCGTGCCCGGCACCGACCTGCGCCTGTTCGGCAAGCCTGAGAGTTTTGCCAAGCGCCGCATGGGCGTGGCCCTGGCGCGGGCTGACGATGTGGACACAGCGCGCACCAACGCCAAGCTGGCCGCCAGCAAGGTCAAGCCGCGCAGGGTGTGAAGCTGAAAATTTGGATCAAATTGGCCTCTAGCGCTTATCCAGTAAGCGCTAGCAGCTATCTTTTTTGTAGGTCGGGTTCGCGCAGCGTAACCCGACACCACGCCTCAACCATCCTCCCGGATCTGCCGCCCCGTGAGCTTGAGGAACAAGTCCTCCAGATTCGCCGGCCGGTGCAGCGTGCGCAAGTGCCCATGCTGCCCCAGTGCCAGTAGCAGCGGCTGGGCGTTCTGCGTGTAGAAGAACACCGTCTCCCCGCTGATCTCCACGCGCGCGGCCAGGGCGCGCAGTGCGGTGTCTTCTGCCAAGGCCTTGGCGCCCACGCCAAACACCTCCACCACGTCGGGTTCCAGGTGCTGGGCAATCAGCTCACGCGGCTTGCCTTCGGCGATCTTGCGGCCGTGGTCCAGCACCAGCAGGCGCGAGCACAGGCGTTCGGCCTCGTCCATGAAGTGGGTGGTCAGCAAAATTGACTTGCCTTGTTGCAGCAGCATTTGCAGCCGCTCCCACATCAGGTGGCGGGCCTGCGGGTCCAGGCCGGTGGTGGGCTCGTCCAGCAGCAGCAGGCGGGGGTTGTTGACCAGGGCCCGCGCCAACGACAGGCGCCGCTTCATGCCGCCCGACAGCTCCCCGGGCTTGGCGTCGGCCTTGGCGGCAAGGGCCGCAAACTCCAGCAGCTGGGGCACGCGCTCGCTCATCACCTTGCCATTGAGGCCAAAGTAGCGGCCAAACACGCGCAGGTTTTCAGCGCAGGTGAAGTCCGGGTCCAGCGTGTCGAACTGCGTGACCACGCCCAGCTGCGTCTTGATGGCCAGGGCATCGCGCGGCATGTGCAGCGGGGTGCCGCCAGTTTGTGGATAAAAATGCACCGCGCCGCCATCGGGCGCTGCCAGGCCCAGACACATGCGGATGGTGGTGGTCTTGCCCGCGCCGTTGGGGCCGATGACGCCCAGGCATTCGCCGGGGGCGATGGAGAATGAAACGTCGTCCACCACGGTGGTTTCGCCATAACGCTTGCGCAGGTTCAATGCTTCAAAGAGTGCGGTCATGGGTTGGATTGTGTGCGATGCGGGTGACGATGCCGGTCGCGCCCATGGACCCAGTGGCTTCTTCCATTGGGGGTGTCGGCACCCGCGGCGATGGCCGGGTTGTCTGCCGCGCTGGGCTGAGCGCACACCGGATTTCGTCAGATCCATGTTGAACGCAACCTCACCCCCTGCCAGCTATACCGAGCTGCCGCTCTGCACCCTCGATGTGGAAAAAATCGAGGCGGTCTGGCGCTACGACCCCATCAATGCCCACCAGCAACTGGTGCTGCCGGACGGCCGCGTGGACCTTGTTGCCCACTGCGCCGTGCAACCGGGCGGTGCGGTGACTTCGGTATGGCTGGTGATTGCAGGCCCGGCAGACCGGCCCGCCTTGGTGGCGCTGAGGCCCGGAACTGTCGTCATGGGGGTCCGGTTCCATATCGGCTGGGGTGGTGCATGCCTGGGCATCGATCCGGGGGCGCTGCGCAATCGGACATTGACGGGCGTCGATGCCGAACGGGTTCTGGGCCCCTGGGTGAGTCACCTGCTCGGCGCCGATACCCTGCCGGCCGTGGAGTCGTCCCTGCGTGCGACGGCCAGCATGCTGGCGTCAAGGGCTTCTGTCACCGCGGCGCACCGCCGGGCGCTGGAAGCGATTAACCGCATGAAGCTACGGCGGGTGGTGCAGTGGCCGTCACCGGGCGGCACAACAACGACAACCCCCGCCTTCAAACCCGCCAGCCGCACGCTGCGCCGCGACCTGGTGACGGTGGCGGGCTTGCCGCTGCGCACCCTGGCGGGAATCCTGCGGTTTCAGCAAGCCATGGTGCTGCTGAACGCGTCGGCGGCGTCGCTGGGTGAAGTGGCGCTGATGTCGGGCTATGCCGACCAGGCCCACATGACCCGAGAGTTCCGCCGGTTCGGCGGCTTCACGCCAGCGGCGCCGCAATCCGCACCCTTGGTGCGCCTCGATACGCGGTCGCAATAGGGGTTCACCGATGTGGCCGAAACGTTCAAGACAGGCCAGCATGGCCCCATCAGACTGCAGTTTTTTCTGAAACCCGCCATGCACAGCCAACCCCTTTTCTCAGTCGAAGACCCTTTCGAACTCGTTCGCTGGATGCGCGCCTATCCCCTGGCCACTGTGGTTGCGGCGACACCAGCCGGGCTGGGGTCGAATCTGTTGCCGCTGGAAGTGGTGCACATGGTGGCGGCGGGCGAGCACCTGGGGCGCGTGCAGCTGAAAGGGCATGTGGCCCGCGGCCATGCGCTGTCGCAGGTCGGGCCAACCGAGGGGCAGGTGCTGGCGGTGTTTCAAAGCCCCAATGCCTACATCTCGCCACGTTGGTACGTGAACGGCCAGCGCAGCGGGCGGCTGGCGCCCAGCTGGAACTATGTGGCCGTTGAAGCGCGTGGTCGCATGCACCTGGTGGACGATGGCGCGTGGTTGCGCCGCCACCTCACCACACTGACCCTTGCGCAAGAAGCCCATCGCACTGCGCCGTGGTCGCTGGGCGATGCAGCCCCGGAATTTGTGGACGAAGCGGCCGCGCGCCTCATCGGGCTGGAGATCGACGTGGAGCAGTTGGCGGGCAAACGGTTTCTATCGCAGCAACGCACCGAGGCCGACCGGCGCAGTGTGGTGGAGCACTTGGCCAAGGAAAGCACTGGCTCGGCGCGCGACGTGTCGGGGCTGATCACGCCGTAACCAAAAAACGGGAAGTATTTTGTTGAAAATGGCTGTTGTCGCTCATTGCATAAAGGCTTTTAGCTATAAATAATATAGCAAACATTGCCCGATCAGCAATCCCTCAGGGGGCCGCCATGAGCTGGCCCCGACCAGCGGTTTTGGCGTCATACAGCGCTCCGTCCGCGCGCGCCATCAGTGCTGCAAGCTTGCTTTCGCCAGGCAGCAGGCTGGCCATGCCACCGCTCTAGTCCAGCACAAATCCCAGTTCAGCCGCGCTAGCCTCGTGCAGGCGGTGCCGCAGTCGGCGGTCAAACGAAAGGTCTGCCGGAGCGGCGTTGTGCAGCAGCAGCACGCCAAATTCTTCGCCGTCCAGCCGCGCTATCAGGTCGCCACTGCGGCAGGTTTCCGTCAACAGCCGGGCAAACAATTGCAGCGCGCGGTCGCCCGCCTCGTGGCCGTGGGTGTCGTTGATCTGCTTGAAGTGGTCCAGGTCCAGCATCGGCGCCGTGAGCGGCAACCGGTGGCGCCACGCGTGGGACAGCAGGGTGTCGCCCTGGTTGGTGAAGCCGCAGCGGTTGAGCAGGCCCGTCAGCCCATCCGTCATGGCCAGCGTGCGCAGCTTTTGTTCGGCTTCAGACCGCCATGCCACCAGCACCGCCACCGTGCCCAGCACCAGGCTGACATTGGTAGCCACTGCGGCCGCCAGGTTGACCGGGTGGGGGGTACGGAAGCTGGGGTATTGGTCGGTGAATGCGCCCAGCAGGCCGCGCGCCAGCGTGAACGCGGCCGAGGTCAGCAGGTAGCCCAGCAGCAGATGGCGCCATCGGCTGTCTGCCTGCACCAGTGGCGCCTGGGTAGCGCGGGCGACCACGCACAGCGTGGCGGCGAGCAGGCCGTTGGCCCAGCCCACGCGCCAGGCGTAGTGGTCAAACCCCAGCGTGTAGCCCAGGGGCGTGGCGATGACCAGCACCATCAGCGTGCGGAGCAAGGGCCGGGGGCCCAGCCATTCTTCGAGCGCGCGGTACAGCGCCCACTGTGCGGCGGCCTGGCAGGCAATGGCCAGGGTGGACAGCGCCTGGTCCCAGATGGATGAGGAGGCGATGATCGCCGCCCAGCCGACTGCTTGCAGCAGCAGGCTGGCCCGCACGTGGCGGGCCGCGCGGCTCACGTCCCGGCCCATGATCAGTGGCAGCACGGCCGAGATCATGAACAGGTTCGCCGCCATGACGGTCATCAGCGTGACGAAATCCAGCCTCATGGGTGGAGTGGTCCTCTTGCGACCTTGCGTGCCGAAGTCTCTTTACTGGAAAGCCACCTCCGCAAAGCTGCGTAGCTTGCGGCTGTGCAGGCGGTCCACGCCGCCGGTGCGCAGGATCTCGATGGCGCGCATTCCGATGCGAAGGTGCTGGTCCACGCGCTCGCGGTAGAAATGGTTGGCCATGCCGGGCAGCTTGATCTCGCCGTGCAGGGGCTTGTCGCTTACACACAGCAGCGTGCCGTAGGGCACTCGAAAACGGAAGCCGTTGGCAGCGATGGTGGCGCTTTCCATGTCCAAGGCCACGGCGCGGCTTTGGCTGAAGCGGCGTTGGGGCATGTTGTCGGGCAGCAACTCCCAATTGCGGTTGTCGGTGCTGGCCACGGTGCCGGTGCGCATGATGCGTTTGAGGTCGGCATCCTCGATCTTTGTCACGTCGGCCACCGCCTGCTGCAGGGCCATCTGGATCTCGGCCAAAGCCGGGATGGGTACCCACAGGGGCAGTTCTTCGTCCAGCACGTGGTCTTCGCGCACATAGGCGTGGGCCAGCACGTAGTCGCCCAGCTGCTGGCTATTGCGCAGGCCTGCGCAGTGGCCCAGCATCATCCAGGCGTGGGGGCGTAACACGGCGATATGGTCGGTAATTGTCTTGGCGTTGGCGGGGCCCACGCCGATGTTGACCATGGTGGTGCCACTGCTGTCTTTGCGCACCAAGTGGTAGGCCGGCATTTGTGGCAGGCGGGGCGGGGCGGCACCCAGGTCATCGCCCGCCTCGGCGCTCAGCCCCACGCGGCGGGTGACCACGTTGCCGGGTTCGATGAAGGCGATGTACTCGCTGTCAGGTTTGGCCATCTCGGCGTGGCCCAGGCGCACGAATTCGTCGATGTAGAACTGGTAGTTGGTGAACAGCACGAAGTTCTGAAACCACTCTGGCGCCGTGCCGGTGTAGTGGCGCAGGCGGTGCAGCGAATAGTCCACACGCGGCGCAGTGAACAGCGACAGCGGCTGCGCCTCGCCGGGGCGGGCCTGCCAGGTGCCGTTGGCAATGCCATCGTCCATGGCCGCCAGGTCGGGCAGATCGAACACGTCGCGCATCAGCATGCGGCGCTCGGGCGTCAGCGTGCCCTCGATGTGGTCGTGCTCGGCGAACGAGAAATGGATGGGGATGGGGTGTGCGCTGGTTCCCACTTCCAGTTCAACGTTGTGGCTGGCCCGAAGCAGTCGGAATTGTTCTGCGTAATAGTTGGCAAACAGATCGGGCCGGGTGAGGGTGGTTTCGTACCGGCCAGGGCCCTCTACAAACCCGTAGGCCAGTTTGGTATCGGCCCGTGCCACCGTGGTGGTGTGCACCCGCACAAAGGGGTAGAACGCACGCACGGCCGATCCGGGTGTCTCTCCGGCCACAAAACGCTGCATGGCTTCACGCAGGTGGCCAATTTGTTGCTGGTAAATGCGCTGCACCTGCGCCAGCGCGTCAGCCGGATCGGTGTGGCGGGTGGGGGCGATGAAGTCTGGGATGAGGGACATGGCACTATTTTCTCTCGGCTCGCCCATCCTGCCTGCCAGGGCTACATAAATAGCTGAATGGGGTGTGGCCGCGGCCCCACCCCCAGCTCCGGTCCCCGACCGTCAGTGGTGGGGTTTCAAGTCTTGCTGTCCAGCCACTGAACCGCTGCATCCAGCACCGGGTCACCGCCGCCCATGATGCGTTGCACGAAGCCAGCATCCACAGGCACGCGCAAGTCGGGCTCCACCCCTTTGCCGTGCACATAGTGGTCGCCGTTGGCACCGATTTCTGCCACGGTAGGGGCGTGCACCACCACTTCGCCCGGCAACAACACGCGGGTGGTCAGGCCCACGGAGCCCGGCGTAGGTTCGGTGGCAACGATATGGGCGCGTCCTGCCTTTTGCAGCCAGGCAGAGAACACTTCGCAGGGGCCTGTGCATTCTTGGCCCGTCAGCAGTACCAGCGGCGCGCTGTATTGGCCGCTCCCCTGGGTGTACAGAGGCAGCTGGGGCGGGATGCCCAGGCTGCCACGGGTGCGCCAGACCTTGGCTGTCGCGTCCACCTGCCGCTGTGCGTAAGCCTGCAGGCGCAGCGGCCGGTCATACGAGAAAAACGACGCCGCGAAATGAGGCACCAGTTGATAGGTGCTGTGGTTGTTGCCCCGCAGGTCCAGGATCAAGCCGCGCAGCCGGGATTGGTTGACCGTGGCCAGGCTGCGCTCCCACATCTCCAGGTTGCCTCCACCATCCGAGAAGGAGTTGAAGGCGATGTAGCCGTATTGCTTGCCGGAGTGGCTGCGCAGCTGAAAGGCTGAGAGCGATTCATTGTTGGGTGCTCGGCCAGGTGCCTGTGGCTGCTCGGCCATGCGCTGGCGCAAATCAAGGGTCTGGTCCTTGCCATCCTGGCGCACCTTGAGGGTCATGGCATCCCGGTCGTAGGCGACCATTTTGAGCGCATCGTGCCGACGGCCCGCTTCTGTGGGGCGGTTGGAGTAGCGCGCTGCGCGACCGACGTAGCGCGAAACGCTTTCACCGTTAATTTCGACAATTTCTGCGCCGGGGCGCAGGCCTGCCAACGCTGCGGGTGAGTTGGCAGTCACGCTGCTGACCAGCGCGCGGCCATCAGAGAGCCACCACACACCGGGCACTGGCAGCGGCATGATGCCGCGCGGCTGCCATTGTTCGGTCAGGCCGACATCCAGGCCACCCATGGCGGCGGCCTGTGAGCCAGCTCCCCGGAGGTCGACGCGAAACAGGCCGTCCTGCAGACGCGCGCCGATTTCCGTGTAGACCTGCCCCATCGCCCGGCGGTCCTTCTGGTCGCCGGCCTGGCGGACCTTGTCGGACAGTTCGGCTTGCAATCGGCTCCAGTCGGTGGGTTGAGCGCTGCGGAAGGGGTAGCGCTCGTGCATCACGCTGGTGAATGCCTTGAAGGCATCTGCCGGAGCCAATCGCGCCAGGTCAATATCTGCGGTGGACTGCACGTTGTGCTGGGCGAGCGCCACTTCGCGGCTGCGATCAAAGCTGAACCCGCGGCTGTCGAGCGTGACCACCGTGTAGCCGCGCGGCAGCCGCACCATGGGATCGTCGGATGTGAACAAGCGGCCGTCGGCACCGAACCCTGCTGGAAACGCCACGCCTGTTTCACTGGCCCACACCAGCAGCTTGCCGCCCACGGGTTCCAGCGCAAGGTCGGGCTGCAACGGCCATTCAAGCTGCACCGAGCTGGATGTGAGCATGGCGTGTTGCTCGATGGCATCAAGCCCCCGGCGGCCCGGGCGCCGGGGGATGTTGGAATGCACTGTCAGTGCAAAGATCTTGACACCTGCGCCTGCCGTGCGGGTGCGCCCTGTGGCCAGGTCAAACAGCGTGCCAGGCGGGGTGGTTGGCAGGTCGATGGACACTGCAGAGCTGTCACCGCGCGGTGTTGCCAGCAGCTGGTCTTGCACTGGTGTGACATGGGCAGGCTGACGCTGAACGAAATACGCGCCTTGGTCGAGCAAGCCGACCAGCGTGTTGCTCACCGTGACAGAATCGCCTGCATTGCGCTCCAGCATCGCAATGAGGCGTGTTGGCCCGCCTTCGTCCCGCGCCATGACGGCGGGGCCTGAGGGCGGCTGGGTGGGTGCGTAGCCCCGGTTGTTCCACATCTGCCTGCCAGTGTCCACCGCCTGCCGCCCGGTGGACAACACCTGCTGCCCCGTGGACAGGGCGCCTTCCCCACGGCTTACTGCTTCGGTCGCCTTGCCGATGTCGCCCAGGGTCCATGCGGACGTTGGCGCCCAGGCCGCCATCATCGTCAGCCCAAGGAGCGCCGAGAGCACATGGCCGAAGTGAGGCTTTCGAAGAGGGGCCGCATTCCGTTGCCCAGGGGGCTTTGGCGCCACTGCGGTAGTGAGGGCGGACAGATCGCTGATCGGGCTGTGGATGGGCATGATGGCGACGGTGTGTTGGTTGTAAGGGGCGCTCTCAGACGTAGCGGATCACGAACTCGTTGTCAGCGGCGCTGACCTCGATCTTGTCGATCGACTTTGCATCAACCGATGCCTGCAAAAACTCCATGGCCATGCGCGGCAGCAGGTTCTGGGTCAGGATGCCGTCGATCATGCGGGCGCCGGATTCGACTTCGCTGCAGCGCTCGCGGATGAGCTGCACTGCGCTGTCATCAAACGCGAACTGTGCGCCATGGTTGGCCTGAATGCGTGTCTGGATGCGGCGCATCTGCAGGCGGATGATCTGCTCCAGCATGGCGTCTGAGATGGGGTAGTAGGGCACCACCGAGAGGCGGCCCAGGAGCGCTGCAGGGAACTTGTCGAGCAGCGGTTGCCGGACGGCCTTTGCCAGCGCCTCGGGCGTGGGCATCAGCTCGGGGTCGTTGCACATGCCTGCAATCAGCTCCGAACCCACATTGGAGGTGAGGATGATCACCGTGTTCTTGAAGTCGATGTAGCGGCCCTCGCCGTCTTCCATCCAGCCTTTGTCGAACACCTGGAAAAACATTTCGTGCACGTCCGAGTGGGCCTTTTCGATCTCGTCGAGCAGCACCACGCTGTAGGGGCGGCGCCGCACCGCCTCAGTCAGTACCCCGCCTTCGCCGTACCCCACATAGCCGGGGGGTGCACCTTTGAGGGTGGAAACCGTGTGGGCTTCCTGGAACTCGCTCATGTTGATGGTGATGAGGTTTTGTTCGCCGCCATACAGGGCTTCGGCCAGCGACAAAGCGGTCTCTGTCTTGCCGACGCCTGACGGGCCCGCCAACAGAAAGACGCCGATGGGTTTGCCAGGGTTGTCCAGCCTGGCTCGGGCGGTCTTGATGCGGCGGGTGATGGCCTCCAGGCCATGGCGCTGGCCAATCACCCGCTTTTCCAGCGTTTGCGTGAGCTCCATGACGGATTTCACCTCGTCCCGCACCATGCGGCCCACGGGGATTCCGGTCCACTCCGCGACCACGGCGGCGACGACGCCCGCATCGACCACGGGATGGAGCAGTGGGTCGTCGCCCTGCAAGACGGCGAGTTCCTTGCGGAGGGCGTCCAGTTCCACCGCAGAAAGCTGCGGTTTTGTGGGTACTGATTGTGGTTGTGTGATGGGGGCGTCCGTGCCCTCGGTTGCACCAGCGTCGGTTTTTGATGGCGGTTTGTGGGCCGCCATCAAAGCCACTTCGGCGGCGACGATGCGTTGGGCCAGATCACTTTCGCGCGCCAGGCGCTCGGACAGGGCTGCATGTTCCAGCGCAAGGCTCTGCAATGTTGTACCAAGCTCCTCAAGACGGCTGGCGTGGGCTATGCCAAGGGCCGCTTCGCGCTGCACCACCTCCAACTCCACCTGCAGTGCCTCCTGTTGGCGGGTCACGGCTTCAAGCCGGGCAGGCGTTGCCGTCAACGCCATGGCCACGCGGGAACAGGCGGTGTCGAGCAGGCTCACAGCCTTGTCTGGCAGTTGCCGCGAGGGGATGTACCGGTGCGAGAGGCTGACAGCGGCGGCAACGGCCTCGTCGGCAATACGCACCTTGTGGTGCCCCTCCAGCTTGGTGGCCACGCCGCGGAGCATTTGAACGGCCTTGGGCTCGTCGGGTTCATGGATGTGCACCAGTTGGAACCGGCGTGTGAGCGCAGGGTCCTTTTCGATGTACTTCTTGTACTCAGCCCACGTGGTGGCGCCGATGGTGCGCAACACGCCCCGTGCAAGGGCTGGCTTGAGCAGGTTGGCTGCGTCGCCAGTACCTGCCTGCCCACCGGCACCGATCAAGGTATGGACTTCGTCGATGAACAGTACGATGGGCGTGGTGCTTGCCTGCACTTCATCCAGCAGTGAGCGCAGGCGGTTTTCAAACTCGCCCTTCATGCTGGCACCGGCCTGGAGCAGCCCCACATCCATCACGCGCAGTTGCACGCCACGCAGTGGAGGCGGCACATCATCTGAGGCGATGCGCAGTGCCAGGCCTTCCACCACGGCCGTCTTTCCCACACCGGCCTCACCCACCAGGATGGGGTTGTTCTGCCGTCTGCGCATGAGGATGTCGATCATCTGGCGAACTTCGTCGTCGCGCCCTGTGACGGGGTCCAGCTCGCCTTTGTGTGCACGGTCTGTGAGGTCCACCGTGTAGCGCTGCAGAGCCTCCTGTTTGCCTGCGCCCAGGGGCGATGTGGCACCGCTGGCATCGCCCGGCGCACCCTGCAGGCCCGACCCATCGGCAGCCTGCAGTGTGGTCTCTGGAGACGCAGGCAGCAATTTTGCAAACGCATCGCTGAGAGCAGGTTCGCTGACTTTCTCTAGCTCTTTGGAGATGGATCGCAGCTCATTGGACAGCGCGCGCGTGCGCAGCATGCCAGAGAGCCAGTAGGCACTGCGAATCTGCGATTCATTGAACATCAGCGTGGCGTACACCCAGCCGCGCTCAATCGACATTTCGATCTGATCGGAAAAGTCGCTGATGGACGTTGCGCCCCGGGGAAGCCGATCCAGGCTGCGCAGCACGTCCGCAGCCAACTGCTCCGAGTTCACTTCGAAATGGCGAAGGATCCTGAGCAGATCGGAATCGTTTTCCTGCAGCAACTGGTGCAGCCAGTGCACCAGCTCCACATACGGATTGCCCCGCAGTTTGCAGAACACCGTGGCGCCCTCCAGGGACTTGAAGAGCAGGGGGTTGAGTTTTCCAAACAGAGCGAGTCGGCTGATCTCAGACATGGGAGGTAAAGGCAGTGCGTTGAAGGTGAAAGGTGTAAGTGGTGGCTGTGCGCGTGACCTATGCCTACGGATTGCGCGGCTGTGGTTGGCCGCGCACCTTGTGTCCACGCTGCTGGAGCCAGCTTTCAGGGTCCAGCCGGAAGTCATCTGCGTCGTGGGTGGCCGGAGCGCTCAGCATCCAGCTGGTCCAGCCCAGGCGCGTGCCGCCGCCCAACTGGGTGCGGGGGACTTCTTCGCGTTGCAGGATCAGGTCAAAGTCCCACGCGTATTCGATTCCGAGGTAGTTGCGTACCCAGTCCACCAGGGCCTTGAAGTCCTGCTGCCCTGGCAAAAATCGCTCGTACTGCGCAAGCGTCATGGGGCCTATCCGAAGGCGGAATTTGCTCTGCGCGTCAGGCACCCGCGAGCCCACAACCGTGTCGACACCCAGTTGGGAATTGCAAGGCTGACGCGCAAGGCGTGTTTGCTGGGCAGGCTCCAGCGCCAGAAAGTGCAGGCAATACTCCTGCAGCTCTACACGGACGCCAAAGTAGCTGCCAATGGAGCGCTGCAGGCCTTCCGGGTTGCGTGTAGCCCGCGTGAGGTGACCGGCCATGTGCAGCTTGGCGTGGTCCGCCACGGCATCGCGCTGGCGCGCCGTGGGTTCGCCGACCCCGACGATGCTGGCCAGGTGCCGCCCGAACATGTCGTCCCCCACCCGGTCCAGCGACGCTGTGGGCTGGGCATCGGCCCAGGCGCGAAAAAAAAGAAGAAGCAGGCGGTGGTGAAAAATGTCGGAGAAGCGCGCCAGGGCAGGGTCGTCATGCTGGCGTTGGCGCTCACGTACATACTCCGTGAGGTGGGTCGGCAGGGGGCCATTGGGCCCATACAAGCCAAAGTTCCAGACTGTCAATCGCTCTGGTTGGCCTGCCACTGGGGGCAGCAACTCGGCGATCGTGGCAGGCGCAAAAGCAAGAGACGGGTCTTGCCCCATCCGGATCGGCTCGGCGTTGGGCCGGGCAGCCCTGCCCAGGCGTGGCAGATGGGGGTTGCGTGCCTGTAGCCACCGCAAGGTGAAGAACAGATCGAAAGCGTGTGGATTGCGGCGCAGTCGCTGCCACAGGGCACTGGAATCGGTGCGCATTGGTGGCGCTGTTTTGCTCATGTGGCGGGTCTCTGGCCAGGACGCACGTTCCACTGCGCGATTTTTCCGCGCTGGCGCGAGTGAAGAGACAGTTCCGTAAAGCTATTGACGCCCACATGCCTCGCGAAGAACCTCTCCAATACCGACACCAAAGGCCACGCACTGACTCCCGCGAACGATGCGTCGTCCACCGTGAGCGAAATGCCAACGCCGCGGCCATACACGAGCTGGCTATGCTGGGTCAGGCGCCGCGTAATGGGGTGGATGTTCATCTCCTTCAGACCTGCCACCTGGCCTGCCAGCGCGTGGTTGCCCAGGGCCAAATAGAGGTTCATCAACTCGCGCAAGGTCGCGGCGCCTTCCTCATCGGACAGGTCGGTCATCGCCAGGTAGTTCAGCGTGAGGTGCGATATCAATCGCCAGGTGATTTCATTTTCAGCAATGCTGCCGACAGGTCGCGAGGGGCCTGTGACGGTTCTGATGTGACCAATGGGAGCAGACTCGATGGTGGTGAAATCACCTTCTGCGCGATTGGTCGGCATCAGCAGAGGAAGGTCGCGGTTGGTGCACAAGGTGCGCACAGACAACTGTTTAAGGTCGTCCGAGAAGGGGGCTGCTCGCTGGTCGACCAGCGACAGAAAGACCTCGCTTCCCAGGTATTGGGTGCGGGGTCCAAAACGTACGGCGTGCTCGGAAAACAGCCGGGGCTCGCGCCGCATCGCGAAGTAGGCCTGTTCTTCAGATCGAATGCCGTGTACGGATGCATACAACGGCACAAACTCCCGGTCGTTGACCTGACCCTCCTGATGACCCGTGACGCTCAGCACGCTGTAAACCTCGAAGTCGCGCGGGCGGGTGCGCTCCATCACTACGTGGTATTCGTTCACGTCGGAGGACACATGGATGCGATCTGCCATGCGCTCAAACAGGTTGATGGCAGGGGTGCAGTGCAGCAAGAACTTGTGATGGTCCACGACGGCCTCAAGGCTTGGGACAGCCTTGCGGAGCAACAGCGTGATCGCTACCCGTTTTGCGGGAATCTGCCGCAATGCGGCCGACAGGCCTCTGATCGAAAAAAAACGGAACCGCGCGGGGAACGCAAAATACTCGTGCAGTAGGCGATGCCCTTGAAACGCCCGGTGTGAGTAGGGAAGGAGCGCCTGTGATTGCTCGTATCCTTCTGCATGCAGCGCCTGGGCTGGCAGGTGTCCATGCACGATGGATGGATCGTTCACATCGTGAATCACGATTCCCAACACAGACTGATGCAGGAGTTCCTGCAGGTGCGATGCAATGGCGTCCGTGGCGTGAATGTACAGATCCAGCCTGTCCATCGCCAAATGCGAGAACTCCATGGCGCCCTGGGTTTCAATCTCCAGTCTCAGGTGTCCTGCGGTCTCTGCGGGCAAGCGAAATCGGGCCAATGGAAGGTCCAGCGGCGGTCCGGCCAAGGCAGCGCGTGTGAGTGCGATGGGCCACAGCGTGACATCGTGGCCCGTACGAAAGTCGCAGGACGTCTGATCGTCAGTCGTCTTGCGAGAACGCAGCATGCTGCCAGCGGGCAGGCAAAAGCCATCAGCGACATTGCCTTCGATCTCGCTGGGAGACATCTGAACAACCACCATGGCGGGGGTGGGCGCCAGATAGTGCGGACACACCATCTCCAGAATGCGCTGCGACAACCGCGGAAACTCCGCATCCATCTTCATCTGCACCCGTGCAGTCAGAAAGCTGAAACCCTCCAGCAGTCGTTCGACATACGGGTCTGCGACTTCGAGATCGCGCAGCGCAAGGCGTCCTGCGACTTTTGGAAACGCAGAGGCGAACTCGGCTCCCAACTCTCGCAAGTAGGCCAGCTCGCGGTTGTAGTACTCCACCAGACGGGGATTCATCGTTGTGCGCTCACTGTCAATTTCTCAGATCCGATACCAAGATCTGGCCCGTTTCGAGGTCGAGGCTGGTCTTGAGCAGCAACTCCAGCGGGTAGGGCATGGACCAGAACTGGCAGCGAATCTCAAACTGCAGGGTGTTGTGGTGGTTCAGCGAATCGAACGACGGCAAAAGCGTGACGGCCAGGGTTTCTGGCAGGATGCGCGGCTCAAAGGCCAGAATGGCGCGGCTCACGTTGGCCTCTACATCCTTCCAGTCCAGGTCAGACAGCAGCTTGCCTGCCAACGGTGTCATGCCGTAGTTCAAGGTTGACTGCTCTGCATGCGCCAGGCCATCAAAATCGATGTGTCCAGACGCGTTGCTGGCGTTCAGGAGCCAGCCCAGATCGCGCAACAAGGCAACACGCAGCCGGGATTCGGTGACATAAACCGCGTCCGCTTGTTCGGTCCGTTTGGTGGGCTCATGATCTGTCAGGCGATCCAGCAGCGCCGGTTGCAGGCGGTCCTTTTCGGTGCCAAATCCGCTCAATCGCTTGGACAGCATGGTGCGAATGCGTCAGCCGTTGAACGAGATCGTGCGCACATCAAGCAACGCATGATCACCTTGTTCTGTGATCAGAACCCGCTGGCCTCTGCCCGCAACAAGATCGCCACCGATCTCCGTCCACTCGGTGCGGCGCGCAAGACGCAGTCCATCATCGTCGCCAGCGTTGGCGGGGTAGCGTGCAGGCACTACGCCTTGCAGAGTTCCTTCGTTCACCAATGTCAACTCGGCGGGTTGCCACACAACATCGCGGAGGTCCTGGGGTTTCTCTAGCGCGATGCTTTTGATGGAAGAGAAAGGCACCCAGTAGTAACACCCTGCCGAATAGAGTTCAAAAATGGGTCCCAGGCGTGAATCTGAATCGCACAGCCATTCGAACGGTTCTCCGTTGATGGAGCCTGCGATGGCTGGTGCCAGGTCCAGCGCCTGTGTGCGCAGTTCAAATGCAGCTTCCTGCGAGGCTTCTGACTGCGCCTTCAGCGCATCCACCATATAGCTCAACCACTCCGGTGGCTCGCCGACGACAAAGGGTGTGCGTCGGCCCTCAAACACTTCGGCGCGCAAAAGTTCGCAGCGCATCGCTTCGCGGTAGGCCTGGGCCATGGGCAGCGCCTTGGGGTCCAGCTGCGCACACACCTGCAGTTGGCCAAGGGCCTTGTTCCAGTCGCCCATCACCGCCAGCAACTGAAAGTAGAACGTGCGCAGTGAGGCTTTGGTCGGCTCGGCACGAATGGCTTCCTTGATGTGGTTCAACTGCACATCCAAGGGTTTGGTTGAATCGAAGAAGGTGGTGGTCACTTGATTGGATACTCTCTGGAATCAAAGGCACAGCAGCGATTTATTGGTTGGCCGTGTTGTCACGGACGCTTGAGCGATTCCCTTCACTGACAGCACGAGGAGCGCTCGCATGCTGTTGCATGGAGGCGCTGTCTGCAGCCCGCGACCACGTGCACATTGGCCATTTTTTGGCTAGGCGACGATTTCAACGAACGCGCAGAGCCCCTCGCCCCGCCATGTGGTGAGTTCGTTGCGAGCTTGCGCGAAGTGAATGGATGATCGGGCCGTCGCGTCGAATAAAGCGAATGTTTGTCAACGGCCCTGAGGGGACTCAGTTTCCCGCTTCCTTCACAGAAGGGAGCTTCGACACCAGCCGCAGCGATACCGTCAGACCTTCCAGTTGATAGTGCGGGCGCAGGAAGAACTTGGAGGTGTAGTACCCCGGGTTGCCCTCCACCTCATTCACTTCCACCTCTGCCGCGGCGAGCGGTTTGCGGGCCTTTGTCTCTTGCGATGAGTTCGATGGGTCGCCATCGACGTAGTTCATGATCCAGTCGTTCAGCCAGCGCTCCATATCGCTGCGCTCTTTGAAAGAACCGATCTTGTCGCGCACGATGCACTTCAGGTAGTGGGCGAAGCGGCAGCAGGCAAACATGTACGGCAGGCGCGCGGACAGGTTGGCATTGGCTGTGGCATCGGCGTCGTAGTATTCGGCCGGTTTGTTGAGCGACTGGGCTCCGATGAACGCGGCCACATCGGAGTTCTTGCGATGGACCAGCGGCATGAATCCGTTCTTGGCCAACTCCGCTTCGCGCCGATCACTGATAGCGATTTCTGTGGGGCACTTCATGTCCACGCCGCCGTCGTCGGTGGGAAAAGTATGCGCGGGAAGGTTCTCCACCGCACCGCCCGACTCCACCCCACGGATCGATGTGCACCAACCGTAGTATTTGAACGACCGGTTGATGTTTACGGCCATCGCGTATGCCGAGTTGGACCAGCAGTACTTGCTATGGTTGCCGCCTGCGGTTTCCTCCTCAAAGTCGAACTCGTCAACGGGGTTGGTCTTCGCGCCATACGGCAGGCGAGCCAAGAAGCGGGGCATGGCCAGACCGATGTACTTGGAGTCATCGGACTCTCGCAAACTGCGCCAGGCCGCGTATTCGGTGTTCGTGAAGATCTTGGTCAGGTCGCGGGGGTTTGCGAGCTCTTGCCAGGAGTCCATTTGCATGAGTGCTGGCGATGCACCCGAGATGAATGGGCAATGCGCAGCTGCAGCAACTTTGGCCATCTCTCCCAGCAGTTCTACGTCTGGCGGACTGTGGTCGAAGTGGTAGTCGCCTACCAGGCAGCCGAATGGTTCGCCGCCGAACTGGCCGTATTCTTCTTCATAGACTTTCTTGAAGATGGGGCTTTGATCCCAGCCGACGCCTTTGTACCGGCGCATGTTGCGATGCAGTTCCTTTTTGGAAATGTTCATCACGCGGATTTTCAGCATCTCATCCACTTCCGTGTTGGTCACCAGATGCTGGAGGCCGCGCCAGGCGCCTTCCAGTTTCTGAAACTCCGTGTGGTGGATCACCAGATTGACCTGCTCTGACAGCTTGCGATCAATCTCGGCAATGATGGCCTGAACAGTCTGGTATGCGTCATTGGAGATCGTCGCCACAGACGCCAACGCCTGCTGCGCAAGGGTTTGAACCGCTGCCTCCACAGCATCGCGGGCCTGGTCTGTTTTTGGCTTGAATTCTTTGCTTAGCAACGCCGCGAAGTCGTGCCCCTCCAGGGACTGGGTGGCCGCAGATGATTCGGAGATAGGTAGTGCGCTCATGGGTGTTTCCGTTCGCTAGGCTGTCTCAGGCGGCGTCGTTTTGAACCGAGCCTTCAGCAGGCTCCGTGGCGGGCTTGGCGCTGGTGGCCAGGGACTTGAGCAGCGCAGGGTCCTGGAGGACTTTGCGGATCAGTTCTTCGGCGCCTTGCTTGCCATCCATGTACGACAGCAGGTTGTGCAGTTGGGTGCGCGCCTCCAGAAGTGTGTTCAGCGGACCGATGTTCCGCGCTACTGCGGCTGGGGAGAAGTCATCCATGCTCTCAAACGTCAGGTCCACGCTCAGGTAGCCTTCACCCGTCAAGGTGTTGGGGACAAGGAAGGAAGCGCGTGGCTTGATCGATTTCATGCGCGCATCGAAATTGTCGATGTCGATGTCCAGGAACTTCCGATCAGCAATTTCGGGGAGGTTTTCCAGAGGCTTGCCTGACAGGTCTGCCATGACGCCCATCACAAAGGGGATGTGCACCTTCTTCTCGGATCCATAGATTTCAACGTCGTACTCAATCTGTACGCGAGGCGCCCGGTTTCGGGCGATGAATTTCTGTCCGCTTTTACCCACCTTGGTGATTGACATGATTACCTCTCAAGTTGTCGATATCTATGAACCTGGGCGGACCGCAAAGTTGTTCCGACACAGGCCGTCTTGCTTCAAATGCTTACAAAAATGTGCAAATCCACCACAGCTTGAATCCGCAGTTGCTACTACCCAGAACGCCTTTCTCGCAGCCACAACGGGATGAAAGTAGCGCGCGCCCAAAGCGCCAGCTAGTGCGTCCGGTTACAGGCGAAACTTTTGCGCACTTTGTTGGCGAATCGGCTTACAGGTTTGCGTGGTTCAGTATCCAAGGCTCTAGCGAAGTGACTGTTACAGTTCGTAGAATCATTGAGACGATTCGGGCTGCGTCCCCGTTATGACTTCAATCTGCTGAAGACTCTGTGGCGCCAACTCCCGCAAGATGTCGATAAATCCCATGCCCATCAATCGTGCGGATCGGCGGATGAGCAGTGATGCCGGGTTGGTAGGTTCGGTCGACTCCAGAAATTCGGCGATCTTGACCAGTTGTTTCATCGCATCGTCCCGCGTTTTGATCTCCAGCGTCGTCACAGCGCTCTGAACAGCCAAACAACCGGCCTCCTGCTCGACGGCGGTTGAGACTTCTGCTGCAACTGCGCTTTTAGGCAAGAGACCGCTCAGAAGCGCCACCAGGGACTGAATGTTCCCCAGGTCAGGGTGCTGGTGGTTGGGGAGTTTCTCCGTGCAAACCTGCATGATTCGCTGAAGTGACGTCTTGGCTTGCGTTACTGCCAGCAAAGAAAGGGCGTCACGTTTGGACGCATCTTCAATGCCTAGTCGAAGCTGCTCCACAGTCAGTTGCGGATTCGACTCTGCGCGCTGGCCACGGGCCAACACTTCAGCATCACGGACAGTGAACGTGCCGAAGGTGGACCTGACAAATTCCGTCTGTCTCAACTCGCGCAACAAGCCCGCAACATCATTTAGGCTGGAGACAGCATTCATCCGCATGAAGTGGTCGTCATCCTCGGGCAGGGGATGGATGTGCTCCCAATACTGTTCTAACAGGGCGGCCATGAGGCCGAGTCCGCGGGCAAGGCCCGCGAAGCCTTCAGTATTGGTCCACGATCTGCACAGCAGGCCCGCAATGCGCATGTCCTTGCTTTGTCGGAGCAGTTGCAATGCGCTGCTTTCAACCGCCTGCCAGTCGGGTTCCTCGGCTGGGATGATCGTGTCGCCATATTGCTGCTCCAGCTTGCCACGTGCGGCCTGTTCCAGCGCGAGGAACTCGGGGGCGTACGCCATTTCCGGGCCGCAGGGTGGGCTTGACGGCACAGCGCTCAGGAGCTCGTCGATATTGGTCATGGGTGTGGGATGTATTTTTAGAGTGGGGAGGCGTGAGGCTCAGGCGCAGACGGCTGCTTCATGAACAAATGCGCAAACAGCGAGCGATCCAATACGCCGCGATGCACATGTTCGTCATAGCGCCAGCGAGGCGTGGGTGTGACCCACCAGAGGCTGTCCTCGCTGCTGGGCGCCGTCCGGTTCCTCCACTCACCTTGGGGAAGTTGAACCCGTTCGTCGGGCGCCTGATGGGCATAAGATGCCTCGCTGAGGTCCGCGAGGATGTTGTCGATCAGCGACGGTTCGCGCGGCGTGGCGCTAGCCGACTCAAACGGGCTGGCAAGATGGCTAAGGCGCTGATCCAGTTCTTCAGGCGAAAGCGTGAGACGCCTCGCTTCCACAATCGCCGCGCGTGCGCCAGAGAGGAACACGCGCACGCGGGCGTCGTCTGCGAGTGAGCTTGTGGCATGGGGCGCTGTTGCCATCACCGTCAACGGGTAGTAGCGACCGACCCGGTCCATGCTGGGTGCAAGCGCCCCAATAATGGCAGTTCCAGTCACCGCTGCTGGCACCGCGAAGAACCACAGCGGGGCATTCACAAATTTCTCCGGCCACGTGGTGCTGTTCAGTGTACGCAGCTCATCCATGCCCGATCTCAACCAGGTGTCCCATTCGGTGGATAACGCATGTGGCATGCGGCGCCCGACAAAATCGCCAAGACTGGGTAACTTGCCGTACCACGCAACGGCGCCTTGGGGCTGCGCGCTTCGTGCCTCCGGGGCTAGAGGTTGTTCGGACATTCGAACTCCTCCATGGCTTTGAGTCGGAACGGGTTTAGCACGCTGCTCGTTGTGACTTCGAACCGCACTCTTCTTCCATCCACGTTGAAGACGGCTGAGAACTTTTCAGGTGCATTGCCAGGAAGAATCTGGGCCCGATCAAAGAGTCGGTGCAAGGCCCATGGCCCTTCGGTGACCAAACCAGAGTTCTCCGCGCCCGCTGCCGTGATCTGCAGCCGCACCTGACCCGTACCGCGCGTACCTGGCCAGTTCACCGACTTTGGAATCTGTGGGCCATGCTGGTAGCGCAATACATCACCGTCGACATCCAGGACCATTTGCGAAATAGATGCGTCCATTTCAATCGGCTTGATGTCCAGCCGAATCCCCGGTGCCTTGCCTCCTGACCGGAAGAAGACATCCCGGATGGTCGCGGCTTTCTGAAATGACGCCAAGGAGGCGGAACCGCCGACAGGGGTTCCATCGACACCTTGTTTGAAGGTCCACGTGGCGGTTGAGATGTCCACCATGGGTTGCAGCGTGCTGCGGAAAAACTCGTCCATGGTCCCGCCCATCGCAAACAGTTTTGCGAAATCGTCCGCAGTGACATCTCGTCCGGCACTGCGAGTGAAGGGGTACCGGCCCAAAATGGCGCGGCGGCAGAAGTCGCCAATGGTGGCATTCAGGTTGCCACCGATGGTGCTGCGCACATCGCGCCCCACCATGGTGGACGTGGCTTGAGCAAGGTCGTCATACATGATATTGAGCGGCGGCGGGAGCCGCTTGGCCTCTGCGCGCACCCTCTCCAGGGTGGACGAAAGCGTGGGGGGGACCGTGCCGCCCGATTTGACCTGCTGCCGTGCTGCAGCAATCACGGCGGACGCCTCAGCGAGAACCTGCAGGCTCTGCGTCAAAGGTGTTGGACCTGAGCCATTGCTCGTGGCAAGGCGTCGGTACTCGCGAAACCGGAAGTCCACGATGTCCGCCTCAAGCGTGCCGCTGGGTGACAGCCCACCTACGTTCACCTGCTTTCCCGTAAGGCGGCTCAGTTGGCGTTGCTCTTCGCGAATGCGGTTCAGCTTCTCGCCAAGCCAGCTGCTGGTACTTGCGTTGGTACCTCCCTCTGCGTCTGGGCGCCGGGCCAGCGTCGTCTCCCGAGAAACGGCGCGAATGAACTGCTCCAGACTGGAGTTAGCTGACGAGTAAAGTCGTGCTTGCTCTCCAGCTTGATCCAGCGACCCGATGCGGGTAGGTCGGACATCAGCCAGATAGTCCTCCCAAAGCTTCGCATACTCCATGAGGTACAGGCGTTTAACTTCATTCGCCATCTGCCCGGTCAAAACCTCCTGCGTGGTACTGCGTCTCCCGTCGGATTGCCCAATGACCCATCCCTCTTCCTTTGAGAGCAGCGTCGTGACTTTGGGCACTTCGTGCAAGAAGACACCGTGATAGCCGTCATAGGTGAAAAGGCCGGAGATGCCTTGGGTCAGTGGTCGGCCGCTGCGGCGGCTGAACACCTGAGGTGCTTCTGGCCCGCTGGCGCGCACCACTGAAAAGTCTGCAGGCAGATTGTTGCCCGTGGAAAGCAGCTGCTTCAGACGGCTATACGCACGCTGCGCAGGCGACATTTGGGCCAAACGCTGTCGGACCTCTGCGACGAGAGCGCTGTCGATGGGTGTGGTTGCAAGCACCACGCGCTCATCCATGAGGCGATCCAGATGGTGAGAGAGCCGTTCGCTCACGCCTGCCTGTACCAATTCGGGCGTCAGACTGGCGTCCCATTCGTGGCGAACCCAGGCTTTGACGGTGCGCGCATCGAATCGGTCCGCATCGTGCACCATGAGATACGCTTTCAGCGCTTCGTAGCTGGCTTCGGGATTGTTGGTTGCCGTCTGTTGAAGTGATCGCCGCAGCTGCCTCACGATGCCAGGCAGCCAAGCGTCCTCTAGCAAGCGCAAGTAGGTGTTGTCCGCAGCAGTTTGCACTTTGGGCACCTGCAGAAGGCCCCAGCGCCATCCTACCGGGGGTGATCCCGTGTATTGGTCGCTGACGGCGAGGGCTTCGGCGTGGTCTAGCAAGGGGAGCAATGCCACCAAGTTTTCCGGATCGGCCGTTTTGGCTTCATCAACCGCATGGCGCAGCGTGGCAACGCTGTCCTTGACCTCGGCCAGATAGCTCAGGTTGTTTTGATTGCTAATGCTCCATGCCAGCGCCGCTCCGCTCAACGCAAGCACAAGCCCAATGAGGCCCCCCGCCTGCAGGAGTCTGAGTTGCCGCTCTTTTTTGGCATTGCGGCCGGTCAACCCCGCTTCGTTGAACATCACCCCCTTGAAGAGGGTTTCGATAAAGAAGCTTTTTCCTTGTTGTCCCGTAGCTTGTTGGTTGGGGCTGGCTATGGAAAACCGGCGCTTCAGAGCGGAAAGCACCCGATCAAACGGCATGCCTTCCTGGGTTCCGCTGGTGAAGTACACGCCTCTGAAAAGCGGCTTCTCCTTGAAGCGCGACGACGAGAACGCCTCTGCCAGTGTCTGGTTCACCACTTCGCGAAGGCCAACAAACTGTTGAGGAAGCGCGTAGATCAAACCGCGGCGCGCCAGATCGGTTTCTGCAAGCAGACGCTGAGGCAACAACCGGTTGATTTGCGTGACGAGTGCGTCGAATTCTGCGGTGAACTGTGCAGTGGGATCGGGGTTGGAGGCCGACTCTTTGTAGGCCTGTGTGAATCCCCAGACCTGAGACCGTTCTTCGCGCGTCATCTGACCGAAAAACTCATTGAAGCCCGCCAACAGATCTGTTTTGGTGATCAGCACATACACAGGAAACTTGATGGCGAGCTCGTCGCATAGCTCGCCCAGTCGCATGCCGATGGTTTTTGCAAGGCGTGCACGCTCTGCGTCATTGCTGCTCAGCAGTTCCTGCACGCTGAGTGTGACGATGACGCCGTTGATGGGCTGCCTGCCGCGAAAGCGCTTGAGCAACTGCAGAAAGCCGGACCAAGCGGCTTTGTCTTGGACTGCATCGCTTTCCTGCGTGGTGTAGCGTCCTGCCGTGTCCAACAGCACCGCCTGGTCGGTGAACCACCAATCGCAGTTGCGAGTGCCCCCAACGCCGCGAATCGAACCCCTGCCAAACTGCTCCGCCAGCGGGAAGTTCAGTCCAGAGTTGACCAGTGCTGTCGTCTTGCCCGAGCCAGGAGACCCAATGATCAGATACCAAGGCAACTGATACACATAGCGTTTGGTAAACCGACCGAAGAGGCCGTTTTCTGTTTCGCCAAACCGTGTCTTTGCGAGGACATCAACCGCCTCTTTAAAGCGACCCTCCAGTTCCGCCACCTCTTCATGGCCGGGCGATACATCCTGGGGGGTATCGCGCCCTGCCGTCAGCCGTGCAAGCTGTCCGAGCAGCTTGTCGTTCATTCTCTTGGCTCGCCACCATTGCAAGAGAAGTTTGATAAACCAGGCAACGAACAAGGCCGCGATCAGCACCCAGCGGACGTTTTCACTTTCCAATGGTTGATAGGGCTTGATGTAGACCAGTGGCCCTATGAACCAAATCACCAGGCTCAGCAGGATCAATCCGCAGAGCACCAAGGTGTGACGATTGAACAGCAGTGCTGCCAGGTTTCTCAGCATGCTCATTTCCTAACGCTTTCGCTGCGTGCAGGGCCGCCGCTGCTAATGGCCTGCAACTCGTTGTCTCGCACCTGCGGGGCTACCAAAAGAATGATTTCCACACGCCGATTTTTGGCCTTGCCTTCGCTGGTGGTGTTGGGGGCGACAGGGTCGGCTTCGCCTCGGCCCTCAGCCGTCACGCGCGTGCTGTCCCGCACGGTGCGGACCAGCATGTCGGACACCGACTGGGCGCGTTCCCGCGATAGGTGCCAGTTGGACGGAAAGCGCGCTGTGCGGATCGGTGACGAGTCTGTGTACCCGTTCACCACGACCTTGCCCGCAACTTCATTCAAGGCAATTGCCACGCGTTCGATGACTTGTACATAGCGGGGCTTGACGGTGGTGGAAGCAGGATCAAATAGACCATCACCCCGAAGAATGATGGTGCTGCGATCTGCAAGGTCGATGACTTCCACCAACCCCTCCCTGATTTCCGGCTCCAGAAACTGGCGCAACCGGGGTTTGTCGACAGTGGCAACCGCGGCGATGGCTTTGGGAAAACGGATGGAGTTGATCGCAGCAAACAGCTCGTCAGATTGGGCCGCCAACCGGTAGTTGAACCAAAGAAATAGCAGAAAAGCCAGCAGCAATGCCAATGCGGTGGCCACCCACAGGGGAACCATCGTCCACGGTGGTGCCGCTTTGCGCTCCTCCCCCTTCCAGCGGATCGACAACGCGCTACTGCGGTCGCCCCGTGTGCTTTCGATCAACGCCAGCAGACGGGCCTTGAGTGTTTCCAGTTGGCTGCTGCCGTTCTCAATCACCCGATAGCGGCCTTCAAAGCCGAGCATCAGGCAGAAATACATGAGCTCAATCAAGTCGATATGCTGGTGGGGTGTCTGAACGAGTTTTGCCAGAAGCTGAAAGAATTTCTCTCCGCCCCAGGTCTCGTTGTGCAAAGCAACCAGCAGGCTGAATTTGGGCCAAACCCCGGATCCTCCCCAGGGGGTTTGTGCTGCCGCTTCGTCCACCACCGTACAGAGGCAATACCTTGCCCCAATCACCGTTTCAATGGGGACACCCGCTACGCCAGCGCCTCGTTCAAATTCCCGGATATTCGCAAGCAGCAGTCGCTGAAAACCTTCGGGATCAGAGTTCGACACCATGGCGCGGATCTGCGGGATGAGATTGAGCAGTGCGTTCGCGGACGCCACCAGGGGGTTCCCGCCGCTGATCACATCGGGCAAGTCCGTTCTCGCGACGGCAGGCGAGGGCATGGACGTGTCCATCAGTCCTGGGATTCCGTCCGCCACGTGTCTCCCTGCCCCCGAATCGAAGAGGTTGTCCGTCATTTGCATCGTCATAGACATTTTTTATCTGCGGATCGCCCAGAACTCCAGCTGCAATTCTGGGAACTCGCCAGAGACATGCATGGCCAGCCCACCAGAGTTGTTCAACTGCCGCCACAGGTCGTGTGTGGTATCGACCTCAAAATACGAATATCCCGCGTGGTAGGGGATTTCGCGCGGCGCGACAGAAAGTGAACGCAAGATGACACCTGGCAGGTGAAGATTGACGAGGTCGCGAATCTTTTCCACAGGGCCGAGCTTGGTCTGTGTCGGAAAATGGGTGCGCAGAAATTCCACGGTGGTCTGGGCATGCACCGCCAGCACAAAGTCGCAAGTGGTGAGCAGTTCGGTGGAGGGAATAAGGGCGACGCGCACGCCGTACTGCCGCTCCTGCAACTCGATCTGGATGGCGTTCTGCTCAAGGACTGAAGACAGGCCGCGACGAAGCTCCAGCATGAGCGGTGGAAAACAACTGCGCAGGTCGTCATGGTCATAGGCCGGTAATGGGGCCGGACGGCGCTGCTCCCGGGTGAAGGTGGCGAGTTCTCCGGCCATCTTCAGCAAATCATCGAACAGGCGCTCCGGGTGTATGGTGCGGACGCGGACCCAGTGCTCCACGGCGGGCTCCCAGCGGTTGATGTACTGCAGCATCAGAAAGTCACCCACCTCGCCAACTCCACCGCGGCCCGGTTGTATCAAGCGCTCTTCCAGCGCCGCGCCGCGCTGTTTCAACAAGCCATGTAGCTCACGGCAGAATGCAAAAAGCGCCGATGTCTCTGAGTTGTTCACTACCGTGGGTATGAACGACTTGTCTATCAGCACCGATCCATCGGACTTGCGCTCCACAACGTGTGCGACTGGCAGCGACACCCATCCTTCTGAAAGATCCTGTGTTGCGCGCAGGCTGAAGCGAGCCCTGCCAAGCTGCACCTCCGCGGGTTGGGCGCCGACATCATTCACGTCGGGCACCTCCAGCACCTCCGCCTGGTAGCGGGTCATGCCCACATCCGAGTCGCTCAACGTGACCTCCGCGCCGCTGCGTCGGCGCAAAGGCAGTGAGAGAAATACGAGTGTGTCCTTGACGTCCTTGCCAACATCCAGCGGTGGAGGTGCATCGTCAACCTGCGGGATCTGGAAAGGCGTTCCATCTGGCATCACCCCGTGCGCGGATATCAGCGCGATCTTGCCGAGCGCAAGCATCTGAGTGTCCAGGGTGAGCTCCGAAAATCCCCAGTAAAAAGGCTGGGCCGGCAGGCTGCGCCCTTGCACCAGAAAATCGATATAGCGCTCTTGTTGCTGAAAGTGCTGCGGGCGCAGGAACATGCCCTCGGCCCACACTACTTTTCGTTGCCAGACCATGGGTTACCTTGAAGTTATTTGATGCTGAACGCGGACGGCGTCGCGGGACACCGTCACCAAGTAGTGCACGGGTTTGAGCCGCTCTGTCTGCCCCAATCCCCACCAGCGGCGGCGCATCTCCACCGAGTTGGGCGCGTCCACAGAGGCTCTCCAGGTGCTGCGCTCCAGATCGCGATAGCCCGCAAAGAAACCAAATGCACGTACATCAGGGTTGCCTTTGCGTTCAATGATCCGTCGCTCACCAGGAACAATCAGCAGCTCCTCGCGGCGAACAAAGTCACCGCCCAACTGGCTTTCGTCCTTGTCTTGCAGATCGAAAAAGCTGGAGCGCTCGAACGTTGCGGGCGCACGCAGTTCGTAGATACGAAGCAAAACGGGTTTTGGCATGCCGTCGATATCGGGGTTCAGACTGCGCTCAGCAACGATTTCGATGATGGCGGACGGAACGGCTGTGGGAGCCTCGACGGGGCGATTGAGCGTATTCACGACACCACATGCCGACAGTGCAAACGCTGCAATCGTGAGAGGTACGGATCGAAAAATGGCGCGCCGCATGAGGGTGCTGGTAGTCATGACAAGAGTCCTTGCAATTTCAGTTGATGGCGGCGTTCTCGGAGACCCACACAGCAAAAGCGCTGAGGTTGTCCTGATGCGGGCGACCTTTTGCGGTCACTGCGCCTGCCATGGTGTGCAGCCACACGTCTGGACGATCCGATGCCTGCAGCGCGTCTTCCATGGCGGTTTCGTGAAGGTTTTCCCACAGTCCGTCCGAACACAGCAGGAAGGCGTCGCCCTCCATCAGCTCCATCGACTGAGGCAGTACCGTAGGCGGAACTTGAGATTCCGCACCAACGGCGCCTGCAAGAACACTCCGGTTGGGGAGCGAGCGAGGATCGCTGTTGGCGTACATCCCGGCGTGCAACAGCTGTTGCACCACGCTGTGGTCTTCGGTCATGCGGTGCACCTTGCCGCCTCGAAACCAATACAGCCGAGAGTCGCCCCAGTGCGCCCACAGCGCTCGTCCGGTCAGGGGCTCGATACACAGCAACACCACCGTAGCGCTCATGTGCATGCGCGAGGTGGACGTGGGTTGCTCTTCCGAGACCGTGTGCTCCGCGCGAAAGATCAGCGACGCCAGACTGGCGGGAGCAAACATAGGGTTCTCGCGATAGCCACCCAACACCGCGTCCACGGTGAGCCGTGCGGCCAGGGCGCCGTTTCCGTGCCCCCCAGCGCCGTCTGCGAGCGTGCAGCAGAAGCCTTTGGGTCCGAGGTCAATCATGCCCAGGTAGTCTTCGTTGGAGGCCCGTCCGCCTTTTTCGGTGATGGCTGAAACGGTGAGTTGCAGTCGATGTGCTTCACCTGCTATGTGCGCGATCACAGCGTCTCCCCTGCAGCTTGCGCAGCATTCTCATAGGCCTCTACGAAAGTCTTTCCCGAGAACGCCATCAGGTCATCTTCCGCGTGGCGACGGATGGATTCGTAGCGTTGTTGGTAGTCGTCCCACAAGACGGCCTTTCGGTGCACCGACGAGATTCTTGACATCACGCTGGTTGATGATGCGGCGCTTTTCTCCAGCTCTATCGGGCTCAGGCGTGCTGTGGCCTCTGCATAGGCGGCGCGGATTCCGGCCATCAGTGCAACTTGATGCACTGCGAGGTCTTTGTAGGCCTCTTTCATGGCCGGAACGGGCTTCATGAACCCCGGGAAAGTTTGGCCGGTCAACTGCAGCAAGACGCCATCAGCGGTGGGCAAAAACTTCAAAGGGTTGTTTGCGCCGGACGCAATGATGGTGACGTCAGCTCTGAACTCACGTTTGATCTCTGACCGGGCGGACAACAGGTCAATCGAACCCTGCACTGCTGTGCGGAGGGCTTCACCAAATCCACGCATGAATTCAGGTGTGATGGTGAGCTTTACCCTGTCTGGCGCAATTCCGGCGCCCTCAAGAAATGCGAAGGCCAGTGCTTGCAGGGAGATGCTCACTTCACGCTCTCCGTTAACCCCTTCTGCGGGCGGCGTTGCAGGAACTGGATCAACGGGACGCTGAGAAGGCATCGCGTTGCTCAAGCCCACTGAAGCATGAAGGTCAGCGCTTGGGAGGGTGTCGATGGAAGCGGTTCTCTGTTGTTTTAATTGAAGCTGGTTTTCCAGCTTTTCACTGCTTGCCTCATGGGCTGCACTGGTTGGCATCAGAAAGGCTGTGGCGTGTGGCTCGGCGCCAACCGCTGCAACCGGATCGCTAGCGTTGAGAAATGCAAGCTCTGGTGTGCTCTCTGGCGAGGCACTTCCAAACCGCGCTAGGTCCAACCCTTGGGTGGGAAGGAGCCCTGCAGCGACTGCCGACGCTGTGACTTTTGATTCTGGTACTGCGGGGGCAATCTTCGTGACTGCCGAATCGGCGCCAGGACCGTTGCGGGCTTCGCGAGGCATGCTAAAAATTTGTGCCAGATCGGATCCGCGGGACAGGCCATGGTCTTCGGCTTCCGCATACATCGACTCTCCTGGTTCGCGAAATAATTTCAGTGGGTTGAGCTCGATCGCGGGGTCAAGCTGTTTGGGCAGGCCGGTGTGCGCAGCGTTGTCCATCTCTCCTGCGAACTGACTGGTTCGGGGCAGAGACTGCAGCAACTCGTCATTTTTGAGCTGGACGACCTCTGCCAGGCTCTTGGCTGCCAAATCGCCACTCCATGCGTCGTTCGCGTTTGCAAGTACTTTGGGGTCGGCAGCAAACGGGTCGAAGTCATCTGGTATCACCATGGCCCGGTGTTCGACCGCTTTCGAATGAGGCGCGGTACTCGCTAGAAGATGCTTCTCGAAAGGGTTGCTGGAATTGAACTGCCTTGGCACGGGCGCCGGGTGCACAACTGCTTTCATTGGCGGGTTCACCTCTGATGCGCCGAGAGGGCTGTTCCGCTCCAGGTGCGCTGTATCTGGCGTTTCCACGCGCCCGAGCATCGCAAAGGGATTGTCAAAAGACGCGTCCGAGTCAGCGGCAGGCCGGTGAATTGTTTGCAAATCGGTCAGCTCTGGCATGCATGTCTCTCCACCAACAATCGCCGGTATATCTGCCCAAGGGTTGGGTAGCGATGCGAGGTTGAGTGTTGTAGTCTCTTCAGTGGCCAGTCCAGGGGGAGCGGGCGAGTGCGTTTGCTGTGGCGGCAGTGTGACCGGCTGGGGCTCCCCGCGAGAAGGCGTATCACCTCGCGGGTCTCCAGGTAGACAGGCTCTCAGTGTGTAAGGACCAATGCCAATCTCTGCGCCGGGTATCAAGGGCACTTCCTGTCCTGACAGAACCTCCAGACCATTCACCAGCACAGACCGGCGCTCGCACAGGTTTGCGATGTAGGCCTGATCGGAATCAAGGCGCACCATGGCGTGAACCCGTGCGACCTCCGCGTCAGCGTCGGGCAAAACCAGCTTGTTTTGCCCGGCCCGCCCAATGGTGCCTCCGGCCATGCCAAATATGGCAGACCAAACACGGTCAGCAGGGCCACCTATTTGGTGCGTGACCACCAGTTCAATCTTGTCCATCAGATTCCCGCTCTTGTCTTGAGATGTCCCGGGAATCAGGGCGCTTTACGCGTGGGGCGCTTGTTTCGCGCAGCGTTGCGTGCATTGTTGAACTCTCGTCCCCACACCGGATGTCCCTTCTCTGCTTCCGTGAGTTGAAACGTAGGGTCTTGTTCCAAGGCAAGGTCGAACTGCTGCCGGCATGGACGGGGGCGTCCCAGGGCGCAATGGCTGAACGCCATGAACTTTCGCGCCTTGATCTGCGATATCAAGGACAGTTCGGGTGCATCGGCTAACGGAGTCAGTTGGGCAATCGCGTCCTCGAACTGGCCTTCGGCATAGGTGTTCAGGGCTTCTGCAAGGAGCGCCTCCTTTTGCGCGCGCGGATCCACCGGAGCTACAGGCGCCTCGGGAACCACAGGAGCCGCCACTTCACGCTTTGGCTCGGGAGCGTCCGGGGTGGTCTGACATGCGGCCAGAAGTGCGCATGCGCACCCGATGAGCAAGGAATTCCAGAAACGGGTTTGCATCATTTATCTCGCATCAAAGTCATGGGTAATCGTGATCGTCTGGTCGGGCTCGACCTTCAGCGTTTTGCGGACTGTCTCAAAGCCTGGGTTGAGCAGGTCAATCGTGTGAGAACCTACCGGCAACTTCATCTCGGTGAGTGGCGGAGTAACGCCAAGACGTTTGCCGTTGAGGTTGACATTTGCCCAAGGAGACACTCTCAATTGAACGTTGTTGTCTGATCGCGGCGCGGCGCGAGACCCTAACGTGTTTGCAGGTGAAGTTCCCTGCGGTGCCTGTTGGTATCCCGCGGCGGGCAGTAGCGGGGTTATTGCTGCGATCACCGTGCTATTGAGTGAAAAACTGAGGGGGTTCGCATGGGTTGTGCGATGCGCACCCCCTGCGCCCTGAGAAGAGCGGCCGCATCGGGATCCCCGCTTGCCCTGGGCTTTCAAATAGGCTTCGCGCCATGGAGTGCCCTGCAGTTCATACTCCTCGAGCGCGAAAGCCGGTCTTGCTTCGAATGCTGCATCGAAGGCGGCGTCGCACCGTGCCCATTCCTTGTTGGTGCAATACACAAAGGCCAGATATCTGTGCGCAGTGGATCGCTCCCTCCGATCGGGCAGTCCTGCGAACAGTGCTGCCTGCAGCGCCTTCTCGGCCATGTCGAGCTTGCGGGAGTCGTACAGCGAAATGCCTTGGCCCAGTAGCTGGCGCCCCGAAGCAGAGTCTGCGCTACGTGGTTCTGCGCCCACAGGCTCGTCGCAGTCCGTCGATGCGAAAGCGGCACCCGTCCCCAAGCAGAGGAAAAGCGCGACCCAGCGCAGTACAGCGTTCATTGGCATGGCGTCTAAACGTTAGAGGGTGGCGGACGCTATTCGAACTGGTGGCTGACAACCACCGGTTCACCCTTTTTGACCTGCACCGTTCTGATGACAGATGCAGCGGCGGGGTTGCTCACTTCGATGCGGTGTGTGCCCTCGGGAAGCTCTAGTTGCGTAAGCGGGGGCGTTGTGCCCATCGCACTGCCATTAACAGACACACGACCCCAGGGGCTGATTCGGAGCACCACGCGGCCAACATCGCCCACAGGCTTTGGTGGCGTCTTAGTGGCAGGGACGGGGTCTGCTACCGTGACTGCAGGGGCTGCTGGAGGTGCGGCTGTGTCGGGCTTGGCACTGGCATCTGGTGACGGACCACGTTCTGGGGCGGGCGGTGGCACTACAACTGCTTGTGTGGGCGAGGGTGTCGCCGACTCCATCATGGGCGGTACCCATTCGGTTGACTCCAGTCGATTGATCAGCGCAAAGGCTTCGCTCCGGAATTTGCCTTCTGGCTGGGCCTCCAGGTACGCATCCAGGGCTGCGACCGTGCCTGCGTATTTTGCTTCTCGCCATTGCTGGTCATCCGACGGCGCCGAAGTCGCAGTGCTTTGCTCGGAGGCAGATGTATCCCTGCTGCCCCACCACGCCACCATGGAAGTTGCGGCCACCACAACAACTGCGCTCACTAACCAGCGGGTCGCGGCAGAGCGGCGCGCCACAGGAAACGTGCCCGCCGGTGAAGTGGCAGGGCTAGGAGCGGGGGGCTCTGTGGGAAATACGATCTCAGTATGAGTGGTCGCGATGGCTGTGGAATCGCTCGGACTGTGGTCCGTCAGGTTCAGAGTGGGCGCTGCGGAGCTTTTGTCTCCGTGCGCCGTATTGGTGCTGGTGAAAGTCTTCTGCGGAACGGGCGTGATCGCCTCGGGCTCTTTGTCGCTATGGCTCGACATCGCTGCTGGGGAGCGTCCGGCGTGGTTGTTCCGAGTAATTTCAGACAGGCCCCAGTCGATAGGGCTTTCATCTGTCACAGTAGGCCCCTGTTGAGGTGCGAAAGCTATTGATGCACTGTGCGCTGGCAACGGGTCCAGCGCTGACTTTTTTTCTGTCTCACCCGGGGTTTGCGCGACTTGGCCGGAGACTGCTGTGTGGCTCCATGGGTTGAACATGGGCGCGGTAAACGTCGAAATACCCAGCAGTTCCTTGAGCTCTGCAATGGTCTGGGGGCGGTCCTGCGGCTTTACGGCGAGCGCACGATGCACGCCATGAAGGAACTGGGGGGAATACCCTGCATAACTCGTAGTTGTAAGTGGCGCAACCGGGTCGTTGATCATTCGTGCGACGGAGGTTGCCGGTGGCTTGCCGGTGATTGCCAGATACAGCATGGCGCCGATTTGGTAGATATCCGTCCATGCGCCTTGGGGCATGGCACCATCATCGACATATTGCTCGATAGGCGCGAACCCAGGCTTGAGCACCATGGTCAGAGCCTGCGTCATGTCGCCGATGATTCGCCGTGCGGCACCAAAGTCCAGCAGCACCGGCATCCCGGAGTTTTGCAGGAACACGTTGTCGGGAGCGATATCGCGGTGGTAGCAGTCTGCCGCGTGAAGCATCTCGACCACGTCCAGAATGGGACTCACGATGGCTGACAACATGCGCTGGTTCATGCGGTTGTGTTGTGCGCCGAGGAATGACCGAAACGTCTGTCCTTCGTAGTGGCGCATCACCATGTAGGCAGTGCCGTTGAATTCAAAAAACCGGTACACATGCACCAGGGCTGGGTGCGAAAACTTTGCCAGCAGACGCGCTTCATTGATAAAGCTCCGCAGTCCCGCATCAAAAGCACCGCGGTGTTGAGAGCGCACATGGATTTCGTTCGAGGATTTGCGCCCAGCCAGGGTGGCGGGCATGTACTCCTTGATGGCCACGATGCGGTCCAGGCTGATGTCGCGGGCCCGGTAAACGATGCCGAAACCGCCCTCGCCAATCACATCCAGCAGTCGGTACTCCCCGATATGCACGCCAGGCGCAAGGCAGTTTGCCGACCCCCCTACAGTGTCAATCATCACGCGACGCCCTCAGTTTTCATTCTTGAATTTCAGCCTGGCTCAACGAGAAGGTTCCTGCGGTCTAACAACCACAGGGTGCCAACACTTGGTTGAGCGCGCGGGGCGCTGCCCATTGTTTTATTGCGATCAGAACAAACTGCACAACACGCTGGCTCTGGCCAGTTGCTCTGGCCAAGAAGCCGCTGCTCGACTGCTGCCTGTTCAGGCCAACCACACGGCGCGCAGACATGGGTGCGTGTTTGTGAGGTGGTGCGTGAAGCGGCTACGTTGCATGCGAGGAGGTCGCATGACAACTTCGTTCAGAAGCGGTCAATCTGCTGTTTGATCGCGGGCGAGTCTACCGTGCAGATGTGGCAAAACGCGTCGCAAAACCCCCACTACATACGCTCGGAAACACACTGTTTCCAATGTTGCGGAGGTTGGCTTATTTGCTGTTACTTGAAACCCCTTTTTCTCAAATCCGCTCGTATCATGCGCCCGCTAACAAGCTTGCGAGGGAGGGGAATTCAAGCAAGCGACGGGTGTAGCCCGTGACAGAAATGCCGTAAATTGAGTGCTGGTGGTTCGTGTGAATTATTGGATTTGCATCGGACGCTTGCGCACGTTCTTTGCGGGTGATTTCGTACTCCTCTCTGGGCAGTTTCTTCTGTGGGGGCTTCATGCACTTGCAGAAATTTAGAGCGCGAGTGCACTGCCGTTGGTGGTGATTGCTTCGCATTTTTTGAACCAAAGAGAGGTACCCGAATGACAGTTGCAATTTTTATGAAGGTTGAAGGCGCCAGCGGGGAGTCGAAAGACGCGGCGCACAAGGACTGGACCGATGTTGAGTCCTTCACATGGGGTGTGACTCAGCCCCACTCGATGGCGTCCGGCGGCGGTGCTGGTGCTGGCAAGGCCGATTTTCAGAACCTGAACATCGTTGCCAACATCGACAAGTGCTACCCCGCCGTGCTCAAGCATTGCGCTACCGGCAAGCACTTGGGCCAGGTGGAAATTTCGATGTGCAAGGCAGGTGGCACGCAGATCGAATTCGGCAAGATCACCTTGACCGATGTGATGGTGACCAACGTCACCGTGAGCGGCACCAGTTCTGGTGACACCGTGGTCGTGAACTACGCCTTCCAGGCGGCCAAGGTCAAGACCGAGTACTCCGAGCAGACCAGCCAAGGTGGCAAGGGTGCAACGAGCCAGATGGGCTTCAGCATCAAGGAAAACAAGGAAGCCTGATCCTTCTGGCTTCTTGCTGCGCCCACTTTGTGAGCGCAGCCCAAGAGCCGTGTCGTCGGATGCGGTTCTTTTTTGTGCATGCCTTGTGAGGGGCGACACGTCTGCTTTGCCATCGGCATCGCGTGCGTTTCCTGCCTGCCTATCAATCTGTCCGTCCTGTTCCGTTGCGACTGCCTCGCCCCAGAAACTCCTCATTTGCCATGACCCGCCGCGTCACCATTCAAACTCCCCTGGGCGAGCAACTGCAGTTTCGCAAGCTCGACGGCACTGAAACGCTCAGCGAACTGTTCTCGCTGGATATTGACCTGATCAGCCAGAGCAAGAGCATCGACCCCAAGGCCCTGTTGGGCAAGGCCGCTTCGGTGGTGGTGGAGACAGAGGGGCTGGGAAAACGCTACCTCAGCGGCCTCATCAGCCACTTCGGCATGCAGGGGCAGGACCATCGCTGGGCCTCATACCGCCTGCGTTTGAAGCCCTGGCTGTGGATGGCCACCCGCAAGACCGACTTCAAGATCTTCCAGCACATGACGGTGCCAGACATCATCATGGAGGTGCTGGGCAAATACGGCTTCCCAATTGAGAAGAAGCTCACCCGCGCATACCGCACCTGGGACTACTGCACCCAGTATGGCGAGAGCGACTACAACTTTGTTGCGCGCCTGCTGGAACACGAAGGCGCTTACTACTACTTCACGCACAGCGCAGGCAGCCACACCCTGGTGCTGGCAGACGACATCGTGGGCTCGCACAGCCCCTTGCCCGGTGGTCACGTCATTCCGTTTCATCCCCCCGGCAAAGCAGCCATTGCCGACAAAGAACACTTCCATGCGTGGGAGTTGTTGCAAGAAGTGCAGCCGGGAAGGCACTACAACGACGATTACGACTTTAAGAAACCGCGCGCCGACCTCTCCAACATGCGCCAGAACCCGCCGGGGCACGAGCATGACAAGTACGAGATCTACGAATGGCCCGGTGGCTACACCGAGTTTCCTGATGGCGAAACCTACGCCAAGCTGCGCTTGCAAGAACATCTGACCAAGCAGAGTCGTGTGCTGGGCCGCGCCAACAAACGCAATCTGGCGCCCGGCTACACCATCAATCTGGAAAATTATCCGCGCGAGGACCAGAACCGCCAGTACCTGGTGCTGAGCGTGCACTACCACTTCGAAGAAAACCCCGAAGTGAGTAGTAGTCGTGCAGGTGGAGTCACCCCTACCAAGAACCCGCAGGAAGCAGGCTCCATTCAGCAGTTTGAAGTCCGCGCTCAGCCCACAAGCATCGAATACCGCCCCAAACGCAGTACCCCCAAGCCCCGTACCCGTGGGCCACAGACCGCCGTTGTGGTGGGGCCGCCCGGCGAAGAGATCTGGACCGACAAGTACGGCCGCGTCAAAGTGCAGTTCCATTGGGACCGCATCGGCGCCATGGACGAAAACTCCAGCTGCTGGGTGCGCGTATCCACCAGCTGGGCGGGCCCTCAGTTTGGCGCGGTGTTCATTCCACGCATCGGCATGGAAGTAATCATCGACCACATCAACGGTGATCCTGACTACCCCATCCTTACAGGCTGCGTCTACAACGCGGTCAACATGCCGCCCTGGACATTGCCTGCCAACGCCACCCAAAGCGGAATCTTGACGCGCTCCAGCAAAGGCGGGGCCTCAGGCCCCGGCATGAAAAAAGGCCCGGGCGACGCCAACGCTCTGCGCTTTGAAGACAAGGCCGGGCAAGAACAGCTTTGGATCCATGCGCAGAAGGACCAACTGACCGAGGTCGAGAACGACGAAGAAAAATGGGTGGGCCGGGACCGAGAAAAGACGATTGATCGGGACGAGACCAACACCATCCATCGCGACCGAACGGAGACGGTTGACCGCAATGAGAAGATCAATATTCACGGCTGGCGCACGGAAGAGGTTGACGGCGATGAGACGATCACGATTCACAGCAATCGCAAGGAGCGTGTTGACCACAACGAGAAGATCAGCATCGGCGACAACCGGGATGAAACTGTCGGCAAAAACGAAACGGTGAAGATCGGCCTCACCAAGCAGCACACCATTGGCATCATGTCCATGCTCAATGTTGGGCTGATTCGTGTGATGAACGTGGGCGTCGCCTACAGCCAGAACATCGGCATGATGATGTCCACCATCGTGGGCATGACCCAGACCACCAAGGTCGGGCAAAGCCAGAAAACCACGGTGGGCAAGGACTACGTGCTGGAGGTCGGTGGTGGGGGCGGCGACTCTGGCTCCGCGGTGGCCAGTGCTGGGGCTGACCATATCGTTGCGCCATCCGGCGGTGGTGCAGGCGGGGGCGGTGGTGGTGGTGAGGCACCCAGCTGCATCAAGATCGACGCCAGCCAGATCTTCCTGGAGTCCAAGAAGATCCATCTCAACGCCAAAGAAGAGATTCTGCTGACGGTGGGCAGCAGCACCATCAAGCTCACCCCGGGGCAGATTGAAGTGCTTTCGCCGCTGGACAAGCTCAACTGCTAGGCACGCGTCGCGGACTGAATTTTTAGTCGCGCCGACATCGCGCGCATCGCGGCGCTCCTGCAAGCGCCAGCATCTGAATAACAACACGTTCGATTGAGGGAGAAACCATGGGCAAACCGGCTGCCAGAAAAGATGACCTGACGGAATCCGGAGGCCCGATCATCCAGGGGTCTGCCACGGTCCTGATTGGAGACAGCGGCGGCATAGCCTGCTCCACGTGCCCTGGTGGCAAGCAG
>CAMTXG010000022.1:0-64434 GCA_947085645.1 uncultured Gammaproteobacteria bacterium
CGGCTCGCAGCTTCGATCCACGCTTCCTCCCCACACTTGGTCACCCTCATGCAGTTGCGCTTCACTTCGTTCGTCGTGATCAACTTACGGGAGGACTTGCACCTCCAAGAGTGCGCCCATGCTGGGCGCACAAAGAAAAGCGGCCCCGAAGGGCCGCTATAAAAGACAGCCCTCGCAGGAAGCTGCCTGTGAGCGCGACCTCGCGCCCAAGAGGTTAGTGAAAAACTACTTGGCTATCCAGCTAGCCAGTGATCAACGGTAACCGTGGCGGTCGTGCCCGCGGCCGTCGTGGCGGTCATGACGATCATGGCGGTCGTACCGGTTATGACGGTCATGCCTGTCATGGCGGTGGCCGCGATACCCATGGCCGTAATACACCACGGGTGGCGGTGCGTAGTACGCCGCTGGGGGGGTGTAGTACACAGGCCGTGGGGGCGCGTAATACACAGGTGGCGGGGGGGCGTAGTAGATGGGCCGTGGCGCCACATACACCGGGGCGGGCGCGTAATAACCACCGTTGCTGGCCCCAATCACCACGCCGGGTACACCAACGCCAATCGACCAGTTAACGTCACGGGCCTGGGCAGACCCTGCACCGGCCAGCAATGCCAGCGCCACGCCAGCCGAAGCGGCCAAGGCATAGATAGAACGGGTTTTCGTCATGGAAATCTCCTGTTTGAGCGAGGGGAGCCAGCCAAATGGACTTGCCTCACCGGTACATAACGCACCAAGTGGTCTAAAGGATGGCATAAAACTGTCTTTACGTTGTGTCTGGACGTACACGCACTTGTTTCTCTGCGTAAAGCATCACGAAACAGCCGCCTAAAATGACCGGATGAGCACCCCCTCCCCCGCCAACACAGCCGCCAACGCCCCCGCCGCGGCCCCCGAAGCCGTCAAGCCCAGCAACTTTTTGCGCCAGATCATCGAAAACGACTTGCAAAAAGGCACCTTCGCCACCCGCCACTGGGCAGGCACCCCCGGCGACGCCGCCCACCACGCAGCAGGCCAGCCCGACCCCGCCAAGATCCGCACCCGCTTCCCGCCCGAGCCCAACGGCTACCTGCACGTGGGCCACGCCAAGAGCATCTGCATCAACTTTGGCCTGGCGCGCGACTACGGCGGCGTATGCCACCTGCGGTTTGACGACACCAACCCCGAAAAAGAAGACACCGAATACGTCAACAGCATCAAAGACTCGGTGCAGTGGCTGGGCTTTAGCTGGAACAACAGCGGCGAAAGCAACCTGTACCAGGCCAGCGACTACTTCGACTTCATGTACCGCGCGGCCGAATACCTGATCGAAGCCGGCCACGCCTACGTGGACGAACAAACGGTGGAACAGATCCGCATCAACCGGGGCGACTTCAGCAAGCCCGGCGTGGACAGCCCCTTCCGCAGCCGCACACCTGCCGAAAACCTGGCCAAGTTCCGCGAGATGCGCGACGGCAAGCACGAAGATGGAAGCATGGTGCTGCGCGCCAAGATCGACATGGCCAGCCCCAACATCAACATGCGCGACCCGGCCATCTACCGCATACGCCGCGCCACGCACCACAACACGGGCGACACGTGGTGCATCTACCCCATGTACACCTACGCGCACCCCATCGAGGACGCGCTGGAGCAGATCACGCACAGCCTGTGCACGCTGGAGTTTGAAGACCAGCGCCCGTTTTACGACTGGCTGCTGGAGCGTTTAACCGAAGGTGGCCTGCTGGCCAGCCCGCCCCCCCGCCAGTACGAATTTGCACGCCTGAACCTCACGTACGTCATCACCAGCAAGCGCAAGCTCGCCCAGCTGGTGTACGACCACAAGGTCAGCGGCTGGGACGACCCCCGCATGCCAACAATAGTCGGCCTGCGCCGCCGTGGCTACACCCCCGCCGCCATCCAGACCTTTGCCGAACGCATTGGCGTTACCAAGAGCGACAGCTGGATCGACTACAGCACCCTGGAAGGCTGCCTGCGCGAAGACCTGGAGCTGAAAGCCCACCGCGGCATGGCCGTCATCAACCCGGTGAAGCTGGTGCTGACCAACTGGGACGAGGTGATGGGCGCAGGCCACCTGGAGCCCTGCACCCTGCCCGCCCTGCCACACGCGCCGCATGGCGCGTCTTCTGGTGCAGCGCCCGAGGGTGTTGAAAGCCCCACGCGCCACTTCACCATCGGCAAGGAAGTCTGGATCGAACGCGAAGACTATGAAGAAGTGCCCCCCAAGGGCTACAAGCGCTTGTTCCCAGGCAACAAAGTGCGCCTGAAGGGCGGCTACGTCATCGAATGCACCGGCGCCAACAAAGACGCCGACGGCAACATCACCGAAGTGCTGGCCACGGTGGTGCCCGACACCAAAAGCGGCACCCCCGGCGCCGACAGCGTGAAGGTGAAAGCCGCCATCACCTGGGTGGGCGTGGCCGACGGCGTAAACGCCGAAGTGCGCATGTACGACCGCCTGTTCCTGGACGCCCACCCCGACGCGGGCGGCAAGGACTTCATTGAAAGCCTGAACCCGAACAGCCTGAAGGTGGTGACCGCCATCGTGGAGCCGTCCCTCGCCAACGCCAAGCCGGACGACAAGTTCCAGTTTGAGCGGCACGGGTACTTTGTGGCGGACCGGATGGATCACGCGGCGGGGAAGCCGGTGTTTAACTTGGCGGTGGGGTTGAAGGATAGTTGGGGCAAGTAATGCTGCGCCCGCAAACCATCCAGATTTTTCTTCCCACTGGAGATCCGCGCGGCATGCGCGTAGCAGAGATCACGACGCGCATTATTCGCGTGATCGAAGTGCCGCGCAGTCAGTTGGCAGACTTCCTCAAGATGCCCGAAGCGCTGCAAGTAGGGGTGTATTTTCTAATGGGCGAGTTGTCCGAAGCCGGTTTGCCGCGCGCATACATAGGCCAATCTGGCAACGTGGGAAACCGTCTGGCGCAGCACAACCAAAACAAAGATTTTTGGAACCGCGCGCTGGTGGTTATTTCGCTTACGAACAGCATGACCCAAACGCATGCCATGTTTCTGGAATGGTTTGCAATTGCCGAGGCCACCAAGGCTGGTCGATACAGTTTGGAAAACGGAAACAATGGCTCGCAACCCTACACCCCCGCACCGTTGCAAGCTGACTGCCACGAGATTCATGAGACCGCAGCGACCCTGCTAGCTACTCTGGGCCAACCCATTTTCGAACCATTGACCCAAAACGTAAACGCCGCCTACGGCAAGCCCCAACCCATGGAGCTTTTCTATTGCAAGGGTCCCGATGCAAGCGGAGTGGGTGAATACACCTCGGAAGGCTTTGTGGTGCACAAGGGTTCCACCGCTCGCATAGGTAACGTAGCTTCAATTCAAGGTACCTCACAAGAGCGCTTTCGCGAACAGTTGGTGACAGATGGCGTGCTCGTACAGCAAGGCATGCAATATGTCTTCACCCGCGACTACTTGTTTTCGAGCCCGAGCATGGCCGCGATTGCTGTGCTGGGTCGTTCAGCAAATGGCTGGATGGAGTGGAAGACTGAGCATGGGCAAACCTTGGATGGCGCCAAACGGCAAGCTATGGATATGCTCAACTAAAGTTCAAAAAAATCATCTTCACATCCCCCAGAACAAAGCTGTCAGGTACCGAACGAGGACAATACGTGCGGACCCGCGAAGGCGAAGAAGAAACATTGCGTGCGCCTTGGGTCACAAGATTTTCACTCAGTCAAGCAGAATAAACCACAATGAATGCAGACCTGCTTCCCGCGCTAATTAGCGGAGTCATTGCGATAATTGCAGCCGGTATCGCCATTTGGGGACAATTCAAAAATAGCCGCCTCAACCATGAATTTGAAAAGAGCAAGCTTAAGGCGGAGTCCGAAAAGAATGTAGCACAATATAGCGAACCCCTTGTACGCGCTGCGGCTGATTTACAAAGTCGCCTTTTCAACATCTTGGCTCTTAAGTTCTTTGAATGTTTTCTCATTGGCGGAACGCCTCGCGAGCGGCGATACGCGGTTTCAAATACAGCATTTCTCTTCGCACAATTTTTTGCTTGGACTGAAGCAACTCGTCATGAAATACAGTTCATCAGGTTGGATGACAATGAACAGACGAGAAAACTCTCCGAACTTCAAAGCAAAATCTACTCAATCTTTCAGACCGACAAATATGCTACCGAGTTCAGAGTTTTCGCTGGGGAACAGCGTGCAATAGGTGAAAGCATGCTGACACAAAGCGCCGCAGGTTTGAAGTGCATGGGCTATGGCGAATTCATATCGAAAGGTGATTTTCCAGATAACCCGTTACTAAATGCGCTTTACGGGGATGTAGTGAACTTCGAAAAAAACAGCGCTGTTATTGTCCCAAGATTCATCGCACTTCAGCACGCCCTCATTGAATTAATTGATTTTTTGGATCCTGCGTATTTACGTTTTCCGAAATCCGAGCGTTCAAAGTACTCACCTTCTCCGAAGGTTGAGCCATAACGACCGATAGAACCGCGCCACGCTCCCCATAAATGATTCAAACCGAACCGCGAGCCATCATCATTGCAGGCCCCAACGGCGCCGGTAAAACGACGTTTGCGCGCGAGTTTCTACCCGTCGAGGCTCAGTGTCCGGTGTTTGTGAACGCCGATCTGATTGCAGCGGGACTGTCGCCCTTTGCTCCCGAAGTCGCTGCGATCAAGGCCGGGCGCATCATGCTGGCGGAAATTGACGACCACGTCGCCCATCGCCGCAGCTTTGCGTTGGAAACGACTTTGTCAGGGCGGGCTTATGCAGCGAAGTTGCTGCATTGGCGATCACTTGGGTATTACGTCAGCTTGTATTTTCTGCAATTACCAATGGCTGAAATGGCGATTGATCGGGTAAGAATTCGAGTGTCGCAGGGTGGCCACAACATTCCAGACGATGTGATTCGCAGGCGGTTTGCGGCAGGACTGAACCAGTTCGAAAAGACCTACAAGCCCATCGTCAACGCGTGGTTCCTATATAACAACCAGCACCGACCGCCGATATTGCTGTCTGAAGGAGTCAACCCATGAGTGCATTAGTCCCAACACCCTCCGCCTCAAGCACCGCCCAAGCTGCATTGGCAGCGCTGACGCGTGCGGGGTTGCGCGCAGCTGAAGATGCCAAGCGGTCAGACACGTACATGGTTGTCGCAGAAAACGGGAAAGTGCTGCATATCAGTCCCCAAGAGTTTTTGCACGGCCGTGAAGAGCAGTCCTCGCCGCCAAGCGGCAAGACCAGCGACTAGCTGACAACCACCATGCACCCCGCAGTCGCCCAACACCGCTCAGGCATTGCCGCCATCTGCCAGCGCTACGGTATTCGGCGGCTGGAAGTGTTTGGCTCGGCTGCGCGGGTCAGTGACTTTGACCCGGCGCACAGCGATGCTGACTTTCTGGTGGAGTTTGCGTCTGGCGTCCAGCCTGGGCTCAACGCGATTTTTGGTGCAAAAGCAGATCTGGAAGCACTGCTGGGCCGGGGCGTGGACTTGGTGGAGCCGGGCGCGGTGCGCAACCCCTATGTGCTGGACAGCATCAACCGGCATCGCGCGATCATCTTTTCCGCAGAAGATTAGCTATCTGTTTAGTAGCTGCTAGCGCAATGCCTATAAGCGCTAGAGGCCGATTTGACCTAAAAATCCGCAGCGCCGCTAAAGTCAAAGCTATGCGCCCCTCCGAAGCCCTAGTCCTGCACCGCTCGCAAATCCGCGAGGTCGCGCTGCGCCACCGCGTGAGCAGCGTGCGGGTGTTCGGCTCGGCGCTGCATGGGGACGACACGGCCGACAGCGACCTTGACCTGTTGGTGGAGCCCACCGCGCAAACCACGCTAATGGACATTGGCGCGATTCGGTTTGAACTGAAGCAGTTGCTGGGCCTAGAGGTGGATGTGTTCACCCCCAACAGCCTGCCCGCCAGCTTTCGCGATCAGGTGCTGCGCGAGGCGATGGCCGTATGAGCCGGGCGCACTTGGTGCGGTCTGGCAGGTGTATTCGCTCTAGTTATAGTGACGCTTTGCACCGACGCCCCTGGAGCCGCCATGACCACCACCGCCGAAGCCCTCAGCGCCCAAGCCGCTCAGTTACCCCCCGCAGAGCGCATGGAAGTGGTAGAGCGCATCCTGGACAGCCTGGACCAGCCCGACGCTGCGCTGGATACGCTCTGGGCCAGTGAGGCCAGCGACCGGCTCGCCGCCTACCGGCGCGGTGAGATCAAGGCGGTGGCCTTGGCTGATGTTATTGCCAAGTACCAAGCCGTTGCTCCGCGTACATGAGCATCCGTTTGCTGGAGCCAGCCCAGACCGAGCTGGACGAAGCCATTGCTTGGTATGCGGAACAGGCGCCGGGGCTGGGCGATGCCTTTTTGATCGAAGCGCTCAAGACGCTGCGGCTTATTGAGCAGTTTCCTCAAGCGTGGCACCCGCTGACTTCAGAGATTCGGCGCTGTAGGTTGCGGCGCTTTCCCTACAGCGTGGTCTACACGCAGGATGGCCCAGGCATTTTGGTGCTCGCCATAGCGCACCAGCACCGCAAGCCGGACTATTGGAAGAACCGGCTTGGTTGAGCGTGAGGCCCCACCTCAACCCAAAAAACTCCTATATTGATAGCTGCTTGCGCTTATCTATCAAGCGCTAGAGGCCAATTTCATTCAAAAACTGCACCACACCAAGGCCCATCCATGACGCCGCCGTTCACTCCAACCTTTGCCCACGTGCCGCCTGGCCCGCTGGCTGGCCCCTTGCAGTTGTTGCCCATCAACGCCGCCGTGGTGTCCGTACACACAGCCACCGGCGCACACGTAGGCTCGCTCAAGCTGATAGGCGGGGTCTGGAAGTTCAAGGCCATGGGTTACGACGCTTCTGGCCGCATGGAGCCTGGCCATGGGCCGCTGACGGAGCAGCACAACATGCAGTTCGCCACGCTTGATGCGGCCGATGTAAGTGCCCGGTTGCTGGGGTCTCTACTGAATCCGCCGTAAAAGTTACCCGGCTTCAAGCCCTGTTGGCGCCAAGAACTCAGCGGCAAATTTGCTACTTTTATAGTAGCTACTAGCGCTTACCTATCAAGCGCTAGAGGCCAATTTGGCACTAAAACGATCAGCGAATAGCGCTACTTCGTCTCCCGACACACAAACTCCACCGCCGCACACACCGCCGCCACCTGCGCCTCAATGCACTGCTCTGGCGTGGCGCGGGGGCTATCCGGGTAGACCTCGGTCGTCGTGGTGTAGCGAGCGCCGCTGATGCCAGCGCACAGCCCCATTGACTTCATCGCGTACCGAATCACGCCCGGCGCCACCACCGGCGAGCCGATGATTTCGTTCTTCTCGTCCGCAGGCGCGATGTGCGTCACGCGGCCCACGGCCTCGATGATGGCCTGCTGGAATTCCGGCTGCGGGTTCTCGGTGTCATCCACCAGATAGAAGCCATCAGGGATGCTGCCGGGCTCAAACACCTTGCCGTCGCGCGCTGCCACGGCGGGGCGGTATTCGGATTCGTCGGTGTCGGTGGTTTCGTGCAGGTCGATGTGGGCCACAAACGAACCATATTGGCCTTGGTGCTGCGCCACCAGCCGCATGAGGGCGAGGGATTCTTGCGCGGGGGAGCCTTCTTTGAACGCGCGGTTGGGGTCGATGGCGTCAAAGTTCCAGCGCTGAAAGCGCTCGTACGCCCAGGGGCTGACGCAGGGCACCACCAGCAGGTTGGCGCGGCCTGCATAACGCTCGGCCTGAGTGTCAACAAACCGCAGCGCGCCGTGCACGCCGCTGGTTTCGTAGCCGTGCACCCCGCCAGTCACCAGCACGCTGGGCAGGCCGGGCTGCCAGTTGCGGGTGCGGATGGCGCGCAGGGGAAAGCGTTCTGCGGGGTGGTGGTCGTTGGCATACACCACGTCGCCATACAGCTCCACATCAAACCGGCCGCGCAGTGCCTCGATGGCGGTGAGCACGTCGTCGGCGTAGCTGCGCTGGCGCACCTGGCGCGCGCGCCATTGGTCGCGCTCTGCGGCGCCCCAGGGGTGGCCGGGGTTGCCGATGGGATAGGTGTGGGTTTGTTGCATAGGTGGGTGCATGCGTGGATATTGGATGGGTTGCCCAGGCTGGGCCTGGTGCGATGCAGAGCGTTCATAGAATACCGCGATGCCCTTCCCCCCGCTTCGGCCCCTGCGGCTTGCTACCTCGTCCATTCTTTTGCTGCTGCTGTGCGCCGTGGCGCACGCACAGAATGCGCCTCCACCCACCTCAGCCAATGCCCCGGCGGTGCGCCCAGCGGGTGGCGAGCCGGTGGACGCCGCCGCGCAGCCACCGGCGGCGGCTGCGACTGCCACAGCAGCGCCCGCAGCATCAGCAGACCCCGCTTTGCTGTCGCGCGATGCCCGGCGCATTTATGAGCTGTCGCGCGACAAGCTGGTGCAGATCCGCACGCTGCTGCGCAATGCCAACACGCAGGCGTCGATTGGGTCGGGCTTTTTTGTGTCGGCCGATGGGCTGATCGTCACCAACTTTCACGTGGCTAGCCAGCTGGCGCTGGAGCCGGAGCGCTACCGCGGCGTGTACGTGACCATGGACGGCCAGGAAGGCGAGGTGGAGCTGCTGGCGTTTGACGTACAGCACGACCTGGCCGTGCTGCGCGCCAAGGGCCGCACGGCTGCCGCGCCGGTGCTGGGCTTTCGCCCCGCAGCTGACACGCTGGCGCAGGGCGAGCGCATCTACTCGCTGGGCAACCCGCTGGACATTGGCTTTGCGGTGACCGAGGGCACCTACAACGGTCTGGTCAAGCGCAGCTTTTACCCGCGCATATTTTTTGGCGGCACGCTGAACCCCGGCATGAGCGGCGGCCCGGCGGTGGACGATGCGGGCCGGGTGCTGGGCGTGAACGTGGCCAAGCGGCTCGATGGCGAGCAGGTGAGCTTTTTGATCCCGGCCGAGTTTGCGCAGGCGCTGGTGCAGCGTGCAGCCCCTGCGCAGCCCATCACGCAGCCCGCGCACGCCGAGATGACGCGCCAGCTGGTGGAGCACCAGCAGCTTCTGACAGACCGGTTCTTGCAAGCGCCGTTTCGCGAACAACGCCACGGCAACTACCGCGTGCCGGTGCCCGACGACGCGCTGGCGCGTTGCTGGGGGTCGGGGCGCGACCCCGCCTTCCCGGGGCTGAACCTGGAGCGCACGCAGTGCCGGGCCGACAGCGATGTGGTGGCGGGCGACTTCAACACCGGCGCGGTGCGCCTGGGCTACGAGGCCTACAACGCACCCACGCTGGGCGCTGCGCGGTTTGCGCGCATGTATTCGCAAAGCTTTGCCAACGAGCAGCTGCAGACCCGCGGTAACCGCCACCAGACGGCGGCCGAATGCAGCGAGCGCTTTGTAGACCCCGGCAGCCTGCCGCTGCGCGCGGTGGTGTGCCTGTCGGCCTACCGCAAGCTGACCGGCCTGTACAACATGACGGTGCTGGTGACCTCGGTGAACCAGCCCACACAAGGCGTGCTGGGCCGCCTGGACGTGCAGGGCATTGCTTTTGACAACGGCATGAAGCTGGCCAGCCACTACCTGAAGGCGTTCCGCTGGGAGGCGGCACCATGAGCGCGATGCCGAACACCACCCTGGGCCTGATAGAAGCCTTTGACCGCCATGGCGCCCTGCTGGCGCGCGCGCCCATCACCAGCTGGCCCGTTACCGTGGGCCGCGCGCTGGACTGCGACCTGGTGCTGGACGACCCGTTTGTGGCGCCCACGCATTTGCGCATTGACCGCGTTGTAGATGCCCCCCGCACGGTGCAGGTGGAGGTGCTGGAGACGCGCAACGGCGCACGCCTGCAGCGCAAGCAAAGTAGCAAACACTATGGCCAGGGCGAGCGGTTTGACTGGCCCGACGGCACGCCCATTGACCTGGGCCACACCCACGTCACGCTACGCCTGGCCGATACGCCGATTGCAGCCGAGCAGCCGCTGCCGCAGTTTCCATGGCGCACGGTGGCCACCACGGCCGTTCTGATGACGCTGGTGGTGGCCGTAGCGCTGGGGTCGTCGTGGCTGGAGTCGCGCGACACCTCGCAGTACCTCAAGTCGCTGCCCACAGTGGTGCTGATGCTGCTGGTGGTGCTGAGCGCCTGGTCAGGCGTGTGGGCTGTGGCCAACAAGATGTTTGCCGGAGCCCTGCAGTTCTGGCGCCATGTGCGCATTGCCTGCGCTGCGGCCCTGGGGGTGGACGTGGTGCATCTGGTGGCCCACCTGTCTGCGTTCGCCTTCTCGCTGGAGGTCTTCTCACAGTTCGCCAACCTGTTGGTTGTACTGGTGTTGGCCGGGGCGCTGTATGCGCATCTGGCCACCGTGCTGCCCCGCCGCCGCGCGGGCCTGGCCTGGACCGTGGTGGCCGTGGTGGCCCTGGGCGTGCCATCGTGGCTGGGTGCGCAGTGGCTCAACAATATGCGCCTGTCAAAAAGCATGTACATGAGCAGCATCTTCCCCCCCAGCCTGCGCGTGGCGCCTGCCGTGCCCGTGGAGCAGTTTCTGCAAGACACCGAAGCCCTGCGCAGCAAGCTGGACCGCCGCCTGCGTGACGACGGCCTGGCGGACGGCGAGGACGAGTAAGCAGCAGAACAACCACCACCCATGCGCCGCCGCAAGCTCCACCACCACGTCTACGTGGTCGAACTGTCCAAAGACGTGCTGCTGGAGCCGCGCTTTCGCAGATGCAACCCGGGTTACATCGACGGCAAGCCGTGCGTGTATGTGGGCATGACCGGGCTCGACCCGGACGTGCGGTTCGACAAACACAAGGCGGGCATTCAGGCCAACCGGTTTGTGACGCAATATGGCCTGCGCCTGCTGCCCGATCTGTACGAAGGCTTCAACCCCATGAGCTACGAAGACGCTGTGGACCGGGAGATCGAGATCGGCATTGATCTGCGATCAGCGGGGTTTGGGGTGTGGCAGGCGTGAGGGCGCTTGGAGAGTCTGGGTTGAGGCCGCCCCAAAGAAACCCAAAAAGGGAATGATCCGCCCCGATATGGGTATGGCAGCGCACTCCACCAATCCCTCATGCTGGGCAAGCTGGTGGCTCTATCAGATACTTGTAACGCTACTTGGCAGCCACCGTTTGGTTCAGTCCAGCACAAAAATGCTCATCTATTCATAGCTGCCAGCGCTTATCCATAAAGCGCTAGTGTCTTGAGTTGGAAGTTCGTTGAGGAAAGAAATTTGCCGAAATCGCTGCCAAGCTAGGCGCAAAGCGGAGACATGCCGGGCGGCATGGCGAGTATTTGCAACGACGCATGGCGGGGATTGTCGGTAGATTTATTCAACGAATTTTCAACTCGGGACACTGGGCCGCAGCTTCAGCGCAACTGAGGCCCCGCCCAAGACAGCGATTTGACCGCGCCCACGCCAATCGCAGCGCCGAACCGCTTGACCAGACGTTCAGCCACGTTGTCGCGGCGGGTGTAGTCGATGATGTCTTCGGCCTTGACGATCTCACGCGCCACGTAGTCCAGGTTGCCCAGTTTGTCGGCCAGGCCCATCTCAACGGCTTGTTGGCCAGTCCAGAACAGCCCGCTGAAGGTGTCGGGCGTGGTCTTGAGCCGGTCGCCCCGCCCGGCCTTCACCACGGCAATGAACTGCTGGTGGATCTGGTCGAGCATGGTTTGCGCGTAGGCGCGCTGCTTTTCAGTCTGGGGGCTGAACGGGTCGAGGAAACCCTTGTTCTCGCCAGCGGTCAGCAAGCGGCGCTCCACACCCAGTTTTTCCATGGTGCCGGTAAAGCCAAAGCCGTCCATCAGCACTCCAATGCTGCCCACGATGCTGGCCTTGTCGACAAAAATCTCGTCGGCGGCTGCAGCAATGTAATAGGCCGCCGAGGCGCAGGTTTCTTCCACCACGGCGTAGATCGGCTTGTTGTGCTTGGCCTTCAAACGAATGATTTCGTCATTGATGATGCCGGCCTGCACGGGGCTGCCGCCAGGCGAGTTGATGAGGAGCACCAGGGCTTGCGAGCCCTCGTCTTCTAGCGCACTGCGCATGGCGGCCACCACAAACTCGGCGCTGGCTTCAGCGCCGGAGGCGATTTCGCCCTTGATGTCGACCACGGCGGTGTGCGGAGCGCTCTTGCTAGTGCCGGGCGATGATTGGCGCAGGGCGACAAAGACAATGGCGCCGATCAGCAACAGCCAGGCTAGGCGAAAGAAAATTTTCCAGCGGCGAGCGCTGCGCTGCTCGTTGAGGGCGGAGAAAGCCAGCTTTTCCAGCGTGGCACGCTCCCAACCGGGTTCACGCGATGAATCACTCACAGATCCTGCTCCTGAATTTGTAGCTGCTGGCGCCCACAGGTCCGGCGCTGGATTGCTTTTTTTGTCAAAACCCGAAGTGCCGGGCTGCTGGGGGTCGGTCATGTCGTGCGTCCTGGCGCTAGCCAGACGCAGCAGGCGTCGGCAAATAAGGGTAATTCATCTAGATTTTTCTAGAACTCTACGGGTTGCAGATGGTGTGCAGTATGCCAGTGCACCACACCATCGCTTTCTGACAAAACAATTTTTACCAGTCCCCCACGGCAGGGGCCGCCGGCACATTGGCCGGTTTCGGGCACATATGCCGCGCCGTGCGTGGCGCACAGCAGCCACAGACCGGTGTCGTCAAAAAAGCGGTTGGGCTGGTAGTCCATCTCCATGGCCACATGCGTGCAACGGTTCAGGTAGGCATGGGGCACACCCCGGTAGCGGATGGCAAAAGCGCGGCACGTCTGGCCCGCGTAAATCACATCGAAGGGAACCGCGGAGCCGCCGTCGATCAGCTCGCTGCTGTTGCACAGCGCAATGACCTGGTCGGGAAGGGGCTGCATACGTTTTCTTTGCTCTGGTGCTGTGCTGCAGTTCAGGCGTTGAGCAACAACCAATCGTGCAGCTCGCGCACGGAGTGGGCGACGTGCAGCGGGTTGAGCACATGGAACACGTCGGGCTCATGCGCGCCGTAGCTGACCCCAACGCTGGCGCAACCTGCGTTGACGGCCATTTGCAGGTCATGGGTGGTGTCACCGATCATGAGAACGCGTTCGGCTGTCACGTCGAACTCCGCCATCAGCTCCTGCAGCATCAGAGGATGCGGCTTGCCTGCTGTCTGGTCGGCGGTGCGTGAGCCATCGAACACGCCCTTGAGCTGCACCGAATGCAGGGCCTCGTCCAGTCCGCGCCGACTTTTGCCAGTGGCCACCGTGAGCAAATGGCCTCGCTCGCGCAAGTCGTTCAGCAGGGGCAGCACACCGTCAAACAGACTCAGGTCGTCCTGGTGCTGGACATAGTGAAAGCGGTAACGATTACCCAAGTCGGTGTATTTCTCGGGCGGCACATCAGGCGCTGCATAGGCCAGCGCCTGCATCAGGCCCATGCCGATTACGTACGAGGCCTCCTTGTCGGTAGGCACCGTGCCGCCCACGTCGCGCACCGCAGCCTGGATGCAGCGCACGATGATGGCGGTCGAGTCAAACAGTGTGCCGTCCCAGTCAAAGGCGATCAGGTCAAAGCGGCGCGGGCGGGAGGTTTTGGCGGACATGGGAGGGCTCGTTCACGCCGTCTCAGGCGGGGGCAGAAAATCGGCCAGCTCGGGCGGCAACTCGGCGTTCAAGGCGACGCGCTCGCCCGAGGCGGGGTGGTTGAACTGTAACCGCCAGGCATGCAGGAACATGCGCTTCATCCCGTGCTTGAGCAGGCGCTTGTTCAGGTCGAAATCGCCGTATTTGTCGTCCCCCACAATGCCATGCCCCTGGCTGGCCAGGTGCACGCGGATCTGGTGGGTGCGGCCAGTCTTGATCGTGACCTCCAGCAGCGACATGGCGGGCAGACCCAACGTGGTGCGCGCTTGCACGGTGCTACGCACCTTCACCAGCGTGATGGAGCGCATGCCGTCCGGGTCGTCGGCCGTGGTCACGCGCACGCGGCGCTCGCCGTCTTCCTGCAGGTATTTGTGCAGCGGCAGGTCAATGACTTTCTTGCTGGCGGGCCACGCGCCCGTCACAAGGGCCAGATAGGTCTTGCCCGTCTCGCGTTCACGGAACTGGTCTTGCAGGTGAGTGAGCGCTGACCGCTTCTTGGCGACCAGCAAAATGCCCGAGGTGTCGCGATCCAGCCGGTGCACCAGTTCGAGGAACCTGGCTTGCGGGCGGGCTTGGCGCAATTGCTCGATCACGCCAAAACTCACACCGCTGCCTCCGTGCACCGCCACGCCTGCGGGCTTGTCGATGGCGATGAGGTGCTCGTCCTCTAGCAGGATGGGGAATTCGCGCGCAGGCGCGGGGCGCTCGGCCTTCTCGGCCACTTTGTCAGAGATGCGCACGGGCGGAAGGCGCACCACATCTCCCACCTCAACACGCGTATCAGCGCTCGCCCGGCCTTTGTTGATGCGCACTTCGCCGCTGCGGATGATGCGGTAGACATGCGTTTTTGGCACACCTTTCAAGTGGCGTATCAAAAAGTTATCGAGCCGCTGGCCTGCAGAGTCTTCGTCGACCTCGACAAGACGCGCTGCGGGCGGGGTGATAGCCGGGGCGGGGTGGGACAGCGGTTTGCCCCCTATAATGTGTTTCACCTGCGCGTTGCTATGTAAGTGGTTGATTTGCCTGGAGTTTAGTCCACACAACCCTTGCATTGGCGCAGGAAGGTCGATGCCAACGGGCGTTGTACACGCAGATTGCAGGCCAGATGCCTGTGGTGGCCTGTATGCCGTGCGGCGGGCTGACAGATTGAAACACTGATACGGAATCCCCCAAGCTGGCAGATGCTCCCTACCCGGGTGCGGTCTGCCAGCGGATCGAAGCGAGCATGTGGTTGTTGATGGCATGGATGGTGACCTTGTGGCGGTGGCTGTTGCCCCCGGCTGCGCGCTCCAATCCGGCTCCAACGCCCATCCAGCCAGCGCAAGCAGCTATTTTTTCAATAGCAAAACTGCGCCATTCTCACTCGCCCCCTTCCACGCGCCCCTGCCTTTCACTGCCGCGCTAGCGCTCGGCAGAACCTTGGCATTCCCGGCAATTCCCTTCGTTTCGATGCGTCAGTCCAGGCATTCACAGCTCCTGTAGAGCTTGTTATTGGTTTGGAACTGCGGGTGGCAGCCCGCTGCAGCCCCCTATTGGTTAGGGAACTGCGCCGCTGCCGACCGCGAAACACAAGAAGGAAACGCATCATGAAGCGGATGCTCATCAACGCCACGCAGCCTGAAGAACGGCGCCTGGCCATCGTCGACGGACAAAAACTCCTCGACTACGAAATCGAAATCGAAGGACGCGAACAGCGCAAGGGCAACATCTACAAGGCCGTCGTCACGCGCGTCGAGCCATCGCTGGAAGCCTGTTTTGTCGACTACGGCGAAGACCGCCACGGTTTTCTGCCGTTCAAGGAAATCTCGCGCACCTACTTCACCCCCGGTGTCTCGCCCAACCAGGCCCGCATCAATGAAGTGATCAAGGAAGGCCAGGAGCTGCTGGTCCAGGTTGAAAAGGAAGAACGCGGCAACAAGGGCGCGGCCCTCACCACCTTCGTCTCGCTGGCCGGCCGCTACGTGGTGCTGATGCCCAACAACCCCCGTGGCGGTGGCGTGTCGCGCCGCATCGAGGGCGAGGACCGCGCCGAGCTCAAGGAGGCGATGGACCAGCTGGAGTACCCCAACGGCATGTCCATCATCGCGCGCACCGCTGGCATTGGCCGCACCGCGCCCGAACTGCAGTGGGACCTGAACTACCTGCTCAAGCTGTGGACCGCGATTGACGGCGCTGGCAAGGGCGGCAAGGGCGCCTTCCTGATCTATCAGGAATCGTCGCTCGTCATCCGCGCGATCCGCGACTACTTCAACAACGATATCGGTGACATCCTCATCGATACCGACGACATCTACGAACAGGCACAGCAGTTCATGGCGCACGTCATGCCCGAGCATGCCGCCCGCGTGAAGCGCTACCGCGACGACGCCGCCCTGTTCAGCCGCTTCCAGATCGAGCACCAGATCGAATCGGCCTACGCCCGCACCGTGCAACTGCCTTCGGGCGGCGCCATCGTGATCGACCACACCGAAGCGCTGGTGTCCGTGGACGTGAACTCGGCCCGCGCCATCAAAGGCGGCGACATCGAGGAAACCGCAACCCGCACCAACCTGGAAGCCGCCGACGAAGTGGCCCGCCAGATGCGCCTGCGCGACCTCGGCGGCCTGATCGTCATCGACTTCATCGACATGGAAGAGAGCAAGAACCGCCGCGAAGTGGAAAACCGCCTGCGCGACGCGCTGCGCCAGGACCGCGCCCGCGTGCAGTTCGGCACCATCAGCAAGTTCGGCCTGATGGAAATGAGCCGCCAGCGCCTGAAGCCCGCCCTGTCCGAAGGTTCGTCCATCCCCTGCCCCCGCTGCGGCGGCTCGGGCCACATCCGCGACACCGAATCCTCGGCTCTGCAGATCCTGCGCATCATTCAGGAAGAATCGATGAAGGACAACACGGCCGCCGTGCACTGCCAGGTGCCGGTGGAAGTGGCATCGTTCCTGCTGAATGAAAAGCGCACCGAGATCGCCAAGATCGAACTCAAGCAGCGCGTGGCCGTGCTGATGGTGCCCAACAAGACGCTGGAAACCCCCAACTACCGCCTGGAACGCCTCAAGCACGACGACCCGCGCCTGGACCACATCGAAGCCAGCTACAAGCTTGCTGAAGAGGTGGAAGACCCCACCGCCGTGACGCGCCGCTCGCAAGAGCCGACCAACAAGCAGACCCCGGTTATCAAGGGCGTGCTGCCCGACGCACCCGCCCCCATTGCTGAGCCACGCGAGCCCCGCCCTGAAAGTGCCGCGCGCCCACCGCGCGGTGGCCAGCGCCCAGCGTCTGCAACCGCAGCGGCTGCCGCACCCGTGGCTGCGCCTGCGCCCGTGGCGGCAGCGCCGCAGGAACAAGGCTTCTTTGCCTGGCTCAAGAGCCTGTTCGGGTTTGGCGATGCGCCTGCAGCGCCTGCGCCTGCAGCAGCGCCCGCACCCGTCACTCCGACAGAAACCAAGGGCCGTGGCGAACCCCGCCGCGATGGCCGCAATGGCGAAGGCCGTGGTGGCCGTGGCGGGCGCGGTGGCAACCGTGATGGCAATCGCGACGCTGCCCCCCGCGACGGCAACCGCGACGGCGCCCCCGAAGGCCGTGGCCGCCGTGGCGAACGCTCGGCCGAAGGCCGCGCACCGCGCGACGCAGAAGGCCGCCCACCCCGCGATGCCAACCGCCCCGAAGGCGAAATGCGCGAAGGCCGTGGTGAAGCCCAGGGCCGCGAAGGGCGTGACGGACGCAATGGCCGCGACGGGGGCCGCCCCCGCCGCGACGCCGAGCCGCGCAACCAGACTGCTGGTGTAAGCGGTGATGCCACCGCTGCTACAGCGCAGGTGGAAGGCCCCAACAGCCATGGCAACAACAACGGCAGCGGTGCCGATGGCGCACCTGGCGCACAACAACCCCGCGAACGCGGCCCGCGCCGCGAACGGGGCGACCGCGCAAGCCGTGGTGAGCGCACACCCCGCGCTGTGGAAGCCCAGGAAAACGCAATGGCAGCACCCACCGCAGCCGCCATGCCCGGTGACTTTGCGGACACCGCGCCACTGGCCACACTGCCCGACCTGGACCTGACAGGGAACGAAGCCCCCGCCACCGAAGAGCAGCAGCGCCGTGAACGCCGCTCCCGCGACCGCTACGGCCGCGACCGCCGCGAGCGTGGCGAACGGGGCCCGCGCGACAACGGCAATGCCGACGCCTCCGCGGCATCGAATGCAGCCGTACCTGCGATGATGGATCTAGACCCATTGACGCCCGCTGGTCTGCAAGCCGAGCCCGCTGCCGGGCAGGACGAGGCACCACGGCGCAGCTACTTCAGCGCACCAGCCCCGTCGGCAGACGCGGCCCCGGTTGCAGCGGCTGTGGCTCAGGTAGCGCCTATTGCGCCACAAGTGCCACCAGCCCCCGCTGTGGCGCCCGCTGTAGCCCCCGCGCCCTCTGTGGCAGCACCCGCTCCCGCACCCGTTGCTGCATCGCCTGCTCCGGTCGCCGCAGCCCCTAGAGCGGCAGCACCAGCCCATGTGGCGGCATCCCCGGCTGCACCTGCTGCACCTGCTGCACCTGCTGCTGGTGGCATGCCACGCATTCAGGCGTTCACGCTGCCTATCGACGCGCTGCAGCAAGTGGCGGCCTCGTCGGGCCTGCAATGGGTGAACTCCGACGCCGACAAGATCGCCGCCGTGCAGGCGGCCATCGCGGCCGAGCCACAACCCATCCGCGTGCCGCGCGAACGTCCACCCGCCGTTGTTATGGATGAAGGCCCCCTGGTGCTGGTGGAAACCCGCCGCGACCTGTCGGCCATGACCCTGCCTTTTGAGCACCCCCCTGCGGCTTAACTCCCCGTACAGCCAGCAGCTGCGGCTGCTGGCTCTCCCCCAATAAAGAAGGCGGCCTCGGCCGCCTTCTTTCATTGATGCCTGCCAAAACCCACCAAGATGGCAGCCCGCGTCGCACCGGGTACCATTTTGGGTGGCCACTGTCGCAAGCCCCGTTCACAGGGTCTGCACGACCCCTGGTTGCATTCCGGTGCGGCCCCGACAAACGCCCGCTTGCCTCACCCTCCAAAGTCCACGCACCTTCGGCCCCCTTCATTTCCATGCTGTTCCTGCTGTCCCCCGCCAAATCGCTCGACTACGACACCCCCTTGCCGGCAGGGCTGCCACACACCACGCCGCAGTTCGTGGCGCAGTCGGCCGCATTGATCGAGGTGCTGCGCACCCAGTCCCCGCAAGACATCGCATCGCTGATGGATCTGAGCGACAAGCTCGCCGCTCTCAATGTGGCACGCTACCAGGCTTGGCGGCCCCGTTTTACGGCCACCAATTCGCGCCAGGCGCTGCTTGCTTTCAACGGGGATGTATATGAGGGCCTGAATGCCCGCACGCTGGCCGAAGACGACCTGGACTGGGCGCAGAACCATGTGGCCATTTTGAGCGGCCTGTATGGCGTGCTGCGGCCGCTGGACCGCATGCAGCCCTATCGCCTGGAAATGGGCACGCGCCTGGCCACCGACGCGGGCAGCAACCTGTATCAATACTGGGGCGCACAGATTGCCGAACACATCAACACGCGGCTGCGTGCCCACGACGCCAAAGCCGACACGCCCGTGGTCGTCAACCTTGCTTCGCAGGAATACTTCAAGGCCGTGGACCGCAAGGTGCTCAAGGCCCAAGTGATCGAATGCGTATTCGAGGACTGGAAAGGCGGCACATACAAGATCATCAGCTTTCATGCCAAACGTGCGCGGGGGCTGATGGCGCGCTATGCCATCACGCACCGCGTGGCCACGCCCCGCCAGCTGGAGGATTTTGACCTGGACGGCTACGCGTTTACACCGGCATCATCAAGCCCCGAGCGGCTGGTGTACCGTCGCAAGACAGCCAAAGCCTGAGGCGGCACGCACCGCCCCTCCCACAGCAACCCCATCGACGTTGAAGGACTTCCATGGCATCGCGTTCTGACCCGCACCCCGACAGCACCTTGACGACCCAGCGCACCAGCGCTGCCCGGCAGGTCATCACGCCCGAATTGCGCCGCTGGATCATCGAGCAGGCGCAGGCCGGCTATGAAGCGCCCGTGGTGCTGCAGTCCATGCGCGACGCAGGCTGGGACGAAGACGTGGCCGCCGATGCGCTGGAAGTCACACTGCAGGACCACCTCAATGAACTGGCCGTGCAGCAAGGCCAGCCCGCCGCCGTGCCGGTACCCGAGCCCCGGCTGGATGAATCCCCCGCCCAGGTGGACTGCGGCGACCGCACCGTGAACGTGCTGCTGGCCATGGCGCAGCCACGCATCGTCGTGTTTGGCAATCTGCTGTCCCCCGAAGAATGCGACGCGCTGATTGCCGACGCCGAGCCGCGCCTGGCCCGCTCTCTCACCGTGGCCACCAAGACTGGCGGCGAAGAGATCAACGCCGACCGCACCAGTGACGGCATGTTCTTTCAGCGCGGGCAGACTCCGCTGATCCAGCGCATCGAGGAACGCATCGCGCGCCTGCTGCACTGGCCCATCGAAAACGGCGAGGGCCTGCAGGTGCTGCACTACCGCCCGGGTGCCGAGTACAAGCCCCACTACGACTACTTTGACCCCGCCGAGCCTGGCACGCCCAGCATCGTCAAACGCGGCGGGCAACGCGTGGGCACGCTGGTGATGTACCTGAACACACCCGACAAAGGCGGCGGCACCACCTTCCCGGACGTGCATGTGGAAGTGGCGCCGCAGCGCGGCAACGCCGTATTTTTCAGCTACGAGCGCCCCCACCCCTCCACCAAAACTTTGCACGGCGGCGCCCCGGTGATTGCCGGTGAGAAATGGATCGCCACCAAGTGGCTGCGTGAACGAGAATTCAAATAGAAACAAGCTCTATCGCTTATCCATCAAGCGTTAGTAGCTATTATTTTAATAGCAATCATGAACACCCCGGAACAATCCCAACTCGGCAAGGCATCGGCCTATATCGACCAGTACGACGCCTCGCTGCTGTTCCCCATCCCCCGCTCGGGCAAGCGCGCCGAGATCGGCATCACTGGCGCCGCGCCGTTCTGCGGGGCCGACCTGTGGACAGCGTTCGAGCTGTCGTGGCTCAACCAGCGCGGCAAGCCGCAGGTGGCGCTGGCGCACATCACCGTGCCGTGCGAGACGCCGAACATTGTCGAGAGCAAGTCGTTCAAGCTGTATCTCAACAGCTTCAACAACACCCGCTTTGCCGATGCGGCCGAGGTGCAGGCCCGCATCCGCACCGACATCAGCGAAGCCGTGTGGCGGGGCGCGGACCGTGCTGCGACGGTGGGCGTCAAGCTGATCAGCCCCGACCTGTTTGACCAGGAGCCCGTGCATGAACTGGACGGTCTGAGCCTGGACCGGCTGGATGTGGAATGCACGCAGTACCAGCCCGCACCCGAGCTGCTGACCGCGCAGTTCGACCAGACGCCCGTGACCGAGGTACTGACCAGCAACCTGCTCAAAAGCAACTGCCTGGTCACCGGCCAACCCGACTGGGGCAGCGTACAGATCAGCTACAGCGGCCCGCAGATCGACCAGGAAGGGCTGCTGCAGTACCTGGTGAGCTTTCGCAACCACAACGAGTTTCACGAGCAGTGCGTGGAGCGCATCTTCATGGACCTGTGGACGCGCTGCAAACCCGTCAAGCTGACGGTGTACGCACGCTATACGCGCCGGGGAGGCCTGGACATCAACCCGCTGCGCACCAGCCACCCCCAGGGCCTGCCGCGCAATGTGCGCACGGCGCGGCAGTGAACCGGAAGGGTAGCTGACCCGCTTTTTTTAGTTGCGCAAAGCTGCGTTGCAGCCAATGCTCCTTCTGTCGCCCACACTCCAAGTCACCACAAAGTCGCGGACCAACCAGATCAGACATTACAAACTGAAACATCCGTCATGCTGGAGTAAAGCTCAGCTTTGCACCCATCACCGGTCAACCAAAACACTGGCCCCGCGTCATACTGCAATGGTGGTTTCTTCCACCCCACTGCAAGGAACATCATGATCCATCCATTTTTTACACGCACACTGGTACTGGGTTCCATGGCCTTGCTGGCTACGGGCTGCGTCTCCACGGGCGACCCCTATTACAACGAGCCGCCGCCCTACCAACGAGGATATGAGCCAGGCGTCATGTACCCGCCCGGCGCCTATCCCGTTTACCCGGTAGCGCCACCCCCGGCGCAATGGCGAAACACCGACCGGGAGCGCTGGGAGCGCGAGAACCGCATTTATGAGCGTGACCGCGAGCGCTGGGAGCGAGAACGTGACCGCTCGCGGTTTGACCGAGAACGCGAGCGTGAGCAAAACGCCCGCCGCGAGCGCGAACAGCGCGAGCAAAATGCCCGGCGTGAGCGGGAAGCACGTGAACGCGAGATACGCGAACGCGAAGCAGGCCGGCGCGAGGAGGCCGAGCGCGACCGTAGAAGCAGAACCGGGCCCGACGGCGGCCCACGCCGCGACTACGATCGCTACAACCCGCGCTCAGGGCAATGGCTCCCCCGCCAGGAAGACATGCCCTGATCTGAGGCAGTCGGCAATTGCGTGCCATGCCTATGCCCCGGTTGCGGCACTGTGACTGCATCAGTGCTTGCAGCCCTGCACTGAAGACATTGGTGGCAGAGGCCCTATGCAGGCGAGCATCGCGAGAGCCATGAATTGCAGAAAGGGGTTTAACGCGCGCTAAAAAAGCTGCGCAGTGCGCCCCGCACTGTCTGCTGCCCCATCGCCGCCTGGCTTGCGTCTGCGAGTGTTCGCAGGGGTGGTCGCCCCTGGCCCCAGATCCGGCTCTTCACCCCGCCGCGCAAGCGTGCTGGCCCGCACGCCCAGCAAACGCAGCCGTTTGTCCAGCGGCACGCGCTTGAGGCACTGTCCGGCCAGCTGACGGATGGTGAGGCCATCGGCCGTGTAGAAGTCCACCGTGTGGTCGCGCGTGGCGATCTTGAAGTCGTCGTAGCGCAGCTTGATGCCGATGGTGCGGGCCACATAGCCCTTGCGCTGGAGGTCGTCGGCCACGCGCAGGCACAGGTCGGTGAATATCGCGCCCAACTCGGCCCGGTCGCGCACGGCGTGCAGGTCGCTGTCGAACGTGGTCTCGCGACTCATGCTGACGGGCTCGCTCTCGGTCACCACGGGGCTGTCGTCGCGGCCCCAGGCCACGCGGTGCATCCACGCGCCGCTGGATTTGCCAAAGTGGCCCATCAGCCACTGCTCGTCCTGCGCGGCCAGCTGGCCGATGGTCTCTATGCCAAGCCGCGCCAGCTTCTCGCCCGCCTTGGGGCCGATGCCGTTGATCTTGCGCACATTGAGCGGCCAGATTTTCGTCTGCAGGTCCTCCTCGTAAACGATGGAAATCCCGTTGGGCTTGTTGAACTCGCTCGCCATCTTGGCCAGCAGCCGGTTGGGCGCCACGCCGATGGAGCAGGTCAGCCCGGTCACGTCGAAGATGCTTTTCTGGATCAGCCGCGCCAGCACCCTGCCCCCTTCACGCTGCCCCCCGGGCACATCGGTGAAGTCGATGTACACCTCGTCCACGCCCCGGTCCTGCATCACGGGGGCAATTTCCATGATGGTGCTTTTGAACAGGCGTGAGAACCGGCGTACCTCGTCAAAATCCACCGGCAACACAATGGCCTGGGGGCACAGCTTGGCAGCCTTCATCATGCCCATTGCGGAGCCCACACCAAATTGCCGCGCTGGGTAGGTGGCGGTGGTGATCACGCCCCGCCCCACGTAGTCCTTGAGCAGCGGAAAGTCCTCTACCGGGATGAAATGCCGCTCGCGCAAGCCCTTGCCATCCGGGCCTTGCAGCAACAATTCATCCACCTTGCGTCGCCCACCGCCAATGACCACCGGCAGGCCCTTGAGCTGCGGGTAGCGCAGCAACTCAACGGATGCAAAAAAGGCATCCATGTCGAGGTGGGCGATGCGGCGCAGCTTGCCGTCGGGCGGGGCCGGGGCAGCCGGGCTGTTGTCAGCAGCGGGGTCAGGGTCAGAAACGGTCACGGCCGTTATTGTGCGCGGCGGTGTGACAAGCTGCTGCCAAGCGCCCACATGTTCCCATTCAGAGAAACGCCTTCCTTTGCATGCGCAAGGCGTCCCGGTCGATGCTGGCGTGCAGCAGTTCCATGTCAGCGCGGCACACGCCCTGCTGCGCAAAGTGGGCTTGCCAGCCATCCACCACACGCACCACCTGCTGGATCAGCTCAACGGCACGGTCCCTGCGAATGCCAAATTCGTTGAGTTCCGTCAGCGCGTTCTCCAGGCTGGACTCAGCACCCGCCGTCCCGACCAACATTGACTGGCGCCCCATATTCAATAGTGTCGGCACCACGTCGTAGGCCGGGGTCAGCTCGTAGTAGCCATCCAGCCCCAGGCGCAGGCTGTGGTTGTGCTCGTGGTCGTCGGTGTTGTCCATGAGGATGTTGAACACCATGCGCTGGAACAGCTCCTCGCGCTGTGCGCCCTGCCGGTCAGGGTGGGCCAGGCGCAGCAACACCGTGGCCAGGGCGCTGTAGCTCTCCGGCAAACGCGCGGCGCGCAGCACGGTGCGGGCCGACAGGCAATGCAGGCGGTAGTCACCCACGCGGTCAAAGCGCTCAATGGTCAGTGCGTGACGTGCCTTGCCGTGGCGTGCAGGGATAGGCAACACGCCCGTGGCCGCCACGCGGATGCCTGCCTTGGCGGCCAGGGTCATGGTGGCGTGTTCCACCAGGGGCGTATCCACCGCGTCATCCAGCTCGCTGAACTTGATGACACATGCACCGGCATCGGTCTGCAGTAAGGCCTTGGGCCGTGCGCCGCCCAGCGTCACACCGGGCTGGATCAGGCGCCGCATGTCTGCCGTCACCGGGGCCTGGGTCTGCAGGTCTTCCATGGCGGCGCTGAGCTGCGCCAAATCACGCAATTGCGGATACGGGCCCAGGTGGCGCGGAATGTATTGGTCTGCCGACACCGACACGCCCAAAGCACCAAACCGGTCATCGCCCGCGAACAGCAGCATTTCCAGAATCGACAGGCGCGCGGGCCGGTCCACGTGGCGGATGATGCGCTCGCCCCAGCGGTCGGGCCGTGCATCGTCGATGGCGCCCGGCGCACTGCCGCGCTCACCCGCAGTGAACTCCTGGCCCTGCACCAGCGGCAGGTCTTCGCTCAGCGCAAAGTTCCACCACTGCGGGACATAGGCAAACGTGGCGCAGTCGGCCACCAGTTGCGACAGGCGCAACTCGCCCACCAGCATGGGCTGTGCAGGGTTCACCAGAGCCCATGCGTAGAGCTGGTCTTGCGGTAGGTAGTTGTGCGGGGTGACTGCACCGGTCATGTCGAAACCTTTGCGGCCGGGTGCAGCAACGCCGCCAATCCTGCTGCCGTGTTGTTGGCCGACTTGGCTGCAGGAGAAGGCACGGCTGCAGCGGCCGCCGAAGGCTTTGTGACCGGCTGTGCGGGCTTGCGCGCGCCCCGCACGCGGGTGACCTCGCGCTCCAACGCAGCATGGTCAGTCTGCGGCGCCACCAGGTCCGCCACCGCCACGGCCGGATTGATTAGCCACATGCACATCACATACGAGGCCATGGCCACCGACGGATCACCCCGCTCAATGCGCGCCATGGTCGGCTGCGACACCCCCAACCGCCGCGCCCATTGCGCCTGCGATTCGCCACGCCGCTTGCGGGCGATGGCAATGTTCTGCCCCAGCAACTCAATCTGCTGCAGGACGGCCTGGGGATAGTCCGCAGGACTGGTGTTTTGTCTTGGCATTCATAGATAGTAGCTTTTTTGGATTTTTATGCAAATCTATGAATAATTTTGCCAGCACCGAAAGCAACTGGAGCAAACGCACTGACCAAGCCGTCAGAAAAATTCATAGATTGTTTATTTCAAGCAAAAAATCAAAATCTATGAATAAAACCTTCCCTCAGAGCCTCACTGCTTCGCCATCGCCGCGCTGCGGATCCCCTGCAACGTACCCGTCGGCGTGATCGCCTCGGGGTCGATCAAACAGTGCAGCACGCTGGGCAAGCCACTGGCGCGGGCGCGGGCCAAGGCAGGTGCGAAGTCTTCGGTGCGCTCCACGCGTTCGCCGTGGCCGCCAAAGGCCTGGGCGTAGGCCTTGAAGTCGGGGTTCTTGAGCTGCGTGGCGCTCACTCGGCCCGGGTACTCGCGCTCCTGGTGCATGCGGATGGTGCCGTACATGGCGTTGTCCAGCAGCACCACGATGATGGGCAGGCCGTATTGCACGGCAGTCGCAAACTCTTGGCCGTGCATCAAAAAGTCGCCGTCGCCCGCAAACACCACCACCTCGCGCTGCGGCCACAGGCGCTTTGCACCCACGCCCGCTGGCAGGCCGTAGCCCATGGAGCCGCTGGTGGGCGCGAGCTGGCTGGCGTAGGTGGTAAACGGCCAGAAGCGGTGCACCCAGGTGGCGAAGTTGCCCGCGCCGTTGCAGAAGATGGTGTTGGCAGGCAGTGTGGACTTGAGATGCTGCATGACCTGGCCCATCTGCAGATCGCCAGGAATCTGGATGGGGTTGGTGTCGCTCCACAGGATGTACTCTGACCGTGCCATCTCCGCATGGGCATGCCAGGCCACAGCCCCCGCTGGCCGCACACCCGCCAGCGCCGCAGTGAATGCCTGCGGCGTGGCGTGGATGGCCTGCGCGGGCCGGTACAGCTTGCCCAGCTCATCGGCATCGGCATGCACATGCACCAGCGGCTGCGTGGGGTTGGGGATGGCGAACAGCTCGTAGCCCTGCGACGGGATCTCTGACAGGCGCCCACCCACCACCAGCACCAGGTCGGATTCGCGGATGCGCGCCAAAAGGCGCGGGTTGACGCCCAGGCCAAGGTCGCCGCCATAGCAGGCGTGGCTGGCCGGGAACAGCATTTGCCGCCGAAACGAGCAATACACAGGCAGCGACCAAGCCTCGGCAAACGCCACAAACTCCCTCACCGCCTGCTCGGACCAGCGACTGCCGCCCAGGATGGCCACGGGCTGGTGCGCGGCTTTCAGGCGCTCGGCCAGCTCGGCCATCTGTGCAGCGCCGGGATGTGTCTCCGTCACCTGGTAGGGCAGCGCATCGGCCACGGTGGCGGCCTCGGTCAGCATGTCTTCGGGCAGCGCCACCACCACCGGGCCGGGGCGGCCGGATGTGGCGACGTGGAAGGCGCGCGAGATCAGCTCCGGCACGCGCGCCGGGTCGTCAATCTGCACCACCCACTTGGCCATGGTGCCAAACACCGCGCTGTAGTCCAGCTCCTGAAACGCCTCGCGCCCCATCGCACCACGCGCTACCTGGCCTACGAAAAGAATCATGGGCGTCGAGTCCTGGTGGGCGATGTGCACGCCCGCCGACGCATTGGTGGCGCCCGGCCCGCGCGTCACAAAACAGATGCCGGGCTGGCCGGTGAGCTTGCCCTGCGCCTCGGCCATCATGGCCGCGCCGCCTTCCTGGCGGCACACGGTCACGCCGATGTCGGCATCGTGCAAGGCATCCAGCACGGCCAGGTAACTTTCGCCCGGCACGCAGAACAGTTGCTTTACGCCATGGGCAATGAGCTGGCTGACCAGAATCTGGCCGCCGGTGCGGGGGGTCGTGGTTGGGGGTGTGGGTGTAGTGACCATGTCAGGTAGTCGTTTCAAAAAACAAAAAATTCAGCACAGCGCGTCGATGCACGCAGCTTGTGCGTCCAGGCGTCCTGCAGGTGTGTGGGCCATAGGCACAGCGTACGAGATACACAAGTGCGGCGCCAGCCCTGGCAGTGGATGGGCCGGCATGCAGCGCGCTATGTGCAATGCCGGGCCTCATCAAATGACGTTTTTCTCCAGCAGCGGGCGGTTGTCCGCCAACCGCCGGATGGACACCGGCGACAGGTCCAGGCTTTGATAACGCCCGGTCAGTATCAGCTCTGCCAACCCGCGCCCCACGGCAGGGCACTGCTGCAGCCCATGGCCCGAAAAGCCGTTGGCAAACACCAGGTTGTCGCACGCCGGATGCAGGCCCACGATGGCGTTGTGGTCGAAGGTGTTCATCTCGTAGTAGCCCGCCCAGGCGCCCTGCATGCGCAGCGCCTCAAAGCCCGGAATGCGCTCGGCCAAGGTAGGCCAGACGTGGTTTTCAAAAGCGTCGAACTCGGGCTCCAGCGGGGCAAAGTCGGCATCGTGGTCTGCCGCTGGTGCAAAGCCGCAGATAAAACCCTTGCCCTCGGGCCGCAGCCAGATGCCGCTGGTGTCGATGAGCAGCGGGCAGCCTGGCAGCGCGGCGGGGCTGGCGAGGTTGAACACCGTGCGGCGCTTGCCGACCACGGGCAGGTCAATGCCCGCCCAACCTGCAATGGCGGCCGCCCACGGGCCAGCAGCATTCACGGCATAGCGGCAGGGAAGCACACCACCGCTTTGCAGGTGCACGGCATTCACATGCAACACGCCATCGCTGGCCGCCGTATCCAATCCGACAGCTTCGTCAGCCACATAGCGCACGCCCTGGCTCTGCGCCTTCTTGCGAAGCGCCGTCAGCAGCAGGTAGCCATCAAACCAGCCCTCGCCCGACAGGCCCAGCGAGCCCAGCGCCACATCCTGCAGCGCCAACCACGGAAAGCGCTGGGCCAGTTGCTGTGGGCTGAGCAGTGCCACATCGGCACCATGCTGTTTTTGCAGCACGTGGTTCTCACGCAGCGTGGACTCGCCCGCTCGCGTCGCCAAATACAGGTAGCCACCTTCGTGCAGGCCAATATCCGGCACGTCGCCATTGCAGGCCAGCAGCGTGCCCACGTTGCGCAAAAAGCCAATGCCGTAGGCCGAGATCCGGATGTTGATGTCGGTAGAAAACTGCTGGCGAATCGAGCTGGCCGATAGCGCCGACGAAGCGCGCCTATAGGTCGGGTCGCGCTCGACCACCACCACCTCGCAGCCTGGCTGCTGCAGGGTGAGGAAGTACGCAATGGCGCTTCCGATGACGCCACCGCCGATGATGACGATGGGTGAGGGATCAAAGGTCATGGTTACCGTTCATACACTGCAGGAAAGTTAGCCAAGCGGGTTCGCAACTGGCGCTGCGTAGGCCAGCGGCCGCCGCGCAAGGGCTGCCCCGCCGCGCTGGCGGCGTCCTCTTGAGGGGGAAGGCGCCGCAGGTGACTCAGGGGGCATCAAAAAATTACACATCAAACGTCACACCCTGCGCCAGTGGCAGTGCCGTCGAATAGTTGATGGTATTGGTCGCGCGGCGCATATAGGCCTTCCAACTGTCGGACCCCGCCTCGCGTCCGCCGCCGGTTTCCTTCTCGCCACCAAACGCACCGCCAATCTCGGCGCCGCTGGGCCCAATGTTCACATTGGCGATGCCGCAGTCTGACCCAGCGGCCGACATGAACAACTCGGCCTCGCGCATGTTCAGCGTAAAGATCGACGACGACAGGCCCGCGCCCACGGCGTTGTTCATGGCGATGGCTTCGTCCAGCGTGCTGTAGCGCACCACGTACAGGATGGGTGCAAAGGTTTCGTGCAGCGCGGGGCCTTCGTGCTTTTGCAGTTCGACCAGCGCAGGCCGCACGTAGTACGCATCTGCACCGCCCAGGCCTTCCACCCGGCCGCCGCCGTGCACCGTGGCGCCCAGCGCGCGGCTTTGCTCCAGCGCTTTTTGCATGCCGTCAAAGGCCATACGGTCGATCAGCGGGCCTACCAGCGTGCCAGCGGTGCGCGGGTCGCCCACCTGCACGTTGGCGTATGCCTTGGCCAGCTGAGGCACCAGTTGGTCGTACACGCTTTCGTGCACAAACAGGCGGCGCAGCGTGGTGCAGCGCTGGCCCGCCGTGCCCATGGCGGCAAAGGCAATGCCGCGCAATGCCAACTCAAGGTCGGCTGTGGGCGCCACGATGGCCGCGTTGTTGCCCCCCAGCTCCAGAATGCCGCGCGCAAACCGCGCTGCCAGGCGCGGGCCGACGGCGCGGCCCATGGCGGTGGAACCCGTGGCAGACAGCACGGGCACGCGGGCGTCATCCACCAGCACCGCGCCAATGTCGCGCTGGCCCACGACCAGCTCCAGCAAGCCCTCGGGCGCGTCCGCACCAAAACGGGCGATGGCGCGCTGCGCAATCGCGTGCGTGGCCAGGGCGGTAAGCGGGGTTTTCTCGGACGGCTTCCACACCACAGAATCACCGCACACCAGCGCCAGCGCGGCGTTCCACGACCACACGGCCACGGGGAAGTTGAAGGCCGAGATCACGCCGCACACGCCCAGCGGGTGCCAGGTTTCCATCATGCGGTGGCCGGGGCGCTCGGTGGCAATCGTCAGGCCATACAGCTGGCGCGACAGGCCCACGGCAAAGTCGCAAATGTCGATCATCTCCTGCACCTCGCCCAGGCCTTCGGACGGGATCTTGCCCGCCTCGATGGTCACCAGCAGGCCCAGGTCGGCCTTGGCGGCGCGCAGTTCCTCACCCAGCAGGCGCACCAACTCGCCCCGGCGCGGTGCTGGCACATTGCGCCACGCCAAAAAGGCGGTATGTGCGCGGCCAATGGCGGCGGTAGCATCGGCCGGGCTTTGCTGCGGCACCTGGGCCAGCACCTCGCCGGTGATGGGCGAGCGCGCAGCCAGCGTGCCGCCGGTGTAGGCACCCCGGGGCACGCCCAGGCGTTGCAGCAGTTGATCGACTTCGTTCGCAAGGGAGAACGAGAGAGATGCGGCGGAGGTGGCAGGCATGGCGGCTCGCAGAAGGGCTGAGGGGCGAAGAAACGGAGAAAAACGCCGAAAGAAACTCGCAACGAAGACGCCAATATCCGCCAATCGCTCTGGAGTGAATAGCAAAAAGACGGAACAACTTAATGCAAAATTGGAATCAAGTGGCTTTCCCACCCAAAACCTCTAGCGCATTACTGAATGTGCGCTAGCGACCAAATTTGCTGTTTTTTGCCAAGAAATTTCATTCTCCCTACGCATAACCTTGCATGACCCTGTTACGCCGCGCCTTTTTGCCGCCGATGGCCGACCTGCTGGCCTTTGAAGCCGCCGCCCGCCACCACAGCGTTTCGCGCGCCGCCGCAGAACTGCACCTGACCCAAAGTGCCGTGTCGAGACAAATCCGCCAGCTGGAAGAACAGCTGGGCACCGCCCTCTTCCACCGCGTGCGCCAGCGTGTGGTGCTGACCGACGCGGGCCGCGTGTACGCAGCCGACGTGCAGAGCGTGCTGCAGCAGCTCTCGACCATCACCCAGAAAGCCATGGCCTTCTCCAGCGCCGACGGACTGCTCAACCTGGCCGTGCTGCCCACGCTGGGCACCCGCTGGCTCATCCCGCGCCTGCCGCGCTTCATGGCGCTGCACCCGGACGTGACGGTCAACTTTTCTGCCCGCACCGAGCCCTTTGACTTTGCAGGCACCCCGTTCGACGCCGCCATCCACTTCGGCGCGCCGCACTGGGCGGGCGCCGTGTGCCAGTACCTGATGCACGAAGAAGTGGTGCCCGTCTGCAGCCCCGGCTACCAAAACCAGCACGGCATACACACCCCGCAAGACATCGCCCGCGTGGTGCTGCTGCAGCAAAGCACCCGCCCCACCCAGTGGGCCGAATGGTTTGAACGGGTGGGCGCGCCCACCAGCCTGGCGCTGCGCGGCCCCCGGTCTGAACAGTTCGCCATGATCGCCCAGGCCGCCGTCTCCGGCCTGGGCGCCGCCCTGCTCCCCCGCTTTCTGATCGAACCCGAACTGGCCGCAGGCAGCCTGGTAGAACTGTCGACCACCGTGCTGACCAGCAGCGACGACGCGTATTACCTGGTGTACCCGGAGACGCGGGCGCAGACACCGTTGGTGAAGGCGTTCAGGGATTGGGTGGTGGCGGAGTGTGCGGGTCCCAGCCCTCCGACAGGGACTGTATGCAGCCGAATTCAATGATTCAGCGGACTATGTCGGTGCCATGCTTCAAAAATTTCGTGCTGATATACCGGTCTGCCCGGGCTTGGCAACAGCGGGCGCCGTGCACGTCGGCTACGCGCAGCGCGGGGCCTCACCGCGCACCAGCAGCCAATAAGTGCTTCCCGTGACCGGATCCACACATTCCACCGACCGCGTGAAACCCAGGCGGCTGTAAAACGGCACGCTCAAGGGGTTGAAGGTTTCCAGAAAACACGATGCACCGACCTGGTCTGCCCTGGCCAAGGTGGGCGCCAATAGCCGCTGCGCCAGCCCCTGGCCGCGCGCTGCGGTGTGCACACCCAGTATCGACAGGTACCACGCGCCGTGCAGGTCAGCAGGTACCTGCGCCTCCATGGCGGAGCCGATGCGCTGGTAATTGTCAAACCCGCGCGGCCCCAGCAGCAGGCGCAAGCTGCGGGTGCGATGGGCACTGTGTTGCGCCTTGTCAGCGGCGGATACACAGGGTGTGATCCACAGTGCGGCGCCGTGGGGGTCGGCCACCTGCACGTCGCCCACGGCGCGGGCTTCGTCCATGGCCAGCGCGCAGTAGTCGGTCAGCACCTTCATCCGACGAGCAGGGTCGGCTGCGTGGTCGATCGTGACAGCTTGGTAAAACGGATCGTTGAGCAATGCTTCGGCCAACGCCGCGCAAGCCTGGGGGTGGGCTTGCAGGGACGGCGAATTCAGTTGCGTGGTGGTTGACATATGGGATGGGCCTGCGTGTCGTATCTAACTATTCAACTCCGCCCTGCGGGCTGAATGGCGTGATCGTTGCGCTCGCTCGACAGGCTTTGCGCGGACCGCAGCAGGGTCGCTTCAGACGGATTGATTTTGGGGCCAATCTCCGCCGCCATGGCGCAGACCTGTCAGGTGGCAAGACCCCGGGCACCTCAACCCACTGGCCCAGCATCCGACATCCGCCCCAGCCAGGACAACGCAGTGGCACGCTACGCCCGCAGCGCCAGCTTTGTGACCATGCTGCTGCGCACCGGCAAGCTACCGGATGGCACGCCCCTTCAGGTGATGCCGCTCAAGTCGTTGGCGCAGTAGAGCGGTGGGAAGCGCAGGCGTTGTATGTGATTTTGAAGGCGGCGGGGGAGTGCCAAGGCGCGCGGAACAGGGGATTCGGATCTGACACAGGTCGAGGAGCCGAAGGCCCGGCAGCCGCATCGCCCGCTGACGGTGCCTGCGGCTTCTTATGGGTTGTGGATGCCGGGGTGAGGGGTTGAGCCCATGGTTTTCCGTGCAATCATTTTTTTGCGAACTGCCGCGCCACAAACGCCCACACCAGGGCCGATGCGTCCGGCCCCGCCGGGTCGCTGAACGGCAGTTGCGCCGCGCCGCCGCTCCAGGCGTGGGCCAGCCCCACCACCTCGCGCAGGGCCACCACCGTGCGGCCACCCGTCTTGAACTCGGTCACCCGCATAGCGTGGCGCTGCCCACGCTGCAGCGTGCGAATGGCGCCTGCCCGTGCGCCCATGGCGCCCGCCCACAGCAAGGCGGTGGCAGCGGCGTTGCGCACCGACACCACGCCGTCCGAATCACCATGCAGCACCAGCAGCGGGGGCAGCGCAGCAGGCGCCGCTTCCGTGGTGAAAGCGTCAGGCAGGTACGCCTCGCGCCGGCCATGCATGGCGGCCATGGCAGAGGCGGCGGATTCGGCCGTGCCGGGCGCCACGCCCGAATGCATGGCCACGGCACAAAAGCGCTCGGGGTAGCGGGCCGCCATCAGCACGGCCATGCTGGCCCCGGCCGACAGGCCAGCCACGGCCACCCGCGCCAGGTCCACGGGCTGCTTGGCGGCCACCAGGTCCACAGCGGCGAGCAAGGTGGCGGCTTCGGCCTCGGCTTTGCCGTTGCGGCGTTCAAACCAGTTCCAGCAGCCGTGGGCGTTGGCCATGCGCTCCTGCTCGGGGTACAGCACCAGAAAACGCTGGCGCGCCGCCAGCCGGTTCATGCGCGACACCGCGGCCAGGTCGCGCCCCGTCTGCCCGCAGCCGTGCAGCATCACCAGGAGCGGCAGCTTCTCGCCCGCATTGAGCGCCAGGCCGGGCGGGATGTACAGCTGGTACCGCCGCGCCCCCGCAGGCCCGCGCGCAATGCCCGCCAGCCACTCTCCACTGACCGGCGTGGGCTTGCCCGCAGACCGCGCAGCGCGCGCCACCGTGGGCGCCTTGGGCACCTTGGCCGCCACCACCCGCAGCTTGGCAGGCGCCTTGGCCCGCACAGGCTGTACGGGCCGCGTTGCGCGCGCAAACGCCTTGAGGTTGCGCTGGTACGCCCGGGTCAGCGACGACAACGAGAACAGACGGGAACGGCGGGCCATGAGTGTGGAATGCGCAGGGGTTGCAAGGTGTATCTAGGGAAAACCCTAGCCACGATAGCAGCTTATGGTCGATTACGTCAAAACTATCAAATTAATAGCTACCAGCGCTTGCTGGACAAGCGCTGGCGGCCGATTTCATTCAAAAAGGCCTTGTACTTATCAATTGCAGGGGCTTGACCGCCACGTGAGTTAGACGCTCCGCCACATCGGATGGCCGAAAATGATCGATTCCTGTCTGCATGAGGGCGGACATGGCCGGCCCACCCCGGCACCATTGGCGCTACCAAACCATCCCCAAGAGATCTCGCCATGAACACCTGTCTGATTGTGATTGACGTCCAGGAATCGTTTCGCCACCGCCCGTACTTCACCGACACCGATGTGCCCGCCTACCTGCACGCGCAGAACGCGCTCATCGACGGCTGCGTGGCGCGGGGCGTGCCGGTGGTGCGGGTGCTGCACAGCGACGGGCCCGAGGTGGCCAACAACCCATTCGCCCATACATCGGGCCATGTGCGTCCGCTTGAGGGCCTGGCGCCTTTCGAGGCCGCCGCCAGCTTCACCAAGTCGCGCCACAGCGCGCTGGTGGGCACGGGCCTTGACGTGTGGCTCACACAGCACGGCATCCAGCGCCTCATCATCAGCGGCATCCGCACCGAACAATGCTGCGAGACCACAACGCGCCATGCCAGCGACCTGGGCTGGGAGGTGGACTACGCATTGGACGCCACCCTGACCTGGGACATGGTGCAGCCCGACGGCCAGACGCTGACCGCCGCAGACATCCAAACACGCACCGCCACCGTGCTGCAAGGCCGCTTTGCCACCGTCATCATCGCGCGGCAAGCGCTGGCGCGCCTGGCTTCCCACGAACCCGTGGCATAGGCCGCCTGACCCCGGAGATTTACCCATGCTCGAACTGCGCCCCACCTGTGAACACTGCAACACGGCCCTGCCCCCGGCGTCGCTACAGGCCCGCATCTGCAGCTTTGAATGCACCTTTTGCGCCACCTGTGTGGACACCGTGCTGGGCAACGTGTGCCCCAACTGCGGCGGCGGCTTTGCTGCCCGCCCTGTGCGGCCCGCGCACGACCGCTGCAACGGCAACTACCTGGGCAACAACCCCGCCAGCACCCAGGTGCGCCACCGCCCCGTGGATGTTGCGGCGCACGCGGCTTTCGCCGCCCACCTGCAGGGCGTGCCACCCGAGCAACGATGACCTCAGCCACCAGGGGCCGACACCCCGAGCCCATCCACGTCTACTTTGCCCTGCTGCCCCACAGCCTGCTGCTGGACTGGGCGGGCCCGGCCGAGGCGCTGCGCATTGCCAACCAGACCCTTCGCGCACTGGGGCAGCCAGAGCGGTTTGTGCTGCACTTTGTCAGCCCCACGCCACAGTCCGTCACATCGGTGGGTGTGATGCTGACCGGGCTGGCGCCCCTGCCAGAAGCCCTACAGGCCCTGCCGCACCCGTCATGGGTGGTGCTGGTGGGCCTGCCCGGCCAGAGGATTGACGTGGACCACGGCGACGCGCGGGCCCTGCTGCACTGGCTACGCGGCCTGCGCCTGGCCACCGGCCAGCTGGAGCTGGTCACCGTGTGCGCAGGCGCCATCGTGGCCGCCCACGCAGGCCTGCTGACCGGCCGCCGCGCGACCACCCACCACCAGCATCTTGATGAACTGGCCGAGGTGGACCCGCGCTGCGACGTGGCCGCCAACCGCGTGTTTGTGGCCGACGGGCCGGTGTACAGCAGCGCGGGCGTGACCACCGGCATCGACCTGCTGCTGCACCGCATCTGCGACACCTGCGGGCCGGTGGTGGCAGCACAGGTGGCGCAAACCATGGTGGTCGCCCTGCGCCGCGGGCCCAACGACCCCGAGCTGTCACCGTTTCTGCACCACCGCAACCACCTGCACGCCGCACTGCACCGCGTGCAGGACGCCGTGGGCCGCCAGCCCCAGGCCGAATGGAACGTGCCCGCCATGGCCGAGGTGGCCCACACCTCCCCACGGCACCTCACGCGGCTGTTTCTGGAACACGCGGGCATCGCACCGCTGTCGTACCTGCGCCGCATCCGCCTGGCCACCGCCGAGGCGGCGCTGCAGGCGGGGCAAAACGTGACGCAGGCCGCGCTGATGGCGGGGTTCAGCTCGGACACCCAGCTGCGCCGGGCATGGCACCAGTTCGGGCGCGGGGGAACGCCGTCGCAAGGCGGCGCGGGGCGCGGGCACTGACCGGGCTCAGCCCGGCGCCGCCTGGATCAGGATTTCAAGTGTTTTAGGGCTCTAGCGCTTGATGGATAAGCGCTGGCAGCTATTTAATCAGGAGCATGTGATTGAGTTTGCGTGCCGCTCTGACGGTTGTCAGTACACCTCGGGCACGTACATCGACGCTGGCACGGGCTGGCGCAGGTATTCGGGGTTGCGCACGCGGGCGGGCAGCACCACGGCGGGGTGGGGCACGTCTTCATACGGCAGCTGCGACAAAAGGTGCGCAATGCAGTTCAGGCGCGCCTTTTTCTTGTCCACCGCCTGCACCACCCACCAGGGCGCTTCGGGGATGTGGGTGCGCTCGAGCATGGTTTCCTTGGCCTTGGTGTAGGCCTCCCAGCGCACGCGGCTTTCCAGGTCCATGGGGCTGAGCTTCCACTGCTTGAGCGGGTCGTGAATGCGGCCCAGAAACCGCAGGTGCTGCTCTTCGTCGGTGATGGAGAACCAGTATTTGACAAGCGTGATGCCCGAGCGCACCAGCATCTTTTCAAACTCGGGCACGGTGCGAAAGAACTCTTCATATTCGTCGTCGCTGCAAAAGCCCATCACCCGCTCCACCCCCGCCCGGTTGTACCAGCTGCGGTCAAACAGCACCATCTCGCCCGCCGCTGGCAGGTGCGCCACGTAGCGCTGAAAGTACCACTGCGTGCGCTCGCGGTCGTTGGGTGCAGGCAGCGCCGCCACCCGGGCCACGCGCGGGTTCAGGCGCTGGGTGATGCGCTTGATGACGCCGCCCTTGCCCGCTGCATCGCGGCCCTCGAAAAGAATGACCACCTTCTGGCGGGTGTGCTGCACCCAGTCCTGCAGCTTGACGAGCTCGCCCTGCAGGTGAAACAGGTCCTTGAAATACTGCTGGCGCGCCAGCTTGTCCGTCGGCTGAAGCCCCCCCATGTCGTCCACATTGCGGTCCTCGATCTCCAGCTCCAGCTCTTCGTCATAGCTGTCGATCAGGTCGTTGGCGATGCGCTGCATCAGGTCCTGCGTGTCGAAGGCGTTGTTGTGGAACATGGATCAATCCGGGCAAAAACGGGCAAAAAAGAATGCGCCATGGTGGCGCCCGCGGGTGACAGTGATGTGACATCACCATGTCTGTCACCCCATTGTCACCAGAGCGCGGTGCGATGCAAGGCTGTGCCCGCAGCAGACCGCCCTCCCCGCGCCTACATCCGCGAGACCTCACCCCGGTGAGCGGGTGATGGTGCCGGTACCGCCCACCGATGCACAGCCCGGCGTGTCTACAATGCCGCCCCTTGCCCGCTTCCTTGCTGCCCCCTGATTGCTCCCTGATTGCCCCCGCCATGAACATCGTCGTCAACGAAGAACTCAAAGCCTATATCGACCCCCTCACCCCCGACGAACACGATGCCCTGGAGCGCAGCATCCTGGCCGAGGGCTGCCGCGACGCGCTGGTGCTGTGGGGCGATGTGCTGGTGGACGGCCACAACCGATATGGCATCTGCCAAAAGCACGGGCTGCCGTTTCAGACCGTTCAGAACAAGCGCTTTCAGTCGATGGAAGACGTGCACCTGTGGATGATCGATCAGCATCTGGGCCGGCGCAGCGTGTCGGATTTTCAGCGCGGTGTGCTGGCGCTGCGCAAGCGCGAGATCGTGGCGGAGCGCCGTGCGCGGGCGGCCGTTGCGGCGGGTGATGCAGCGCCCTCGCACGACAGCGCAGCAGGTGCACCAGTTGCCCTTGCGGACAGCGGCCTGCCCGCAGCCGACCCGCTGACCAGCCGCGAGTCGATTGCCAAGGCAGCACGCCTGAGCAGCAGCCAGGTGGTGATGATCGAAAAAATCCAGAAGCAAGCGGCGCCGGAGCTGGTGGCTGCGGTGAAGTCCGGCACCATCTCCATCAACGCAGCCGCAGCCGTGGCCACGCTGCCCGCCGAAGAACAGGTGGCCGCAGTAGTCGCGGGCAAGGACGAGCTGAAACAGGCCGCCAAACGCGTGCGCGAACTCAAACGCAAGCCGCGTGAAGACGCCCTGAATGAACGCTCTGCCCCCACTGAAGCCGCAGCAGGCGCAGCCGATGGTGCTGTGGATGAACTGCAGGCGCTGCGACACCGGGTGGCAGAGCTGACGGCCGAAAACGCCGCGCTGCGCCAACAGCTGGCACAGCTGCAGTCAACGGACACACAGCCGTTTTAGCAATGCCCGGCGGCTGATGCGGGCCGCAACGACAGCAAGACGCCCTACGGTCAGCCCCGGGTATTGCGCAGTGCGCTCAGCCGGTCGGCCACCAGGTCAACGTCCAGCCCATCTTCGACATGGTCGAGGTAGGCCTCCAGGTCAACCACCGCTTCGGCATGGTTGCCGCGCTCGGCGTGGGCCAGGCCCCGGTCGCGCCACTCGCCCCAGGCTTCGGGCAGCAACACGATGAGGCGGTCGAGCACGGCAATCAGCCGCTGCCAGTCCTGCTGCGTGCGGTGCACTTCTTTCAGGTTGCGCAGCATGCGCGCAATGATGTCGCGCGGCGTTGCGGCCTGCAGGTACAGGCCCAGCGGCACGTCGTAGTCGTCCACCAGGCCATTGCGGCGCTTGTAGGGCTCCAGGCGCTCGGCCAGTTCCTCGCGGCTCAGTGACTGGCCGGAAATCGGGTCCAGCACCACCTGGCCTTTGGGCAGCAACACCTTGACCATGAAGTGCCCCGGGAACGCTATGCCCCGCGCATGCAGGCCCAGGCCCTGGGCCAGCTCCATCCACAGCACGGCCAGGCTGATGGGAATGCCCCGGCGCGTGCGCAGCACGGCATTCAGATAGCTGTTTTCGGGGTCGTAATAGTTGTTGATGTTGCCGCCAAAGCCCAGGTCGGCGAAAAAGAACTGGTTGAGCGTGCGCAGCCGCTGCAGCGCAGGCGCGTCAGCAGGCAGGCGGCGCTTGACGCGGGCGAGCAGCTGGTCCATGTCGCCCAGCAGTTGCTGCATGTCGAGTTCGGGGTATTCGTCCTGCGCCAGGCTGGCCGCGGCCTCCAGCAGCGGAAAGTGGTCATCGCTTTGCACCAGCGATGCAAAGTACTCCAGCGAAGTGGGCACGGAATAGCTGAGAGGCATGGCAGGTTTGTAAGTGCCTCGCCCCGCCGCGTCAAGCGACAGGAAGAGCGGATTCAAGGGGCTTTTGGGGGCTTTGGGGCTTCGCCAATGCGGAGCGGGCCTTAGCGCCGCAGCATCTTGCGCAGCTTCAGCCCCGCCGCCCACAGCGCGCCAAAGTACAGCACGGCAGCCGCCGCCATCAGCGCGGCCAAAAGGCCCACTCGCTGCAGCGAGTGGCTTCGCATCCCCACCCAGTCAAAGTGCTGGGCGCCCCACACCAGCAACACCGCCAGCAGCGCGCTGGCGGCCACCACCTGCAAGGCAAACCTGCCCCAGCCCGGCAGGGGCTGGTAGCTGCCGCGTCGCAGCAGCCCCACCAGCAGCCACAGGGCGTTGATGAGCGCACCCAGGCCAATCGACAAGGCCAGGCCTGCGTGAGCGATCAGGGGCACCAGGGCAATGTTGAGCAGCTGGGTGATGACCAGTACCACAACCGCGATCTTGACGGGCGTGCGCACGTCCTGGCTCGCGTAGTAGCCGGGCGCCAGCACCTTGATGGCCACAATGCCGAGCAGCCCGGCACCGTAGCCCGACAAGGCCACGGCAATCTGCCCCACATCACTGTCTGCCAACTTGCCGTGGTGGAACAGCGTGGCCACCAGCGGCGTGGAAAAAGTGAGCAGCGCCACCGCGCAGGGCACGGCCAGCAGCACCACGATACGAAGGCCCCAGTCCAGCATGGCTGAATACCTCTCGGCATCGCCCGCCGCCTTGGCGGCCGTGAGCTGCGGGGTCAGCACCACGCCCAGCGCCACGCCCAGCAATGCAGTCGGGAACTCCATCAACCGATCGGCATAAAAAAGCCAGGTCACGCTACCGGGGGTCAGGTAGGACGCGATCTGGGTGTTGATCATCAGCGAGATCTGCGCCACGCCAACGCCCAGCAGGATGGGGCCCATGAGCATCAGCACGCGGCGCACGCCGGGCTCGGCCCAGGCCGCGCGGATGGCGCCCCAGGTGACGCCGATGCGCGGCAGCAAACCCAGCCGCGCCAGCGCGGGCACCTGCACGGCCAGTTGCAACACGCCGCCCAGCATCACACCGCCCGCCATCGCAAAAATGGGTTCAATGCCCCGCGCCTCCAACTGCGGCGCGCCCAGCCAGGCGGCCGCGATCATGCACAGATTGAGCAGCACCGGCGAAGCGGCAGGCACCGCAAAGTGCTTCCAGGTGTTGAGCACACCCGCCGACAGCGCCACCATGGACATGAACCCGATGTAGGGGAACATCCAGCGCGTCATCAGCACCGCGGCATCGTAGGCTTCACCACTCTGGCGCAAGCCACTGGCCAGGGCCCAGACCAGCACCGGCGCACCCAGCACGCCCAGGATGCAGGTCAGCAGCAGTATCCAGGCCAACACGGTGGCCACGGCGGCAATCAGGCGGCGCGTGACCTCTTCGCCCTGCTGGGCCTTGGTGGTGGCCAGCACCGGAATGAAGGCCTGGCTGAACGCCCCTTCAGCAAACAGGCGGCGGAACAGGTTGGGGATGCGGAAAGCGACGTTGAAGGCGTCCGTCAGGGCATTGGCCCCGAACATGGAGGCCATGAGAAGGTCGCGCACCAGGCCCGTCACGCGGGAGGCCAGGGTCAAGAGGGATACGGTAGAGGCAGCTTTGAGCAATGACACCGCAAGAAGTGTAGCCCCCCTGTGGCGCTACGCGCCTTCCCCCCCAAGGGGGGGCGCACCCGGTGGACTGGCAGAGCCAGATCCACGGGTGCGCTGGCGATGGCGCTGCGCCAGTTTCGGGGGTTGGGATTGGATGCGGAAACGCCCTGGGCTATAATCGCGGGCTTTGCTGGCATCATCCACAGACCCCAAGGAAATAAATCATGGCATCCGCTAAACCAAAGAAGAAGAACCCGCGCCTGGCGTCGGGCCGCAAGCGCGTCCGTCAGGACGTCAAACTCAACGCTGCGAACACCTCGCTGCGCTCCAAATACCGTACCGCTGTCAAGAACGTCGAAAAGGCTGTTCTGGCCGGCGACAAGACCAAAGCGACCGAACTGTTCGCCAAGATGCAAGCCGTGGTGGACACCGTGGCTGACAAGGGCATCTTCCACAAGAACAAGGCAGCTCGCGACAAGAGCCGTCTGTCTGCCAAGGTGAAAGCCCTGGCACTGGCAGCCGCCTAAACCAACCTCTCCGCCTGCCCCGGCAGGCAAACAGCCCGAACGGCATGTGTCGTTCGCCGTTTGTAACGGGTGCGCTGCCAGCAAAGAAAAACGACGAAACCGCCTTAGGGCGGTTTTTTCGTTTCTGCCTCTCCTACAACGCCCAAGCTACATTGCACGGAATCACTCCAGAACAATGAGCCCCCCCATGATCCTGCGGCAAAAGTCAGCGTTGGATGGTTTTACCTACGAGTTTCTGGACGACACCCGCAGCCAGGTGCTGGGCGCGTTCAGCTATGCGTGGTTCTCGCAGGCGAAAAACGCCCGGCTGCGCGTACACAGCGCAGAGGACGCCGCCAAAGGCGACATTCAGATGACCCTGAACGGCAAAACCTGGAGGGTGCGACACCTTTATCTGAGCCGCGGGCACCTCAGCGATATCCGCTACACGCTGGAGACCGCTGATGAATCCATCCATGCGCAAGTGGATGTTTTGGGCAAAAGTGCCGGGCAACGACTGCCGCGCATCGTGATGACAGAGCCCCTTGGGGCCGAGGTCGGGACGTCTTCTGGTTGGCCTAAAAAGAGCTTCCCCGTCACTGAAAGCGGCACTCAAAGACCCCTGGGCTGCATCCGCGAGCCTTCGGCCATCGCCTTCAAACGCGAGCTTCTAATCGACCTCCCAGGCATAGAACCGTCGGTAGCCGCATTTTTGTGCGTGGTTGCGCTTATCGTGCGCTATTGAGCGCCCATCCATTGGCGTTCTCAACGAAAACCGATGGGCTCAATAGACCCGAAATCAGGGTGTTGGGAGCGGCGGTACGTCCGGCAGCAGGCAGGCCTCCGCCACCTGCAGGTTGTTGTCGCGCGCAAAGTTGATAACGAAATCCCAAGCCATGGGCTCGTGGTCGCGCAGATCGTGGTTCACCACTACACATTTCACGCCGTTGAGCGTGGTGGGGATGCACCAGGGCGAATAGCTCAGATGGCTGCCCGGCCGCGCCCCACCCGGGCGGAAACTGCTCATCACCCCCGCCAGCCGTTCGGCCCAGTCGCTGGGACGAAAGGTTTTCCCGTCGTGGGTGACGCCTTGGATGAAGACTTCTTTGGAGGTGGGGGAAACCATCGGGGATTGGAGTGGTAGTGGGCGCGCCAGACACAGGATCACTGCATGCTGCACCGCAGCGCGACATTCTAACTCTTATATAAGAGCTGACTCCCTAATCCCTCTGCTGCACTGCACTTAGCTACAAAACTCGGGTAACGGCCCGCATTGCAGTAATGCGCAATCGTCAACAGCCGTTCATCGGGCTCCCCCTAAAATCGTGCTTCGCTTTTTCGGGTTTCATACAGGCCACAAGCCAACCCATCACCGCACCGTCAGGAGACTTCTGCATGACCGCTACCACCCCGGCAGCTTCGCCCCACGTGATGAACACCTATGGCCGCGTACCTATTGCGTTGGCCCGCGGGCAAGGCTGCCGAGTCTGGGATGTGAACGGCAAGGAATACCTGGACGGTCTGGGCGGCATCGCCGTGAACACGCTGGGCCACAACCACCCCCGCCTGGTGCCCGCGCTGCAGGACCAGATCACCAAGCTGATCCACACCTCCAACTACTACCACGTGCCATTGCAGGAGCAGCTGGCCGCCAAGCTGGTGGAGCTGTCGGGCATGACCAACGTGTTCTTCTGCAACTCGGGCCTGGAAGCCAACGAAGCGGCCCTGAAGATCGCGCGCAAGTACGGCGTGGACAAGGGCATCGCCAAGCCCGAGATCGTGGTGTACGAAAAGGCCTTCCACGGCCGGTCGATTGCCACCATGTCGGCCACGGGCAACCCCAAGATCCACAGCGGCTTTGGCCCGCTGGTCGAGGGTTTCATCCGCGTGCCCATGAACGACATTGAAGCCATCAAGCAAGCCACCGAGGGCAATCCCAATGTGGTGGCGGTGTTCTTTGAAACCATCCAGGGCGAAGGCGGCATCAATCCGATGCGCGTGGAATACCTGCAGCAGTTGCGCAAGCTGTGCGACGAGCGCGGCTGGCTCATGATGATCGACGAAGTGCAGTGTGGCGTGGGCCGCACCGGCAAGTGGTTTGCCCACCAGTGGGCTGGCATCGTGCCCGACGTGATGCCCCTGGCCAAGGGCCTGGGCTCGGGCGTGCCGATTGGCGCGGTGGTGGCAGGCCCCAAGGCCGCCAACGTGCTGCAGCCGGGCAACCACGGCACCACCTTTGGCGGCAACCCGCTGGCCATGCGGGCCGGGGTCGAAACCATCCGCATCATGGAAGAAGACGGCCTGCTGCAAAACGCTGCCACAGTAGGCGATCACCTGCGCGCAGCCCTGCAGCGCGAACTGGGCAGTCTGCCCGGCGTGAAGGAAATTCGCGGCCAGGGCCTGATGCTGGGCATTGAGCTGAACAAGCCCTGCGGCGCGCTGATTGGCCGCGCGGCGGAAGCAGGCCTGCTGCTGTCGGTAACGGCCGACAGCGTGATCCGCCTGGTGCCCCCGCTGATCCTGACCCCCGCCGAGGCCGACGAAATCGTCGCCAAACTGACCCCGCTGGTCAAAGCCATCCTGGCCGAGTAACCGGTCGGCACCGAGACACAAGCCCATGAAACACTACCTGCAGTTCAACGACCTCAACGCCGACGAATACAGCTACCTGTTCGAGCGCGCCGCGCTCATCAAGAAAAAATTCAAGGCCTACGAAAAGCACCACCCGCTGGTGGACCGCACGCTGGCCATGATCTTCGAAAAGGCCAGCACCCGCACCCGCGTGAGCTTTGAGGCCGGCATGTACCAGCTGGGCGGCAGCGTGGTGCACCTGACCACGGGCGACAGTCAGCTGGGCCGCGCCGAGCCGATTGAAGACAGCGCCAAGGTCATCAGCCGCATGGTGGACCTGGTGATGATCCGCACCTACGAGCAAACCAAGATCGAAGACTTTGCCGCCAATTCGCGCGTGCCCGTCATCAACGGCCTGACCAACGAGTACCACCCTTGCCAGATCCTGGCGGACATCTTCACGTACATCGAACACCGGGGTTCCATTGCAGGCAAAACGGTGGCCTGGGTGGGCGACGGCAACAACATGGCCAACACCTGGCTACAGGCCGCTGCGCTGCTGGGCTTCAAGGTACACGTCAGCACGCCCCGTGGCTATGAAATTGATGAGAAATTGGCCGCTGGCGCTGGTGGAATAAGCGCTGATAGCTATCATTTTTTTAGCAACCCCATGGAAGCCTGCCAAGGCGCCGACCTGGTTACCACCGATGTGTGGACCAGCATGGGCTACGAGGCCGAGAACGAAGAGCGCAAGAAGGCCTTTGCCGACTGGTGCGTGGACACTGAAATGATGGCCGCCGCCAAGCCGGATGCCTTGTTTATGCACTGCCTGCCCGCACACCGGGGCGAAGAGGTCGAAGCGGATGTGATCGACGGGCCGCAGTCAGTGGTGTGGGATGAAGCAGAGAACCGGATGCACGTGCAGAAGGCGCTCATGGAATATCTGCTGCTTGGCAAGGTGGCCTGATCTCCAGGACTCCATCCATGCCTTGGCGCCGCCAGCCTGCCCACAGCACCGAACTGCTGGCGCATTGGCATTCACTGGGCCAAGCGCTGGGCAGGGATACACCGGCTTGGCGCAAGGAAGGGTGGCGCCTGGTGCTCAGTTGGGCTCGGTGGCCGCGCGCGTACCACGACACCACCCACCTCTGGGCCTGCCTGCGGCATTGGCAAATGGTGCAGGATCAGCAACCGGGTGCACTCAACAACCCGCACGCTGTTGCGCTGGCCCTGTGGTACCACGACGCCATCTACTGGCCGTGGAGCAGACATAACGAAGAGCGCAGCGCCGAATGGGCCAGCCGCTTCCTGCTCAGCCAGGGCCTGCCCGCCACGCTGGCCCAGACCGTTCACCAGCACATTCTGGATACCCGCCACACCCCTGGTCCGCTCACGGGCGATGCGCAGTGGGTGGTGGATATCGACCTGGCCATCCTCGGCCAAACCGACGCGGTGTATCGGCAGTTTGAGCGGCACGTGCGGCGCGAATACTTCTTTGTGCGCTGGCCGCGGTATGTGGCCGGGCGCAGTGCGGTGCTGCAGGGGTTTCTTGACCGGCCACGCATTTACGGCACCGAACGGTTTTACCAACGGTACGAAGCGCAGGCGCGCGCGAACCTGGGTCATGCGCTGGAGGCGTTGAGCGAGGGGCAGCTGTACCGCTGAACGTCCGACCACAGCCCCGAGTCGGCACTACGCATCCGCGTCTACCGGGAAGGTCCGGCGAGGGTCTGCGCAAGGTAGCTGTCCAACTCTTCCCCCCACAGTGCAGGAAAGTCATGGATGCTGTGGCCGTTCTGCCCCGGTGGCAGGGTGTAGCTGACCATCTTGCCCTTCCCGCCCGCAGCGAGAAAAGCCTCAAAGCTGGCACGGCTGTGGTCCAGCGAATAGTAGGAATCACGCTCCCCATACAGCCATAGAGTCGGCTGTGGCATGGACGCGCCCCGTACGAATCCGGTGCGGTTAATGAGCGCAGCCTCCTTGCACCCCTCACCCATCCAGCCGCCCACAAAATTCACAACGCCCATGAACATGTCTGGCCGGGCACCCGCATACGCGACCGACAGGAGGCCTCCACGCGACACCCCGCCAACTAGCAAGCGAGTCTTATCGACATCAGGGCGTTGCTGCACGTGTGCCATCACTGCATCCAGGTCGGCCAGCGCCCGGTCCAGCCCCATCAGCGATTGTTCGGACTGGCAGGTGTAGCCCGCCGCACGGTTGGCCCCAAAACCTTCGTCGTACAAGCCATCAGACTTGCCACGCCCCCGGCGTTGGGGGAACACGACCTGCCAACCCTTGGAGGTGAAATACTGCGCCACCTCGGGACTGGTCCAGGTCAACGTAAACCAGCTGGGGCGATTGCCTGCACCCGTAGAGCCATGGTTGAAGACGAGCGTGGGCAACAGACCCTTTGCATTGATGGGACGGACCACCACCGCCTCCAACGTCTGCGCACGACCATCTGCATCGGTCCAGGGTGTGGGCAGGCGCTCAACCACACGCGTGTATTGCCGTGCCAGCGGCTTATTGCTTAGCACACCAGCAGCCAGCAACTGTGTCTCAGGGCGCCACACAGACATTTCCATTTCATCCACCCCGCCTCGCAAGCGAAGCACCAACCGCGCACCCGTATGAAGCCGCGCATGCAGTTCGTTGCCAACGAAGCCCCCCTGCGCCCGGTCGGTCACCTGGGGCTGCTGCTCGCTCGCCCCGGCGTACACAACGCTGGCACCGGTCGTGGTGACGGATTCAATGGCAACGCGGATATCGCACGCTCTCGAAATGCAGGCCCAGCCCTGCCAGACACCGCTCCAGCGGGCCTTATCCACGGGCAGCGATGCACTTGGAGGCGTGATTACGACGTCGGTCGGCAACACCGCGGCGACCGAACTCTCCGAAAAACCTGCGACCAAATCGGGCATGTAGCTCGGCCACGCGGTGGTGGTTGCCGGAACCGGCTCTGGCTGCTGCGCCACGGCCGACCCACACAGAATGACCTGAAGCCAAAGAAATGCGGCAACTCGGCCATTTTGCAAACACTTTGGCAATGCAAGCCAGAGACTAAAACTGAACATGGGCTCACCTTAAAAAATGGAGCAGCAACCCGCACCCTCGGCAGGCTTGTAGTCAATCGCAGGGTTGAAAACGCCTGCATTCTTCCACCACGTGGATGGCCGTCAGCCAGTTCACGCCACCTTCAGACCGGGCCGTGAACTTGACCCATGATCCCTCGGGAATCTCAGCCATAAGCGCCATGTCGCGCACGGAGAACGTCAGCGTGGAGAAGGGTATCTTGGAACGCGGCAGCAGCTTCAGACGCACCAGCAGCCGGCCGTCCCCATCCGGCTGAACGGACACCAAGCGGGCCCGCGTGAAAACCGGTTCTGCCGTGGCGGCGCTCTGGTCGACCTGCGTTGCAAGGGCAGACGGTGCGGCGACGGCGTTCATCGCCATGACGCAGCACAGCGATACTGAGACCAGTACCGCCAGCTGGCCAGAAACTGCTGCGGCCCTCACTTCTTTTTTCATGCTGACCTTTCTCGCTTACTCAGCTGACTGAGAGCGCTGATGGCAGCTGCGCCACCATTGCGTCTCGTGTTCAAAACTGCGTCCCCACCGTCAGGTAAGCACGTGGGGTCCACTGCATGCTGCTGCGGCTGACCTACGGCACCGCGCCCGATGTATCCACGCGGTCCCGGCGGAAGCGCGCGTCGCCCACGCTGTACCCACTCAGGCGCCAATACCCCAGGCCGCGCACTAGCTGCCCCACGTAGCCCCCGTCGTGGCTGCCACGCAAGCGGCCCACATGGCAACGCGATGGCTCTGTGTCGGGTTTTCCATAGACACCCCTCTTTGCGCAAGATTGTCCGGGGAAGAGGCTTAAGCGCAGCCAAAGACACGCGCCTTCGGCATCAATCCCTGGAGGATCTGCAACGTGCACGCCGCAGCCATCCCGAGGCACCAGCAACGCGCTCACACCTCCAGGGGCTTGCGGTAAATCGTGTTGCGCTTGACCACTTGAAACCCGCAGTCCGCATACACACGATTCGCGCCCGTCAGGTTTTCGCCATCCACGGCCAGCGCCGACTCCACCATCCCTTCGTCGGCCAACAAGCGCAGGCTGCGGGCTACCAGTGCCCTTGCCAGCCCGCGCCTGCGCCACGCGCGGCCCACGCTGATGAACTCGGTGTAGCCCCGCCGCCGCGAAAGATGGCGGTTTTCGTCCACGTTGATGTACGTGCGGACCTGGCCTGCGACCTCTTCGCCGTCCCATGCCACTTGCCAGCGCGCGGGCTGAAACACTCGGCTCTCCAGCCAGGTGTCGTAGTCGCGTGGCAACGGTGGTGCCATGCCCCAGTGGTCTTCAAGCGCGGTGTGGTGGGCATCCCAAATGGCGCGGTATTGCTCGGGCTGCACGGGCCGCAGCTCCAGCCCTTCGGGGATAGGAAAGTCGGGCACAGCACGCAGTTCCGTGTTCAGCATTTCGAAGAAGTACCGCATCGGCGCATAGCCACTGGCCTGCAGAAGTCGGGCGCGCGCTTCTTCGCCTTGCTGCACATAGGCATGGTGCACGTGCGGGCCGCCCGGGTGCTGCGCTGCCACGGTGTGGTGCCGCTGCTCGATCCAGCACTGCAGCACACGGCCAATGCCGCGACCGCGCCAACGCCCAGGCACAAAACCGATTTGCGCGTGCAGCATCAACCCGTCGGCCTGCGTGAACCGCCAGCAACGGCCATAGCCCACGAGCTCGCCATCCAGCTCGGCCATCACCGCGTCCTGATACGGATCGCACTGGGTGAAAGCGGCGTAATCGCGCGCCAGGTCTTCGGGTGTGCGCCGTGCGATTACACCGTCGGCATCAAAGCTGGCGTTAGCCACGTCGGCCATGGCCGGGAAGTCCGAGGGGCCGCGAAAAGGCCGCAGCACCAGCCCTGAAGGGGCGGATAAATTCACCATCGATTTGTTATCACCCACAACGGCATCCTCCCCATTTCAATCCATTCACTCGTCTTCTCGCTCAAACGGCAGTTAGCAAGCCACGTTGCGCCGCGCTCACTGCCATTGTGCAAAGTGCTGCCTTAACGCCAGCCAAAGGTACCGCTTCAGGCAACGCACAGCAGCTACCTCACCCGCCACAATCGCACCCCATGCACATTCTGCTCATCTCGTTAGCATTCCGCTGCCCCGCAGCGCCTGAATCTGCACACAGGCAAGCCCCTCCTCTTTTCGCCCCCGTATGCCCGACTCGGCCCACCCTTGCCTGACCTGTGGCGCCTGCTGCAACTTGTGGCGGCCATAGGCCACAACAGGTCGCAGTAAGTCGTTTAGGCCTCAACAAAAAACCGCTGACCTGTTGGAAATAACCGACACCACGGGTTTTCCGGGACATGCAAACTTTGTCCTATGCCAGCAAGCCCCTCTTCCTACGCCCGCGCACTGTGGGACATCTCGCCGCCCGTGCACGCGGGCAGCCCCGTGTTCCCCGGTGACACGGCCTACAGCCAGCAGTGGTGCGCCACCATCGGCCCGGGTTGCCCCGTCAACGTAAGCGCCATCACCTTGTCGCCCCACGTGGGCGCGCATGCCGATGCGCCGCTGCACTACGACGCGCAGGGCGCCACCATAGGTGATGTATCACTCGACGCCTTCCTTGGGCCCTGCCGCGTGATTCACGCCATCGGCTGCGGCCCGCTGATCACCTGGGACCACATTGCCCACGCGGTGGACAACGCCCTGCCCGCCCGCGTGCTGGTGCGCACCTACGCCCAGGCCCCCGAGCAGTGGGACGGCCAGCTCACCGCCTACGCCCCTGACACCATCGAACGCCTGGCCGACCTGGGCGTGCTGCTGGTGGGCATCGACACCGCCAGCATCGACCCGGCCGACAGCAAAACACTCGACAGTCACCAGGTCATCCGCCGCCGGGGCCTGCGGGTGCTGGAGAACCTGGTGCTCGACGACGTGCCCGAGGGCGACTACGAGTTGATCGCCCTGCCGCTCAGGCTGACCACCGCCGACGCATCGCCGGTCCGAGCCGTGCTGCGCGCGCTCTGACACCACTAATTTCAATCCTTTTTGGCATCTAGCGCTTACCCCATAAGCGCTAGCAGCTATCAAAACAGAAGTAACCGCCCTGAACTGCCATGACGACCACCCTCAAAGACTGCCGCGCCCTGGATGCGCAAGACGCCCTCGCTCCGCTGCGCGAGCACTTCAGCCTGCCTGCGGGCGTGATCTACCTCGACGGCAACTCGCTGGGCGTGCTGCCCAAAGCCGCCGCAGCACGTGTGGCCGACGTGGTGGCGCGCGAATGGGGCACGGACCTCATCAAATCCTGGAACACCGCCAGCTGGTTTGACCTGCCCCAGCGCCTGGGCAACCAGCTGGCCCCGCTGATCGGCGCGGGCAAGGATGAGGTGGTGTGCACCGACAGCACGTCCATCAACCTCTACAAGGTGCTGAGCGCCGCGCTGAACATTGCGCGAGAAGACAACCCGGCGCGAAAGCGCATCGTGAGCGAGCGCAGCAACTTCCCCACCGACCTCTACATTGCCGAAGGCCTGTGCAAGGAGCGCGGGCTGGAGCTGGTGCTGGTGGAGCCCGAAGAGATCAGCGCAGCGCTGACCAGCGACGTGGCCGTGTTGATGCTCACCCATGTGAACTACCGCACCGGCGCCATGCACGACATGGCTGCCATCACCGCTGCCGCGCACGCCCAGGGCATTCTGTGCGTGTGGGACCTGGCGCACAGCGCGGGCGCGGTGCCCGTGGACCTGAACGGCGCAGGTGCTGATTTCTCGATTGGCTGCGGCTACAAATATTTGAACGGCGGCCCCGGCGCACCGGCTTTTGTGTGGGTGCATCCGCGCCACGCCAACCGGTTCTGGCAACCGCTGTCCGGTTGGTGGGGCCACGCTGCACCTTTTGCCTTTACCCCCGACTACAAACCCGCCCCGGGCATCACGCGCTACCTGTGTGGCACCCAGCCCATCATCAGCCTGTCGGCATTGCAATGCGGGCTGGACGTGTTCACCGCCGCAGAAAACCTGGGCGGCATGGCCGCGCTGCGCACCAAGTCGCTGGCGCTCACCGACCTGTTCATTCAGCTCGTGGAAGAGCGCTGCGCAGGCTACGGCCTGGGCCTTGCCACACCGCGTGAACATGCACAGCGTGGCTCACAGGTATGCCTGACGCGTGACGAAGGTGCTGGCGTCAATGGCCAGGGCAGCGGTGCCTACGCCATCGTTCAGGCGCTGATCGCGCGCGGTGTGATTGGCGACTTCCGCAAAGGCGATGGCGGCAAGGGTCCGCACAAGGACATCCTGCGCTTTGGCTTCACGCCGCTGTACATCGGTTTCGAAGACGTATGGAACGCGGCGGAGCATCTGCGCCAGGTGCTGGAAAGCGCCGAGTGGCAAAAGCCCGAGTTCAACCAGACCCATGCGGTGACCTGATCATGTGCCCCTTCTCCCAAACTCCCGCTGGTGATGAAAAGGCAGTTGCCCTGCCCGAATCCATCGTGCACGAAGAGCGCGCCCAGCTCGACTTCAGCAAGTCGATGAGCTACGGCGACTACCTGCAGCTCGACGCCATCCTCACCGCACAAAAACCGCTGTCGCCCGCGCACGACGAGATGCTGTTCATCGTGCAGCACCAGACCAGCGAGCTGTGGATGAAGCTGATGCTGCACGAGCTGCGCGCTGCCATTGCTCACATCGCCAACGACGAGCTGCAGATGGCGTTCAAGATGCTGGCGCGTGTGAGCAAGATCATGGAGCAGCTGGTGCACGCCTGGGACGTGCTGGCCACCATGACGCCGCCCGAATACACCGCCATGCGCCCGTACCTTGGCCAGTCCAGCGGGTTTCAGAGTTATCAGTACCGCAGCATCGAGTTCGCCCTGGGCAACAAGAATCGCGCCATGCTCAAGCCGCACGAGCACCGCGCTGACCTGCTGGCCCAGGTGCAGGCGGCGTTCGAAGCGCCATCGCTGTACGACGAGGCCCTGCGGCTGCTGGCCCGCCGTGGCATCCCTGTGCCCGCCAGCCACACCGACCGCGACTGGACGCAACCCTACGCAGAGAGTGATGGCGTAGAACAAGCCTGGCTGGTGGTGTACCGCAACCCCAAAGAGCATTGGGATCTGTACCAGCTGGGCGAGGAACTCACCGACCTGGAAGACGCATTCCGCCTCTGGCGCTTTCGCCACGTGACCACGGTGGAGCGCGTGATTGGCTTCAAGCGCGGCACGGGCGGCACGGGCGGCGTGAGCTACCTGCGCAAGATGCTGGATGTGGTGCTGTTCCCCGAGATCTGGAAGCTGCGCACGGATCTGTGAACCACCGCTTTCAGCGCCCTCTGCCTGAAACCACAAGAAGTGCAGGCCCTGCTATGGAACGTAGATTTTCAAGCAAAAATGATCGCTAGCGCTTGCCCTTAATGCGCTAGCAGCTATCATTTTTGACATCAATCCAATGCCTCCTCAGTCGCCGGACTTGTAAAACGTCTGTCCGCCAGACAACTGATAAACGGCGTTGTCGATCTGCAGGCTGCGCTCGTTGTAGAGGTCGTATTGCGTGTTCCAGCCTGGCAGCGGCGGTTCGGCGCCGGTGAGTGTGGAAGTCACCAGCATCGAACGCTGTATCAGCGTGCCGGTGTTGGTGTTGACCTCCCACCGCGCAGCGCCTTGCACGCCCCGCATTGGAGGCGGGGTGCCGACGATGGCGGACACCCGCATCGCGCGGGCCGGGAAGGCAATCAACACGCGCGATCCCTGCTGCAACACGTTGAACACGGGGCGCACTCCAGCCAGCGTCGTGGTGCTGCCGTCCAGCCCCAGCGTGTCGGCGGCTACACGCCTTACCTGGGCAGGGTTGCGAACGTCAAACAGCGCCAGCGCAATGCCATCTACCGCACCGCCATTGCTACGGTCCTTGCCAATGCCAAGCAGCCAACCGCCGGGCAGGGGGAACAGGTGGTCCGCACGGCCCGCCGCCGCAAACTCTCCTGCCATCGCCGGGTTCGCAGGGTTGGTCAGGTCCAGCACATACACCGGGTCGGTCTGCAAAAACGTGGTGGCGTAGGCCCGCGCGCCCGCAAAGTGCACGGTATCGATCTGCTGCCCGCCCTGGCCCAGCGGCGATAACCGCTGCCGTATGGGCAGCTTGGCCAGTTGCACCAGGCGAGTTTCACCGGGCGGGCTGCGCAGCACCGACAACACGGCGGTAGACACCGGCTTGGCCTGGATGGTGACGGGCGCTGTGCCGCTTTGGCCGGTCTGACCGGTGTAGGTCACCACCCGCAGGTCGCCCTGGTACTCGTTCATGCGCGCGGCCAGGCGGGCGGCGTCCCAGCCCAGATGTCCGTCTACGCTGCCCGATGCGCTGTAGTCCACCTGCGCGCCGCGCAACGCGAAACGGTGGATGTCGGTGCGGCTGCCGATGGGAAACACGGTGTTCGCCATGTTTCCTGTGTTGCGGTATTGGCGCGAAGTGGCAAGGTACACGCTGCTCGCCCCCATGTGCAGGCCTTCGCTGCCGCCCACAAAACAGCGGCTGCTGCGCGCCAGGCTGGGCGATGACAGATCGATGGCGGTCACGGTGGTGACCTGCAGCGCCAGCGATGCGTTGGCCGTTTGGACCAGGCAGTCGGCCTCGGCCACCAATGGTTGCACCTGACCACCGTCCACACGCAGGGTGGGCAGGATGTCGGCCGTTTTCAGGTCTTTGAGCGCAACCTCTACTGCCTGTGCCGAAGCGCCGGCAGGCACCGCAAACCGCGTGAGGTCTGGCGACGAGTTGGTGACAAGGTACAAGGTGTTGCCCACCAACCGGCTGCCCACCACCAGCCCGTCGATGCGCATCTGCCTGAGCTGCGCCGGCACAAGGTCTTTGCCGATGGAGAACACATCCACCGACAGCGTGCGGCTGTACGATGGCACCATCATCATGTCTGCGGTTCCCTCGCCAGTAACCGGCGCTGGGGCCGCAAATGCGATGCCGGGCTGCCGGTCCAGATACGGGTCTTGCTGCGACAGGATGGCAGCGCGTGTGCCGCCACCGGCCACATAAAACCCGTAGGGTACGTACTTGGGATCCAGCGTGACACGGCCCACACTGCGCAGGCTGTTGTCCGCCAGCCGCGCCATGGCAGAAAACCGAGGGGGCTCTGGACCTTCATCTCGGGTGTAGCTCCGGTGCAGCGCGTACAGCATGCTGCCATCGGCTTTGAGCAAACCGTCTTCCTCCACCACCGGCCCCACCAGGGGAGTGCCGGTGTTGGCGACCACCGAACCCGCAGCGACCAGCCCCCCCACCGTGGGTGCAGTGATGGCCGTTCCCGGCAGTCCCGCCGCTGCGCGCTGTGCGACCTTGGTCTTGAAATAGCCCACCACATCACCGGACTGCGCACTTTTCAGCCGCGCCTCGTTGGGTGTTTGCGGCCCGCCCGCGTCACCACTGCCGCCGCCACAACCGGCCACAAACGCGGCGGTGCACAACGCGCTCAAACCCCATCCCCCTGCCATGGCCGTTTTCCAGCCTGATTCCTGATTCTTCATTTTGATTCCTCCAAACAGGTATCTGTGACGGGCATGCCGTTGCGCTCTTTCAATCCGGTGTTGCGTCACCATGCCGCACGCCCTTCACAGACACGTGGGATAATATCCCACACAATCTCACGACGTCAACCCAAGCACAATGGCACCCTGTTCCCGCAGACCCCTTCGTTTTTGACCATGCCTTCCCGCTCCACCATCGTTCTGGCCTGTGCGCTGCAGGTGTTGCGCCCTTTGGTGCGGCTGCTGCTGCGCAATGGCGTGGCCTACCCGGCGTTTGCGGTCGCAATGAAGAAGGTCTTTCTGGACGCCGCCCACGACGAGCTGCAGAGCAGCGGCAAAAAACCCACAGACAGTGCGGTGAGCCTCATGTCAGGCGTGCACCGCCGCGACGTGCGCAACCTGACCCGCCTGGCAGACCCCCAGGTGCAGGACGACGTTTTTGAAACCCCCCTCAACATGGCCAGCCAGGTGGTTGCACGCTGGCTGAGCCAGCCCGATTGCCTGGACGACGAGGGCCAGCCCCAGCCCCTGGCGCGGGCCGGTGACGGGCCCAGCTTTGATGCGCTGGTGGCCAGCGTCAGCAGTGACGTGCGCCCGCGCGCCGTGCTGGACGAGCTGGTGCGCCTGGGCATGGCACAGGAGCATGAAAACCAGGTCACGCTGCAGATCACCGGCTTTGTGCCGCGCCAGGGTTTTGCCGAAATGGCGCAGCTGATGCAGGACAACCTGCACGACCACCTGGCCGCCGCCAGCCTGAACCTGCAGGGCGAGCACAACTACCTGGAGCAGTCTGTGTTTGTGGACCAGCTCAGCATTGAATCCACCCGGCGCCTGCACGCGGTGGCCGCCAAGGCCTGGCGCCAGGCCTTCAAGACCGTGATGACCGAAGCCCAGGCGCGCCATGACCACGACCAGCAACACACCGCCCCCGACCAGCGTATTCACCGTGCGCGGTTTGGCAGCTACTTTTATGCAGCAGACAAATATGATCGCCCTTCCTGACCTTGCACGGCGTGCCTTTCAGGCATGTGCCTTTTTCACAGTGCTGGCGCTGGCAGCGTGCGGGCCCGGCACCGGCGGCACGGGCACGGGCCCCATCACCGGCGTATTCAACCAGCCAGGCCCGGTGTTTTCAGCCGGTTCACCCTGCGAGGCCAACTGTGTCGGCGCCAGCCTGAAGCTGGAGATCGACCGTGTGGAGTTCACCGCCCCTTGCCAGCGGTTTGTCCATGTCGGCCCCTGGGGGGTGGATGAGGACGGCACAGCGGTGCTCGATGGCACCCTGGAGACGACCGATGTGCTCAACGGCCAACACCAGATCGCGGGCCGCCCGGCGGTGATGCGACTGCAGTTCGGCCCCGCCACCGCCACCACCCGCGAAGTGGCGTTGACAGTGCGCGACGCCACCGGCGCCAACCTGGTGGCGCCGGTCACGCTGCGCCAAGACACCCGCGCTGCCGTTCCCGCAGCCTGCGGGACCGATCCAACACGCGCCCAGGACATACGCGGGAATTGAGGGCTTGCCGCCCGTACCCATGTTCTTGCCACACCGCCCACCAAGGAAAAAATCTATAAAAAGTGCTGCTACCGCTTGATGGTAAAGCGTGAGTAGCTATGATTTTTGATTGACAAGGAGCCGCCCCTTGAGGGCCGTCGGTTGGGATGACCCCTGCGTCTTGCACCCCGCAAGACGCTTTGCCCGCGTGTGACGGCAAGCACCGCTCAGCACGATGGCTCTGGGTGACAGCCGGCCGGGCACTGCGCGTTTACGCTTGATAACTTCGAGCGGACAACGACCTGCCCCCACTTCCCCCATCCTCTTTCGTGCCTACTTCTCCCTCATCAACCCTCCCACTGCCCGAGCGCACCGCGTGGGTCATGCTGCTCGCGCTGGTCTCCGGCTTTGGCCTGAGCCAGGCTTTTCGCACCATCACCGCCATCATGGCCACCGGGTTGCAGGCTGAATTTGGCCTGTCAGCCCAGGCACTGGGCGTGTTTGCGGGTGCGTTTGCGTTTGCCTTTGGCACCATGCAGCTGTTCATGGGCATTGGCATCGACCTGTACGGCGTGCGGCGCACGCTGCTCGTGGCGTTTCCGTTGGCGATTGCGGGCGCGGTGCTGTCGGCGCTGGCGCCCAGCTATGGCGGCGTGCTGCTGGGGCAGGTGCTGATCGGTGTGGGCTGCGCGCCTGCGTTTTTGGTGTGCACGGTGTTCATTGCGCGGTACTTCCCGGCCCGCCGGTTTGCGATGGTGTCAGGTGTGGCGATGGGCGTGGGCGGGCTGGGCATGCTGTTTACCGGCACGCCGCTGGCGTGGCTGGTGCAGCTGTCGTCCTGGCGCATGGGTTTTGCGGTGCTGGCGGGCCTGGCCGTGCTGGCGTGGCTGCTTATCTTCTGGAAGGTGCACGAGCCCGTGCAGCAGCCCACCCACGATGCGCCTCCGCGCGAGTCGGTGCTGCAGGCGGTGCGCGGGTTTGGCGCGCTGTTTTTGCTGCCGCACACTGCCGGCATCATGCTGCTGGCGCTGACGACGTATGCGTCCTTCCTCACGCTGCGCGGGCTGTGGCTGGGGCCGCTGCTGATCGAGCGGCACGGCTATTCACTGGTGGCCAGTGGCAATGTGGCCATGTTGTCGTCGCTGGTGTCGCTGTTCACACCCGCACTGTTCGGGCGCATTGACCCCGGCCCGGGCAAACGCCGCCGTTGGATCACCGGCTTTACCGTGCTGCTGGCAGCGCTTTTCGGCGCCATCGGCCTGCTACATGCCGAATGGCTGGACGTGGCGGGCTCCATTGCCGTGGGCCTGCTGTCGGGCTACATGGTGCTGCAGTATTCGGACGTGCGCTCGGCCTACGCGCCTGCCGTCACGGGGCGGGCCATGGCGGTGTTCACCATGGCACTGTTTCTGGGCGTGGCCCTGATGCAGTGGGTGACCGGTGTGGCAGCCTCCGTCGCCGCAGCACAAGGTGCGGACCCGTATGTGGCGGTGATGCTGACCATTGCGAGCATGCTGGCTGCGGGTGCCCTGGCGTTCAGGTGCCTGCCCGCGCCAGCCCACTGACCGGCGCCCGCGGGGCATCGGCCACGCGCCACCACTGCAGCACACCAAATACCAGCTCAAACAATGTGAAGCCCAGCACGATGGCGCTAGCGCCCTGCGTGACGGCATATATCTGCCAGGCTGCAAACAGAAACCGCGCCACGCCGTCGAGCCGCCCCAACAGCAGGCTGGGCACGGCAATGCGTGCGATGGACCACACCACCACCACTGACCCCAGCAGGTTGGCCAGCAGCATGTGCGTGGCATCCAGCGGGTGCAGTGTGCCGGGCAGGCCCAGCGTGGTGGCCAACAGGCCCAGCTGGGCATACAGCCAGGCAAAGGTCCATGGCAAAACAAACGGCCAGGTGACCAGCAGGTCGTACCAGCCGCTGGCGCGCACGATGCGCAGGTAGCGGGCGGGGGTAAAAGCAAAACCGGAATGGACAGAAATGGTGGACATGGCAGCGCGGCCTTGAAAGTGATGAAGGCCGCAGCTTCAGCCCTGAAGTACGCTTCATGGTCAAGCAGTTTCTTCATCTGCCGCCCTCCGCTTCATCGAAAGACCTCCCGAATGAACCTCATCCACCTCACCGACCTGCAACCCGACGACATCCGGCACATCTGGTCGCTGGTGAATGCCCCCGCCGGGCCCGCGCTGCAGGGCACAGTGGCGTGGTCGTTTGAGGGCAAGGGCATCCGCACCCGCACCACCTTCATCGAGGCCTTCCGCCAGCTGGGGCTGGCCTTCACCGAACTCCCCCACCTGCTCCAGACCAGCGAACGCGCGTGTGATCTGGCCGGGTATCTGGACCCGTTCTATGCGCTGTACGTGGTGCGCGAGTCCGACCATGCGCGGCTGTCGGAGTTTGCGGCTGCCTCCAGGCGTCCAGTCATCAACGCCATGTCGGCCGCGGGCCACCCGTGCGAGGTGCTGACCGACGCCTACTACGTCGATACGCAGATCAAGCCGCTGGCGCAGGCGCGGGTGTGCCTGTGGGGGCCCAGCACCAATGTGTTCCGCTCGTGGCACGAACTGGCGCAGCTGCTGGGGTTGGAGCTGGTGCAGGTGTGCCACCGCCGTTTTCATGAGGCACTGCCCCAGGTCGATTTTGTCGAGCCGTCTGCACTGCCCGGCGCGGTGGATGTGGTCATCACCGATTGCTGGCCCGCAGGCGCCGAGGCCGACGCACAGACGCAGGCCGACCTGGCGCCGCTGACCGAGGAACACCTGGCCGCCATGGGCAGCCCCGCCCTGCTACCCACGCCGCCCTTCACCCTGGGCCGCGAGTTGAAGGTAGACCCGCTGGAGTACCCGGGCTTTGTGGGTTACCAGCAAAAAGAGCTGCTGCTGCCCGTGCAGACGGCCATCATCCGCTGGGCCATGGGCGCGGGCGCCAGTGCATCCGGGGTAGGCAGCCATGCTGATCGGTGAACTCGCCACCGCCTCGGGCCTGAGCCGCGAGGCGCTGCGCTTTTACGAACAACAAGGCCTCATCCGCGCGCGGCGGCTGGCCAACGGCTACCGCGACTACCCAGCCGAAGCCGCCATGCTGGTGCACTACATCCGCACCGCGCAGCAGCTGGGTTTTACGCTGGCAGAGATTGGCGACCGGCTGCCCGCTATCTGGGACGCCGCAGACCCCGGCCCCGCGCTGGCCCAGGTGCTGGCCGTCAAGCTGCAGGAAATCGACACGCGCATTGCCGCACTACAGGCGCTGCGCCAGACGCTGGCCGAGCGGGTGGCCGCAGACTGCCCGCTGCGTGCGGCCCCGGTCGGTTGAATGCAGCCGGGGCGTGTGCGACGTCAAAAATTCAAGAAAAAACAGGCTCTAGCGCTTATCCATAAAGCGCTAACAGCTATATTTTTGATAGTAAGCAGCCGCTACAAAGAACTGGCGCTGGACCCATCACCCCGGTACAGCCAGGGCACATCCAGCACCCGCTCACCCAGCAGCCGCAGCGACAAGTCCCGCCCCCAGCGCACGGGCCCCGTGGCATGAAAGATGCGGCCATTGCGCGTGGACCGGGCCTGCACCCGCGCGTTGCGCTGCCAGCGGTTGAGGGCGTATCGGCGCAGGCGCAGGGGCACGTCCATGTCGTGCATGGACAGCGCGCGCTGCAGCTCGGCCGCGTCTTCAATGGCCATGCCCGCGCCCTGCGCCAAGTAGGGGCGCATGGGGTGGGCGGCGTCGCCCAGCAGCGCCACCAGGCCTTGTGCCATCTCGTGGGCACCACGCACGGGCGGGCGGTCGCACAGCGGCCACAGGCGCCAGCCGGGGCCACCGGCGGCGCTGACGCTGCGCACAACGTCCTGCAGCGCCGTGCAGGTGCCTTTGAGCGCGTGGTCCAGGCCTGCCGCGTTGGCAGCGTGGTCCCAGCTTTCCAGGTCTTGCGGGGCGGGGCCCTGCACGATGACGACGATGTTCTGCAGCTCACCCCGGCGCACGGGGTACTGCACGGCATGCAGGCGCGGCCCCAGCCAGGCGGTGACCTGCGCGGTGCGCAACGCATCGGGCAGCGCATGCTGGGGCACCAGGGCGCGATAGGCCAGGTGGCCCGTCACGCGGGGGGGCGTGTCGCCCAGCAGTTGGGTGCGCGTGCGGCTCCACAGGCCGTCGGCTCCAATGAGTGCGTCGCCCTCCACCTCTTTGCCCCGACTGGTGCGCACGGTGACAACGCCATCGCTGTCGGCAAAGCTGTCGATGGCGTGCTCCAAGTGCCACTGGGTGTCGGTGTATTTGGTCACCGCAGCCAGCAACAGGCCATGCAGGTCGGCGCGGTGGATGGTGGCGTAGGCCGCGCCGTAGCGCTGCACGGCCGTAGGCCCCAGCGGCAGCACGGCCAGCTCTTTGCCGCTGACGGCGTTGCGCACCTGCAGCCGACTGGGGAACGCAGCCACCGCCTGCAGCGGCTGCTGCAGGCCCCAGGCCTGCAGGCGGCGCACCACATTGGGCCCGATTTGAACGCCCGCCCCCACCTCGCTGAAGGCGGCGGCGCGCTCGTACAGTCGCACATCCCATCCGGCGCGCGACGCGCCCAACGCTGCGGCCAAACCACCGATGCCGCCACCGGCAACCAACACCTGTTTTTTCATGGAGCGATTGTGAACTGCACGTGCTGGCGGGCGATTGTCATAGCGCAGATCGCAGCACAAATCAAAGCGCAGGCCGCAGCGCACGCTCGAGCACCTCGGGCGGCATGGGGCGGCCAAACAGGTAGCCCTGGAACGACTTGCAGCCATGTCGCTGCAAAAACTCCAGCTGGCCGGTGGTCTCCACGCCTTCGGCCACCACCGCCAGGTCCAGGCTGTCGGCCAGGGCCAGGATGGTGCGCACAATGGCCGCGTCGTTGGGGTCGGTCTGCAGGTCGCGCACAAAACCCTGGTCGATCTTGAGCTGGTCGAGCGGCAGGCGCTTGAGGTAGCTGAGCGACGAATACCCGGTGCCGAAGTCATCCAGCGAGAAGCCCACACCAAATCGGCGCAGGTATTCCATGCGCGCAATGATGTCCTCCACGTCGGCCAGCAGCAGGCTTTCGGTCAGCTCCAGCTTCAGGCGCTCGGGGTTGGCGCCCGTGGCGTTCAGGGTGCCCAGCACCTGCTCCACAAAGTCGGGCTGGCGAAACTGCCGCACGCTCACGTTCACCGACAAGAAGAACTGCCTTGTGAGCGTGCTGCGCGACCACGCCACCAGCTGCGCGCAGGCGGCCTCCAGTACCCACTGGCCCAGCGGCAGGATGAGCCCGGTCTGCTCGGCCAGCGGAATGAACTCGGCCGGCGACACCATCCCGCGACGCGGGTGCTTCCAGCGCACCAGCGCCTCGGCTCCTTGTAGGCGGCCTTTGCCATCCACCACGGGCTGGTAGTACAGCACCAGCTCCTTGTCTTGCAGGCCCCTGCGCAGGTCAGCCTCCAGCGCAGACCGGTTGCTGACGGCCGCCTGCATGTCGGGGTCAAAGAACCGCTGGGTGTTGCGGCCCGCCGCCTTGGCCTGGTACATGGCCAGGTCGGCGTGCTTGAGCAGCTCGTCCACACTGCGCACCTGTTGGTCAAACAGCGCGATGCCAATGCTCGGCGTGCTGTGGTGGCTGGTCTCGCACAGCGTGTAGGGCTTGCCCAGGGTGGTGGCGATGTGGCTTGCCACCAGGGCGGCCTCGGCGCTGGCATGGGCGCTGTCGGCGCTCAGGCCCTCCACCAGCACCACAAACTCATCGCCGCCAAAACGCGCCACGGTGTCCACCTCGCGCACGCAGGCTTTGAGACGCTGGGCCGCCTGCACCAGCAGCTGGTCACCGGTATCGTGGCCGAGGGTGTCGTTCAGGTCCTTGAAGTTATCAAGGTCGATGAACAGCAGCGCGCCCTGCGCGTGGCTGCGTTGCACCGCAGCCAGCGCGCGCTGCAGGCGGTCTACCAGCAGGCGTCGGTTGGGCAGGCCGGTGAGCACGTCGTAAAACGCCAATTGCTCGATCTGGCTTTCCACCCGCTTGCGCTCGGTGATGTCGCGGCCCACACCGCGGTAGCCGCGCAACGTGCCTTCGTTGTCGAACACCGGCACGCCGCTGACCGAGATCCAGTGCATGGTGCCGTCAGGCCGCTGGCGCTGCAGCTCCAGGTCGCGAAACGGCTGCCGGGCCTGCAGCACCGCCCGGTGCGCAGCCCAGTCGGCGTCGCTCATGTTCAGCGCACCAATCTCCCAGCGCGTGCGGCCCATCACGCTGGACAGTGGTATGCCGTTGACACTGAGGTCGCCCGCCAGCTGCACAAAGCGGCCCTCGGCGTCATGCTCCCAGTACCAGTCGGACGACAGATCGCTGAGCGAGCGGAAGCGCGCCTCGCTCTCGCGCAGCTCGTTCTCCACCCGCACGTAGTCGCTCACATCGGCAAAGGTGCGCACCAGGCTGCCATCGGGCAGCGTGGTGGTGCGCACTTCCAGGGTGCGGCCGTCGCGTGCGGTGCGCCAGTACAACGGGGGCGCAGGCGACATCGCGCCCCGGGCCACGTAGTCGTGTCCGCGCCGGTCCACCAGGCTGTAGCCCTCGCCAAAATCGCCGCGCTCGGCCTGCACACGGGTCAGGTCGGCCAGCGTGGGGCGGGTGGCCATCAGCGATTCGGGCAGGTTCAAAAGCTCCAGCACGCGCTCGTTGTAGACGGTGATGCGCCCGTCGGGCGCCGTCTTGAAGATGCCCTGGCTCATGCTGGCCAGGGTGGCCTGCAGGGCCTTGCGCTGGTCCTGCAGCATGGTCAGCGCTTCTTGCCACATGCGGGCGTCCACCATGCGCACGGGCTGGCCCTGGGCGCTGTGCATGAGGGTGGCCAGGCGGTGCAGCAGCTCGTCCAGATGGCCCACGCCGTCCCGGTCGGCATCGCGCAGCACGTAGTCGCCCAGGCCGCAGCGAAACGCGCGCGCTGCCACGGCCTCCTGCGCCGCGTCAATGCACAGCAGCACGGGGCGGCCTGCACACAGCTCGAGCAGGCTGGGCAGCTCGTGCACCGAGGGCCGCAGGCACAACACCACCGCAGCCCAGGTCTGCGACGCCAACGGGGCCAGCGCCGCCTCGGGCGTGGGGCTGTTCACAACCCGCCAGTCGGGGTGGCGCGCAGCGATCAGCCGCCGTGCGGCGGCGGCATGCTGGGTGTCGCTGTCCACCCACAGCACGCCGGGGGCGGTCATGGTGCGGCTCCTGCGCCGTCCAGTGCGTTTGCGGTTTGCAGCACATTCGGGCCCCGCTGGTGCTCGCGCACAAAAGCGTCGATGGGGGCGGGCCGCCCAAACAAATACCCCTGAAACGCCTCACACCCATGCAGCCGCAGAAAACTCAGCTGCCCCGTCGTCTCCACCCCCTCGGCCACCACCTCCAGGTCCAGGCTCTTGGCCAGCGCCAATATGGTGCGCACAATCGCCGCGTCGTTGGGGTCAGTGAGCACGTCGCGCACAAAGCTCTGGTCGATCTTGACCTGATCGAGCGGCAGGCGTTTGAGGTAGGACAGGCTGGAGTAGCCGGTACCAAAGTCATCGAGCGCAAATCCTACGCCTTCGCTTTTGAGCTGCACCATGCGGGCGATGGTGTCTTCGATGTCCCCGAGCAGCAGGCTTTCGGTGAGTTCGAGTTTGAGTTTTTGGGGGTCTGCGTTGTGGTTTTTGAGGGTTTGCAGCACTTCGGCGACGAAGCCCGGTTGCCTGAATTGCCGGGCGCTGACGTTGACGGCGATGGTCAGGTGGGCGGTGGTTGCGTGCTGGCTCCAGCGTTGTAGTTGTTCGCAGGCGGTTTGAAGGACGTATTGGCCCAGCGGGAGGATGAGGCCGGTTTGTTCTGCCAGGGGGATGAAGTCGCCGGGGCTGATCATGCCGCGCTGGGGGTGGCGCCAGCGCACCAGGGCTTCGGCTCCCATGAGGGTGGCGTGGTGGTCTACCACGGGCTGGTAGTGCACCAGCAGTTCGCCCCGGGCCAGGCCCTGGCGCAGGTCGGCTTCCAGGTTGGAGCGGGCGTTGACCGCAGCCTGCATGTCGGGGTCGAAGAAGCGTTGGGTGTTGCGCCCGGCGGCTTTGGCCTGGTACATGGCCAGGTCTGCGCGTTTGAGGAGTTCGTCTACCGTGAGGCGGGTGTCTCCAAACAGGGTGATGCCGATGCTGGGGGTGCTGTAGTGCTGGCCGCCGTCCAGATCGAACGGCTGGTTCAGGCTGGACAGGAGTTTTTCAGCGACGGTTTCTGTTTGGGTGGCGGCCTCGGTGAGGTCGGCGCTCAGGTTGTCGAGCATGACGACGAATTCATCGCCCCCAAAGCGGGCCACGGTGTCGGCTTCGCGCACGCTGCCCACCAGACGGGTGGCTACCTGGGCCAGGAGCTGGTCGCCCATGTCGTGGCCCAGGGTGTCGTTGAGGTCTTTGAAGTTGTCGAGGTCGATGAACAGCAAGGCGCCCTGGTTCTTGCTGCGCTGGCAGGCGGCGATGGAGCGTTGCAGGCGGTCGAGCAGCAGGCGGCGGTTGGGCAGGCCGGTCAGCGCGTCGTAGAACGCCAGGCGCTCGATCTCTTGTTCTGC